>JAXLTM010000021.1:0-53250 GCA_046330055.1 Bacteroidia bacterium | reverse complement strand
TTCAATAACGATTTATCCGGCCAACACTGATCCGGTATAATTCTATCGCTTTATTTTCCTTCCGGTTTCAGATTCTGTCCTGCTGCAAAAGAGCCATCGAGAATTGAAGTATAGGTAGACCGGTTATTTAATACTTCAATAGCTTTCTTAACTTCAGGATCGTGACTGATGGATTCTCTGATTCGTCCTTGCTGATAGCCGTAACGTGAGCAAATCTCTTCTTCAATCAGACTCACAATTTCATCTTTATTCTTTTGAACATCATCCTGCTTGTTGTGCGAGAGTTTTGCTTTAAAGGCTTCATACTCTTTGCTCAGGTCATTAAAATACTTTTCGTCTTCGCAATTCTTCTTCAGTTCAGCAAGCGCCTTTTCACTCTTCGTTGTGTAATCATATTCCTTCCCATTAATGAAAGTCAGGAAATCCGAGAATTCCGAATCAGATAAATGGAAATTTTTGGTATCCAGTGTCGGGTGATTCAAACGGTACTGAGTAGCGAAATCAAATATGATAAGTTTGGTAAGCAGGCTCGACGCTATGGCACTGCTCTTTCTACTCTCCGTCACGATATCAGGCAATACTCCTCCGCCGTCGAATACTTTTCTGCCGGCTTTTGTCTTGAAAGCAGTTACTAATGAATCCGGAATTTTACCGACACTTCCGTCTTCGTTTCTGTGAGTGTAGTCAAGTGCCTGAATACATCTTCCGCTTGGAATATAATATTTAGCGATGGTTACTTTTAACTGTGCATTATATGATAAAGGCCGGGTTGTTTGCACAAGGCCTTTTCCAAATGTACGTTGACCAATGATGACGGCCCGGTCAAGATCCTGTAGAGATCCTGAAACAATTTCTGAAGCGGAAGCGGAACCACTATTCACTAAAAGTGCAACCGGAATTTCCGGATCCAGGGCATCGTTAATGGCGAGATAACTTTTATCGGCATCTTTATGCTTTGCTCGTGTAGAGACAATTTCCTGTCCTTTCGGGATAAAGAGATTTGAAATATTAACTGCTTCATTCAGTAATCCTCCGGGATTCCCTCTGAGATCAAGAATAACACCTTTGATATTATTTTTCGCTTTCAGGTCTTTCAATGCTTCGCCAACTTCTTTGGAAGCGCTTTCGGTAAAACTGTTCAGCTTAATATAACCGATGTCATTTGCTGCCATACCATAGAAAGGCACGCTTTTCACTTTCACCTCTTCGCGTACAAGTTCCTTTACAAACGGTTCAGATCCCATACGCTTGATCAGCAATTTTACTTTTGTATTCGGAGAACCTTTGAGCAGATGACTAACGTCGTCGGTCTTTTTTCCTTTGGTAGATTTACCGTCAATTTCCAGAATTACATCGCCTGAAATAAGTCCGGCTTTGTCGGCAGGATAACCTTCGTAAGGTTCACCAATCATAATGTAATCGTCTTTCTGGCGAATGACTGCACCAATACCACCGTACTGACCTGTTGTCATGAAGCGATAATCTTCAATATCGGATTCCGGAATGTAATTCGTATACGGATCGAGGCTGTTCAGCATTTCATCGAGTCCCTTCTTCATTAGTTTCCCGGGATCAACCGGATCAACGTAATGAATATTTACCTCGCGGTAGAGTGTAGAAAAGATGTCGAGGTTTTTAGAAATTTCGAAATAGTCATCAACGAAAGCGTACGACGTGATGGAGACGACGGCCGTACAAAGAATGACTAACGGAATGCGGAAACGTGAGATAATTTTTTTCATCTGAATTCAATCAAGGCAATGGATCATAGCCGTGTCACTTGAGGATGACAACGAAGGATCCGTTTGGGTGCAAGATATCCGCCTTTGAACGGGCCATATTTTCTTACAGCCTGCAGGCCATATTCAGAACATGTCGGAGTAAAACGGCAACTTGGGCGCAGCAGCGGCGAAAGTGCCAATTGATAGAACTTGATAAGTCCGATCAGAATTTTACTCAGCAGTCTGGAGAATATCTTTAGCAAATTGTTGAAGTATTTGAGGAAGTTTTTCGAGCGCTGTGTCGTATGTCAGCAATTTTGTTCCGGTGTATTGAATCAGAATATGCGCTGAAATCTTTTCTCCGGAAAGTAACGCATAAACGTTGCCTTTATTTTTCCGGTAGGTTTCACGCATAAGGCGTTTGACACGGTTCCGGTCAGTCGCATTTTTGAATTTTCTTTTTGTAACAGAGAATGCGACCTGAACAGGGAATTCCGGAAGTTGATTGACGCGAAGCCACGTCAGTCTAAACGGAGGCAGGTGGATGATAGTTCCCTTTTGGATAAGTTCTTCAAAAGCTTTTCGGCCGACCAGCCGTTCCGGTTTTCGAAAAGTCAGACGGCGGGACGATTCCGGAGGCATTGGATTACTTATTGGCTTTTTTAATGTATTGTTCCAGTGCCATCGTCATTGATGGGGCAGCCGGAACGGGAGCCTGAATATCGAGTCGCAGGCCGGCGTCGAGTACTGCCTGAGCAGTAGTTGGACCGAAGGCTGCAATGCGCGTATTATTCTGCTTGAACTTAGGGAAATTCTTAAAAAGTGAAGTGATACCTGAAGGGCTGAAAAAAACCAATACATCATAATTCACATTGGCCAGATCAGAAAGATCGCTGGCAACAGTTTTATAGATGACAGCCTTGGTGTAATCGATTCCATGTCCGTCGAGTGTTTCGAAGATTTCCTGTTTATGAATATCAGTACAAGGGACGAGAAATTTTTCTTTTTTATGCTTCTTGATTACATCCATCAGATCGTTGATGGTTTGTTTTCCGAAGAAGATTTTACGCTTGCGGTAAACGACAAATTTCTGAAGGTAATAAGCAGTAGATTCTGAAATGCAGAAATATTTCATCGTTTCAGGAACGGTGATTCTCATTTCATTACAGATTCTGAAAAAGTTATCGGCAGCATTGCGGCTGGTCAGAATGACGGCTGTATGCTCGGCGATATTTACTTTATCCTTACGAAAATCTTTAGCGTTAATTGGTTCCACATGAATAAAAGGGCGGAAATCAATTTTGACGCTGAACTTTTTTGAAAGATCAAAATAAGGTGATTTGTCAGTTTCTGGTTTAGGCTGAGTTACCAGGATACTTTTTACTTTCAAACTCATGGGTCAGTTTTCAGGATCGGAGATCAGGCAGCGATTATCCGCCACACGACCATCAAGGGCGCAATTTCGAGGGTGCAAAGATATAAAAATAAATAGAGTGGAGAGAAGGAGGGACTGCTTATCCCTACTCTGATACCCCTGAAAACGCGGTACATAATGGCCAGTCCGACGAGCGTACTGCTTAGAAAAATCAAAAAATTTATTCCGATCAGGTCGTTATATGCCATCAGGCAGATAATCGGCAACAAAATCATTCCCAGTACATTGTTGATCAGAAAGATATTGAAAATATACACTGCCATTTCCCTTTCAGAATCGAAGAGCCAGCCCGACATCTTCAAAATAAGGAATTTGCAGGCATAAATTGCACTGACAATACCGGTAAAAAACAAAAACCGGTTAAGTCCTTCACCTATTCCGCTCATGTCCCAGCCAAGTCGGATACTGACCAGGTAAAGGAACATGGCAGCAATCAGATTGAACAGAATGCTCAGGTAAATGGTTGCACGCTGAAGAATGATATTTTCATCTCTGACGATCTGATTGGTCAGATTATTATTCACAAATGCAGTGATCATTTGCGAGAAGTACTTTGTAAAGAAAAACCGAAGGGCGGCAAAAATAGCAAGGACAAGTAAGATAATGGGAAAGAGCCAATCCGGAGAATTCCGTTCAAGCAATTTCGCTCCGCTATGTGAAGGATGAAGCTGATGGCCGTGGTAAATGTCTGCATTCTGCTCAGCGGCAAGAATGGCTTTTTTTACAGAATCAGGAATAGCAACTGTTTCTTTCCAGTATGCATGAACGTGAGCACTCGCATTAGTCTTTCCTCTGGCAATACCCGAGTCTACCGGCAACCAGACAAAACCCGACGGCTTCACGTTTTGTGTCGCCACTGAATCCTGAACAGGAAAGTAAACAAATGTACCTGATTGCATCAGCGGGGAAATACGAGGGAAAGGGGGTGAAGGTTGCTTTTAGGAGTAAGTAGTAATTGGAAAGTAGTAAGTAGCTGTGCAAAGGCACCTTGTATTTATAATTTTGACCTACCCGGAAATATCTTTCTGAAAGAATTGCTACCAAAAGCCGGCGAAGAGAGTACAGCCGAATCAGGTCTATTAACTACATTCTACTTACCGTTTACTTTTCATTTTTATCCTTCTTTTCCAGTGAAAACATTCTCGAAATATTAAAGCTCAGCTTGAAGCCGCCTTTGCTCCAGGTGTCGAGATTATTTATAAGGTAATCGCTTTCGGCGATACCGACGGCGTTGGTGAACATGATCGTGAAGACGTGTCCGCCGGTTTCGATTTCAACTCCTGCACCCATAACGTCATAGTGTGGTAACAAAAGCTTTTCGCGGCCAAGTGTATGAGAGTAATCAAAAATGATAGATGTAGATGGCGTGAACTTAAAACGGAATCCGCCGCTGAGGCTGATCGTATTGTTTTCATCATCGCCTTCTACAAAATTACGGTGCACAAAAGTTGGCACAAATACCATCGACAAGCGCTGACTGAATTTTCTTCCGAAAATCAGTTGCGAAGAGTAAACATATCGATACGTATTGCTTGTAATTTCAGGATGTATTTTAATGCTATAGGTGATATCAGAGAAAAATGAAATGGCGATCGGGAAATGTCCGTCAGTAGTTTGCCGAAGTATATAATACTTTACAAGTCCCTGAAAATTTTCATTTCTTTTGAAGCGGCTTACTCCCACCATCAGTCTGTCCGTAACACCGTAATGGAAGCCGATTCTGATATCTGCACTTTGGTCGATACCATAGAGATTATGCAAACCGCCGCCGCTTTCATCACCAATATTTCCGAAGAGGTGACTGATTCTCACATCCAGATTGTGTTTGCTCACGGTTTCATTTGTATGAACATTGATGAGTTTATTGCCTTTGAACATTCCAATTACGGGAACATGCTTGGGTGTAGTGTTTGCCTCCAGCAATTTCAATAAGTCATCCTGTGCCATGGATGATCCGGCAAATCCTATAAAGAGAAAAAAGAACAGTAAGTATTTATTCATGCATTATTTCTTGTGATACGGTTCATAATTCAGTTCAACTTTCACATCAATCACTTCAGCGATGTTTTCGAAGAGCAATTTTGGAACAGTAATTTTGTAATCCTCAAGTTTCACTTTGAATTCGGATGTAAGAATAAGTTTACCGGCCTTTACTTCCAGTTTCCCTGTAAGCACAACAGGTTTTTCAACACCATGAATCGTCATCGTACCTTCGGCACTTACATCATAAACAGAATCCACTGAAAAGTTGATGGTTTCTTTGATTTTCCCTTTGAAGGAGGCCATCGGATATTTTTCCGATTCCATATACTTTTCATTAAAGTGCTCTTCCATCAAACTTTTTGCAAAGCGAAAATTTCTGACGGGAATAACGACGGCAATTTCATTGGTCGAAGCATTGATCATGCTTCCCGGCTGGGCGTTATGTGCTTCAATATTTTCGACCGGTGCGTAGGAGTAAAACGACACATTTCCTTTGCTGACGGAATACATGTTTTGTGCAAAGATGGCCGATGGAAAGAAAAGAAGTAGGAGTATAAATTTTCATGTTCAGTTTTCGGATAGCCTTGAATGATCCAGCTTTTCAGCCGGTAATAATCACAAATACTTAAGTTGAAATCCTGCGGCATATGCTGAGGGTCTTCAAGCGGAAGTTCTATGCGGTATTCCACTGAGCCGGCACGAATGCGGTCGGCAATTACGCTGTATCGGGTGAAATCATAACTCCCCTCACCTGCCGGAGCATGGCATTCATGAAAATTGCAATTGGCATTTAGAATGGGAAGGATGTCTCTATCGAAAGTAAATCGTGTGCTGTCGCAACCTGCAGGTCGCTGAAGTACTTCTTCCTGTTTCACTTTTGTGCAGGAAAAAATCAAAAGCAGAAAAAAGGAAGCGGCCGCCAATCTCATCAATAACAAATTTAGATATTGAGCACTTACAATAACAGCATTTCTCAAAATAAAGTCGTTGCTCAGCGACTTTCGGTAATTATTATCCTACCTGCTGCGCATAAAAAGATGATCCAGCGAAGGCTGAGTGCTGCCGGCAAGCGGTTCCTGTGTTATGATCCACTGATCAGCCTCACGGATATCTTTGAGTCGTTGTACACCGTCAATTGAATACTCGATAACGCCGGCATCTGTATATGTTTTTCCCTTCACAGCCCAAACCTGAAATACTCTTCCGTATTCAGGGGCAGGAATTCCAAGTATATCGACATAGGAAAGTGCCGATGATGGATCCCAATAAATACGAGCCAGAAAATGCCCGGAAGTATCAGACGGATCCAGTTCGAAAACATGTGCTGCCGGGTCACGCAGAATGATGAGCGTAGCGAGATTTTTATCGAACTCACCTTTAACAACATTGTAATTTTGAGCAAGGAGGTTTTTATCCTTCAGTGACTGAGTGTAACGGTCTTCAGCCTCATTCCAGCGTGAATAAAAAAACCAACTGGCGAAGGTACTTACCACAAGAGCAGCAAGACTGGCAGCGATAAGATATTTGTAAGTGAGGTAGTGCTTTTCTTCCGGAGTTTTGTCGGACGATTTTTTCTTTGCCGGCTTATCATTCTTCTCCTCAGCGAAAGTTCCCAAAATGCGTTCACGTGCGGCGGGACGTGGATTCCTTGCATAGGCAGAAGCAAATTTTTCCCATGCACCCTGAATGCGCAATAGCTCTTGCCGGATCTCCGGGTACATCAGGGCTTTTTGCTCAAAGTCGGCAGAGTCAGTTTGGTTTAATGCACCGGTTGCGTACATCTCCACTATTCCGGATTCTATATACTCCCTCACATCCATGCATTAAATCTGTTTTGCATCAAAATAATTTCGAAGTTTACTGAAGGCTGCTTTCACTCTGCTTTTCACTGTTCCCAGAGGGATATTCAGAATAGCTGCAATTTCAGAAGGAGATTTTCCGCTGAAATACAACAATTCTAAAATTGATCGGTACTCGGGGTCAAGTCTGCGAATGACATCTCTGATCGATGACAATTCTGCATCGAACGACAGATGACTATCCGTATTTAATACGTCATTTCTTACTCCCGGGTTTATGTTCTGCTGAAAATCTTTCAAACGGATTTTTTCCAGTGAAATGTTCCTTGCAAGGCCGATCATCCACGAAAGGAAACGGCCTCTGGCGGGGTCATATTGTGAACTATTTTTGAAAATTTTAAGGAAAGTTTCGATCAGAATCTCCTCTGAAAGGTCGTCCCTGCCGGTGATGCGGTAAATTACGCCATAAATCACAGCAGCATACCGGTCATACAATGCCTCCATCCCCTTCTTGTCGCCGGCAGTCAGCAATCGTAATAATTCCTGTTCGTCTATGTTATGTGAATCAGTCAATCTGAGAGGACGTATCTTTGGTAAAGAAACAAAATTTTCATCAAAATCTGACGCTCAAAATCTATTCATTCCGGCAGATCATTCACAGTAATTTTACATTGGCATTGCAATCAATTTCAATCAGTAACCTGAATTTTCCTTTCGCAATAACTTCCCTTCGAGTCGCCTATTTTTTTTTGAGCACAATAATAAAATGGTCGCACCAGCGATTGAACGGCGTTATCATTTTCATCCCGGATTCCCATTTACAGAGTAACTCAAAGAGTCGTGGAAATTTCCGGGGGAATTTTTCTGAATAAGGAGGCGGTACTAAAGAACCCAGACCTTCAAGATGGATCATGGTGAAGTCCGGACCAAAATATTTTTTCAGGTCATTGGGAGTAAAATACCACGACAGAAAATGTTCTCCTTCCACATGACTTTTCGCTCCGTGTCTTTTGAAGCGACGGAAGGCCGTTTTAAAATCCCCTTTCACGAAACGGACAATTTCCCATGGGCAAACAGGAGGCATGATGACGAACATTACTCTTCCGCCCGGTTTCAATTTCTCTGAAACACTTTTAACGACAGGTGACAGATCGGGAATACAATTCAATCCGCCGAAATCTGAAAAAACAAAGTCAAATCCTGTTTCCGGCAAAGACGATATTTCTGTGAAAGAACACTGCTTTACTTCTATTTTGTCTTCGAGATTTTCATGCTTCACTTTCCTTTTTGTCTCGGCAATCATTCCATCAGCAACATCGGTGGCAAGAACTTTTACATTTCTTTTAGCAAAATGCAAAGCGTCGATTCCTGTCCCGCAATTTAGTTCCAGCATATAATTGCCCGCCGACACAAAAGAGTCTGCACATGCATGAATTCTCTTTCGCATGTATTTCAAAATCGCATTCTTCTCTTCGATAGAATCAAATGAAGAACTCTGATTTGAAAAAGCACGGGCAACGTTTTCCTGAATCATAGCACGGATGCTTCTTCGCTGATGGATTTCATTTTTCTGAGATGATATTTCTTTCCGAGAAAATGAAGCGGAAGAGCCATAGCTCTTTTGATTTTACCGGAGCTCATGCCTGCAGATTTTCCCTTGATAAGTTCGAGCCCCTGCCTTAAGCGAAAGGAACGATGAACATATCGTTGCAGGTTTTTGTAAAATTCAGCGGGGAATGGTGATTTAAACATGACTGAAAGGTCATCTGAATCCGTCCAGTTTTTCTTTTGTCCCATCTCCCTTTTTATTCGTTCGTAAAATACAGTTCCCGGCAGTGGATATGAAACGGAAATGCCGATGTCATCAGGTTGAAGTTCCTCCACCATTTTCAATGTCATCCGGATATCCTTCATAGTCTCACCGGGATAACCAAATTGAAGAAAGAAAGCCGGGTGAATTTTATTTTTCTTCAGTAAGGCCGTTGCTTCACGAATCTGATCAACGGTAGTGCCTTTGTCCATTGCATCCAGAATTTTCTGCGAGCCGCTTTCTGCACCCATCCACACTGCATCGCATCCGGCTCGGGCAAGATGTTCAACGGTATTTTCAGTCGTGAGCAGATCAACGCGGGATTGAATTTTAAATCTGATGCCCGGAATTTCCTTTTCAATCAAATCGGCAAACTCCTTCACCCAACCGGGCTTTAGTCCGAAGATATCGTCGGTCATCCAGAAGTAGTTTGCTCCAAATTTCTCTTTCAAAAATTTAATTTCATCCGTCACATATTTCGGTGAGTGTACATTGTACCTGTTGCCGTAAATTGGTTTTGCACACCAGTTGCAATGAAAAGGACAACCTCTTGTTGTACTAATGTTGAGAGAAAAGTGTGTGCCTGATTTTCTCCAACGATTTTTATATCCGCTAACATCGATTAAGTCCCACGCAGGATGAGGCAGTACATCAAGATCACGCAACACATCGCGCTTCGGGGTAGTAACCATTTTATCTTCTTTCAGGAAGGCCAGCCCATTGATTTGATCCAACTGTGAATTCCCTTTTGCAAGGCCGGTCAACAATTCGAGCAATGTAATTTCCCCTTCTCCGCGAATGATGTAGTTTGCTCCGTGCTGCAGATAGTCGAGTGAATGATCAGTAGAGTCACTGCTGCTGATTGCTGTAATAATATTTTTGTCTGACGCAATTTTCAACATACGGAAAGCAGCTTCACGCATATTGGTCAGACACATTTTAGTAAGATAGTTGAAACCGTCGTCGTAAATTACCAGGTAATCCGGCTTAAACGATTCAATGACCGGACTGATGGCCTCTGCCGAAAATTCGAACATCGGATCAAAAACCTGAACATCGAAATTATTCTCTCTGAGCAGTGAAGCAGCATACAGAGTAGCAAGAGGCGGATAAGCCTGTTGCATCTTCCATTGTTTCGGATCAAAGCGAAGGAAGTAACTATGCGTCAGTAAAACCCGCTTCATGACTGCACTTTCATTTTGAATTCCTGTTCAAAACGCGAAATCATTTTTCCGAAATGTTCCAGGACTCTCTCCTGAAATCCCTGCGGATGATGTTTGGATTCACTTTTTTTCGACCGCAGCCGAAGTTGAAACGACTCACGATTGATGTTACTGAATTTTTTCTCCCAATGACGAAGAGTAATTCTGAAAAAAAGATTGTCGAGCTTATTTCCCAAACCGCTATTCAGTAAGACTTCACCTGCCCTTTTTAATCCGTTGGATGATTCAACGAGTAAATCTCCTGCACGCGCCGGGAAATCCGGATAGAATTGTTTATACCAGCTATTTGTATTAAGAAAATTCTGATAGCCTTCATAATTGTATACAGGAATCAGTGTAGCAATTTCTGTTGCAGTAAAAATATTCTTCTCGCTGATTTCGGAATTATCTTCAGCGATAAAATAATTCACGCAAAAATATTTCTTCGAATTCAGAAGGAAGATTTTCTTGAACAATATGAGAAATGTTCGTGCAATCCAGAGGCGATTTGGTGCAGTGATGATGAAGTAATCTACATCCGAATCATCATTCATCACATGTTTTGAGAAAGAACCACTCAGGCAAACCGTTCTTACGTAAGGAAAGGAAGCGATCAGCCGACTGTATTTTTTGACCTTGTCAAGCATTTTTGCAGCCTTGGCCTCACCTTCAATGCGACGTTTCACACTTTTCGCACAGGAAAATACAGTAAAGAAACCATTGAAGTCTGTCACAATACCATCTGAGATCAGCGTCTGTAATTCAACTTCGAATTCACTTCTTTCAATTCCGGGTATGCTTAGCATGGAATACAACTCTTCTTTTCGAAGAGGATGTTCAAAAATATCATAGTACAGCAACGATTTAATAATAGCTGCCTGAACAGAAGTAAGCGTAATACTTCCGGAAAAAATAGGGCTTTCAACAGTATTCATCTGACTTAATAAAGGTACGACAAAGATTTGACAAGGAAATTGCCAATTTAATTACCGGGAAATTTTCCGGTGAGCTTAAATAATAAATTACTGTTGGGGGGTGATCAATTAACGATTCCGGCCGGTGAAGGCTTGGAATTAATAATAAAATTTATCTGCTTAACCGGAAGATGTACAAGCTTTCGACTAAGAATGATTTGGAAGAAACGGCAGACATATTCCAACCATGTTCTTTTGCCAGCTGATCAATTTTCTGAAGGTCACAGTCGTCAGAAAGTATCATAAAGAAATCTGTTGAGGCTTGTACATAATCCGCACAACCGGAAAACAATTTGCGGAAGAAATCAAAACTTTCTCCGCTATACCAGGCGCGTTCGGCATTATTCTTTGCACGGCCATTATAGAAAGGCGGATTGACTAAGATGATATCGAATTTCTGAACCGGAAGCGAAGCAAAGACATCTGATGGTTGAATCAGCACAGAGCCACCTGACTTTTCGAAGAGACTGACATGCTGCTTTACATTCAGAGCAATATTTTGCAAAGCTGTTGGATTAATATCAGTTGCAGTTACATGTGCACCTTCTCCGGCGGCATAAACAGAGATGAGTCCGGAACCGGCTCCCAATTCGAGAACTTTCTTTTTACTGAAGTTCACAAAATCGAGGAAGTCGAGCAAAAAGCGCGTACTATAGAAGAACCGCGGATGAAAGACTCCGGGCAAAACTGTAGCGTTGATTTCACGGTAACGATAGCGCGTTTCACGGCCTGTGTACCATTGAATGAACGGACGGTAAAAAGTATTCAGGAGAGTACGTTCAATAGTTCTCACCGGGGATTTGATTTTCCTGCGCTTTATAATTTGTTCCATTGAAAAGGCCTCATTCATAGACTACCCGAAATCACGCAAATATTCATCTAAAATACCAAATATCTTTGCTGAAACGGTAAAAAAAGGGTCTGAACCGGCCGCAAGTGGCTTATTAAAAGCCCTCTTTTTCGGGCTGACGATACTTCCAAAGCTTCTGCAGGGCGCGGATTTCGAGCGGAAAAGTGTAGATTTTTTGATGGTATCGGAATGCCGATAGCCGGCTGAGCATTTTAACCTTGGCCGGAGTCAGGCGGATATCTGAAAAAGTCGGGAAGTAACCATTGAGCACGATTTCAAAATTCCGGATGAAAGAAACCATTTCAGGGGTAAGCCAGGGTGTTAAAGGATTTTTGCGAAGGTCAAATTTTTCCCATGACGGGCTGATCCAGTCTTCGAGCTTTTCAGGATAGTGAAAACCGGTTGCCTTGACTTTATTATATAGTTCACTTCCCTCCACAGGGACCGGGCTGTAGATGTAAATGATAATTTCAGTTTGCGGGTTGATCGATTTTATCTCGCGAATAAATTCCACATCTTCCCTGATCTGCTTCCACACTTTTTCTTCTGAATCTGCAGGAGTACCTAAGACGAAAGAATATTCCGGTATGATATCGAACTTCTTCAAACGAGCCGCGAATTCACGGATCTGAGCAGCGGTTTGAGTTCCGCCCTTATCCATTTGCTTTAGAATTTCATCGTTGCCTGTTTCAGCGCCGAAGAAAATCATTCTGCAACCTGACTTAGACATCAGTGCCAGTGATTCGTCAGAGTATTTGTTGATAGTATCAATTCTTCCTTCTCCCCACCATTGCATGTTTTCATTCAACATAAGTTTTGAAAACTCAACGGTGCGTTTTTCGGAAACGAAAAAATTATTGTCGTGAAATTCGATGGCATTCCCACCGAATTTGTCTTTCAGAAATTTGATGTCTTTGTAAATTAAGTCTGCCGACTTCCCTTTCCACCGGGCATTGTAAATTGGTACGACCGCACAGAAAGAACAAGTAAACGGACAACCGAAGGAAGAATGATAGGCAATCGTTTTTGTGCCAAGGCAGGTTTTACCGAGATAACGTTGCAAAGGATAGAATGAATTCAACTTCTCGTAAGGGAAAGAAGGAAGAGTATCCTGATCGTAAATTTCATCCTTTCGTGTTTTTACAATTTCGTTTTTTTCATTTCTAAAAATCAGGTTCGGAATTTCATCAAAGCGCTTCTCTCCTGCTTCCAGTTTTCTTATTAATTCAGGAAAGGCAACTTCGCCGGGACCATTCACAATAAAATCCACGAAACCGGAATCGAGAACTACTTTAGAATGATTGGAAGGGAAATATCCTCCCCAAATGATTTTTATTTCAGGAAACCGGTCTCTGATTTTTTTTGAAAATGGAATCGCCTGTTTCAACTGCGGGCCCGGCATTACTGTAGAAGCAAAATACCTGAACTCACCGTTGTTCAAATAATTCTCCAGCTTTGACCAGGGATCATTTTCCAGATTACCATCAACTATTACCCACTCATACTTACCCTCGATCACTGAAGCCACAGCCAACACCGAATTTGGAATCCGGGGCTTGTGGTTTGCGGCTCGGGGGTTGAAGAGGAGTACTTTATTGTTCATGGGGAAGGTGAGTATTAATTCTGAATTCTGAATTCTGAGTTCTGAATTCTGAATTTTTCTGAATGAATGAGAGCTCCTTTAATTCAATCGCTTCTTTTCAATCTCCAGCAATTTGATAATAGAAGAGAGAATATTCGGGAAAACGGTTTTATTCAATTTATAAAAGTAATCGGATGCTCCTTCGCGAAGAGTTTCGACTGCAATCTCCACGTTGTCTTGTCCGGAAACCATAATGACGATGGCGAAAGGGTTTATTCTTTTAATTTCTCTCAAGACTGAGAGCCCGTCAGGGCCATCAACATTGGTAAAATCATAATCAAGGATAATAATCCGGGTATCCGATGCTTTATAATCTTCCAGAAAATGGCGTCCATTCATATACATGTCTGTCCGCATATTCACTTCAGCCCTCAGAAATTCACTAAGCATTGCACTAAATGCCACATCATCATCAATCAGTACGATGGAAGGTTTCGCCTTGTCTTCGGCAGTTTCTTTGAGTTTTACTTGTTCTTCGAAGAGGTTGAACATATTGGTCCGGAATTGGGAGATAGACAAAAGTAGTAATTAGTGATTAGTAATTGGAAATTAGATTTTGCTCTTTGCCTTCTGATTACTAATCACCAATTTCTAACTACTAACCCAATAATGCATCTTTCGCATCATCCAGACGCAGAAAATATTCATCAGCATCAAACGATAGAATACTACAGGCAGAAGATGTAAATAATCCGGAAGTCGGTCAACTGCTATTTGTGAATAACCGCACAGAAGAACAAAAACAAGTGTGACGATTTTAGTTTCAGTGTCGTCACAAATTTTCAGGAAAAGGGCAATAGCCGGGAGCAATAACAAGAAGTGATAGGAGGCAGAAGCCGGGCTGAGGATGGCAATAAGAAATGAAAAAAGAATGTAGCTATAGACGGCCTTCTTTTCAGTCTTGGTGATTTGTATGAGAAGTTTAATTGCGAGTGCAACATAAAAAACGATAATGAGAATTTTCAAGGCATAGAAAATCAAAAGGGAATCAAAGAGAGGGTTAGGATTGAGGATATCATCTTTTACAAAAAGGATTTTCAGGAAAGCATCCCACGACTGAAATGCGGGAGAATACGGAGATTGTCCTTCAAGACGACTATTGAGATGATTTCCTAAAACTGATTTTACAAAATCAATACACGGTTTCTCTCCTAAAAAGAGAAATGAAATGAGAACAATGATGATTCCGCCCATCAACAAACCATTGATCGCTTTCCAATTCTTTTTGATAATCCAATCCGGAAGAATTACAATCGGAAAATATTTTACCGAAACACCTAAAGAAGAAATCAGGCCTGAAGCAGTCGGATATTTTCCGGAAATTGAAATGGCAATTTGCATCAATAAGAGTATGAGCAGGTAAATCTGTCCGAGATAAAAGTTATTGATCAATGCCATTCCTGTTCCAAGTACAAACAGTACAGATTGTTGTAACGTCAGTCCGGATTGTTTTTTGAAAAAATAAACCACCGGAATACACAGCAGTAAGTTGATGATGGTCCAAATCCGTTTTGCCGTGATCGGCTCAAATAAAGCGATGGGTAGAAATACGAAAGCTGTTGGAGGTGGAAAAGGAGCAAACTTTCCCTTCTGCTCTATTCCATATTCATGAATTTTTTAGTCAAACCATTGATTGTCATAAATCGAGACACATCCCTTTTCTCAAGAATCATTTTCGAGAAGAAACGTAGTAATTCGGAAAATCGCTGTTTACGTTTTCCAGGCCGGGATCAGGCCGCCGTAGATAAATAATCCGGCAGCGAGGAAAATGATCATCAGCGAAGGGAAAGTCCTGATAAAAAGTAAGTTATAAAGCCGTTCCACAGCGGCAAAGTACGAAGAAAATGAAACGCAGACGGATAAATTTCCCTAATTGTCTTAAATTCGCGGCGCGGAACTAACTCCGCAAATCATCTCTACTTATTATGGCAAAAGACCGTTTCCAGTTTCACGATTATTATTTAACAGAAGAATTATTGACCGAAGAGCATCGCCTGGTTCGCAGCAGTGTGCGTGAATGGGTGAAACGTGAAGTAAGTCCGATTGTAGAAGAAGCATGTCAGAAGGCAGAGTTTCCGAAACAATGGATTAAAGGTCTTGCCGAGATCGGTGCATTCGGCCCTTACATTCCGGCAGAATACGGTGGTGGAGGTATGGATCAGATTTCATACGGTATCATCATGCAGGAATTAGAGCGCGGTGATTCCGGTCTTCGTTCTACAGCATCGGTTCAGTCGTCGCTGGTCATGTATCCGATTTACACCTATGGAAGCGAAGAGCAGCGCAAAAAATATTTACCAAAACTTGCCAGCGGAGAAATGATGGGCTGCTTCGGTCTTACCGAGCCTGATCATGGTTCTAATCCGGGCGGCATGATTACCAATATCAAAGACAAAGGCGATCACTACCTGCTCAACGGAGCGAAGATGTGGATCAGTAATGCACCGTTTGCTGATATCGCAGTAGTTTGGGCAAAAGACGAAGAAGGTGTTATCCGCGGATTGGTAGTTGAGCGTGGAATGAAAGGTTTCACCACTCCTGAAACCCATGGCAAGTGGTCGTTGCGCGCAAGTGCAACAGGCGAACTGGTGTTTGACAATGTTCAGGTGCCAAAAGAAAATTTATTGCCGAACGTAAAAGGTCTGAAAGGCCCGCTGGGTTGTCTGAACTCTGCACGTTACGGTATTGCATGGGGAGCAATTGGTGCGGCGATGGATTGTTACGATTCTGCTCTCCGCTATTCACAGGAACGTATTCAATTCGGCAAACCGATCGGAGGATTTCAGCTTACTCAGAAGAAACTTGCAGAGATGATCACTGAGATTACGAAAGCGCAATTACTCACCTGGCGTTTGGGTGTTTTGAAAAATGAAAACCGCGCAACTCCTGCTCAGATTTCCATGGCAAAACGTAACAACGTAAACATGGCACTGCAGATTGCCCGTGAAGCACGCCAGATTCATGGCGGTATGGGAATCACCGGTGAATACCCTATCATGCGTCACATGATGAACCTCGAATCCGTTATTACTTACGAAGGAACTCATGACATCCATTTGTTGATTACAGGAATGGATGTAACGGGGTTTAATGCGTTTAACTAATTCTGAATTCTGAATTCTGAATTCTGAAAAAACAGTCATAAATTCAGAATTCAGAATTCCCTTCCATGTCCGGCATCTACATCCATATTCCATTTTGTCGTAAGGCTTGTCATTACTGCGATTTTCATTTCTCTACGCAGCATCAGGTAATCGATGAAATGGTGGAAGCGCTGGATAAGGAAATGGTTATCCGCAAGCACTACTTAAAAACGAGTAAACTGGACACAGTTTATTTCGGTGGAGGAACTCCTTCGTTGTTGAGTGAAAAGCAGCTTGCCACTATTTTCGAAACGATTCACCACGAATTTCAATTTTCTCCCGATGCAGAGATCACGCTGGAGAGCAATCCTGACGACTTCACACCGGAGAATGTAGCCATGTGGAAGCGACTTGGTATTAACCGCCTCAGCATTGGCATACAAAGTTTCAGGGAAGAAGATTTGCAATGGATGAATCGGGCCCACAATGCTGAACAGGCATTACGTTCTATTGAGCTCGCAAAGTCAGCAGGAATTGAAAACATTACCATCGACCTGATTTACGGCGTGCCCGGTTTAACCGACGAAGCATGGCTGAAAAATCTTGAAATAGCATTTCGCAGTGGAGTAAATCATCTCTCCTGCTATTCGCTGACAGTTGAATCACGTACAGCTTTGGCGGCGATGATTCGTCAGAAAAAAGTAGCTGATGTAGATGACATGCAATCGTCCCGTCAATTCCGCTTGTTGATTGAACAAGCCGAAGCAAATGGATTTGAGCATTACGAGATCAGTAATTTTGCGAGAGACGGAAAATATTCAGTGCATAACACATCCTACTGGAAGGGTGCACATTATTTAGGAATTGGTCCTTCAGCACATTCGTTTGATGGAGAAAGTCGTCAGTGGAATGTTTACAACAACCAGCTTTATCTGAAGTCGATGAAAGAGAATCGTGTTCCTTTTGAGCGCGAAGAGTTGACGAAGAAGGATAAGTACAACGAATATATTCTCACTTCACTGCGAACGAAGTGGGGAATTGATTTGGAAGTGGCGAAGGAGAAAGGCGGCGAAATTCAGGTGGAAAAGTTTTCTGCTATAACGGCGAAGTATGTAGAGGAAGGTATTGAACCGAAACGGTTCGGTATTTACGTTGACGACAGAAGGGAAGTTGATGGCGGATCGGATGGCGGCGGAGTTGTTTTGGTGAGTTTTTTTTTCTCACCGAAATCACAGAAATAAAAAATGAAATCACGGAAAGCAGCGAAAGTATTTATTCGGCTGCACAACCAAGCAACTAAGCAACTAAGCAACTAAGCAACCGCTTCACTTCTTCAACACAATCCGAAAAGTAGTGCCCTTGCCGAGCTCAGAACTTTTTACAAAGATCTGGCCGTCGTGGTATTCTTCGATGATACGTTTACTGAGAGAAAGTCCGAGTCCCCAGCCTCGGTTTTTGGTCGTGTAACCGGGTTTGAAAATAGTTTTATAGCTTGATTTTGAGACGCCCTTTCCTGTATCAGAAATATCTATGTAAGCAAACTGATGCTGGTTGGTAATGCTGATCGTAATGCGTCCGACACCACTCATGGCGTCGATGGCATTCATTAAAATATTTTCAATCACCCATTCGAAAAGCGGCACATTCATCGGTGCAAAAACTTCGGTCGAAGGTTGGTTGAGGATGAATTCAACTTTATCGGAACTGCGTGTTTTGATATATTGTACCGAGTGCTGCAATACCTCATAAACATCCACCTTAGATAAAGCGGGAGCGGAACCAATTTTTGAAAAACGTTCTGTAATGGTTTGCAGACGATGGATGTCCTTTTCAATTTCACTCGTGTAATCGCTTTGCACGCCTTTCATTCTTAAAAACTCCAGCCATGCAACAAGCGACGACAATGGCGTTCCCAACTGATGAGCAGTTTCCTTTGCCATTCCGACCCAAACTTGATTTTGTTCGGCCTTTCTGGATGAACTGAAGGCGAGATATGAAACGAAGAGGAAGAGAGCTATAACGGCCAGCTGGAAATAAGGGTAGTAACGCAATCTGACAAGTATGTCTGAGTCACGGTACAAAATGTACTGTTTCAGATCACCGATCCGGATTTCAATCGGCTCATGCTGGGCACGCATTTCGATGATCTGTTGCTTCAGGAAATCCTTATTCAGCGATTTCAACGAATCAAGATTCCGTGATGAAATCGGACTGAATTGCTCGTCAGCCCAAATAACAGGAATGGTTGTATTGTTCGAAATTACCGTGGAAAGGAAATTTATATCCGTATTGAGTTCACTGACATCGGCCAATTTTCTGGTTGCCTCTGCCCAAAGAAGAATTTTTTTTCGCTCTTCATCGGCCAGGCGATGCACCAATCGGTTCGTATACCAAAGCGAGGCTGCACCGATCAGCAGGGCTGCCATCAGCAATAATAATTTCCAGCGTTGTTTTTGAGTATAGATATTCACGGCCTGATGGCAAATATCAGAGAATTTTGGCGATTAATAAAGTTTAAGATGCCTCAGAGTGAAAATCAATCGTTTGAATCCCAATCAATTTGCATTTCTTCCTTCTTCTTCTTTTGTTCGGTTTTAACCGTGTCCTTTTTGAAAAGCCCGAACTCTTCTTTCAGCATTGTTTTTAATGTCTGTTTTTCACGGCTGATATCGCTTTTTATTTTCTGCGTAGTAGCTTTTGCATCATAACCGAACTTTGGATTATCAACCGGTCCGCGCATGGTGAGCATTAACTGCGTACGGCCAAGCCCATCGTCTTCTATTTCTCCGAATTCGGAAGTGTTATTGGCTTTGACCTTTTTACCAAGCACGTCCGACAAGAGAAGCTTGATATGATAATCGACAATGTTATCAAAGTTGTGTGTACCATAACCGGAAACATTCATGGCGCTGGATTTGATTTCCATTTCAGGAATATTAATTTTTCTGTCGGCAATGAAGATTTTATTTTTCAGTGTTGAAAAACGAATGTGATTCAAATCCGGAACTTTCAGATATTTTGACAAGGCTTGTATTGGCGCAAAATTATTCAGCTCACCATTTTCAATTGTAATATCACAGGTAGAAACTACTTTGGATGAGTTGATGGTAAGGTCGGTTGTCCAACTGGTCATAACCTGAACATCGGCAGAAACTTTTCCTTTGACATTTTTATCTGTCAAAGTTGTCTGATCAAAATTCTCCAGTTCGGTAAAAAGTTTTTCAATATTGATATTGGCAAATTTTGCATCGCAATTCATAAGAATACTGTCGCGGCGGGAAGCATTAATGGTAGCATCCATGACAATGCTGCCTTCCATTGTCCTGAAGGCAACGCTATGGCCACTGATAATCTGATGTTCGAGATGCACTTTTCCGGTAACGTTGGTAGCTTCGAATTTCCTGAAATGCAATCGGCGTACCAGCACATTCATATCACAAGTCAGGCGCGGATTGAACTTCATAATATACGATGTGTCGCCCGCAGTTGTAGCTGATTTATTGGAGAGAAGCTCGTCGAGGTTTACATGATCAGATTGTACACCGGCTACAAATTCACCTGCCTGATCATGAACCAAAATGAATGGAATGAAATTTTTGAAGACTCCTGACATTACAAAATCAGTTGAAGAAACACTTCCGCTGAATGATTTCACATCGACGTTATTGTTGTCGAGAGAAAAGTTCCCGTTGAGATCATTAAACTGAAGCGGATTATTTTTGAGTCGGAAAGTAAGATGACTGATGTCGATATTTCCGCTAGCATTCACAGCATATATTTTTTCTTTCGAAATGTTTCTGATTTCATCCAGCTTTCCGCTGTAGGAGACATTCATTGCCAGATTTCCTGAAAGAGATTCGAGGGTGTCAGATTTTATAAATGGTTTGATCTGCGACAAATCCAATTGCGTTGCAGCATGGATTGTAAGGAAAGCATTGTCAAGATCATCAATTCTGAAATCTGCCTTAATCGGATGACCGGAGAGCGAAGCTGAAAGTTCAGGCACAACGAGCTGACTTTTCCCTGAAGAAGAGCGATTGGTATAATTTCCATTTAAACGGATAGCAGAAAGTTCAACCGAGTTATCTTTCGGTGAAAGGCTGCCATCACGGACAGAGAAATCTGCTTTTACAGAAGGCGTACTCTTGTCAGATGATTCCCCTTTAATGACAGTGTGAAAAATGAATCTTCCGTTACTTTTGAATGTTTTAAAATGTCCGGCATATTCTTCCGGCAGAAGGCTGAGGAAGGAAGATAGTCCTGCTTCGTGAGCATTGACATCCAGATCAAGTAATACTTTTCCAACCGGTGAAGCAACTGAGCCTGAAACATCGAATTGAACATCGGCAATTTTAATAGAGCTCTTGCCGAATTTGTAAATATCCTCTTTTGAATTTACGTCGAGAGTTGTCGAAACTTCAGTTTCCTTTTCACTCAGGTAATTTACAGAACCCGCTTTGAGGTAATTGAAAAAGAGTTTTCCTTCAATGCCAAGTGTATAATTCGCCTCGGCAAACTGACCGGTTAGTGAAGCTTCACGTACAAGGGCTGCATAATGTTGTTTGTGTTTGACATCATCGTAGGTGATGTCCACATTTTTTAAAAGGATACGCTGAAGGTTGAGTACGCCGCCTTTGGATGTATCGGATGAAGATTTCCAGAAGTGGTAATTTCCTTTACCCGAACTGTCGACCCGAATATGCACGGCAGCATTTTCAAGAATAATTTTTCGGATGGAAACATCTTTATTAAAAACACTCATCACATTAAAAAGCATAGAAAGCCGCTCTGCGTTTGCCAACGTGTCTTTCTCAGGTGAATCGATGGCATCTTTTATTGTCAATCCCTTGAAATCAACTGAAGCGAAAGGAAAATGAGAAATGATTGAAAAGTCGACCTCTTTAACCTGAATTTCTGCTGCAAGATTTTTATTAAGTTGAGTAATGATCAGCTGTTTTATCTCCTTGCCATAAAAAAAAGTGATCAGCAGGGCGAGAATGAAAATTGTTCCCACCGCAATTGCAATCGTTTTTAAAATGAATTTCAGAATCCGCACAGCCGTCTTGGCCTTCCTAACGTTTTTGGTTGAGGAGAAATTTTAGGAATTGGCTTAAACGGGTTTAACTGAAAAACTGTAAGAAAGTTCCGGAGAGTAAGTAGAAAGTAGTAAGTGGTAAGTAGCAGGGACCGTAAAGTCTACTTGTGAATCTTGTGTTCCTTGCGTCCTGTATGTTTAAAAATTTCATTGCACATACACTCCTGCCTAAAATTGAAAAAAAATTAAACTATTTTTATAAATCTCCGTCTGAACTCCTAATCTTCAGCTATGAAAAGAACACTTACGATCCTTCTCCTTTTTATTTCCTCTGCCATTGCAGCGCAGATTACACCAACGCTGGTTGATTCGATTCCAATGTCGGACGGACAAAAGTTACCTGCAGATATTTATCTTCCATCGGGATGGACATCAGGCCCTACCATTTTAATACAGACTCCATATAACCGCCTTTTTCAAAGAATCACAGGCCTGCCATTGAACATAGGATGGAATATCAATTCGAGTAATTATGCCATTGTTATTACCGACTGGCGGGGTTTCTATGGCGGAGCAGGGGCGCAGTATTCAGGTTCACCATCGCACGGCGAAGATGGATATTCCACGGTGGAATGGATTGCCACGCAAAGCTGGAGTAATGGGAAAATCGGGACGTGGGGACCATCGGCCCTGGGTAATATTCAGTACATGACAGCAAGGCAAAATCCTCCGCACCTGACGTGCATGTGTCCGCTTGTTGCCGGCCCTCAGACTCAGTATCAGGAGTACTATCCAAACGGTTGCCTGCGCACTGAATATGTCGAGCAGTTGGATGTGCTTGGCTTTGGTACTTCTGCTTTTGTTCTGCCTTTTCCATTTTACACATACGCATGGTCCGGTCTGGCCGAACCGGCAAGTGATTACCCTGACAGTATTTTAGTTCCCTGCTTTATGATTGGTGGCTGGTATGATCACAACATTGAAAAGATGCTCGACTTCTTCAATGAAATTCGTGTTCAATCTCCGGCAAATGTGCAAAACGAACATCGCTTACTGATGGGCCCATGGGCACACGGCGGAACGGGAACGGCGCATGTGGGAACCAGTACTCAGGGGCAACTCTCATACCCCGCTGCAGAAGGATGGAGTGATTCGCTGGCGCTGGCATTTTTTGATTACCATCTGCGCTCGCTTGCAAACGGATGGAATACGACGCCATATGTTCAATATTTCCGTATGGGTCAGGATAACTGGCAAGGCTCACCGGTATGGCCTCCGGCAGGATTCAATCCGGTGACACTCTATTTCCAGCCTGATAATTCACTCATCCCGGCGCCATCTCTTCGGCGAATGCATCATTCACTTATCTGTATGATCCAAATGACCCTTCACCAACGGTTGGTGGCCCGACATTGCGATCAGATCAGTTGCAGGGACCGTACGATCAGAGCGACTCGGTTGAAGTAAGAAACGACATTCTCATTTTCACTTCACCGGTTTTAGCGCAGGACATGACGATGGCCGGAAATGCAGTAGTACATCTTGAAGTATCATCAGATAAAACAGACACTGATTTCGACATTCGTTTATGCGATGTATATCCGACCGGAGAATCGATGCTTGTCAATAATGGTTGTTACCGAATGCGATTCAGAAATGGTTTTGCTCCGGCGGATACGGCAGCGATGATTCCCGGAAACCACTATTCAGTCGACATTGAATTACCTGCAACTTCGATTTCATTTCTTGCAGGACATCAAATACGTGTTGATGTGAGTTCTTCCAATTATCCGATGTTTAACAGGAATATGAATACAGATCAGACCATGTATCCGAACAACAATCCGGATACTCTGGTGAATCCGCTGATTGCAAACAATACAATCTATGTGAACAGTCAGTACGGCTCATACATTACATTACCTTCTACAGCCTGGCCGAATGGAATTGAAGAGGCCGGTCAAAATTCTCTTAAATGGAATTTGTTTCCGAATCCGGCACACAATGAAGTGGTGTTGACTTTTGAGAATGATTCTGAGAGGAAGATTAGGTTAGTTGATGTGATGGGGAGAGTGGTGAAAGAAGTGAAGGTGAATGGGAATAGAGTAAACTTATCGCTAGAGGGGGTTATACCGGGGGTTTATTTTTTGGAGACAGGTGAGGAAATGAAACAATTAGTTGTTGAATAATTTTTTCCCACGGAAATCACTGAAATTAAAATTGAAATCACAGAAAGCAGTTCCCGAAGTGGTGGGTATTAAATAATTCGCTCAACGATTATTTGAATAAAGAAAAAGCCCGGCGAAACCGGGCTTTTGAATTTTTATTTGGCTGAAGAGAAGCGTTTGTTGACTTCATCCCAGTTGACTACGTTCCACCAGGCGGTCATATAATCGGGGCGACGATTTTGGTAGTGCAGGTAGTATGCATGTTCCCACACATCGCAACCGAGGATTGGCGTACCTTTTACTTCAGCGATATCCATCAACGGATTATCCTGATTGGCAGTTGAGCAAACAGCCAGTTTACCATCACCGCCAACGATCAACCATGCCCAGCCGCTTCCGAAGCGTGTAGCGCCGGCAGTATTGAATTTTGTTTTGAAGTCATCGAAGCTTCCGAATGCTGCTGAGATTGCATCAGCCAGGGCACCTGAAGGAGCGCCACCGCCGTTTTGCTTCATCACAGTCCAGAAGAGTGAGTGGTTAAAATGTCCGCCGCCGTTGTTACGAACTGCAGCAGGATATTTTGAAATGTTACGACAAATATCTTCAATGCTCATTTTTTCAGCATCGGTATTTGCAATGGCATTGTTCAGATTAGTAACATATGCCTGATGATGCTTTCCATGATGGATCTCCATTGTACGCGCATCAATATGCGGTTCCAGCGCGTCAAAAGCGTAAGGGAGTTTTGGTAATTCGAATGCCATGGTTATGGGGGGGATTAAAAGTTTAGACAAAGATAGGAAACAGTAATTAGAAAGTAGTAAGTAGAAAGTGGTTTTATCAAAAGTAAAATCAGGGCCCGACTCTTCCCAATTTCCAATGTTGGACAACTTACCAATTACTACTTTCTACTTACTCTCATGAATTTTCGTAATTAAAAAACCGTTTGCAACACCAATGACCAACCCCGCCAGCACATCTGTCGGAAAATGCATACCGGCGCGGTAGCGCAGGTAGCCGGTGGTGAGAGGTAGTGACATACAGGCTGTCCAGATCCATGGTTCGGAGGAGGAATGAGGGTGATAGATTGAATAGGTTGTAGCTGTGAAAGAGAGCATTGCGGCAGTAAGGGCAGTATGACCGGAAAAAAAGGAAGCTCCGGCATCGGGCTTCATTTTCTTACTGACCGGAACATCGGGATTATAGACATATGGGCGCAGCCGGTGAACATTTCCCTTTACAAGTTGTATCTCTCCTACCGTAATAACCATTGTTTGAAAATAGACAGCAGCTACAGGACCGGCATCGCGTCTGATGTTTTTATCTGTTGCCAGTAGAGCGGGCAGAATAAGTGAAGAAGTCAGTAAAACATCACTCCACTTTTCTGCCGAATGCGAATTTCTGAAAACAGCCGGTCGATCAAATGAGTTGATGGAATGAAAATCCGGCAATTGAAAATCCTGCGGCGGCCAGTCTTTTTTATGACTGTAGGAATAGCTTCCAAAAGTAAACAAGCTCACTCCCACTCCCGAATAAATCAAATCCCCAGGAGCATGCACTCTTATCCGATCCTGTGCAAAACCATCAAAGCCCGTTAGTAATAACAAAAAGATAAGTGCAATTCGTCTAATAGTCACCTCATTCTAATTACCAATTACTACTTACTAATTACTACCCTCAGCTTCCTTGAAACGCCACCTGCTTCTTCTCAATCAACTCCATCGCTTTCTGAAGTGTTTTGTCCATAGAATGGATAACAGGATAAAAACCATCGTTCTTCCAGATCTGACGAGCGATGAGGGCCTTGAGTTGAATTGAAATAGTTGACTTTGCAGAATCCAGACTTGCAGGGTTTGGTTTAACATCGTTCTTAGCGCAATACCCGGTGAATTGATTCAGGATATCGTCGCTTACATTAAACGACTTGTTGAACTCAGTGAAGGATGAAAACTTTTGAAGACGTGACCGATTTTCATCCACCCACTTATAGGCGAATTCAGAAATCAATCCTTTTGAATTGACGTCTGAATAATATTGTGATGTCCCGGTAGTATCTATACCGACAAATATGTCAGGCATAATTCCTCCTCCGCCATAAACAATTTTTCCTCCCGGTGTTACGAACTTGAGTGAATCTGCAAAGTGAATAGAATCGGAAGTAATCAATTCACCATGTTTGATTCTTACGGCAAGTTCATTTTCGTAATCTTCGTAATTACCATCGTATGGTTTCTGAATACAACGTCCCGTAGGTGTATAGTATCGTGCTATAGTGAGGCGGATGGCTGAACCGTCAGGGAATGTACTTTGTTCCTGAACGAGTCCTTTTCCAAATGAACGGCGACCGACAATTGTTGCACGATCCCAATCCTGAAGAGCACCGGCAACGATTTCACTGGCAGAGGCACTTCCTTCGTCAATGAGAACCACGAGCGGACCGGTTTCAAAGAAGCCTGTAGTAGTTGCATTGAAAACTTCTTTCGGGCGATTTCTGCCTTGCGTATAAACGACAAGTTTTTTATCCGGCAAAAATTCATCAGCCAATTTGAATGCAGTATTCAGATAACCGCCGGGATTGCCGCGAAGATCAAGGACAAGATTTTTCATGCCTTGCTCTTTCAGCTTCATGAAAGCATCAACGTATTCTTCATAGGTCTTCTCGGCAAAGTGACTAATCTTGATGTAGCCCGTTGTACTGTTGAGCATGTACGAAACATCCACACTGTAGATCGGAATCTTGCCACGGGTGATGGAATACTCAATCAGCTTTCCTTGTCTGTAGATTTTCACTTTCACCTTTGTACCGCTTGGTCCGCGCAGAGCCTGCATAACCTGAGAGTTGGTGATATTGACATGTGCTACATTCTTTCCGTCAACTTTAACAATCCGATCTCCTGCTCTGATACCTAATGATTCGGAAGGGCCACCGCTAATTGGTGTCACTACCATGATGGTATCATCCTGAATATGGAATTCTATTCCGATACCGTCGAAATTTCCTTCCAGTGGTTCGTTGGTCGCCTGCACATCTTCCGCCGGTATGTAAGCCGAATGCGGATCCAGCTGATGCAGTAAATCTTCGATTGTATTTTCAACAAGGTCTTTCTGGTTTACCGTATCAACATATTCGGCGTTGATGTAGTTGACCACTTCATTGATCTTGTTGAACTGACTGGTTCGGAAAGAAAACAGCGAACCGGTTTGCTGGAAAGGGCTTTTCAGTTTAAGGCCAATAAAAATTCCAAGTGCGATGAGTCCCGCAAAAATGAACGGAAGCCATACCGGTAGTTTTTTCATGATAATTGATAAGAAATGATTCGGATTGATAATTGACCGGGATAATTGATAATCAAAATTCCCGTCAATTTCCTTAGGATTTATAACGTAGAAAAAAGGTATTTGTTATTGTACGGTGGCATATTTCTCCACCATGACACCGAATTTTTTAAGAAAATCGACACCTTCATCCAATTCGATTCCTTTGTATTCGGCGTAGGAATTCAAATAAATGACCCTTTTAATGCCCATTGTATAGATAATTCTGGCGCAGGCCAGACATGGTGAAAGTGTCACATAAAGCGTACTTCCCTGAATCGGGACACCATTTTTGGAGGCATAAAGGATAGCATTTTGTTCGGCATGGAGGGCAAGAGAACAACTGCCTTTGCTATCACGCGGGCAACCGGTTTCCGGCCATTCTTCGTCACAATTGTGAGTCCCGGCCGGTGGACCGTTATAGCCCAATGAAACGATCCGCGTATCTTTAGTAAGCACTGAACCCACCTTGATTTTCGTACAATGCGACTTCCTGGCCAGATTAATAGCCAGTTCCATGTAAATCTCGTCGAAGGAGGGTTTGTGCATGGGGCGAAGGTAGGATTTTCAATTCAGAATTCTGAATTCAGAATTCACTCTACTCCCCTCCCGTCTTCATCAACCAATCTTTTGCAGCGGGGTGAGATGGATTGATCTCGAGAGTTTTCTTCCAGTATTTGCGGGCGCTTTGGATGTCTTTGCGCATGAGGTAAATTCCTCCTACGTTGTAATACGCTTCTGAATTTTGCGGCCAGATTTCACCGGCTCTCAAATAGTGATCCAATGCCTGTTGCTCTTGTCCACCGGCATAGGCGACATTGCCTTTGTGAATTAATTCATTGCTGCACATTTGGCGGGCACCGGAAGTCGGATTGTATTTTTCAGATGAGAGAATTGCCAGTTCAGATTTTTCATAGTCGCCTAATTGAACATAATCCAGAGCGAGGTAGGCAAAAGCATCGGCATAGTCAGGAATAATCTTGATGGCCATTTCATAATCTGCAATGCTCTCCTTGTATTTTCCTTGTTTGTAGTAAGCAGCACCGCGGTCGTAATATGCTTTGGCATGTCGTGGAGAAACGGCCAGCGCTTTTCCGTAATAGTATATCGCCGAGTCAAGCAAATCCATATTAAAATAAATAGCACCACGATTTACCAATCCATCCGTATGAGTGGAGTCTACACGGAGCACATTCAGATTATCTTCAAGTGAATGTTTCCAGTCTTTACGATTGAAATAAATAATCGACCGGTTGTTATACCCATCCGGTTTATTAGGTTTCAGGCGGATACTTTCATTGTAGTCTTCCAATGCTTTTTGTTCATCTCCGATGGAAGCGAAATATTGTCCGCGGTTGGTATGTGCATCTGCAGCATTCGGATTTTTAGCAATCACATCCGTCCATAATGAATCACTGTTTTTCCAGACCTGAATGCGTTGCATGGTAAGTATTCCGCAGACTATTATGAATACAGGCACATACCACACCCGGAATTTTTTCCAGTTCGGGTTTACTTCATCGGCGCCAAAAAGCGTCATAAAAATTCCGATATCGGCAATGTAGATAAATCGTTCATAGATCAGGGCACTGTTGACGGCGACCATATGAAGTACGATGAAAATGTTTACAGAGAAAAACAGAATACCGGCAGCAACACGCGGAGCACTTTTAAATCGAACAATGAGCAATGTTATGACCAGACCGGTAAGAATTGCCCCTGCAGCAAGCATTGCGTAGAGTCCCGAACTTCCCGGCTCAGGGAAGGTATAGATAGCAGTTTGCCAGAAAGGGAAATAAATTTTTCCAATGTATAATCCATAGGCGATGATGGAATAGATTGCTTTATACCCGAATGAAAGTGGTTGAGCATATTTATCAGCCGCAAATGTACTTCCGGAGAGAGCTACAATACCAAATGTGATTGACAGGAGAAGAAATGGAATCTTGTTGATAATCGCCTTTGTTTTCCACTCTCTATCCAACAGATAGTCGCTGATGATCAATACAAGAGGCAGGGTAATGGCCTGCACTTTTGAGAACAGCGAAAGCGTGAAGAAAAGTAAACTGAGTACAAATTGAAATGTCTTTTTTGAGTCTCTGTACGAGAGATAAAAATACCAGCTGAGAAAAAAGAAGAAAGCATACACAACGTCCTTACGGCTGGCAATCCACGCCACAGCTTCTGAGGCGAAAGGATGAATGGCGAAAAGTAGTGCAATCATGCCGGATTCAGAATTCCGGAATCGCAATTTCTTCATGCAGACAAAAACCAGCAGTGCATTCAGAATGTGAAAGAACATATTGATGCCATGGCACCAGCCCGGTTTAAGCCTCGCCATATCATAATCGAAGGCAAAGGTCATCAGTACAATCGGATTATAACTTGCCAGAACTTTAGTCGTGAACATCTGCTTTACATGTTCAGTAGTCAGTCCTCTTACAATTGGCTGTTCCTTGAGATAATGTTTATCATCCCAATTGGTCATATCGAACGAGGTAACTGAATTATAGACAATGAACGTAAGCACAGGAATCAAAATAAGCCAAAGGGCTTTCTGTTCAGTCCATGTAACGGCCAATGTACTACCGGCCGGTTTGGAAGCGGGCCGGCTCTTCGCAGTATGTGTTTTCTTCATTGTTGGGTAATTAAGAAGAAAGGATGATAGTGCAATATAAAGTATTCTGAATGAATGCCAAGCATTAAAATGACTTTTTGAGGTGATTCGGAAACCCTATATTTGGCAACAGGTTTTAGGAGGTATCCTGAAAATAGTCCTGAAACTTTGTTTTTAGCCAATCATTCCTATTTTTGCATCAAACTAACCATCCTAATGAAAAAATCACTTCGTCTGTCCATTATCCTTGGCTTATCGCTCTTTGCAGCTGTTTCCTGTAATAATCAGCAGAAACCTGCCGAGCAAGGTGCGGATGAATTTGTAGACACATCTTCAACCAAAGACACCGTTGCGCAGAAGCAAAAGGAAATGCTCGAGTTTAAATTTTTCTACACGCTGGCAAACCTTCCTTCGCCGATGGAAATGATCAATGCCATCTATCAGCACAATGTGGGCTTCAATAAGGATTTGATGAATCCGCCATCGAATGCTGAGAATTATACTTCCGCTTTCAAGAAGTCAATCAATTACGGTATCTATGGAATCGACATGGCCTACACTGCATTTTACGGTCAGAACCAGGACCTGCTCGATTACTATGCGACCACTAAAAAAATGGCCGAGAAACTGAATGTGCAGGAAACATTCGACAAGTTTACTTCCAGCTTCCGTGAAAATGCAAACAACAAGGATTCACTTGTTAAAATTATCGACCGTGCTTATGCTGAAACGGACAATTACCTCCGCAGCAATCATCGTCTTGAGGTTGCGTCACATGTTCTTGCAGGTAGCATCATTGAAGTACAATACCTCAGTATTGAACTCATGAAAAATTCTGAAGTAACACCGGCCAACACCGACATCTTCGAAAAAATTTACAATCAGAAATTGTATCTCGACAACCTGATCAGCCTCTTCAGTGACTTGAAAAAATATCCAAGTTCTGCTGGTCTGCTTGCACAATTGAAGAGCATAAAAACTGTATTTGACACCATCAAATCACCACAGGACTTAACAAAGGAAAATCTTTCTAAACTTAGTGCTGCGGTTACTGCTGTCAGAAATGACCTGATTAAGTAAGTAGTAAGTTGTAAGTAGTAAGTGGAGCCGGCCGGTGGGGAGACCATTAGCCGGCTCTTCTTTTTAATTCTGAATTAAATTCCCCCCCAAGCAACCAAGCAACCAAGCAACTAAATTCTCCCTATATTAGCCCAAGCCCAATAAGTGGCTAAAAAGAATATGAGTGAACTGATACTTCAGGCTTTAATGCAATTATTTGCCATCGGGGCGGCGTTGGAACGACTGACGCAACAAAGTCGCAGCGAGGTGGAGAATTTTCTGCGCCAGCAGGTAAGTCTCCAGCGAATTCCGGAATACCTCCGTCTATTTGATGAATATATGGAGAAGTTTTCCGGCGGAACGGAAGATGCCACACGTGCGAAGAAAAAAATTGCATTCAGCTCTGTACGCGCATTGCGAATTTGTACCGAGATCAACAAAGAGCTGAACACTCGTCAGAAGTATATCGTCTTTATTCGTCTTGCCGAGTTCATGAATTCTTCCGAGCTTGAAATCACTGAGCCGGAAATTGAATTCCTCGACACCGTAGCCAACGTATTTAATATTGAACCGGAAGAAGCATCTCTTTGCCAGTTACTGGCTTCGCGCAAATCAACGCCTTCCGATTTTGACTCTCCGCTTGTCTTAAGTGTCACTGCCGAACTTCGTCATCATTACACAAAAGCACATCAGCATCTGCATCCGGATGTCGATGGACAGATGTTATTCCTGTATCTCCGTCATGCAAACATTTTCTTCCTTCGTTACATCGGACAGGATGCCTTGCAGGCCAATGGTCAACCGGTTGATCAGGCACGAATTACTGTTCTGTCACAAGGCGCTGTAATCAGAAGCACAAAACTTCTTCCACTCTACTATCGCGATCTCGTTCGTCCGTTTCTTTCCACCGATGCTAATGAATCATTTCGTTTCAGTGTTAAAGAAGTGGAATATGTTTTCCCGAACGGAAAGAAAGGTCTGCACAACATCAGCTTCAATGTCAACTCAGGAAATCTCTGCGGTATCATGGGAAGCAGCGGAGCAGGAAAATCGACAATGCTGGGGGTACTCAATGGTAGTGCGCGACCAACGAGTGGACAAATTCTCATTAACGGAAACGATTTGTATGCCGATAAAAAATTTGCCGAAGGGCTAATCGGAAATATTCCTCAGGATGATTTACTCATTGAAGAGTTAACCGTATTTCAGAATCTCTTTTACAACACCAAACTGTGTTTCGGCGATCTGTCTGACGAAGAGATCACCACCAAGGTGAATGATGTACTTGACTCATTAGGTCTGTACGAAATCCGTGATCTTCGTGTAGGAAACGTTCTCAATAAAACCATTTCCGGCGGTCAGCGAAAACGACTTAATATCGGTCTTGAGCTGGTACGTGAGCCTTCCATTCTTTTTGTTGACGAGCCAACATCAGGCTTGTCTTCAAGAGATGCAGAAAACGTCATGGACTTGCTCAAGCAGCTTGCTTTGAGCGGCAAACTTGTTTTTGTTGTTATTCACCAGCCGTCGTCCGATATCTTCCGCATGTTTGATCAGCTTTTGATGCTAGACACAGGCGGCTACCCTGTCTATTTCGGAAACCCATCCGATGCTCTGATCTATTTCAAGCGACAAGTTCACTTGACAGACGCAGAACAGGCTGAATGTCCGGTTTGCGGGAATATTAACCCTGAACAATTATTCAACATCATTGAATTGCATGAAGTCGATGAGTTCGGAAGAGCTACGGGTAACCGGAAAATTACCCCTTCTGAATGGAATGAATTGTATCGTCAGCACAACGAAATTCGACATCAGGAAAGTTCAAAGACTGAGCTGAAAGTAAAGACCTATCGCAAAGCGCGACCATTCAAGCAATGGAAAATTTTCTTCACGCGCGATTTTCTATCGAGGATTAGCAATCGTCAATACATTCTTATCAATTTACTGGAAGCACCGGCACTTGCCTTGATTCTCGGATTTATTCTTCGTTACTCCTCTTCTACCAAAGGTTACGAACTGCTTACCAATCCGAATTTACCGGCATATCTTTTTATTGGAGTAATTGTGGCACTCTTCCTTGGACTATCCGTTAGCGCCGAGGAAATTATCCGTGACAGAAAAATCAGTCAGCGTGAAAAATTTCTTCACCTCAGCAAGACCGGCTATTTACTCAGCAAGGTTTGTCTGCTCTTTCTGATTTCAGCCATACAAACGGCGAGCTTTGTCATCATCGGCAATGCGATTATGGGCATTCACGATATGAATTTCACATTCTGGATTATTCTCTTCTCTACAAGTTGTTTTGCCAATCTTCTTGGACTGAATATTTCCGCCGCTCTTGATTCAGCAGTCACCGTTTACATTCTGATTCCATTCCTTTTGATTCCGCAAATTTTACTCAGCGGTGTATTTGCGCGTTTTGACAAATTGCATCCTTGGATAAATAGTCAGGAAGGTGTTCCGTTGATTGGAAACGTCATGACCTCGCGCTGGGCGTATGAGGCCTTAGCTGTAGAGCAATTTGCGAACAATCCGTTCGAGCAACGATTCTTCGACTACGATGCAAAGATGAGTCGTGCCACATACAAAAAGGACTGGTGGATTTCCGCATTGCGTGAACGTTTGGACAAAGCGGAGCGACTTGTGCAAAGTAGCGTTTCCGGACCGGAGCTTGAAATTCCGTTGAACGTGCTTCGTCACGAGTTAAGTTCAGAAGAAAGTTTCAGCGCCTCCAAAGCAAATTATTTTGAGAGCAATCTTCGTCCGGGTAAATTAACTCCGGCCGTCATTGCCAACACACGTTCAACCTTTGATGCATTGCGTGATTATTACATTGAAGAATTCAACAAAGCCAATGAAGCAAAAGAGAAAGTAATTGCTTCGATGACGTCAACTCCGGACGACGAGAAAGAATTCCGAAGGATTAAAAACAGATATGAAAACGAAAGTCTGAGTGATGCAGTAAGGAACAGCACACAAAGCGAGCGACTGATTGTAACTGATGAAAAAATCATTCAGCGATTCGAGCCCATTTTCCATTACAATACTTCTGAAAGAATGTTCGGGGCGCCATTGTATTCATCGGTAAAAAACACACCTGCCGGAAAGCAATCTACTACTCCGGTGAATCTGATGGTAATCTGGACAATGACATTGATTCTTTACATCACATTACGGTTAGACAGTTTCCGTTGGGTGTTGAATCTTTTCAGCAAAAAATAAAAATTACCTCTTAGGCCACATTTAATTCAAACGGCACTTTAACCAGCGCACGATAATCTTCGCCGGCTTCCATCATATCTTCGTCTTCGCTGTCGTAAAACCAGCTTACTTTTACTTTGCTTTTCCCGCCTGAATGAATGTTTTCAAGTCGACGGAAAATATCGAGCAGGCATTTCGAGGAAGACGTATTAAAATACTCAAGTCTGACGCGCAATTCAGTTTCATTCGAAGGTGCCTGAGCATAGGCATCGAGCCACTCATAAACAGGGCGATAAAACTCCAGTGAGTTTTCAGGGATTGATTTACCCTTCAATTCCAGTGTTCCTGTTTCTTTTCTGAAAGAGATGGAAGGAGTTTTAATGGTTTCTTCGATAATAAGATTGCTCATGGTGAGAAGTTTTTTCGTGTTATGGGATTTGAACGGCGAGGCTGAAAAATGAATAATCGTTACTGATTGGAGTAAACTTGTATTGCAGAGCCGTTCCTGATTTGCGGGTCATATCGATTATGCCCAGTCCGGCTCCGCCTTTTTCCGAATGTTCTGCATTGGCCAGCGACTCCTGATAATATTTACGAAGTTCCTCAGGGGAAAGAGAGTTTGTCTTTTCGATTTTTTCCTGCAGCAGAGGAATTTTTTTATTCTCAATAAAATTTCCTGCAACGATTCTGTATTTATCATCGTCATTTTTTGAGATGATAAATCCGGAGAAATCCTTTTCGTTGCCAATCAATTCGGCAGGTTTCACCTGGTGATGGTAGACATTCTGCAGCAATTCAACCATGATCTGGAAAAATTTTTTCCGGATATCGTTCAATTCAGGATGCTCATCGAAGTAAGCATTCATTTTTTGGTAAACCGATTCGATGAGAGCTTCATCCATTTCGCCCTGGTGGGAAAGCACAATATGAGGAGATCCCATACTGTTCAGAATTTCAAAAATGGATGGATGATTCATAGACGGCCAATGCCCGTAGTCGCGGATTTCAAAAATAGTATTAGTTTTATACCAAATCAATAAACTTGCTTCAAAAAAGGCATCCGGATCGGGCTTCCGGGTGCCAGCCAAAACCCTGAATTCCGGTGCTTTCAGTCATTCTTTTACAATCCCAAGGTCCTGTTCCGCAAATCTTTAATGATACGGTGACCTGGTTTTTACTGTTCATCAACATCTTCCTTCTGGCCGGGGGCTATTATTATTTCAGGAAACTGAAGGAACGTTTCGAAGACGAGAATAAGAAAATTGCCGAACGTCTGAGCGACCGCAGTTATAATGTGATGGTGCAAAAGTGGGAATTAGAGCGACGGAATCTGACTATCACACATCAGAATCAGGAGATTCTTGACAGTCTGCACTACGCCAAGAATATTCAATCAGCCATTATGCCCAGGCCGGAAGCAATTCTGAATCACTTTTCGGACGGCTTTGTTTATTATCTGCCGAAGGACATTGTCAGTGGCGACTTTTATTTTATCGAAAGTTCGAATGACCGAGTATATGTGGCTGTAGCTGACTGCACCGGGCACGGAGTGGCAGGTGCTTTTATGAGTATGGTAGGAAACTCCCTGCTCAAGCAAATCATCTTACAGAGTAAACTTACTGATCCGGCCGAAATACTTCGTCAACTCAACGAAGGAATTGTGAGCCCTTCGTCGAAGGAAACCTCATCACATGGCGGAATGGACATTGCGCTTTGTGTAGTGGACAAGAAGGCAAAAACTCTGGAATATGCCGGAGCCAATCGACCATTGCTTCTTGTACGCAACCGTGAAATGGAGCAGATCAAGCCCGACAAACTTCCCATTGGCGGATTTATGCCTGACGAAGACCGTCGTTTCACCCGTCACACTTTACAATTGCAAACCGGCGACAGGCTCTACATGAGTTCAGACGGTTATGCCGATCAGTTCGGAGGTATGGAGGGCAAGAAAATGATGACAAAAAAGTTCAAGGATTTACTCATGAACATCCACGAAAGCCCGATGTACAACCAGCAAAAAACCCTCAGCGATTATTTTCAGAACTGGAAAGGGAGAATGGATCAGGTGGATGATGTGTTGGTGGTGGGGATAGTGATTAGTGATTAGTGATTAGTGATTAGTGATTAGTAATTAGTAATTAGTGATCAGTGATTGGTGAATAGCAATTACAATTACAATTACCTTTTTCCAATTACCTTTTTCCAATGGATACTCAGCAATCTCTAATTTCAAATAATTGATTTCTGATCGCAGATCACAAATCGCTATGCACTAATCAATAAGGATCCTCTTGTTTACCCCCCCCACTTCGGCACCACTACTTACTAATTACTACTTCCTAATTACTCAAAAAAAAAGGGACGCCACCACGCATCCCTTTTGTGAATTCCATAAAAGACAACTTAGTCTTTTACCACCACTAAATATTTTGAAGCACTCCAGAATTTGTCAGGATTGGTGATCTGGATACTTACAACTTTATCTTTTGTTTTATTCAAGGTATAAGAATCAGCCGGGTGAGCAGTAACCATTTTGGCAGATTTGCTGTCGATCTGAATCGTGTTTACCTGAGAATAGTCAATCTTTGTGAATTTACTGTTATCCACATTCGAAGCTAATGTAGGCGTTTTACCAAGACCTAACAAACCGCCGGTACGATTGATTACCTTCTGAGTCTGCAGTTCCTTTGATTTACCGACTACATAATACGCCGTATGCATTGCAGTTGTCTGATCCTCGATGGTCTTAGACTTAGCAGCTGACACCTGATTAAGCGTATCGATGCTGGTTTGGAGCTGTGCTACCTGAGTATTAAGATTGTTAAGTTTCTCATTCAGGTCGGCAAGTTCCTTATCCTTTTGAGTGATCTGATCGTTCAGGGAAGCGATCATCTTTTCGAACTCAGCGATTCGGTGATTAGAACCTTTGAGTTTTCGGTTGAGTTCAGCGATTTTTTTCCGGTTGGCTTCCATCATTTCGTTGATGGCAGCGATACTTTGATTGATGCGATCTTTAGTGGAAGTCTTCATTTCGCCCTGATTTTCCACATTTACATTGATGGCATCCTGCTTACGGGCAATAGAGTCAAGATTTCCCTGGATCTCATTGAAGTCGGCCAGGAATTCGTTGATAGACTGGTCGCGGGTGTTAATGATGGCGGCAAGTGAATCACTCGAACGTTTCGCAGCGTCGATTTCAGCCTGGCGATTATCACATGCTGTGAAAAGGAGAGCTGCGGCAGCGAATACTAAAATTGTCTTCTTCATGGTTTTATTTTTTAGAAAGGCAGTACCTGTTACGTGTGAATTTTATTTTGGTTATACAGTTGCCTAATTACAATACAAAGAACGCTGGCAAATTAGGATGTATTATGATTGGCATGAAAAAGTTTTCAGTGGAGAATTGTCTATAAAAAGGTGTTTCAAAGTGTAACCTCAACAGAATGGATGCGTCAAATAACAGATTTTCGACCTATTCTGAATTTCAGGCACTGACGGAAAGTCATTTTCAGAATTTTGTTCACTAAATGAAAATATTCACCATGCACTTCCACGTTCTTACCGCTTTGCCGGCCGGTTCCGGCATAAATTTGAAAAGAACCGGCTTTTCTTCATTTACTATCAAAACTTTTTCATCAATTTGCGAACTCTTTTAGAGTAGCTGAATCTGCGAAATAATACAGCAAAAGAGTCAATCTCAAAGTAAAATCAAAATCAAAGTTATCCGTCAATGTTGAAATCAAAAATTCCCGCGTACACACTTATTATCGCTGTGATTCTAACGGCAGGCATAAGTTATTTTATTTTCGGTAACGGGAAAAGTAAGAATACCGGCGGGCCCTCAAGTTCGCTTGTGAGCTGCCCGGGAGCCATGGAACAGATACGTTTGAAAGATTATGAACTGACACACCCGTTATTGTTGACGGACGTAAGTCAGGAAAGCGCAGCCTTAAGTCAGGTCAAAGACAGAATTTCGCAATATATTAACCAATCAAAATCATCACAGAAAGCAGATGATATCTCCGTATATTTTCGTCGAATGAATAATGGAGCCTGGTTTGCAATCAATCCGAATTCAACATACAATCCGGCAAGTATGATAAAGATAGTGTACCTCCTTACCTATCTTAAAGAAGCCGAATCTGATCCTTCTGTTTTAAATAAAAAACTCTTTTTCGCAAAACATTTTTCAGAAGGAAATCAACAAAACATCAAAGACTTTCAATTGAAGGAAAGTAGTTATTATTCTGTAAAGGATTTATTGATTGCAATGATTGTACACTCTGACAATGACGCTACCTTGATCCTGAGTCAGAATATGAATGTAGGTGTCTACAATCAGGTTTTTAAAGATCTTGACATCCCTTTACCGAATCCTGTTGCTGAATATTTTATCAATGCATACGATTACGGGAAATTTTTTCGTGTGCTCTACTCTTCAACTTACATCCGTCCTGAATATTCTGATTTCGCTTTGAAATTGTTATGTCAAAGTTCTTACAAAGACGGCATCATGAAGGGGATCGGAGCCAATATTGCCGTTGCTCACAAATTTGGTGAACGAATTATAGGCAATAAATCTCAACTACATGAATTCGGAATTGTTTTCATTAAAGACAATCCATATCTCATTGGAGTTATGACAAGCGGCTCCAGCCTTGATCAGCTTTCTACAATTCTTGGTGACATATCAAAAATCGCCTACGATGAATACATGAACATGCCATCCTAAGGATGGATTTCATGATGGCCATTCATAATGGCATTTTCTAACAAACTATAATCTTCTGATTCGACCAGACCGTCGCCATTGATGTCTTCAGGTCGATATTGATTTTGAAAATCAGTCAAAACGCTTTCCAATAGTGAAAAATCAGTTAATGTTGAGAAACCATCCTGATTGATATCGCCTGTCAACAAAGTAATTGCCCCATCATTTTCAACGAACTGATTATTGCCAAAAGCGCTTGACAAAGCAGTAGTAAAATCATATTGATTTGCGTTTACACTAAATGGATACGGTGAGGCGCTCCAGGTACGAATACTATTTCTGTGTCGGATTACAATATATAGCGACTGTCCGCTCACAGACGGAGGAAATACAAGACTAGTACTTCCATTCACATTGAGTACTGCCGTCGATGAATAAACAACCTGATGCAATCCGGTAGCCGCAGCCAATTCAACTGTAATTGTATCGCACACCGAAGGTGCCGACAACGGTGATGCAACGGCCCGCATTAATCCACTTCCCGTATAAAAGCCTTGTAAGTAGAGATGTAGTGAAAGCGTCGTTCCGCAGCCTTCATCAGTCTGACCATCGCAATTATCATCAATATTGTTTCCACAGATCTCTACAGCACCGGGATTGATATCAGCATTCTGATCATTACAATCGCTGGCATCGGAAATATACCCCGACGGTTGCGAACAACTCTGCACCACACTCGCTGCATTGCCGTAGCCATCATTGTCAGCATCGGCATACCAGTTCAACACCGGTAAAGCAGCAACGGTGGCGTTTCCGTTCATGATAAGTGTACATCCGTCAGATATTTTTGTAGCGATAACGGTGTAAATTCCGGGTGAGGATTGCAGTCCGAAATCAACCGGCAGAATTCCATCCCCGCTGACAGTGTTTCCTGTAGGAAGTCCTCCAAGCAATAGTGAGTAATTCACACCGGATTCAGAGTGGCTCAAACCGACAGTAGTTCCGGCAACATCCTGAGGACAAAAAGTACCACCTCCTGACACTGAGAAGAGAGAAGGTTCCGGAAGCGGCGTTGATGAAACTGTGCCTGACATCTGTGATGAACATCCATTACTCGCCGTTGCGATAATGTAGAATGTTGCGGGGCCGGTTTGCGAACCAAAACTCAACGACGAACCGGTACCTGAAATTCCACTTCCAACAATTCCGTTTTGATCATACAGTTGATAGGTCACAGCATTCTGAGAAGAACTCAGTCCGATCGAAGGCCCTGTTTGTCCGGGACAGTACGATCCGCCACCGGTAACAGTAAAAATCTGCGGAGAAGAAATCTGTGTGACTACAATATTACCCGCCAACGTGGCCGCACAAGTTGTTGAGATATTCGTTGCGAAGACTGTGTAAGTTCCACTTTGGTTTACATTTCCAAAACTCAAAGCAGAACCTGTTCCTGACGGTGAGTTTCCGGTTGGAACACCATTTAATTGAAGTGCATAAATAATTCCTGTTTCCGATCCGCTTAAACCAATGTTTACACCCGATGATCCTGAGCAGAAATTTCCACCGCCGGTAAGACTAAAGTTTGTTGGTGAATGATTCACGACAATGTCTGCAGAACCATTCATGGTTGCTGTACAAGCAGAAGATATTTCAGTCGCAAATACCGTATACGTTCCGGCTTGATTTCTCAATCCGAAAGAAATTGCATTACTGTTTCCGGATACAGCAAGGCCGGAATTCACGCCATTCAATTTCAATTGATAGCTTACTCCAATTTCAGAAGAAGAAAGTCCGATAGCAATGCCATTGCTGCTCTGGCAAATTGTTCCGCCGCCTGTAACAGAAAATAAAGTGGGCTTTGAAGTAACATTAATTGAATTAGTAGAAGCAACACAACCCGAATAACCCGTCACAACACATTGATGAGGAGCAGAAGCATTGACGCTGATAGAGCGTGTTGTATCGCCTGTATCCCAAAGGTAGTGTGAAGCAAATGCTGAAGTCAGCGTTACAGAATTCCCCTGACAAATATTGGCCGAGCCCGAAGATGATATTTGCGGTGAAGGATTGGCATAAAGAATCATTACATCATCAATCCTGAATTGAGGTGTGGTTCCTGTTTGCAAAAACTGAATCGACAAATTAGGTGAAGCCGGAATTCCTGAAGTAATTGTCCTCAAATACCAGCCTGTTGTTCCAGACCCTGTTGGGAGAGCAGTAAACGGAAGTTGCACATAAGCTCCGCCATTATCACTTACAAGCACCTGTAATTCTGAACCGTTGCTCGCCGTTGTACTTTTGAAAACACCGAACTGTAATTGCAAATTAGAAAGTCCATTTGTATTAATTCCGCTGATGATAAAATTCCGTCCGGCAGTATTTGTAAGAAATACATTTCCGCTTCCGGAAGCACCGGCATAACCTGAAGAGACAGACGTATTTCTCACTTCGCCGCTTCCTGACATAGTCAGAGAAATATTGTCAAAACCATTGTTGGCTTCCCATGTCCCTATTGCCGTATTAGCTGTCGGATTTCCCATTGTTTCAACAAACAATGGAATGATTAATTGATTTGCATTAACGGTAACACTTACAGGCGATGAACTTGCCGAACAACCATTCGCATCACTGACGGTAACGGAATAATTTCCTGCCGAACTTACGGGAATAAAAGAAGTAGTAGCGCCTGTTGACCAACTGTAGTTATATCCCGGTGTTGCTGCAAGGGTGAGCGTGCTTCCCGTACATAATGAGAGTGAGCCGGAAGGGAAAATTGCAGCCGGAGGAATTGCATTCACAATAATGGCAGAAGATGCAGCAGCTGAACATCCGTTGGCATCAGTATAAGTATAGGTGATTGTATGTGTACCGGCTCCTGCAGTTGAAGGATTAAAAATTCCTCCGCTCACTCCAGGACCTGAATATATTCCGCCTGATGGAGAGCCGCCTGTGAGTGCAAATGGAGAGTTGTTTACACAACCGTATTGTAATTTCCAAGAGTAACAACAGGTGGTGTGTGAAGTGTCACAGGAATGGAAGTAGATGCAGAACAACCATTGACATCCGTGCCTGTTACTGTATAAGTAGTAGCTACAGGAGGATTTGCGAACACAGAGGAACCTATTGTTGAACTTAGTCCGCTTGAAGGAGACCACAAATAAGTTGATGCTCCCGACACCGTAATCGTAATTCCGCCGTTGCTGCAGATAACCGGAATGGTTGGCTGATAAGAAATCACAGGATTAGGATTCACGGTTATTTGCACAGGTGATGAAAGTACAGGATCGCAAACCAATGAAGTACTGACAGAATAAGAAGGAAAAGTAATTTGCCAATTTTGAATGCTTCCCGTATTACCGGAGTTTCTATCGTACACAAGCAGCTTCCAGTTTCCATTCGGATTAATTGTTCCGCCGCCGATGGCACCGAAAGTGGTGATTGTTCCGGCAACACAACTTGTAAATGAAGTTGTCCATGGTTTATATGTGCCGGTGTATGGCGCACCGCTTGTCGGAATTTGTGTTGCGCCGGCATCGGAGAAAATTGTATTGGTAAAATTGTCGCCCGTGTTGGATGAATTGCCTGTACGGTTACTCAACCCTAAACGATTCCCATTTGGTGCTTCCAGAAACAAAACCAAATCTCCAACGGCAGTATGAGTAATATTCACCTTAATTGAAATTCCTGACGACGCCACTGTTCCCTGATAACCGCTCACTGTAATTGTGCTTGAAGCCCCCGTACAGCTATTATTCGGGATGCTGAAGGCAGAAGAATTTGAGAATGTCGCAGCAGGATGATTAACAGTTACCTGATTTGTTTTTTGTAATTGCACGGAATAATTTCCTGTTGCCGTTGCAGTATAAGCAGAAGTCACTGCACCTTGAATATCATTTCCGTTAAGCTTCCACTGATAGGTAATGTTTCCGCTTTGAGTTGCATTTAACAACACCGAACCACCGGAGCAGAAAGTTGTAGCACCCGCGGGAGTAATAGCCGACAATGTATTCGCATAAATATCGATGCTCACAGGAGTCATAGCATTGTTGGATGGAATCGTATCACCCGAAAAAACGGTGGAGGCATTAAACGTATATGTTCCAGCACTCGACATATCCAATGTCAGCGGAAAAGTAATCGTCGTAAGTCCGCCGCCCGACAGAACTCCACTGCTCAGCGTTGATGTAAAATTCTGAACCGTGTTATTGGGCATGGTAACAGCCAAATTCACCTGCAAATTATTATACGCAAAGTTGACTTGATTACTTCCATAATTCTTCACCTGCACCTGAAGATTCTGCGCCGGTGTGGAGCACGAAGGTTGTACAGGATCGATGAGTGCTACTGCACCGAGATCAGCATTCGGACAGGAAGCATTTTGAAATTCTATACTTGCAATCACCGGTAAATGATCAGATTGATAATGCAGAGAATTTGCAACAGCTACACTCACGGCTGTATTTGGCTGCGCATTGATGGAGTCGCCATAATGATTGCCATCGTTACCTAACGGATACATACTTCCGGGTACGTAAGAAATTCCTCCGGTCTGCATCATCGCATTCGAGTAAAGAATCAAATCGAAACGATCGTCCACTCCGCCGGTAGCACCACCGCCAAATGCTCTTGTTCGGGTCGATTGAGTATGGTATTGAGCATAGGTTGGCGTGTTCCAGGTACCTGTCATAGTAATGGCATCGTAAAATTGTCCATCTGCTCCCGGAGTCACAGCAAGTAATTTCTGATAGCAACTCTCCGTTGATTTATAAATATTGAAATCTCCGCAGATCAGAAAATTTGTTCCGGCCGGAAGTGCGTCAGTGTATTTTCTCAATGAATCAATTTCAAGCGCACGCTGAGCTTCGTCAGAAGCGGTGTTGCTTGCTTTCAGGTGAACGGAGAAAATTCTGATCGTATCGCCCGACAAAAGATGTACGAGTTTAAATTCATTGATATCACGAAGATCGGTGATGATGGGAGTATTGCTGACAAAACTAAATTTCGATGATTTATAGAAAAGTGCATTGTCGGAATCAAATCCATTAATAAATGTCGCCGCCGCATAACCACCGATGGCCGGATTCAACACATAATTGAGTAAGCCTGTGACACTGTTTTAGCTCCCGTATTTTCCTGAGTAACGAGAATGTCCGGACTCACGGAAGAAAGAGTTGTACGCAGATAGGGATTCCGGAGCGTAGTATCATTCAACACATTTCCCTGATCAGGATAGTTGAGCAGGTTATAGCTCATCAGAATAATCTGATCCTTTCCAACCTGAACGGCTTTACATTGTTGTGAACTGTTACCGCAGCCATTGGAGGCAGTTACGCATACATTTCCTCCTGTTGTTCCGAAATTTACATTTACGGATGAGCTTCCCTGCCCGGAAACAATTGAAGCCCCGGAAGGAACTGTCCACAAGTACGAATTTGCAAGTGGTGATGGTGTTACTGAATAAGAAATTCCACCGGCATTTGAACAAACATTAGTAGACCCAAAGACGGTACTGATCGTAGGTGCAGAAGAAGTAACATTTACGAAGTCAGCTTTCGTTGTTGTATTTTGTTCCATCGGCAGCGGTTACGGTAAGAGTGATTGTTTTTGTTCCTGTTGTTGAATACGAAACCAAATGTGGCCGAAAGGTGGATCACTTGCAGGCAAGCTCGAACCAAAATTCCAGCTATACAGAAATAATTGTTCCGGTGGATGTACTCGTAAACGTTACATTTTGTCCAAGACAGGCGATTTGCGTAGATGCCGTGAAATCGGCCGTTGGTGTAGCAAGAACATTTGTTGAAAAGCTGAACAGGAATATGCCTGTCAGAATCGATACAATTGGATGATCCGAAAAATTCTCTCGCATGGAAATGCACTGTCCTTTTATTTGTTTTTTCGTGTTAACGCGAGCAGATTAAATAGTAAAAGCCCGCTAATGGCGGGTTTCGGGATTTATCTAAATTTCGCCTATGGAAGATGATGCGCCAAACAAAAGGCGATTCTATAAAGGAGCTCAAGGAATTTTAAAGAAATACAAAATTGAATCCATCGCAATATGCGGGCGATATTCAGAAGTCATTTCACAGGGTAAAACGCCGCGGAATGCACCCATTTGTGAAATGAGATTCTGATTTTTGAATGTTGTTCCCGGACAAACAGGAATGGATGCTACGCTTGGCTACGGAGGTCATGCGGCTCGAACTTTTTGAAACTCGGCGCAAGATTATTTTCTACCGATGTTGATCCTTAGAATTTCCAAAGACGTGCGAGCGCATCCGTTTGCAGGGTTACGGTTCCGATGTCTTCTTCCCTATTCAAAAAAACTTTTCGCAGATTGATGAAATTGTTTCTCTTGTCCGGGCCCCTCGATTTTGTGATTGCCGATTTAGGAGTGTTTCGTCGATGCAGATTGATAATCCCGATCGCGGATTTACATTCAAACACGATGGTCCGCTTGATCTTCGTTTGAATCCTGATGAAGGCATGCCGGCATCAATACTTCTCCATACATTATCTCCCGGTGATCTTGAAGATTTACTCATCGACAATTCCGACGAGAAGAGTATGCAGAACCGATTGCACAGGCCATTCGTTTTGCACGTTCCAAGGGCCATACACCTGAAACAACAAGGCAATTAAAGGAGTTATTGAAAGTGCTCTGGCATTTCTACCGCCTTCGATAAAAAAGAAGAAATCAAAAAAGCTTGTCAGCGGACATTTCAGGCATTGCGCATTGCTGTTAATAATGAATTCGAAGTTCTCGATACTTTTCTTGAAAAACTTCCTGCCCGCATTAAAACCCGGAGGGAAAATTGCCATACTTACTTTTCATTCCGGAGAAGATCGTCGTGTCAAAAAATCTTTCCAGAAATTTTTTCGTGAAGGAATTTCAGCGAGGTATCTCCTACTCCTATTCGTGCATCGGTAGAAGAATGTGCAGCAGATATCCGAGGGCGAAGTCGGCGAAAGTTGAGGGTGGGGAAAATGAACTCTGGATGAATTCTGAATTCTGAATTTTGATTTCAAGGTAGTGAGATTTGTTTCCCGCAGAGAGCGCGGACAGATGGACTTGCTTTTGCGCAGAGATGATTAGTGGAACATTGTTCACATCTAACATTACTTTAATTGCAACTCCGGGCTGATCCAGTTTATATAAATTTGACTGAAATCTCGGATATTTTAACACTTTCAAAATTATCAGATTAATCGAATAAAGGTAAATTATTCCTTACTCTCAACAACTACTTTTTTCGCCATGTTTGGTTACCGGAACTAATAGTAAGGAAATAGATGCCTGCGCTGAGGTCTTTAACATTGATTGAGGTGCTTTCTGTAAAATTATCTTTGAAAATCAATTTGCCATCGATTGTATATAGAGCTGCAAGTGCCGATGAAGTAACATTTTGATGAAGGGAGATAAAAATTTTGTCTGTCGCAGGATTTGGATAGACGAACAGATTTGATTCCCGGAAATTTTCTGCTACTTCGTTATAAATACTGTCGCAAGCCGAGCCATGTATCGGTCCAATCTAATAGTTTGGAAACACGGAATAGAGCTGCCGTAATTGATCATCTTTTGCTGATGCTGTACAAAGTTGCACAACGTATCAGGCTGATCAGGATTGTTGATTACATGATAATGAGCACAAGCATTCATTCCTGTAATGTAAATTTTTCCATCCGGTCCGATAGAATGGCTACCTATGTATGCCGGAAATGGATCTCCGGCATAATCCATTGAATCAATTTGAATCTCACTGTTTGCGAGATACCTGATGTTACATCGAATTGATAAATTCTAAGCCAAGTCACTTGCATACAGCCATTGACTATTTGGCGAGAATGAGCATCCGGTAAAGTGATAACCGGATAAAATTGGATGGTTTTGAAACAACATCTTCAAAAGTAAGATCTCCTGTACAACGGTCGAATGTATACAGAATTAATTTATTCGAATCCGGGTAAGCAACAGCAAACTTTTCCCCGTCGGGTGAAAAGCAAGACTCGCCTCTGAAACGGAAGGTATTGCGTATAACCGCCAGTCCTTGAAAATGTTTGTACACCATACGGAGTGAGCGCATCTGAAAAAATAATCCTGTTCCGAATTCTTCGGCAATAACCCACCAGTCTCTGCCGTTGGCATGTCTTACAGCATTAAGTGTTGAGTAAAGAAAAGTTAAATTAGAGATCGCCTGATCTTTAATGATCATTTGTCCCTGACCATTGTTCTGAGTCATGTCGACCTCGCTGTAACCAAGATGTGTTGGCTGTAAATAATTTCCGATTATCTCACCTGACATATGAAACAACGAATACTTATTTTGAAATCCCGGAGAAGGTAAAATTAAAACTGCCTGAGGCAATCCTAGGTAGCTTGGGTTATAAGTAGCCGTATAGGTGTCGGCATTAAAATCAGTACTTCCGGGAACAATTTGCTGGTAACGATTGATGAGTGTGATTCCATTTGTGTACAGTTGCATTACACCTGAGCTGTCACAGATGCTCGAATTACATTCAAACAAATCAATTGGTGAAAAATAACCGGCAGTATCCGGATATCCGTATGTAAAATCCCAGATGGGTATAGGTCCATTTGGAAAATAATGATATCCAAGAATCATAACATTATCATTCTTTTGCGAAAACCCGGAAAGAAAAAAAGCAGTGAGTATCAGAGTTAAAAGGTTTTTTTTCATTGTTTGATTATTCTAAAAGTCTGGACTGAATTTTCGGAATAGCAGGTCATAAAATAAATTCCCTGATTGAGCATGGAGAGGTCGATGGAATTTTGATCGGTATTTTTAGACAGAACAATTTTCCCGCTCAGATCACTGACAAAGATTTTCTGTAGCGGGGATCGGGAATGAAAATGCAACTCAGAAGTAAATGGATTCGGAAAAACGGAAGCACTTAGGTTGCTGTCTTCATCAACGTCAGAAATGCAAGGCAGAACTGTTATAGTTCCGTTATAGTAAATGGTGTCGGTGCCGGCGAGGTTAGTAGCGATGAGAAATGCAGAATAAGTTCCGGGTGTGTTATACTGCACAATCGGGCTTCCGAAGCTAAGTGTATCCGGTGTAGCACCCGGCATTTGCCAGGCAAATTGGATAAAAGGATCCGTGCAAGTTGCATCATAGTAAACGTAGCCGTGTTCGCAGATGGTATCAGTATTGGCAGAAAGGGAAACTGATGGAAGTGACCAAGAAAACTGAGCCAGAGAATTAAGTTCGACCTGATTAGTTCCTATATAGATATATGGAAAGAATCCACCAAAGTAATCCTGTTGCGAATCTTCAAGCATAGCATATGGTTGTAATGAATTTGAAACTATAGAAAAGGTTAATGAAGCATCATCATATTTATAGAATCCTTCGTTGGATAGAGTTGCGAAGAGATTGCCGCGGTATTCATTCAAGGCGCCATTCGGCCATTGCACGGGAATTGTTGAAACCAAATTCAATTGAGTGCCATCCCATTTATAAATCCTTATTCAAAGAGCCATCGTTGCCAACATACAAATCGCCATTGTGAATGCACATGGAAGTAATGCCATAAAAATAATTGATATCCATCAGCTGCCACAAATCAGTACTATCAAGATATGCAAGGGATAGATTATCCCATTGCTGCAATCAAAGAATAGTCTGTTGATACTATTGGTATTATCATATACGATCAGATGATTCGGATGATCATCCAACAGATCATCTCCGGCGGGCTCCCAATTCGTTCCGTTGAATCGCGCTATGTAATTTACCGGAATCCCGTCAACTGACCTAAAATCTCCGCATGCATATAGTTTATTATCATATACAACGGCGTCGTAAACTGGTCCGTCGAACCCGCTTCCGGTTCCGGTCGCCGTCCGATCCGTCCCCGTCCATTTAGCACTTCGACCCACCCATGTTGATCCGGTTCTTCCGAATGCACCGAAGGCGTAAAGCTGATTATTGTAAAATAAAATTTTATAGACATCGCTGCTTAATCCCTGTCCCATGCTATGCCATGTGGTGCCATTCCATGCGGAAATAAAAGGTGAGTAAGTATTTCCTGCAAATAAAAAATGCCCTGCAGCATAAATATCTCCTGTGGAAGGGTCTTTGAGTAACTCGCTGACAGAAGAATTTATCCATGAATCAACATAACTTCGGCCTGCAGGCTTTCCGGGATTGGTCCAGTTTGTCCCATCAAAATGAAAGTAGGAAATCGCCAAAGTATCTTCAATGTGATCAAGATTTCCAACAACATGAATTGAATTTCCATAAGTAACTACTCTGTCAATATTTAACATGTCGTGAAAATTCCTCATTCTTAAAAGTGTACTCATGGATTGATTCGGGAGAAATATTTTCAGCATAGAATAATAATTGCCTGAAGAACCATCCAGTGAATCAGCGATCAATCCCAATTGATTCTGATAATTAAACAAACCTGATAATTGAAGTCCGGTTCCATATCCGCCATAATAAAACTGCCAATTGTTGCCATCAAAATATTTCACCGAATCGCCATCCATTCCAAGAATATAAATCGTGGTGTCTATTATGGCCAGGCCTGTCGTTCCATAATTTCCCTGTCGGGGAAAATAGTGATATGAAGTGCCATCGAAGGCAACAATTCCATTGACAGTATCATTATTGCACGTGGAAAAATTTCCGTGTATCAGTAGCTGATTGTCATACTCAACTAAACCAACTACATTTCTATCAAATGTCCCCAGATTCGGATTCCAGTTTGTTCCGTCAAAGCAGGCGAGATAAGTTGTAGAATTATACGGCGGAAATCCCGTGACATAAATTTTATTCTGAAAGTTTTCAATCTCGCGAATCACATAAGGCAATCCCTGACCAACCGATGACCATGAGTTGCCATCCCATTTAGCAATATTGTTGACAGGGACACCTCCTGCATTTTGAATATATCCAACTACATACAAATCGGATCCGATCCATTTCATTCCAATGATAGTTCCTGTAATTCCTGTTCCCAGGGCAGTCCAGTTTGTTCCGTCGAATTTTGCCACACCTGCACATGGAATTCCATCAACAGCATTAAAATCGCCTCCAATATATGTGATGTGATTTACTGTGTCTTCAGCCACTGCATAAATTTCCCCCTGAACATGAACACCACCACCTACCGGAGTCATATTCTGAGCAGTGGTGATGAATGAAAGAATGAGAAGAGCAAATAGGTTTAGAATTACTTTCATCTAATAACGATTTTAAAGATTTAAATTCATTTCAAAGATAGAAGAAATACTGTATCCGGTATCTGAAATTTGGGGGATCTTATGGATTTTGTTTCCCGCAGAGTGCGCGGACAAAAAAAATAGACTTGCGCAGAAACGCCTTGTGCAACTTTGTGTCACTTGTGAATTTAGTGGTAGAATAAAAACAAGGGTGATTTGACTCCATCCTGACTTTCATTCAATTTCCGTGAAAATAATCACATAAAACACTCCACGCTTCTATTTTTTCTTGAAAAAGTTCATGTAAGAATCCTGCTGAATTTCACGAAAAGAAAAAGTCGAAACAATTTTTCAGATGAAAGAATAGAAAACAAGTAGTTGATTTTATTAAAATTCTAATCTGACATCTCGCTTTTTTTTACAAAAACAAAATCCTTCTAAGAAATTGAAGTTGTAGTTTCTAAAAACCTGTTGCTTTTCAAAAGTGTGACAAATTTAAATTTTCAGCATATCATTTCCCGGGTTTTCAAGTAAGAGAGTTTGTTATACATCCAATAACACCACACACATAATCAATTCATATTAGACCCACCCTAATAATGAAACACAACTTCGCTATTAATGAGCGGAAGATTTCAGCCTTTGTGCGAAATTCCGCGAAGATGATTTTTGCTACACTTTTAATCATCTGCTCCGTTTCCAAAACTTTTGGTATTGCCACTGTCACTAAACCGACAGGCGGAACTTCCGTCACTGCAGACAATGCAGAGAATGCGGTAAGTCCGGCGTTTACTTCGATCGGCAACATTTTAATTACGGAAGGATTAGCAACTGATTTTTCCATCGGTACAAATCTTTCCTTCACCGTAATTGCACCAAGCGGTTGGAAATTTGACGCAACTTCTCCGGTTACTGCTACTGCAGCTCCGGGAGGTGACATCTCGGCAATCACTGTCAGCAGCAGTACGGCATCTCTGATCACCATCACCATGACCATCGGCGGAAATACGCATATGGATGTGATGACGATCTCCGGCGTTCGTGTTCGTTGCAATGAAGGTGGTAATATTCCTTCAGCAGCAAACATTGTGAGAGGTGGAACAGTTACTTGTTTGGGTTGTGCAGGTGGAACAGTGCTTGCAAATCTTTCACAGGCTGCAGGTGCGGTTAGTAAATTGGTGGTAACGTTGCCGGGACAAACTTTCTCCGATTCAAATCTGGCATCAACCAGTGGTAATACAGGAACTCCGACTGCGCAAACAGCAGGAACAGCTTTTACAATCACAAAAATCCGTGCATGCGATCAGTTCTTCAACGTAGTGGCATCTTATTCAGGAGTAAAAACACTTTCATATAGCGGTCCGGGCAACGGAGCTACTTCACCTTCCTATGTAACGAATGTGAGTTTCGCAAATGGAGTTTCAGCAACAACACTTACAACAACATTAAAGAAAGCTGAAACAGCAAGCATCACTGTAAACGACGGAACAATATCAGGTCCGGCTTCAACAGCAGTAACTGTTAATCCGGGAATACTTTCCAGATTTATCGTTACCGGAGTTGGTGGCGGAAGCATCGGCACACAAATCACCGGTATTCCTTTTAACATTCGAATTGTTGCAGCCGATGTAAATAATAATCCGTGTACTTCAGGTAGCAATACCTTCAACGGAACAGTTGATATTACTACAAACGGAACTATTGCTTACGGCGACGGAACAACTTCTAACTTCTCTTCAGGTATTCTTGCTTCACATACTGTAGAATTTTCAGATGCAGGATCGGTAACGATCACTGCTACCCGTACCGGAGGAAGTGAAACAGGAACAAGCAGTGCATTTCAGATAAATTATCCGGCGGCATCGCTCGACTATTTATCACCTACATGTATTTCACCTGGCGGACCAACATTTACTCTTTCTGTATTCGGAACAAACTTCACGGGCAGCTCTGTTGTGCGAATCAACGGAACAGATCGTTCAACAACTTTCATTGATCCATCGCAACTTGATGCAAGCATTCTTGCATCTGATATTGCAACAAACGGAATTTATGACATCACAGTTTACATTCCGGGTACAGGAACTTCAAATCCTGTAACGCTGACTATGAACAGTTCTTCTTCTTCTTACGACACCATTTGTCAGGGAAACATGTTCTTCCTTCCTGACGGAACGATAGCCACAACAACAGGAACATACTATTCTTCTATACCAACAACGGACGGATGTGACAGCACGATTACAACTTATTTAACTGTACTCAATAATCCATCACGATCAGAGGACATGTATATTTGTCCGGGCGCAACATATACTCTTCCTGATGGCAACATCATGGATACACCGGGAACATATTTTTCAGTAATTACGAATGCTACCGGTTGCGACAGCGTCATCACTACGAATTTATATTTCAACAGCACACCAACCATCAGCGCTACGCCTACACAAATTCTGTGTTACGGTCAGCGCGGAAGTGTCGCTTTGAATGCAACGAATGGTACAGCACCATATGTCTATTCCGGAAATCCGACTTCAAATCTTGTTGAAGGAGATTACACTTATTATGTGACTGATGCAAACGGTTGTATGGATAGTACACTTGTAACTATTGATCCGGCACCGGATCAGCTTGTACTTACGGCAACACCGACGCAAATTGATTGTCATGGCAACACCGGCTCAATGGATCTTTCCGCCGTTGGCGGTACAGGTTTCTACCTTTTCGCAGGTGACCCTACGATTGCGTTGACACAGGGAACATACATGTATTCCGTTACAGATGATAATGGTTGTACGGATTACACTACAGCAGTGATCAGTCCGGCTCCGCCGCAACTGAATGCAACAACATCGGCAGTCAATACAGCGTGTGGAACATCAAATGGTATTGTAGCGGTGAATGTAACCGGCGGTACGGCTCCGTATTCTTATCAATGGGATACACCCGGTGGTGATGTAACACCATCGGTGACAGCACTTCCGACAGGGACCTATCACGTAGATATTATCGACAACAATGGTTGTACGATCAGTAAATCGGCAACGATTATCAGTTCAAATCCAATTGCTGTGAACATCACAGGAACCCTGGGAATTTGTCCGGGCGGAAGTACTAATCTTTGTGCAACCGCCGGCTTTGCATCATATGATTGGAGTACCGGAGAAAATACGCAATGCATCAGTGCAACAACTGCCGATTCTATTACTGTAATCGTAACGGATATGGCAGGCTGTACAGGAAGTAAAACCGTGGTGACACACAACAGCACACTTCCATCGTGTACGATCACAGGCGGGGCACTTTGTCCGAATTCAGTTCTTGTTTTACGAGCCCCATTGGGATATGCAAATTACCAGTGGAGTAACGGAATAAAAACTTCGACTAACAGTGTACGCACGGCAGGAACCTATTCGGTAACGGTGAAGAACACTGATGGATGTGCAAG
>JAXLTM010000020.1:0-53922 GCA_046330055.1 Bacteroidia bacterium | reverse complement strand
CCACCCCGCACTATATCTTGTAAAGACTTGATTATTAAATAATCAGCTCTATCTCTTTGTTATTTTGGACTGCAAAGATATAATTCGTTCTTTTACTACTGCATTTCAACGAAAATAAATTTATGGGGCATAAAGCAGGATTTGTGGGGATTATCGGTAAACCTAATGTGGGCAAGTCTACGCTCATGAATCGGCTTGTGGGTGAGCAACTTTCAATTGTAACTCCGAAAGCACAGACTACCAGGCATCGGATTAAAGGGATACTCAACGGTGAGGATTATCAGATCGTCTTTTCGGATACGCCCGGATTGCTTGACCCGGCTTATCTGCTGCAGGAAAAAATGATGGACTTCGTGGAAGCTAGCCTTGAAGATGCCGACGTAGTGCTTTTTATCAGCGACCTCAGCGAAGGATATATGGATGAAGCACTCATGGCCCGACTCTCTGCTGTGAAAGCTCCGCTTATTATTGTCATTAACAAGATAGATGCTTCATCACAGGATGAAATCAATAAACTGATTCATGGCTGGAAGAAAAAATTGAAACCGGCTGCAGTCATTCCTGCTTCAGCACTAACCAATTTCAATGTCCCTGTTATTACAGAAACTATTCTTTCGCTTTTACCTGAAGCTCCGCCATTCTTCCCGAAAGAACATCTCAGCGATGCAAATGAACGTTTCTTCGTGAGTGAAATTATTCGCGAAAAAATATTCATGCATTACCAGCAGGAAATTCCTTACAGCACAGAAGTGGGAGTCGAATCTTTTAAAGATGAAAAAAACATTGTACGTATCGGCGCTGTTATATTCGTTGAAAGAGATTCTCAAAAAGGAATTATCATCGGACGAAAAGGTGAGGGAATTAAGAGAATAGGTTCAGAGGCACGGGTCGATATTGAAAAATTTCTTGGCAAAAAAGTATTTCTCGAATTGTTCGTCAAGGTGGAAAAAGAATGGCGCAAGAATGAAAATAAACTTCGTCGCTTCGGTTACTCCATGTAACACATGAAAATTATAAAACGGATATTCCTCCTGCTCCTCCTGCTCATTGCAGGCGGCATCGTATTTACAGCGGCTTTTCTGATTTTTCATAAACCTAAATACTCCGGTACTGTTACCATGACGGGAATTGACAGTACTGTCACGACTTATTTCGACAACTACGGCATTCCGCATATTTACGCATCCAATGAAGCAGATCTTTACAAAGCACTCGGTTACCTGCATGCGCAGGATCGCCTGTTTCAAATGGAATTGTTACGCAGAGTAAGCGCGGGTCGTTTGTCGGAAATTTTTGGAAGTAAAACAATTGAAGCAGATCGCTTTTTTCGAATGCTCGGGTTAAATCATCATGCTGAAAAATCAGCACAGGTATTTCTCTCGGGACCTGATACACAGGTAAAACGCGATGTACTGGCCTACCTTGACGGCATCAATTACTATATCGATCGCGGCAGAAAGCAGATGGAATTCATTATGCTTAAAATCCCGAAAGAAAATTATACCGTCAAAGATCTTTTTCTCATCCTGAATTACATGTCCTTCAACTTTCAGATGGGCATGAAAACCGATCCGGTGATTTCAAAAATCCGTGCACTCTGGGGCGCTAAATATCTTCACGACCTTGAATGCTTCCTGCCAGATTCCACAGTCAGCGATTCTTTATCCGGTGTTCATACACTCAGCGCTCTGCCTCTTCCAAAAAATCTGGATGAACTGATTCCAATCGGCGTCTGGTCAGGAAGCAATAGCTGGGCTCTCTCCGGAACTCGCTCCGTTTCGGGAAAGCCGCTTCTATCCAACGATACTCATATTTCTATTCAACAACCATCAGTTTGGTATGAAGCTTATCTCGAATGTCCGGGCTTTCGATTTTACGGAAACTATCTGGCAGGATTCCCTTTTGCACCTATCGGTCACAGTGACCATCATGGCTGGGGGCTTACGATGCTTGAAAATGACGACATGGATTTCTTCATTGAAAAAGTAAATCCGGACGACACCACGCTCGTCTACGATAAAGATCATTGGATAAAAATTGAAAATCGAACCGAAGTGATTCATGTTAAAGACAGCAGTGATATCAAAATGTCCTGTCGAAGTACGCATCACGGACCTATTTGCAGTGATATATTACCGGAAATAAAAAAATTCTACGACAAACCGGTTTCCGTCTGCTGGACATTTCTCCAGTTCAATAACAATCTGATGGAAGTAACATGGAAAATGTCGCACGCTGAGAACCTCGCAGTGTTTAAAGATGCTGTTTCCCAAATTGCAGCACCGGGACTAAACATTGTCTACGCCGACACTGCAAATAATATTGCACGATACTCTGCTGCAAAACTCGTGATCAGACCGGAAAAAACATTCAGCGATCGCTTTCTTGACGGCTCCGGTGCAAATGACTGGTTAGGGTTTTATGATTTTTCACAAAACCCTGCCGAAGAAAACCCTGAGCTTGGATTCGTTCTCTCGACAAACAATCCGCCAAGCCTTGACAGTGTAAAATTCTTCCCCGGCTATTACACACCCGAAGATCGTTACGTTCGTTTGCGCTACCTTCTGTTTAAAAAGAGCCGCTTCAGCCGTGACGACATTGAAAGAATCGCCATTGACGACACTAACACTGTAGCCGCAAGCGTTGCACATCTGTTGATCTCAAAACTTAATGGCGTTGACATTGTAAAATCTCAATTGCATGAAAGTGCTTATCGCTTCCTTTCAAACTGGAAAGGCAGTCATCAGGTCAGCGATGTTGCACCAACAATCTATTACAAACTGCTTTATTACGCACTTGAAAATTCCATGCAGGATGAAATGGGAAATGAAACCTTTCAGCAATTTCTGAAAACGCACGTGCAAAAATCGATGCTGAAAAATTATTTCGCCAATGATAGTTCAGTATGGTGGGACAATAAAAAGACGACAAAGATTGAAACCGAACACGACATCATTAAAGCTGCATTTGATACTACGGTAAATCAATTAGCCCGACAACTTGGATACAACCCTGAAAAATGGACCTGGGGAAAAGTGCATACAATCACCTATGAGCACCCGATTGGTAAGCAGAAACCATTTGACAACGTATTTAACATCGGTCCATATTCCGAAATGGGAGGAATTGAAACCGTCAACAACCAGAGTTTTGATTTGAATGGCGACGGAGTCTACAAGGTAAATCTTGGCCCGGCATTACGACGCGCACTTGACTTTGGAGAACCCGAAATCGCTTATAGTATTAATCCAAGCGGTCAGTCCGGAAATTTCATGAGTAAATATTACAATGACCAGGTCCGAATGTACATCAGCGGCCGTTTTCGCAAAGAACTCATGAATAAAGAGGAGATTCAGTCCGTTTGCAAAAATGTTCTTATTTTTAAGCGGCCGGATTAAAAGCCGCCACTTCAAATTAGATTCTTAATAAATCAATCATACGACATGAAGAATAGCCTCAGAATACTTCTGACTTTATTTTTATGCCTTTCACTCTCACAGACCAATCTTGCGCAAGGCATAGTAAAAATCAGTGGTGATCTACCTGAAGATTTTCAGGGTGAAATTTCTATTACGATTGACAAAACCCATCTTCATCGTCGCGCCGAAGTGAACATTGCAAAAATTATCAATGGTCATTTTGACGCAACCATTAGCCTGCCTCGCGATGTTATCATCGAACTTATACACCCTTCTTTCCGATTCCCGCTTTATGCTTCACCGGGCGACAGCCTGAACTTGAAGTTTGTCACTACACCTTCCGCTTCCATTTCACTCACCGGAAAAGGCTCGAAGGAAAATGAATTTATGCAATTTTTCTTCAACAAATTCGGAATGGACTTTGTCGACTCTACTTATGACGCAAAAATTTCCGGCAATGTTGATGACTACGAGAACTACCTCTTCTCGGTCAGAAAAAAAGAGAAAGATTACCTGAAAGATGAACCTTCTTATACTTCACTTTCTGCTTCATTTAAAACATTCATTGAAAACCAAATCAACTACAATTATTGGCTACGACTAATTTCTTATCCGATTATTAATGCCAATAAAGACACAAAAATTCTTACCGTAACTCCTCTTCCTGATATCATGACCGAAGGGCTGGCTAAGGTGAAAACCGACAATCCTGACGCATTAATTTGCCAACCTTATCTTGATTTCCTGAAGTATTTCGTGACGTATGAAACTTCAAGAGCAAACGGTTTTAAAAAATTCACCGACTATTCCATCAGCGCAGAGCGAAAAGCGGCAGTAGCGAAAGAAAAATTTTCCACTCCTTGTTATATCTATTGGGCAACCCGCTTTACTACAGAAGAATGTGACAAGCTGAGTGCTTACATGTCGAAACGATTATTTACATCTGTTAAAGAGCTCGACAAAGACGGCACTTCAGCACAAATCATTCTTGATGTTTGCGGCCCGAAAATAAACAGCAGTGATGCGGATAAAAAACCTGAAGCAGGCAAGGAGACAAAATCAAACAGCAGATCTGCATCAGATGATTATGCCGGCCTTGACCTAACAGACGAAAATGGCAATGCTGTTTCTTTGTCATCTTTCAAAGGCAAAGTTGTCTACATCGATTTCTGGGCAAGCTGGTGTGGCCCATGCCGGCAGATGATGCCATTCAGCAAACAAATGCACGAACAGCTAAGTGAAAAAGAAAAGAAACAAATCGTCTTCCTATACATCTCCATTGACGCAGATCAGGCCGCATGGAAAAAAGCCATTACTGACATGGGAATTGAAGGTGAAAAAGTAATTTCTCCGGGCAACTGGCAATCGAAAGCCTGCAGCTTTTTCCAGATCAATAGCATTCCACGCTATATGATTATGAATAAAAAGGGGGTAATCGTTGATTTTAATGCAAAACGCCCCGCTGATCCTGCTGTGTTGGAAGAACTCCGTCAATTAGCCGGAGAGTAAAGACTTTTTGCATTGATATTTTGTTTCGCACTTAAACAATTTTAGAACAAGATTGTTAGGAGAGCATGAGCGTAATTCTGATCAATTTTTTGGCCTTTATAGGCTCCTTTCTGGCTATGGAAGGAGTGGCATGGATGACGCATAAATACATCATGCATGGCTTTCTCTGGTCACTCCATAAATCGCATCATGAACCACATACAGGCATTTTCGAAAAAAACGACTTCTTCTTCCTCTTCTACGCCACCATCGCAATGATCCTGATGTATTTCGGCTATGAAAACTTAGATTATCGTTTTTGGATGGGGCTGGGAGTTACCGCTTATGGCTTTACTTATTTTCTGCTCCATGATGTTTTTATCCATCGCAGAGGCAAATTCCTTCAACGACTCGACAATAAATATTTTAAAGCGATGCGGAAAGCCCACAAAGTTCACCATAAAACCCTGGGCAAAGAAGGCAGCAGTGAGTTTGGGTTGTTATTATTTAGCAAAAAGCACCTTTTGTAAAATTCTGAATTCAGAATTCAGAATTCAGAATTTCTACCCTAATAGCTAAACAATTTCAAGTTAGTCTTGTTATTGTGTCAATGGCTAAAAAGGTACTCATCATAGGGTCGGGATTGGGCGCGCTGGCGACAGCCTTGCGACTGACTTCAAAGGGATTTCAGGTTGAGATTGTAGAAAAATACAGTCAGCCGGGAGGGCGGTTGAATCTGCTGGAAAAAGACGGATTCACGTTTGACCTTGGCCCTTCTTTCTTCAGCATGAGTTACGAATTCCGCGAATTGTTTGATTCGTGCAATATCAAAATGCCATTTGAAATTGATGAACTAAATCCGGTCTATGCAGTAAATTTTTCTCACCGCAAGAAACCATTTTACATTTATAAGAATATCGAAAAACTATCCGGTGAATTTGCTGAGATTGAAAGTAACTTCAGCAAAAAATTCAACAACTATATCGGTCAGGCTAAAAACATTTTTCATGACACGGAAGACATCGTAATCCGTAGAAATTTCAAGAGCAAAACTGATTATCTATTAAACCTTACAAAAGTTCCGTTACGCCACTCTCCGAAAATGTTTCGCTCTATGTGGACGGAATTGGATCGAACCTTCGACTCAAATGAAGCGAAAGTCATTTTTTCTCTGGTAGCATTTTTCCTCGGTGACACACCTTTTAAAACACCCGCTGTATACAGCTTACTGAATTATACCGAGCTGGAACATGACGGCTACTGGAATGTCAAAAGGCGGTATGTAGCGAAATGTTCGTTCGCTCCGGGAAATCCTTGAAAAAACGTAATGTTAAATTTCACTAATACTGAGATTGTTTCCGCCGATACGAAGGATGGAAAACTCGTTTCATTCACCGATGCGAACAGAAAGAAATGGGAAGCTGATATTTTTGTTTGCAACAGCGACGCTGCATCGTTCCGCGGTAAAGTATTAGGCCGTCAACAGTTTTCAGAACAGAAACTCGACAAGATGAAATGGACACTTGCTCCATTCACCATCTACCTTGGTGTAAAAGGTAAAATACCCGGCCTGATCCATCACAATTATTTTTTAGGATCAAACTTCAAGGAGTACTCTGAAAAGATTTTCACCTCAGCCAAATCTCCGGAGAAGCCATATTACTACGTTAATGTGAGCAGCAAATCCAATCCTGCCTGCGCTCCGGACGGATGCGAAAATCTATTTATCCTTTGTCCCGTTCCCGACTTAAGATACAAGTCAGACTGGTCCGACTCCGGTGATCTTGCAGATTCAATCATTGCAGATTTATCTTCCCGTTGCGGATACGACATCAGCGAGAACATCATCAGCAAGACCGTACTTACTCCCATCGACTGGGAACAAAAGTTTAACCTCTACCGCGGCAGCGGCCTGGGCCTTGCTCATGGACTTTCTCAAGTTGGCGGTTTCCGCCCTGCAAATAAAGACGAAGACCATTCGAATCTCTATTACGTAGGCGCATCAACAATTCCCGGGACAGGATTACCAATGGTTGTTATTTCTTCACGACTTGCTACTGAACGAATCATCAATGAGCATACTACTTTATAATCAGGTCAGCTACAAATCGAGCAAAACAATTACGAGAAGATACAGCACGTCATTTTCTCTTGGCATTCAAATGCTCGATAAAAGTTGTCACGATGCGATTTATGCCATTTACGGATATGTAAGACTGGCAGATGAAATCGTAGACACTTTTCATGATCATGACAAAGGGAAACTGCTGGACCGCTTTTCACAGGATACTTTTTTTGCAATAGAAAATAAAATCAGCACCAACCCTGTTCTGAATGCATTTCAGGACACGATTAATAAATACAATATAGATCACCGGCTCATTCATGCATTCTTACACAGCATGAAGATGGATTTATTCAATGACAACCATAACCAAGAAAGTTATCAGGAATACATTTATGGTTCTGCAGAAGTGGTCGGGTTGATGTGCTTAAAAGTATTTTGCTTTGAAAAGCCGGAGCTTTACACGGAACTTATCCCCTATGCCAGAAAACTTGGTGCTGCTTTTCAAAAGGTCAATTTCCTTCGCGACTTAAAAGCGATTTCACAGAGCGCGGAAGCGCATATTTTTCCGGAGTGAACTTTGACAATTTCACATCTGAGGAAAAGAAAAAAATCGAAGACGACATTCACAGTGATTTCGAACAGGCCTGGATTGGGATTCGAAAACTTCCAAAGTGCGGCAAGCTGGGCGTAATGGTGGCTTGCATTTATTACGAAACACTTTTTCGCAAAATAAAGATCACGCCTGCTTCGAAAATCAGTGAAGGAAGAATACGGATCAATAATATTTCAAAAATCTCACTGCTGATTCAAACCTGGTTCCGCTTTAAGGCAGGCGAACTTGCGGGTCAAATGCAGAGTTTTCTATCCTGACAAAACCTTTGAACCCATGCTGATTTCATTGCTTCTAATCCTCCTCTCTGCAAACAACTCATTGAACAAACCGGAAATCCGAGTCCGTTTTCAGAGTGCCTGTACAAATGAAACTCAGTTGTTATCATTATTGGCAGAACTTGAAAGCCAAAAAAGCCCCGAGCCTGTCATCAGTGCTTACATCGGCGCATTGAAAGCAACAAAAGCAAGGTTTTGCTCATTGCCATGGAAAAAATATTCCCATTGTAAAGCAGGACTAATACATCTGAATCAGGCAGTGAATTGTGATCCCGGAAATATTGAAATAAGATATCTCCGGATGCTGATTGAATTTAACATTCCGAAAGTGGCAGACCTGAGTGGTGATTTGGAAAATGACAAAAAAACAATCTTACTTCACTTCGATACAGAAAGGGATTTGAATCTGAAAAAAACGATAGCATCGTTTCTGGTCACCAATAATCTTACGACGGCTGAAGAGTCAAAGAAATTAAAAGATTACCTCTAATGGGCAAATACACATATCTGCTGATCAACATTTGCTCAATTGCAATCCCTCTCCTCTTTAGTTTTGAGAGGAGAATGCGGTTTTATAAAAACTTTTCTGCTCTCTTTCCTGCTTTATTTATCACCGGAGTATTCTTCATTCTTTGGGATCATTTTATGACAATCAGAAATGTCTGGGCTTTCAATCCGGATTTCATTCTGGGAATCTATATATGGGAATTGCCCCTGGAAGAATGGCTATTCTTCTTTACCATACCTTATTCGTGCATGTTTGTCTATACATCCATGAATCATCTTGTAAAAAGTGATATTTCACCAAAAATTTCGATAAACATTTCCCGCCTTCTGTTTGTTGTAGTTACGGTGACAGCAGTATTGAATGCCGGCAAGCTTTATACCGGAATTAAGCTCTCGCTGACCGGAATGGCCTTGTTGTATTGTATGATAAAAAATCCTGAGTACATGGGGAAATTTTATCGCTCTTACCTGATATGCCTGATACCATTTTTTATTGTTAACGGAATACTCACTGCCTTACCGGTGGTAACCTATAACAACCAGGAAAACCTCGGTATCAGATTGGGCACCATTCCAGTGGAAGACACGATGTATATGCTTCTTCTGTTAGTGATGAATACAATCCTGTTCGAATTCTTCAAAACACGACAACAACAAAATGAAAATACAATCAGCTATTGACCCGAATTCGGGATTTTGTTTTGGTGTGGTTTACGCCATTCAACTGGCAGAAGAATTTCTTGCTGAGAAGGGACGACTTTATTGTCTTGGCGACATCGTTCACAACGATGAAGAAATTGAACGACTCAGAAAGAAAGGTCTGATCAGCATTTCACACAATGAATTGGAACAGTTACAAAATGAAACTGTCTTACTTCGCGCTCACGGTGAGCCACCCTCTACATATCAGATTGCCATTAAAAACAACCTTACACTCATTGATGCAAGTTGCCCGGTAGTATTGAAACTTCAAAATCGAATTCGTCAGTCATCAGATGAAGAACGTGCGATTTATATCTACGGGAAAAAGGGCCATGCTGAAATCGAAGGACTGGTTGGGCAAGCGAATGAAAACGTCACTGTTTTTCAGGATATCAGCGAATTGAACTTTTCAGAACTCCCGAAAAAAATATCACTCTACAGCCAGACGACAAAAAGTACGGAGAAGTTTTACAGCATCTTTCATCAACTTCTTGATGCAGGAATTGATGTTGAGATGAATGATACAACCTGCAGACAAGTTTCCAATCGCGATCAGCAAATTCGTGAGTTCGCCGCTGCCTTTGATGCCATTGTATTTGTTTCAGGAAAGAAATCTTCAAACGGAAAAGTGCTTTACGATGTCTGTCACAAGGAAAATCCAAGGTCTTACTTCGTCTCCTCTGCTTCGGAAGTAAATCTTTCGTGGTTTAAAGAAGGAGATCGGGTCGGTATCAGCGGTGCAACAAGCACTCCGATGTGGTTAATGAAAGATGTTCAATCGATGATTGATTCGCTCAATCTTCAGAAAGCAGCCAGCTGATTGTTTTACCTCACTAAATTTACTGCTCCGATATAGGAATGCTTTCTTCCGCCTGAGTCAGTGACTATGGATTTATAGACATACGTATCAGCCTGACAAAGCTTGCCATCTATTCTGAAGGCACCATCCCATCCTCTGTCAATATTATTGGTGCGATAAATTTCAAGACCCCATCGGTCAAAAATTGTCATTTCGAAATCTGCCACTCCAACCCCGAACGGTTTGAATGTCTCGTTCACGCCATCATTATTCGGAGTGAAAGTATTCGGGAAATAAATAGCGAATTCATCCCGCACATAAATTGATTTCCTGATGGTATCGTAACACATCTTATCACTGTTAACAATCAGTGTAATTTCATAATAACCCGTATCAGGGAAAGTGTGCTGTGGATTCATCTCAAGCGATGTTGAATTATCTCCGAAGTTCCAGATTCCTCCGATAGCACCTGAACTCAGATTTACAAAATCAACAATAGGATTAAATACAGAAACCTCCGTATTACTTGCAGAGAAATCAGCGAGCGGTTTTGGATTCACAACAACAGAAGCAGGCATCGTAGCATCCGCTCTGCAACCATCGGTTGAAATTACTGTGTGTTGAACATTATATGTGCCCGGATATGAATAGGTATGCTCAACACTTTGCCCATCCATTACTGAGCCGTCTCCGAAATTCCAGGAAGAAGAAGCAATCTGCACAGTATTCGGTGAAGGATAAAATTGCACCGTCATGCCGGAGCATCCGACCGGAGGTTGAGGTGTAAAACCTGCGAATGGTATTGGATTCACAACAAGCATGACTTGCTGAGTAACCGGTGGCGTACCGCAATGATCGTTTACCGTGACGGTATAAAGTGTATTTACACCCGGCGATACATTTATTGTATTGCCTGTTGACCCTTCGCTCCAAATGAAATCAAACGGACCTCCACTACCCCCTTCAGCAACAACATGCAAAGTTCCTGTGCTTCCGACACAAATTGTATCACCGGCAACAGAGCTGATTTGAAGAGGCGGGTTTACACCAACCATTAACCGAGCCGGTGCAGAAGCACAACCGTTGGCATCGATTGCCGTTACAGAATACGAAGTGGTTACATTCGGATTTACCTGCATTTGCTGAGTCGATCCTCCATTACTCCATTGATATGTGTATGGAAGCGTTCCGCCGGAAGCTTGTGCATTCAGAGTAGCAGTCTGGCCAATACAAATTGCCGGTGGTTGAATTGCAGTCAGCTGAACTTGTGTTGGCTGACTGATCACTCCACCGGTCGAAACTGTACAACCGTTCTGATCTGAAATTGTCACTGAATAGCTTCCGGCTGTTAATCCGAATGCAGATTCCCCTTCTGCGTTACTCACGCCCCAGTTGTACTGATAAGGTGGTGTTCCGCCTGAAACATTCGTGCGCAATGAACCATCCGATCCGTCATAGCAACTCACCGCAGATACGATAGCTGATGCATTCATTGCAGGTGGCTCGGAGATGATATTTTGAGTAGTAAATGTACAACCGTGGTTATCGGTCACCAAGGTAGTATAATTGCCTGCAGGCAGATTCATTGCTGAAGCATCTGCTCCCCCCTGAGGCGACCAGTTGTAATGGTAAGGTTCCACTCCTCCAAGTACATTCAGTAAAACCGAACCGTTATTGCCTCCATAGCAACTGATGGAGTTAACCAATGAAGTCACCTGAATGGCTGTCGGTTCGTTCACAACTGCTGTTGAAGTGGCTGTACAACCATTTGCATCGGTCGCCGTGACAATGTAAATGCCCGCAGCCAGTGCATTGGCAGTTGCTGAAGATTGTCCATCCGACCAATTGTAGTTCAACAATCCTGTTCCACCTGTTCCCTGGACAATGGCATAACCATCACTTCCACCTGCACAATTCACGGCGAATGGAGTAGAAGTCAGGTTGATTGCCGTCGGCTCACTAATCGTTACATCGGCTTCTGTTTCGCATGCATTATTATCTGTTACGGTGATCAGAAAATTTCCTGCAGTAAGATTCTGTGCTGTATCAGATACTGATCCGCTTGTCCACTGATAGAAGTACGGTGCGACGCCACCATTGCTGATCACCTGAGCACTTCCGTTGTTACCGCCATTACATGAAACGTTTTCTGTAGTTACGGAAATTGCGAGTCGTGTCGGTTGTGCAATGTTAAATGTCACCGCAGAGATACAACCATAGAAATCTGAAACGGTAGCAGTATGCTGACCTGCATCGAGTCCGCTGACCTGCATTCCTAAAGCAACTCCGGATGACCATAGTACGGTGTATGGTGGCACACCACTATTCACCTGAATTTCTGCACTGCCATCTTCTCCGCCGAAACAACTCACATCATGACTTGTTACCAACTGCGCCTGCGGGCCATTTGAATTGGAAACACCAACCGATGCTGAAATCGTGCATTGGTTTGCATCTGTAACGGTTACCGTATATGAACCCGCCTGCACGCCATTCACGGTTGATGAAGTTCCATTTCCGGGCAACCACATGTAAGAATACGGGAGAGTTCCTCCACCTGTTGATGACGAAACAATTCCATCGGAGGCACCGCACTGTGCCGGCGTTGAGTTGGTCGAAAGTGTCAGGATACTTGGCTCGGTCAATTGGGCTTCTGCTGTTGCAGTGCAGCCATTTGCATCCGTCACCACTACCGAGTACGTTCCCGCACCGAGTGAAGTGATGGATTGTGCGGAATTCGAATTCTGACTCCATGCATAAGAATACGGCGACACCCCTCCACTGGCGTTTACACTTACTACACCATCAGTGTTACCGAAACAACGTATTGAGTTACAACCGTTGAAGCAGCAACAAGTTCCTGCGGCTCATCAATATATACGCTGACGCTTTGTGTACACGAGTGTGCATCTGTAACAATGCAAGTATAATTTCCTGCAGTAAGCCCGCTTACAACGGGAGCGGAAAAATTACCCGGAGTCCAGCTATAGTTGAATGGTGGTGTTCCTCCGTTGAGTGATATGGCTGCTGATGCATTTGCACCGGAATGACAACTCACTGAACTTACCGATGCAACTGTAGCGGTCATCGAGCCTGAATTTCCTACAGCGATATCTATGGAGTTAGTACAACCGTAATCATCGGTTACAAGAACATTGTAAACGCCCTGTGGCAATGCATTTTGCGATGAAGCTGTACTCCCATTAAATGACCAATAGTAGGAATATGGCGCAGTGCCTCCTCCTGCTATTATATTGCCTGTTCCATTGGCTGCTCCGCATGTACCATCAATAACTGAAGATGATAGTGTCAGCGGAAGCGGTTCATGAACCGTAGTTGTACCTGTGAGAGTACAACCATTGGCATCAGTAATCACTACAGAATAACTTCCTGCAGGCAATCCATTGTCGAGGGAAGCAGTTGTTCCGCTTGATGGCCAGAGGAATGAATACGGTTGCGTTCCACCTGAAGCACTCACTGAAACAAAACCATCATTACCTCCCGAACATCGAACATCAGATGCAGATAAAGCAACACTTAATGCACCCGGCTGATTAATGGCAGTTGCGAGTGTACTCGTACAGCCATTAGCATCCGTAATTTGAACACTGTAATTTCCTGCCTGAAGATTGACGATTGATGATGTCAATGCGCTATTTGACCAGAGGTATGAATATGGCGGAGTTCCTCCATTTACCGTGAGCGAAATTTGGCCATTGCTTCCATTGTAACAACTTACATCGGATGCAGAAAGTTGCGGCGCGATGACAGCCGGCTGAGAAATCTGAACAGGCACAGTTGTCACACAGTTATTTGCATCTGTAATAACAACAGTATGTGATCCTGCACTTAAATTGTAAGCAGTAGAAGTTATTGAACCACCGGATGACCATTGATAGGTAAATGGCGGCGTACCTCCGCTCACGGTTACACCTGCACTACCATCAGCACTACCGAAGCACCTTGCATCGGTACTGAAAGAGAGATTGGCTGAAGGTCCGTTCAGGTTTGAAACACCAACAGAAACTTGCAGTGTACAATTGTGCGAATCAGTTACTGTCACATCATATGAACCTGCTGCAAGTCCTGTGGCTGTTGAGGTTGTTTGTCCGTTACTCCATGAATAAGAATATGGTGGTGTTCCCCCACTCACCTGCACATGCGCTGATCCATTTGATGAACCGCATGTTGCCGGTGTAACATTTGACAGTAAGGAAAGTGAGGTTGGTTCTGAAATAACGGCAACGGAGTTGGTCTGACAACCATTTGCATCGGTAACAACTACGTTATAGCTTCCGGCGTAAATGTTGTTCATCACCGGACCATTCACCGGATAACCTTGCCAAATGAATGTATATGGAGTTGTTCCTCCGCTTGCTGTGGCAATAGCCGAACCGTCATTCATTCCTGAACAGGAAACATTCGTAGATGATGCCGTCGATAAAAGAATGGCTGCAGGTTCGGTAATTGTAGCAGATGCAGATTGTGTACATCCATATGCATCCGTAACAACACAAGTATAATTACCGCTATGTAATCCGGTGACTGATGAAGTTGTACTTCCGCCCGGACTCCACGTGTAAGTATAAGGCGGTGTACCGCCTGTAAAACTGATGTTTGCTCCGGCATCGTTGCCTCCATGACATGAAACCGATGAAGTGCTGATGGCAAGACCTGACATGATCCCTGAATTTCCGACCGACATAGAAATTGTTGACGAACATCCATGTGCATCAGTAACCCGTACTGAATAAGCTCCTGAACTCAATGAACTAATTGACGAAGATGTCGAAGACCCCGGTGTCCACAAATATGTATACGGCGACGTACCACCGCTTACAGAAACTGATGCACTTCCGTTATTAACTGCACACGTCCCATCGTGTACGGATGGCGTTGCACTTAATGCTGTTGGTTGAGAAATCGTAACTGCTGCAACCGATGTACAACCGTTTGCATCTGTTACCTGCACCGAATAACTACCTGCAGAAAGGGATGAAGCACTTGCCATTGCGCCACCTGATGGTGACCAGTTGTAAGTAAACGGCGATTGGCCTCCACTGACAAGTGCAGATGCACTTCCATTATTTCCAGCGAAACAAGAAACGTTCGAACCGGAAGCTATGGTGATAGCAGGAGGCGTATTGGCCGTAACAGTTGTAGCGGCTGAAGTAGTACAGCCATTAGCATCAGTGATGATAACAGAATAATTTCCGGCAGCCATTCCGGTATGACTTGAGTTGGTCTGATGATCCGGAAGCCAGTTATATGTGTAAGGTCCGGTTCCTCCGCTTGCTGATGCAACTGCAGTTCCGTTGGCTAAACCACAAGTTGTTGCAGTCGGAGTGACAACCACACTAACAGGCGTTGGCTGAGTAATCGCTCTTGTGGCAGTAGTTGTACACCCATATTTATCTGTAACGGTAACCGTATAGGTTCCCGATCCGATTCCACTAAGATTACTGCCGGTTGATCCGGTCGGTGACCACAGGTATGTGAATGGTGCAGATCCGGTGGGCGTAACACTCACTGATCCATTTGGCGGTACTGCACAGGTCGCATTCACACCCGATGTTGTGGCCGATAATGGCGGAACAAGTATGGTGTACGAATATGTCTGAAAGCCATTCATCGGACAATTATTATCCTGCACGGTCAATAAGAATGAGTATGGTTGTGACCGCGCTTGCCCTATTGTCGGTGTCCATGTGAACACACCTTGAGGATATGGCGCGCCTGTAGTCGTAAATGTTGCTCCCGGAATGTTTCCATTGTAGGTCATTGACACAACTTGTCCGGAATTGGGGTCAGTAGAATTTACATAAAATGAAAACGGTTTCCCCGGACAAGCAACCAGATCATATGAAGTTGTGCCATTTGCACCGGTAGCGGTTGGGAAAATGTTTGTGCAGCTTTGTGTCCAGACTTCCATATCACGCACCACTGAACCAACAAGTACTCCGTTCCTGTATTCCTTTACAAGTATTGCCATCACTCCTACTTCGAGTGCTGTTGGTGAAATTGTTATATCACCTGAATTATCGAGTGTAATTGCAGGAGAAGAAGACAACGGTGAAGATGCTGAGTAACCTGGCTTAAAGACAACATTCGTTCCTGCTGCCGATCTGGGTGTGATCCACGAATACACCAATGAGTCTCCATCACTATCGTATGCGCCGTGATTGAAGTGTATAGTTTGTCCGATACAAAAAAACAACACAGGAATATTCGTAAATGACGGAGCTGAATTATTCGGTACAACAAGGTTATTTAATGTTGCTTCAATATATGTTGCCGGAACTCCTGTACAATTATTTGGTGTATATGATAAAGTTGTAATGGCACAATTTCTACAACAAATACTGTAGCCGAAAACCCAATCAGGACATTGATTCGGCAGTGTTACATTTCCTACATATTCCCATTTCTGAAACCCCGGATATGTTCCGCCTGAACACGTTGTTACCGCAGTACTGCAAACCATGGAAATTTCATTTCCCGTACCAGGCTTTTTATTGATTGTTACCGTTGAATTTACCCCGCACGTTACTGATGAATAAGTGATAGTCACATTCGTAGGAGCAGAAATACCTGAACAGTCGCGATACAAAGCAAGTGTGAGCTCATATGTATTTCCGCTAACCCACCTGTATGTAAGATCAGCTCCGCTGATGTGTGTTGCGAAGGTGAATTCGGGCAATAAAAGTACAAGCAGCATCGCTGAAACCGTTGCGTACCGGTTTGTGAGCCGTTTGCATAAAATACCCAATGATTGTAAAAGTGGGTTCATGCTGTTTTTAAGACATTCTTGCAAAAAACGAAGAATGCCGGCGTTTGTGGTGTGAGAGTAAGATAGCCCTGTTACCCGCCTCAGTAGCCCAAAACCTGACTGATTCTTACATTGCAATAAATTGAAGCTTTTATTTTCAAAAATCAGGGCATAAAAAAAGTCCCTCCTTCGGAGAGACTCGATATTATTTGGTTGCCTAAAATTCCCACAAGTCGTGCTCAAAGTTTACAATTTCTCCCTTTATTCGCTCAGATTCTAAGAGTGCCGATACACCTGTGGTATAATCTTCAATCCGGCGGTCATAAACATTGGATTCCTTAACGATGTAACTTCCAAACATCCTCTTCTCGAAGAAGTCGTCCATTGTAAGATTCTGAGCCAGATTTTCTCTGATGAAAACCGGGCTTTTCTGAAGGACCTTCCTGGCATCCGGATAGTAAAACCAACACAGCGGCATCTTAATATTTCCCTCCCGGATATTGCCATTTTCATCACGCATATAAATCAGTGGCGCAATGCCTGTAATGCGAACTTCCATCACTGATCGTTGTTTATCGAAGTACCAGTCTTCTTTTATTCGATAACCGATTACTTTATCAGGGTCAAAATCGACATTGACGATTTCCGGGTGAGTATTATAAGGCGGAACAGAGTCCGGCATTTCAATGGTGTCAACACGTGCACCGCCTCGGCTTTCCAATTCGGTTAAGGTTATAATCCTGGTGAACTCGTCATCTTCATAGGAGTAGGCCATCAGCTCTCCATTTTTAAATGCATCGTACAACACAGTGATCAGATTCTTTCGACCGGCGACAGAGCCACTCAACGGATATTTCAATGGTGCATTTACTTTCTCACCCAAATCGATAACACGCCATACACGTTTATCCCAGGCAATATCTGCTTCACGAAGTGTTTGCCATACAGGTGTAATCTCAGTAGGTTCAGTATCCGGCTGAAATTTCATTGTATCTTTTTTTACCAAGTTATCTAAAACACTTTGCCCGGAAGCAGTTAGTCTGTATATCAATATCAATGACAATAGCACAAGATTTTTCATAGGTCAACAGGTTTAAGGTTAGACTATGAAAACGCTAAGTGAATCACACTACATGTGTATTACACGAACTTTAACAATTGATGCAGTCAGTTGCATCCAAAAAAAAACCCCTCCTGAGGAGGGGTTTCATGTTTTTCGGGTTTTAGAATTCCCAGAGATCGTGTTCAAAGTTGGTGATCTCATCTTTGATTCTCTCAGATTCAAGAAGAGCACTCAGGCCTGTCTTGTAATCTTCGATACGACGATCGTATACATTCGCTTCTTTGTAGATGTAGCTTCCGAACAAACGTTTCTGGAAGATGTCATCGAAAGAACGACGTTCAGCATCATTTTCACGATTGAAAACTTCTGAGTTAGCGAACAGTTTGCGTGCTTCCGGATAGTAGATCCAGAACAGAGGAATTTTGATATTCCCTTCACGAATTTCACCCTTCTCATCAGTCATGTAAACCAGCGGAGCAATTCCGATGATACGAACTTCGATTACCGAACGTTGTTTATCGAAGAACCAGTCTTCTTTCACACGGTAAGCGATTACTTTATCAGGATCGAAATTTCTCGCAATGATTGTATCGTATGAATCATAAGGAGGATCAGGACGTGTCATCTGAACCGTATCGGTACGAGCGCCGCCATGACTTTCCACTTCTTTCAAAGTGATCACCTTGGTGAACTCATCATCTTCATAACCATAGGCTGTAAGTGATCCCTCTTTAAGAGCGGAATAAATTACGTCCATCAGGTTTTTACGGTTGTTTGTAGAACCGACACTTGGATATCGCAACGGAAGATTGATCTTTTCACTCAGATCAATTACACGCCAGATACGCTTCGACCACATGACATCAGCTTCTCGCAGATATGGGTAGGGAATTACCTGTCGTGCGGGAGTTGTTTCTTTTACGTAAACTCCGTCGAGTACTGAAGGAACAGTTGACTGAGCGAAGCCCGTCATGCTGAACAGTACAAGTGCGATAATTAAAATTTTACTTTTCATGAATCCTCCTATGATAGATTACTATTGGATCGTGAATGAAACACCGGCAAGGCTTCGTGTAGGATCATTCGGATTATTCGCCATTTTGGCTTTAATGTATTCGAAGATCACACGGTCACCGGCCTTAGCTTTTTCAATTGCATTTTTCAGCCCTTCAGGAAGAGTATTGTTATCTGAGTTAAATTCCAGCGGATCTTTTCCTCTTGGGATTACTGTGGCTTTATAACTTGTGATTTTGAAGAATAATTCGAAATCAAACCCTTCAAGTTGTGGAATCAATACTCCTGCTTTCAGAAGGTTCTTTGCAATTGGTCCGCCTTTGCTATTTGAAATAATAACAATTGGATCCGGTACACGTTTTACACGGTACTTGAATTCGCCCATCGGCATTGTTTTACCACCGATTTCAGCAGACACTTTGATTTTACATTCTCCGGTAGTCGTCACCTTAGCAATGTAATGACCTGCACCACCAGCAGCATTCGGAGATAATGAACCGCCGGCTCCTTCAATTGAAACGTGCACCTGATTATTTGGCACACCCGGAACTGAAATCGCCATTGGGTTTTCAACACCAATGTAAAGCACATTCATCTTCTCAGCAGATACAACTGAGTTTGGCTTTTGCGCTACATAAGATGCCTGGAAAGGATAACCATCGTAAGTGCCATCAGGCTTCTTTACTTTGATTACACCGGACCATTTTTGTTCACCCTCAGAACCAGGACGAGCAGTAAACTTTGCATAACCGCCATCAACAGGAAGTGGGGTTGTTGCACCGCCACGTGTAGTTTTGGCTACTGAATCCCAGGTAGCTCCGATGTAAACTTCAGGAGCCATTGTAGATGATGTTGCAGAGAGAAATACGTCGGCCTGATATTCAGAACCAATAGTAACTACAGTACTGTTTGCAATTACTTTCGCCTGAAGTTTATCGAGCTTAACGATGTTCTTATCTACTGAAGCAAGAAGTTCATCAGTCACCTGTGATTCCGCAGTGCGAACGTCACTCTGGAACTTACTAAGGAGAGCAACAGTAGCCACAACAGGGTTATGATAGAAACTCATCAACTCCCATGTACGTTTGCCGTCTTCGCCTTTCTTAGGATCCTCAGTGTTCAATAGATTATCGAATTGCTTTTGATATGTGGCCTGAGTTCCATCCGGTGCATTTTTAACAAGAAGTGCTTTGTAAGCAATCAACTTCTGACGAAGTGAATCTGCAACACCACCTTTACCGGTATGGTCATCTGTTAAATCATATCACGTTGTGGTGTATCGTAATCATCTTCCATTCCTCTCGGCAAAGAAGGAGTCAGGATCTTTGCATCAATCTGATCAGATTCACGAACTAGTCAGTTGCAAAGTCTCGATGTAACTGTTCAAATCATCAGCGCACCTTTTCCCCATTCATTTGCTTTGTCATTTACAGCCTTGTATTTCACAGGGTCGTTGACATTGCCTGAACAAATGGTTTATATATTGTTGATTTTTATCGAGATTATTCTTAGATAATACTACACTCATTAATCGTAACGAAGGCATTAATAACTTCCTTGGTCACGTTAAAGGCAGTGCCAAATGCTTGGTACATCATGTTGATCATCTTCTGCCACGTGGAGATAATTTACCGCTTGCCATAGTCCTTCTGTTTAGGTTTAGGTTAGACACAACGAATTAACCACGGATAGTCATTGCTGAAAGCATGTTACCATATACGGTATTGAGTGAGTTGAGGTTCTTAGCAAGAAGAGCCACTTCATCACGATACTTACGAGTATCATCAAGTGAACTGTTCAGGTTCGACATAAGTTCATTGATACCATCATAGAACTTGCTTGTCTGGTTGAGGTGTTCTTTGCTATCCTGTAACTGCAATTCATATACAGCATTAAGAGCAGCAAGATTTTTACCTGCAGTAACCACCTGATCTTTGTAAACACGAACTTCTTCTGTGGATGAAGAAAGATTCTCAACTGCCTGTGCAGCTTTGGTGTATGAGCTTGACATTTCACCAACTGACTGAGCAGCTTTGCTTACATTCTTTACATAATCATTAGTTGCAGCAGAGGCATCTGAAAGATCAGCAAGTTTAGATGTGCTGTCGCCCAGTGAACGGAGACCATCGCCTAAACTGGCAATCAATTCCGGTCCGATCTTCGCTTCAGACATCATGCGGTCCAGTTGCTGAGCAACAGGATCAACTTTTTTACGACGCTCTTTACGGCTATGACCGTCTTCGTCTTCCATACCCGCCAATTCCGGATATACGAGTGACCAATCTACTTCTTCGTGTGGCGGTTCAAATGCAGAGAAAAAGAAGATCACGGCTTCAGTACCAAGTCCCAATACCAGGAAGAATCCTGATAAAGGCCAGTGCTGAATTTTGAAGAGCGCACCCACGATTACGATCGCAGCTCCCCAACCGTAGAGTTTCGCCATGAAGTTTTTAAACTTCTTCCCCTGTGTTAATTCGGTAATTCCCATAGTTGTTTAGATGAAAGTTAGTTAGACAATTGTTTGGTTTATGCTATTGCAAGAGAGATTTGCCGGGAGTTTAGCAAACAAAGCAGATCGGTAATAGTAAATAACTATTAGTAGTCAGCCTTGTCACGACCAAGGAAACTCTGCACACAACGGAATCCGATGTAGCATTTAGAAGTATCCTGGTATTCAAAGGTACGGGTGCCTGTCTGGAGATAGTAAGCTACATCTTTCCAGGAACCGCCACGAATTACCTTCCGCTTCAAAGCAGGAGGGTCACTCGGTTTCGCATCGTACTCGTAATCGGTACTGATGTCATGTGAAAAACTGTAAGATGATTCATCAAAAGCATTGCTTGTCCATTCACTAACGTTACCGGCCATGCAATACAGTCCGTAATCATTCGGCCAGTATGAAGTTACTTTTACAGTGTACACGCCACCATCATCCATGTAGTTTCCGCGCATCGGCTTAAAGTTGCCAAGGAAACAACCACGGCTGTTACGGATGTACGGACCTCCCCAAGGATATGGTGATAAGTCCAGACCTCCGCGAGCAGCATATTCCCACTCAGCTTCTGTTGGTAAACGGAAATCCTGAACATAAGCATTACCGTTTTCCTCAAGATAACTGTTGATCAATTGCGTTCTCCAGATACAGAATGCACGAGCCTGATTCCAGTTTACACCAACTACAGGATAGTCGTCGTAAGCCGGATGCCAGAAGTACATTTCAGTAAGTGGATCGTGGAAGGAATAAGTATAATCATGAATCCAGGCTAATGTGTCCGGATATACATTGATAACATCTTTCTTAATAAAGACAGAACGGTCAATCAAACCTTGCGGACGATTTTCACGTTGCGCAGCAGCTTTTAAATCGATCCAGTAGTATTCAAAATTCAATTTACGAGTGTCAATTTCTTTACGGCGATAAAAACGTTCTGATTCAGGAAGGAAAAGTTCAGCAAGGGCGTCAACATTCTGCTCATCGTCCCACTTGATTTTTGCACGCCAGTTAATTCTTTCTCCGTATTCACCTTCATCAAGGATGTGCTCTCCGCCAATTAATCGATGTGCGAGGGAGTCACGTACCCAGTAAACGAACTGACGATATTCGTTGTTCGTGATCTCAGTATTATCCATGTAGAATGCCGGAATCGTTACTGTCTTTGACTGAGCAGTGACAGCGTATGGTACGTCCTGATCACTCGGACCCATGTTGAATGAGCCGGCAGGGATATACACCATTCCGTAAGGATCGGCCTGATACCACTTGTCGCGATTGAGTACCCCGGTCAACTCACCCTTATTTCCCCCACCGCAACCGGCAAGTACTAAAAGAGCAAGGGCATACAAATAGCCGGTCTTTCCTTTTCCTAAGTTCTTGATATTCATTTCGTTTAGATGAATAAACTGTTTGGCACTAACGGTTTAATACTGAATATTATTGAGCCCAATACTATTCCATCCCTTTACGGATGGGTATAGTAATGGTTTCACCAAATTTAACTAACTAAAGGACTCCCCTTTTGTCAATTACTACAGGAATCTTACATTCCGATGGAACTGACGTTTAACCACTTTCGTCGGTTTATAGCAATATCCCAGCACAATTTCGTGTGTTCCGCTGCTATAAGTCTTGATTTCCGAAGTAGTCATATCATACGAATATCCCAGTTTCAGATTCGGCATAATCTCAATTCCGGCCATCAGAACGAAAGCATCCTGTAATCGGTAAGATGCTCCCACCCAATATTTGGTGTTGATCGACAGATTCACGTTTAAATCTGCCTGTGTAGAAACAGCATCGGTCTTAAGTTGAAGCATTGGCTTCAAAGTGAGCGCAGATGTCAGATCCACATTGTAACCCGCCATCAGGTAATAATGGCGAACCATTTTGGTACTGATATTATCGTAAGAAATTTTCCCTTGTGTAATGTGCGACGTTGATAATCCAACGTACAACTTATCGGTATTGTAGTAAGCACCGAACCCCAGATCGAATGCTCCACCACTAACGTTAGTAGTCGGAATGTTATTGTCACCAAGATCGTTAAAAACGAATTTGGTTCCGTTCAAAGATTTCTGATGATAGCCCAGATCGATACCCAGACCAATTCTTCCTGCACCAAAGTCAGCCCGATAGGCATAGGCCGCGCGGAAGTTCATGTTCTTTTCTGCACCCAGTCCATCCGCTGCATAAACTGTCAAACCTACTCCGCCATGAAGTGCATCCATTGGCATGTCTGCTGTCAAAAGCATTGTCTTTGGCTCACCGCCAAAGCCTGTCCACTGATTACGGTAAAGTAATGTTCCGCAGATAGCATCGTTAGCGCCGGCAAAACCGGGGTTTACACACAACTTGGTAAACATATTTTGGCTGAATTGCGGATCCTGTTGTGCAGAAGCCGAAAGGCCGAAGAAAGTAACGATTAATGCTGAAATCGTAAGTTTTTTGAGCATCTGTGGCGCCGTAATGGTTAGGAGATGAGTGTGTTTTTCAACTTTAGAGCGGGTAAAGTAATGAAAAATTAAATCTAAAAACAAAATTTTTTTGAAGCCCTGATTGTTAATTTCTTAGGGTTTAACGGGGGTGGCTGGGAAAGGGTTGCGAAAGGATTAAAGTAGGTAGTAAGTGGTAAGTAGTAAGTGGAGAAATACTCTGCAAAATTAGCTGTCAACTCACTACTTACCACTTACTAATTACTACTTTCTCTCAAGATATTTTCTGAAACGCCTGCCACCACCGCTCCGGCATTTCCTCTCTCAAAGCAGTTTCATAGTCCTTGTAGGAACATGGCACAAGATGGTGCTTTTGATACCTGACTTTGTTATTCGGATTGGGGACTTCCATCCACCAGCGTTCGCTGCGATTGCTCTTGTAGAAAACAATTTCCTGATCGTCTTTTTTTAGCGGCACACGGTACTTCACGAAGTCGGCTTTGCCTTTTAGCGGTACGTCTTTCTTACGGTTGTAATAGCCTTCAATCAAATACCAGATCATCTGTGCAGCGAGATGTGCAGTCTGATCGTGGTTGTCAAAAAGAGGATTGATTTCGTAGAGACCAAACGATGTGAGCTTGTCGCTCATGCCTGCATAACGAACAATTCTACAGGCTTCTTCACCGTAAAATCCATTTGGAGTGGCATTGCCGTTACCGGGTGCATCGCTCTGACGAATGGCCGTGATATCGAAAGAAAGTATATCGGCACTTCTTACAATCGGCTCTACTTCTTCCATGTCGGAACGAACTTGTCCGAGACGATAGGCATCAAAGTATAACCGTTCCATCAGCTCTACCTGATCCTGACCAACGAAGTAGGTCTGATATCCGATATTACTGAAGTTGAAAAGAAAATTAGGCTCGTGAAGAACGATTTTCCCAAGGAATGAATTGGAGTTTATCGGCTCTTCTGTAGTTCCCAGATCAAAAGCTGCATCTACTGCTACGATGTTTACTGTTTCTTCGAGCTTCTGATAGGCAGTATATTGTGCAAAGGTGATGTCCTGACTGCCGCCAATGATCACCGGTAAAATTCCTTCTTTTAAAAGTTCAACTAAAATCAAAGAAACAGCAGCATAAGTGTCCTGCAAAGTTTCGCCGACTACGAGGTTGCCCAGATCAACAATCTTATTTTCGTATTTGCCTGCTTTCAACCGGTACAGCTTCTCTCTCACACGATCCGGCGCATTGGCACAGCCGTCATTGCGTACCGATCCGCGTTCTTCTCCCACACCCAAAATGACCATGTGAGCTCCTTCGAATGAAGGAAATAATCCGTCAGAATAGTAAGTAGAAACGGAATGCCCCAATGCATTCTTCTGATCCTGAAATTGGGCCCTGAGCACACTGCTGACAGGTTCGAAGTAAAATGATAGTTCCATCCGGATATTTCGGTTATGCTATCCGTTATTTTTTTGCCTTCTTTTTAAAGGCTGATTTTTTCTTGGCAACAACAGGCGTTTTTTCTGCCAGCTCATGAATTTCTTCGAGTGTAAAACTCTTCGGATCACGATCTTTCGGAATACGGATATTTCTGTCGCGGTAGGCAATGTAAGGCCCCCAGCGACCATTGAGAATCTGAATTTCCGGATCTTCTTTGAAAGTCTTGATGATTTTCTCGGCGTCGGCTTTGCGTTTATCGAGAATAACCTGCACAGCCCGATCGTAGGTAACAGTGTATGGATCGTCTTCCTTTTTCAATGAAACAAATGAATCATTCAGACGAATATATGGACCGAATCGGCCAATAGATACTACAACATCATGTCCTTCAAACTGTCCGAGGTTTCTCGGGAGTTTGAATAAATCAAGTGCTTCTTCAAAAGTAATCTGATCCAAACGCTGATCAGCTCTCAATTTTGCAAATCTTGGTTTGTCAGTTTCATCCTGTGCACCAATCTGTGCCATCGGACCAAATCTTCCTACACGCACGAGTAAAGTGAGTCCGGAAACGGGATCTTTTCCAAGAATTCTCTCCCCGGAAACGCGTTCGGCAACTTTTTCCGTGGTCTCAACTGAATCATGAAACGGCTTGTAGAATTCTTTAATCATCTTCTGCCATTTCAACTCTCCGTTGGCAATATCATCGAATTCACGCTCTACATAAGCAGTGAAATTGTAATCAAGGATTTCTTTGAAGTTAGACACCAGAAAATCATTCACGAGCATTCCGATATCTGTTGGGAATAATTTATTCTTCTCTGCACCGGTAATTTCAGTCTTGGTTTCTGAAGTGACTTTATTTTTCTTCAAAGTTAATACAGTATACGCGCGTTCTTTACCCATGCGCTCCTCTTTCACCACATAGCCGCGCTTTTGAACCGTGCTGATGGTTGGTGCATAGGTAGAAGGACGACCGATTCCGAGTTCTTCCAGCTTTTTTACCAGCATCGCTTCAGTGAAGCGGCTAGGTGGATGAGTGAATCGTTCCGTCGCTGTGGCTTCATTCAGTTTCAGCTTATCTCCGATTTTCATCACCGGAAGAATTCCCTCCTGCTCTTCATTTTCTTCATCATCGGTTCCCTCCATGTACACTTTCAGGAATCCGTCGAATTTGATGATCTCACCGTTAGCGACAAAATCTTCAGAAGTTTTATCGGAATGAATGGTCACAACTGTTTTTTCCAACTGAGCATCTGACATCTGAGATGCGATGGTACGCTTCAAGATCAGATTATATAAGCGTTGTTCTCGTGCATCGTTGCCGGCTACATCGACATTGAAATCGGTCGGACGAATGGCTTCGTGAGCTTCCTGAGCAGATGCGATTTTATTTTTGTACTGACGGGTTTCCAGATATTTCTGTCCGTAATTTTTAACGATGGCATCTTTAGCCATATTAATGGCGTCCACCGATAAATTCACGGAGTCAGTTCTCATGTAAGTAATCTTACCGCTTTCATACAGTTTTTGTGCAAGCACCATCGTCTGCGCAACACTGTAGCCGAGCTTTCTCGCCGCTTCCTGCTGAAGTGTGGATGTGGTAAAAGGTGCAGATGGCGTACGCTTGCCCGGTTTTACTTCCAGATTTTTGACATTGAAATCTGCACCGATGCAACTATTCAAAAACTGTTCGGCTTCCTCACGGGTTTTAAATTTTTTCGGAAGGTCCGCTTTAAACGTCTTTCCGTTCACTTCAAAAATGCCGGTAATTTTATAAGATGCAGTGATGGTGAATGCATCGATCTCTCTTTCACGTTCAACAATCAGTCGAACGGCCACAGATTGAACACGACCTGCAGAAAGTTGCGGCTTTACTTTTTTCCATAATACAGGAGACAATTCAAAACCCACCAGCCGATCGAGAATGCGTCGCGCCTGTTGAGCGTCAACAAGATTCTTATCAATCTTGCGTGGATTTTTAATCGCTTCAGTAATTGCCTTCTTGGTGATCTCGTGAAAAACAATTCGCTTTGTAGACTTATCGTCGAGCTTCAACGTCTCGAACAAATGCCATGAAATTGCTTCTCCTTCGCGGTCCTCATCCGTCGCCAGCCAAACCATGTCGGCCTTTTTGGTGAGCTTCTTCAACTCTTCAATCACTTCCTGTTTATCAGGGCTGATTTCATAAACGGGTTCAAAGTTTTTTTCAACTTTAATACCCATACCGCTCTTCACCAGATCTCTTACGTGACCGTAACTGGAACGAACAACATAGTCTTTCCCGAGATATCCTTCTATCGTTTTTGCCTTCGCAGGCGACTCAACAATCACTAAATTTTTGGCCATAGCATTGCATTCAATGAGCGCAAATAAAAGAATTTATTTTTTAACAAAGACAAACACACCTTCCCCGACAACGATATCAACACCAATTGCAAAGACCTTAATACCTCTGAAAGCCTTGTCATTAGCGGGTTTCAGAGGGTGTGTTAAGCAGGGGAAAATTTTTTATTAAAAGAAGGATAAGATAAGTAAGTAGTAAGTGGTAAGTCGTAAGTAGAACTTTAAAGAACTTAGACACCTAAAAAATGAATTCAGAATATATACTTTCGTAAAACTACTTACTAATTACCACTTACTACTTACTATTTTCAATTTGTATAAAACACATCAATCACCCCACTGCTCACCTCAAGATTTCCGGTGAGCGGGCTGAGTAATGTTACAGAGAAAGTTCCTTTTAATTCGTGAGTGGAAGTGTTGTTGGAAGTGATGGTAAGTGTACCCGGATTTGAGTCTGTAGATTCCCATCCGTTTCCGTTGGTATAGAGGATATGATTTCTGTCGGAAGTGATGGGATAGGTACCCGGTGTGTAGTCGTCCAATTCGAGGGTCAGGTTGCTGCCGTTATTGTTCATACCATTAATAGTAAGTACAATGGCGAGATCAGCAAAACAAGTTGAGTTTGAACACCATTCCTGACCTCCAACCTTGCATGAAAGTTTATTGACCAGACTTGATGAGCAACCGACAGGAGTATTCGTTGAAGTTGTGGCTTTTTCGTCCTTTTTGCAGGAAACGGTGAGGATAGATATAATAAAGAGTGTGAAGAGTGGGGTTTTCATGAGGCAAAGATAGCGGTTTGTCGGTTGTCTGGTTCACTGATAATTCTGAATTATGAATTTTGAATTCTGAATTTAATGATTTATAAACCAGCAAATTAGCTAACCAGCAAACTAGCAAACCACGACGGTCGCTGCCAACTTGTCATACTCGGTTTTGTAAGCTATCTTTGCAGTCCAAAATTTTAAGAATGCAAGGACCTGGAAATAAGGTAATCGATGAAGGGCGTCAGGGCGAAGCGCTGATGATTGAGCGTCCGGTGAATGGGAACGGGAAGAAACTGTATCTCGAAAGTTATGGCTGTGCAATGAATTTTTCGGATTCCGAAATCGTAGCTTCCATTATGACCGGGATGGGTTATGAAACAACCCGGAATATGGAAGAAGCCAATGTGATATTTCTTAATACATGTTCCATTCGTGATAATGCTGAACAGAAAATCTGGGCACGACTGCGTCAGATCCGTGGAACGAAGAAGAAAAGCGATGAACTTGTAATTGGTGTACTTGGCTGTATGGCAGAGCGACTGAAGAATGAGTTGATGGAGAAAGAAAAACTCGTCGACATTGTAGTTGGTCCGGATGCCTATCGTGATTTGCCGAATCTGATCTATCAGGCAGAGTCCGGTCAAAAAGCAGTTAACGTTCTTCTTTCCAGAGAAGAGACGTATGCAGAAATCAGCCCGGTTCGTCTCGACACCAATGGCATCAGTGCTTTCATTTCCATCATGCGCGGATGTGATAATATGTGTTCATTCTGCGTTGTTCCTTTCACGCGCGGACGCGAACGAAGCCGTGATCCGGAATCTATTGTGGCCGAAGCTACCAAACTCTTCAACGACGGATATAAGGAGATTACTTTGCTTGGTCAAAATGTAGACTCTTATTTATACTGGGGAGGCGGCCCGAAAAAAGATCTGCCTGCTGAAACTGTACAGGCTGCACTCGAACACAAATTGCCTGAAGAAGAGCAAAAGAACTTTACCACATTTGCCGATTTGCTTGAGCGGGTTGCATTAATTGATTCGAAACTGCGCATCAGATATTCGACCAGCAATCCAAGAGACATGACCGATGTCGTTCTTCATGTGATGGCGAAGTATGAAAATATCTGTAAGTATGTTCACCTTCCCGTGCAGTCGGGAAACAGTCGCATTCTGGAAAAAATGAATCGCGGTTATACTCGTGAACAGTACATAGACAGAATAAATGCCATCCGCCGAATTCTGCCGGAGGCAGGTATTTCAACCGATATCATTTCCGGCTTTTGCAGCGAAACTGAAGAGGAGCACAAAGAGACGCTCAGCATTATGGAGTTCGCAGGATACGATTATGCTTATATGTTTAAGTATTCGGAAAGACCGGGAACATTGGCTGCACGACAATATTCAGATGATATTTCAGAAGATGTAAAATCACGTCGCCTCAACGAAATCATTGAGTTGCAGGCCCGCCTTTCGCTGCAAAGTAATCTGAAGGATATCGGAAAAATTTTCACCGTACTGATTGAAGCCGTATCAAAGAAGTCTGATGAATATATGAGCGGCAGATCTTCACAAAATAAAGTCGTTGTATTCCCAAGGCAAGAATTTCAGCCAGGTGAATACGTCAATGTATTAATAAAAGAATGTACATCAGCCACCCTCTTAGGTGAAGTGGTAAGCTGATGATACAACATCATCAAGAGGTCTTTGAAGGGAAGAAAAAAATACAACAATGAACATCCAGGAAATAAAAGCAAGGTTTGGAATCATCGGAAATTCTCCGCTGCTTGAACATGCCATTAACGTGGCGCGACAAGTTGCTCCTACTGAAATTTCTGTATTAATTTCAGGAGAAAGCGGAGTTGGTAAAGAAGTATTTCCTCAAATCATCCACCAACTGAGTCCGCGTAAACACGGGCCATATATTGCCGTCAACTGCGGTGCGATTCCGGAAGGAACGATTGATTCAGAACTTTTCGGTCACGAAAAAGGATCTTTTACCGGTGCGCACGAAGCCCGTAAAGGATATTTTGAAGTAAGCAATGGCGGAACAATCTTTTTGGATGAGGTCGGTGAATTGCCTCTTAACACACAGGTAAGGCTCCTTCGTGTTCTCGAAACAGGTGAGTTCATTAAAGTAGGTTCATCGAAAGTTCAAAAGACCAATGTGCGAGTAGTTGCCGCAACGAATGTGGACATGCTTCGCGCTATTGAAAACGGAAAATTCCGTGAAGATTTATATTATCGTCTGAACACTGTTCCGATCCGTGTCCCGCCATTGAGAGACCGCAAAGAAGACATTCCACTCATCTTCCGGAAATTTGCTCACGATATGGCAGAGCGTTATCGCATTCCGCCGCTTCAATTAAAAGCCGAAGCTCTGAGCATTCTTACAGAGTACCGCTGGCCCGGAAACATCCGTCAATTAAAGAACATTACAGAGCAGATGTCCATTCTCGAAAAGAACAGAGAGATTTCTGCCGATACATTATTGCATTACCTCCCTCCTGCTCCGCTGAACACATTACCAGTTCTGATGAAAGACGAACAAAAACACGGACAGGAATTTTCAGAGAGAGATATTCTTTACAAAGTCCTTTTCGAATTAAAAAAAGAAATGGATGAAATGCGGCATATGATGAACGACATTATGCATCATTCTCCAAATGATCCGGAATGGCAGGTCAGAAAACAGGAAATTGCAGGAGAGCTGAACAGAAACTCGCAAGGTACCATTTCACCTTCATCTGAAATCACCATTCAGCCGGCTTCAACCGTTCAACCAACGATTACGGTTTCTCCCATTCAACAGCATGTAGAAGTGGAAGAATCGCTTTCGCTGACTGATAAAGAAAAAGAGTTTATTGAAAAGGCATTGCAAAAACACAAAGGTCGCCGCAAGCTTGCTGCGAAAGAACTTGGAATTTCCGAACGAACATTGTACCGGAAAATGAATGAGTACGGAATTCATTAATTGTTTCGCAAAAATTAAATAGCTTGCACGATGCTTCGCCGACTGATATTGTTCGCCCTTCCGCTTTTGCTCCTGAGCAGTTGTCATGTTAATTACTCCATGACAGGTGCTTCGATTTCGCCGGACACAAAGACGATCAACATCAAATATTTTCCGAAGACGGCCGCACTCGGCCCTCCTTCAATGAGTCAAACTTTTACGGAAAAACTGAAAGATAAATTTCAAAACAATACTTCCCTTTCGCTCGTAAATACGAAGGCAGATCTCACTCTGGAAGGCACCATTACCGGTTATGTGATTAGTCCGCAAAACATTCAGAGTAACGAACAGGCTGCACAAAACCGATTAACGATTACTGTCAGCGTGAAATTCACCAATATCAAAAACGAGAAGCAGAATTTCGAGTCAAGCTTCAGTCGTTATGCAGATTACGACAGCAATCAGAATATTTCAAGCGTGGAAGAATCGCTGATCAATACGATATACGAACAAATCGTCGACGACATATTTAACAAAGCAGTCATTAACTGGTAATGGATTACAGGCAGTTTTCCCAATTGATGGAAACCGACGGAGTATGGTCGGACGATGCAGCTCAAAAGCTGCAGGAGTACGTGAAGGAATTTCCGTACTTCCAGACTGCGCAGGCATTACTGGCCAAAGCTTTTCATCTGCAGCAGCACGTTCGGTATGACCGTCAGTTAAAACTCGCTGCTGCATATTGCAACGACAGGCGGTCATTGTACACATTGATTCATCAAAGTGTTTCTCCAGTTTTCGCTGCGGACAAACCGGCATCGCCGTTTGTTTCGCCCGGAGAAGAAACCCGTGTAATAGCACCGGTCAAAGAAGAAATCGCACCTGTTACGGTGACTACTGAAGAAATTCCAAAACAGGAATTCATTGAATCGAGCAGTTTTACTGAACCTGTACTTCTTGAATCCATTCCTGAGCCGTCAGCGACTGAAACATCATCTGATCCGCATGAAATCATTCGCAGACGACTGGAAGAAATTTTAGGAAAGAAAGAAGACAAAGAACCTGCGAAAGATTCAACTGCTGAAATCAAAGATCAGACATCTCCTATCACTGAAACGAGCGCTCCTTCACTGCAAGAAGAATCACTTATAGCCCCTCCGCCTGTACCGCCAATAAAGAAGAAAAGAGTACTGAAGAAATTCCTGCAACTACATCATCGCCGAAGTTTGAAGAGTTAGCGGAAGATCCGATCGGCAGGGTTGAGCTGGAGTATGCCATGGAGGCATCCATTTTACAATCGCTGGAAAAACTTCCTGTTTATTGAACCGGCGGATGCAAAAAAATCAGAACCTGAATCTGTGACAGCATCTTCAGCGGAACCAGCGGCAGAGTTAAGCTTTATTGAATGGCTGCGTATTAAATCCTCGGCTCAGTTCGGAAGTGTGGAAGAAGTACACGCAGAGGAAAAGTCAGATGATGAAAAACCGGAAACAGTCCCTGTAAAACCGGTTGAGCTGATTGCTGAAAAAGCAGTTCCGAAAGCAGCTGAAACAGTAAAGGCAACGGCTCCGGAAATTGATCAGCCGACGGCTCTGATTGACAAGTTTATTGCTACCGAGCCGAGAATTGTTCCGTCGAAAACTGAATTTTATTCTCCTTCTGCGCAGGCAAAGAAGAGCATTACCGAAAACGAAGACCTTGTTTCTGAGACACTTGCAAAGATATATGTACTCCAGGGGCACTTTATGAAAGCACGAAATTGTTATCAGAAATTATCCTTGCTACATCCCGAAAAAAAGGCTTACTTTGCGGCCCTTATTGAGGAAATAGATCATCACTACAACAATCCTGAAAATCAAGATTTATAATGTATACAGCGATTACAGTCATTATCATTCTTACTTGTGTACTTCTGGTTCTGGTCGTTCTGGCCCAAAACCCTAAAGGCGGCGGTATTTCGTCGGGCATCATTGGTTCTAACCAATTGATGGGCGTTAAAAAGACCACTGAATTCATTGAAAAACTTACCTGGATCCTTGTTTTTACGCTGATCATACTTTGTATGGTAGCCGGTATGGCGCTTCCTTCAAAAGAAGACCGTAATTCCGGATCAAGTTTACAGGAACAACTTGATAAAATGCCTGCAGCTCCGGCAGGGCAAAAGCAATTGCCTCAGCAACAGCCGGCGCAACAACAGCCCGGACAGCAACCGCAGCCGGCGACACCGACAGGTAAATAATAAAATAGAAAAAACCTCGAAAAGAGGTTTTTTTTATGTCATCATGTCACCGCCAATACTGACATCAATGCGCCCTCTGTCGTGAGAAAAGTAAAGTTGGCAGAATCCGCCACCATGGCTGCGGATGGCATTATTTTCGACTAACCGGCGCACGAAAAATTTTAAAAACTAACCAAAAATAAAATCACAATGGCAAAAGACTCGAAATCTGTTTCTTTGAGACCACTCGCAGACCGCGTGCTGGTTGAAGCTGCTCCTGCTGAAGAAAAAACAGCCGGAGGCATTATCATCCCTGACACTGCAAAAGAAAAACCACAGCGCGGAAAAGTTATCGCTGTAGGTAACGGCAAAAAGGATGAGCCGTTGACTGTTAAGATCGGCGACAGTGTCCTTTACGGAAAATATGCAGGCACTGAAATCACGATCGACGGCAGAGAATATCTGATCATGCGCGAAAGCGACATCTTTGCAATCCTCTAATCTTTTCTTTGATCAACAATCATTAACTAACCAAACAAAATCATAAGAATACCATGGCAAAAGAAATCAACTTTAATGTTGAAGCCCGCGATCGCCTTAAGAAAGGCGTTGATGCGCTGGCAAATGCAGTAAAAGTTACGCTCGGTCCTAAAGGCCGCAATGTGATCATCGATAAAAAATTCGGTTCTCCATCAATCACCAAAGACGGTGTTTCTGTAGCGAAAGAAATTGAACTCAAAGACAGCGTTGAAAATATGGGTGCGCAAATGGTGAAAGAAGTTGCTTCTAAAACTGCTGATGTAGCAGGTGACGGAACAACGACTGCAACCGTACTTGCACAGGCCATTGTAACAGCAGGTTTGAAGAACGTAGCTGCAGGTGCAAATCCGATGGATCTTAAACGTGGTATCGACAAAGCCGTAAACCGCGTTGTAGAATCACTTCAGAAGATGAGTAAGAAAGTCGGAGAAGATTACAACAAGATTCAGCAGGTTGCTTCTATCTCTGCAAACAACGATCACGAAATCGGAAAACTCATCGCTGACGCTATGGCGAAAGTGAAAAAAGAAGGTGTGATCACTGTGGAAGAAGCAAAAGGTACTGAAACCACTGTTGAAGTGGTTGAAGGTATGCAATTCGACCGCGGTTACATTTCTCCGTACTTTGTTACCAATGCCGACAAAATGGAGACCGTTCTTGAACATCCGCACATTCTGATCTACGATAAGAAGATCAGCAATATGAAAGAACTTCTTCCGCTTCTCGAAAAACAAGTTCAGACCGGCAACCCGCTTCTGATCATCAGCGAAGAAGTTGACGGAGAAGCACTTGCGACTCTTGTAGTAAACAAAATCCGCGGCTCACTCAAAGTTGCTGCAGTATAAGCTCCGGGCTTCGGCGATCGTCGTAAAGCGATGCTGGAAGATATCGCCATCCTCACCGGCGGAACACTGATCAGCGAAGAGCGTGGATTCAAATTAGAAAACGCTGACCTTTCTTACCTCGGTAAAGCTGAAAAAGTAACTATCGACAAAGACAATACAACAATCGTTGGTGGTGCCGGTAAGAAATCTGAAATCACTGCACGTGTAAATCAGATCAAAGCTCAGATCGAATCTACAACATCTGATTACGATCGCGAAAAACTTCAGGAACGCCTTGCGAAACTTGCAGGCGGTGTAGCTGTCCTCTATGTAGGTGCTGCCACTGAAGTTGAAATGAAAGAAAAGAAAGACCGTGTTGACGATGCATTGCATGCTACCCGCGCTGCTGTTGAAGAAGGAATTGTACCGGGTGGTGGTGTTGCTTACATCCGCACTATCAAGGATCTTGACAAACTTACAGGCGATAACGAAGACGAAACAACAGGTATTGCAATCATCAAGCGTGCACTGGAAGAACCACTTCGTCAGATCGTTGCGAATGCAGGTATCGAAGGTTCTATCGTAGTTCAGAAAGTTCGCGAAGGCAAAGACGACTTCGGTTACAATGCCCGCACTGACAAATACGAAAATCTCCTTTCTGCAGGTGTTATCGACCCTACTAAAGTAACACGTGTTGCTCTTGAAAACGCAGCATCAATTGCAGGTATGCTCCTCACTACTGAGTGCGTACTGGCAGATATTAAAGAAGAAAAAGCAGCTCCTGCTATGCCTCCGGGAATGGGCGGCGGAATGGACTACTAAGAAGTTTCTTTTCACTAAAAAAGGCCTCATCCGGTGGATGGGGCTTTTTTTTGAATTCTGAATTCTGAATTCTGAATTCTGAATTCTGAATTTGTAGATTAGAATACGAAAATTCAAATTCATAAAAATAAATTATAAACTATTTAGAAACTATTACCCTGCGAACCACCGTTCTTTTCTCGCCGATGTAGCAGAGGACATAATTTCCGGCCGGAATTTGATCTGAATTGAAAGTGATTTTCTCCGATGAAATTTTTACAAATGATAAATTGAATCGTGCACCGGAAGAGTTAATAAGAAATAACTCCTTCGGATTGTCATCGGTGCTGATTTCAGCCTCTTCGCTGAAAGGATTTGGAGATAAAACAAAGTATGGTTTGTCCTCAATTAAGGTTACGGCAAGCGGGCCGTAGTATTTTCTGTTTCCATCGCGATCAACCTGAGCAAGTCGATAATATGCACTTGGAAGAGGATTTTCATCTTCATAAGTGTAGAGTAAATCGTTCGTTGAAAATCCTGCTGCCTGGATGATGGTGATCGGAAGCCAGTCAAGAGTGTCTGCTGAGCGTTCCAATGAAAAGTAATCAGTATTTGACTCCGACTTGGTCACCCACTGAACATGAACGGAACGCTCCTGTGATTGTGCGGAGAATTCAGAGAGCTCCACCGGAAGAACCATCGTAGTATAATAAACAGTGACGCTGATATTGTCGACGTTTGCAGTGAGTACGAGTGAGATTAATCCGGAAAACATTTTTGCAGATAAGGCCACTCCAAAATCCGGATCATTGATGTCGGCCGGTGTCCATGTGCTTCCCCACGAATCGGAATTACTTCCGTAGCTCGCCGTAGTCTTGCTTGTTGGCCAGTTAGAAAGCGATGCTTTGTTACTTCCGGTAAGCGCGCCCGATTTGAGAAGCTGAACTGTATTATCCGAAACAGTTGCGCCAATGCTGATACCGGAAGCGCGACGAGCAACATCTACTTTAATACCACAAATAGTCGCATCTGCCGGGATAGAAAATCCGAGCGACTTCAGATATGCATAATTTGTATTGATGGTTGAAAGTATCGCTACCGATCGTGAAGCTGCCGCATAGGTATTATCAGAAACAAATACGTTCGTCAGGTTCGTCCATGTAATGGAACCTACTGATGTATTGTTCTGCGCAGAAGCACCATTTCGCGGCCCTGCACCGGTACACTGTGCCTCACACACTATTGGCACAATCATACACATCCACCAAAATTGAAAGACTTTCATGATCTTTCGTTAGAATTCACCAAAAGTAAATTAGCGAATCTATGAAGGACCGGCGACTTAAATGGTCAAAAACCTGACATGGATTTTTTGAAGAAACGGGGGTCGAAAGCTACTTTTTAGGCTCTCTTGAACTTACCAAGGTTGAATACCAATTAAACCTTTCAATTAGCTAATTAGCTGATTAGCTAATTAACCTGACTTGATAGTCATTAAAAATCAAACCAGGTATAAATCCGGGGAACATTTGGACCAATTGGCAAATTAGCTAATTAGCCAATTAGCTAATTAATCTCAATCTCATCAATAAAGATAAAACTCTCGCCTCCTGCACCGGGATGCCACGATGGAAGTTGTCCGTAGTAATCGGAATGAATTTTTACATAACGACAACTTACAGGATTGGTTTTCCCACCCAGTTTCTGTAGGGTATTTGTGAGAACAGTATCCTGAATTGAATTTGTTGCAGTGACAACAGTATGAAAATTTACACCGTCATCAGAAACTTCGAACGTTACATTCTTCGGCATAAGAATCCAACTTCGGGTGTCCTGTAACCGTAGAATGAAGAAACAGTTTCTGTTTTCCAAAATCAATGACGGCTTCAAAACCATCCCTGATATCCTTGCCAGGCACCTTTTCTCCAGTCAGCATCTCCATGCATACCATCGATGATTCCATCGTCTCCTCCGGCAGTGTATTGAGGATTGTATTGCGAGTGAATTGAAATCTTCCAGTCAGGATGGAGTTGTTTGTGGAAATATGTTGTCACGACCGAACTCTTCATAGCGGCGTCTGCAGAAACGGCATATGTCTTTAACGTATCTGAATTCCTTATTTCAAAAGGGGTTGAATAATTTTGTTCAGGAGAATTATTCAGGCTGTATTTAATGCTTGACCCTTCCGGAGCCGACAAGGTAACATTGATGCTTTCTTTGAATAACTCTGAAGGAAAACGAACTACCGGTGCTGAGAGATACTTTTCATTTATACTCTTATTGAGTGCAGTCCGGTCCTGTTGAACTCCGGGACGATTCCATTTATTTCTGGCAGTAGATAATTTGAAGACAAGCTCCCCGCCTGCACTTAGTTGTTCATAGGAAGGACAGAATATTTCCCCGCCATTGAGAGCAACACTTTCGATGTAACGATTTTCTTTAGTCAGATTTGGCGCAACGATTTTCAGTTCCTTTCCATTGTCCATATGAATGGTGATTTCACGAAACATCGGAGTAGTAAGTTCAAAATGCGGATCACCCGGACAGATTTGATACAAGCCCAATGCAGACAAAACCAGCCATGCACTCATTTGTCCGCAATCCTCATTTCCAATTAATCCATCAGCAGCGTTAGAATAAAATTCCTGACGAATTTTATCGACATAATATTGCGTCTTCCACGGACTAGAAGTGTAGTTATACAGGTAAGCCATGTGATGACTTGGTTCATTTCCGTGTGCATACTGACCGATCAGTCCTGAAATATCTGCTTGCTCACGTCCTGTCGTTTTCGAATCCTCACTGAACAGCTGATCAAGTTTTTTCTCAAATGCAGCAGTACCACCCAGGCGATCGGCCAATCCGAAAATATCCTGCGGCATAAAGAATGTATACTGCCATGCATTGGCTTCCGTAAAATTGTTATTCACTTCTCTTGGATTGAACGGATCAAGGAAACGACCATTCTTCCTCGGGCGAATGAAACCGGTTTCGGGATCAAACAAATTTTTCCAGGAATTACTTCTTGAATAAAATTCTTCAGCTACAGCTTTATTACCTGTCCGTTCTGCAAAATTGGCAATACACCAATCATCATAGGAATATTCCAACGTTTTCGAAACTGATTCCGACTCGTCAAGCACATCGAGGAAACGATGATCCATGAATGCCTTCAATCCGAAACGCTCCGGTGTTCGTGCACTTTTTTGCATTGCATCCAATGCCAGTTTAGTGTCGAAATCACTTATTCCTTTTGCAAATGCATCCGCTATTACACTCACTGAATGATAACCGATCATACACTCTGTTTCGTTTGATGACAATTCCCACACAGGTAACATACCGCCTTGTTTGTATTGATCTAAAAATGTAAGAACATAATTCAAGGTTCTTTTTCGATCGATCAATGTCATTAAAGGATGCCATGCTCTGAATGTATCCCAGAGAGAAAAGACGGTATAATAATCATGTGACGACTTATGCACTTTCAAATCACGTCCAAGATATCTCCCATCAACATCGTTGTAAATATTCGGAACAATCATACAATGATACAGAGCAGAATAAAACACTTTCAACGCTTCAACATTATCATCATTGACTTCAATTTTACCCAATTCGATATTCCATCGCGAAACTGCCTGTTGAGAAAGCTCTTCAAAGCCCCAATCCTTTGCCTCTTTCTTTAAGTTGGCGATTGCACCTTCGATGCTTACTGACGACAATGCCACCTTCACTACAATCCTACGGTCAACCGGTAATTTAAATCGCATACCTGTGGCAATATTTCCGGAGTATGCTGACAACTTTGGATAATCCGTAGGATGTACGAGTGAATCGTAGACAGCACCTTCGTCAATCACAGGTTCAGAGAATTCAATACAGAAGTAAACGCGTTGATCCTTTGCCCAGGCCGAAGAATAGCGGAAGCCAACCCAACGCCGGTCGTTTAATTTGAAAAGTTGTGCATTTAAAACTTTATCACGATGACGAAGATCAATCATGATTGTTGCCGAATCACCTGAAGCACGAAATGTATACTGATGAATTCCCACCCGATCCGTTGCCGTCATCTCTGCCAATACCATAGGATCCGAGAGCATTACAGAATAGTAACCGGGTTTAGCTGTCTCGCTTGAATGCGAAAACCTCGAGGCAGTTTGAGCATTTGCAGAAAAATGATTCTTAACAGGCATCAATAATACATCACCATAATCACTGCAACCTGTTCCGCTCAGGTGTGTATGTGAGAAACCCAGAATAAGTGAATCGTTGAAATAGTACCCGCCACAACCGTCCCAGCTTCCGTCTTTTCGCGTATCCGGACTCAACTGCACCATACCAAAAGGAACTGTAGCTCCAGGATAAGTATGGCCATGGCCGCCGGTGCCGATAAACGGATTTACATATTGAGAATAACCCGGCTGTGCCTGACTGAATAATGGCAGGCAAATTACCAATGCGAGTAAACGAATTTTCATACGATGAGAATTAATACGTATCAATAAGTGACTGAAGTGAAACACCTTTCAAACTACCATCAACCGGTGAAGAAGGATCGATGAAGATAAGATATTTTTCTCCGGGAAGCATGTCGAAATAATTTCTGCTGAAAAAAGACGGATCACCTTTATAAGAAATCTCCGTGAAGTGTGACAGATAAGGCGTGCTGACTTCAAAAGCCGGTCTGCCTTCGACATCCGGCTTCTTTTTAATGGAAAACGATGGGCGCACTAACTTTAAGTTTTTAGGCAGACAAAAGAATACATTCGTTTCATACAGCATTGATGTTCCGCTATACAATTTTACATTCAGGACTGTCTGAGTAGTATCAAGCGGACGAAGTATTGATTCCAGATTTTTAGAATAGATTTCAGCGGAAGTATTTGCGGCCAGGTTAAAATCCTTGACTTCTGACCAACGCAAATCGCCTGTAAAACTCAAGAGTTTTAATTCCATTCTTGCAGGAATGTCGTTCAAAGAATCGGAAACAGCATACACATTGAATTGCTTTTTCAAAGAATCTAATTGCGGAACTAAAATGCAATTCCTGTATAACTCACGGGAAAGAAATGCCGATGCTTTTTTCCGATGATAGTAATCAACACTGCTCCATGATACAACAGGCCAGGTATCATTCAACTGCCAATACAAAGTTCCCATGCAATAAGGTTTAGCTTTGCGATGTGCATAAATTGCAGTTTGCATAGCATCACATTGCAGAGCCATTGATGCAAGCGCATACCCTTTCAGATTTTTGGTGCGATTATATCCACCATCCATATAAGCTGAAATAGTTTCAAATCCGCGAGGGTGTTTCTGATGCACTCTTATTGCCGGAGCATTAATCTGAACATCAGAAGTGCCGGTGTAATCAAGAAGAGTGGCATTCGAAGGAAATGACTGAAAGCCATATTCACTCATAAAACGCGGAACTTTTTTTGTGTATGTTGAAAAAGGTTCCATCCCCCACCATACTCCCCAATAATGTGAGTCGCCGCTTTTCATACTCTCTTCGTGACCCCAACCTATCGATGGTGACGAAGGCCAGTATGAACGAGACGGATCCAGCCTCTTCAATTCATCAGGAATCAGCTGAAGAAATAATTTATCGTAGGCTGACTTCACGAACACTGAGTCGCCGGCTGAATATTTCATTTCCTTTTGCCAGCCCCAGTTTTTCCATCCTTCATCCACTTCATTATTTCCGCAATAAAGTGCCAGACACGGATGATTTCGGATTCGTATCACCTGCTCGTCGATTTCCAGCTTTACATTCTCTAAAAATGCTGAGTCAGCAGGATACATGGCACAAGCAAACATAAAATCCTGCCACACCAAAATTCCCTTTCGATCACATTCTTCATAAAACGAATTAGATGGATATACTCCACCACCCCACACACGCACCATGTTCATGTTTTGCCATGCAGCATCGTCTACAATTTTTTCCCAACCTTCATTTCCGGCTCGAGGAAGAAAATGATCCGGCAGGTCACATTTTACGCCCCCTTCATAAAACCGGTTTGCCATTTACCAAAATAAAAAGTTGAACCGGCCTTATCTTTTTTCTCACCAATTCAATCATGCGCAACCCGATTGGCGGAAGTCGATATGAAGCTAAATCAAGTCATCACCCGCCAGCAGTGAAAAGTTGTACAAATGCTGACTTCCTGATCCATTCGGCCACCACAATTCAGGATTTTTAATGACAACAGTAAAACTCAGATTATTCTCTCCTTTTTTTAATCCTGCATTAAAAGCCGATGTAATCTCACCGTCATCTGTTGCAATCTTAATAGTAACTCTGGTATCTACTTTTGAATTTATTCTGCATTCAAACTTAAGTTTCGCTTCAAGCGTCGAAAGTGACTCCTGAACAACATGCACATCCATAAATTCAATGCGCTTTTCTGATTTTAAGACAACGTTCTTCCAGATTCCACACGTCTGAAATTCAGGTCCCCAATCCCAACCAAATTGATAAGCCGCTTTTCTGCCAAAGACACGATTTCCGCCCGGATATTTAACAGGTGAAGCCGACATACGCTTCTTCAATTCACTACTTGCCGGAGCAAAACGAACGAATAACACATTCTGCTTTTGTAAAAGATTTGTAACGGAAGCAGACCACTTGCGAAACATATTATCAGCAGAAATAATTTTCGTACCATTTAGAAAAACTTCTGCATAGGTATCTAATCCTTCAAATACGAGCTGATAACTCAGGTCGTGATTCAGTGCAACAGAAAAGGTATCCTGATATTCCCAGTAACATGTATCCACCCATTGAACCTTTTTTTCATTATCTCCAAAAAAAGGATCAGGGATTAAACCGTGAGCTAAGAGATCAGTATAATTCGTTCCCGGAACTTGAGCGGAATACCATTGAGTTTGTCCGGCCTGACGAAGATACCAGCCTGAATTCAACGGTTGATCGGCCTTTGCACAAAGGCTGATAAGAATGAAAAGAAAAAATAACCTCAGTCTCATTTCGTATTTGGAAACAGATTTCTGATTTTTGAAATAAACCCCGGATCAGAGACAAAATAACTTCCATCATCAGCAGAACCCATCTTCACAAGGCTTGCACTTAGTTTTTTAACTGAAGCAGAGAAATGAATTTCATTCACGCCGGTAAATTCAACAAGCTTAGCAGCATTTTCAGGGTTCACTCCTGCGCCCGCCAATATGTGCAATTTATTTCCGAAATTTTTCTGCAATTCTTTTATGACAACTCTACCTTCCCATGCATTCTGAGCACCCCCGGAAGTCAGAAGCCTTGTTACGCCTGCTGAAATTAATTCTTCTGCAGATTGCCGGAAGTCTTTTACAAGATCAAAAGCTCTGTGAAAAGTTACAGGAAGCGGATAGGCGGCTTCCATAAGTCTTTTCAGTGCATCTTTGTCAATGGTATTGTTTGCGGTGAGAGCACCGGTAACAATACCATGTGCACCGGAAATCTTCGCAGCAAGAATATCCTGAATCATCATTTCCACTTCGGCTGCAGAATAAGTAAAATCGCCCTCGCGAGGACGGATCATGACAAAGACAGGAATGTTACTAATAGCGAGTGCCTCTGAAATAAAACTCTGAGAAGGTGTAATTCCGCCCAACGGTAGTGCGGCACACAACTCTACTCTGTCGGCCCCTGCAAGTCCGGCATTTCTGACCGACTCAAGATTTCCACAAGCAATTTCTAAAATCATTAATAGTAACTTTTTGCGCTAAGGTATTCCTTTTGCCCGTTTCCGAACGTAATGGCATATTCAAATCCTTTCTGCAGACAGAAAGCGCCATACTCTCCTTTTTTATTCAAAGCCAGAAAGCCAACCTGAATCTCTTTTGATTTTTGTGGTTGTCGTTTCACAATACGTGTGACAGCTTCGCGACAAGCATCTTCGGGAGAATAATTTTGTCGCATCAATTCAACCACTAAGTGTGAACCGCAAATACGAATTACTTCTTCGCCTACACCGGTTGATGTTGCTGCACCAACCTCGTTGTCGACATAAAGTCCGGCACCGATAATCGGTGAATCTCCCACTCGCCCGTGAAGTTTGTATGCCATGCCACTTGTTGTGCAGGCACCGGAAAGATTTCCTGAATTATCCATTGCTACCATACCGATGGTATCGTGATTTTCCCAGTTCACAACAGGCTTGTATTCTGATTTCTTCAGCCAGTCTTTCCATGCCTGCTCCGACTCAGGTGTAAGAAGATTCTCTTTCTTAAAACCATTCTCCAAGGCAAAATGCAATGCACCTTCCCCTACCAACATCACATGAGGAGTTTTTTCCATCACTTTACGCGCTACTGAAATCGGATGCATGATGTGCTCAAGAAATGCTACTGATCCGCATCCGGCATTTTCATCCATGATGCAGGCATCGAGTGTGACACGTCCATCGCGATCAGGAAGTCCGCCGTAGCCAACAGAAGTTACGGCAGGATCAGCTTCCGGTACACGAACACCGGCTTCAACTGCATCCAAAGCACGTCCACCGGTCGAAAGTATTTTCCATGCTTCTTCATTGGCAGGAATACCATGTCGCCATGTTGAAATGACGATTGGCTTCACCGTCTCGCCTGATGACGAAACAATTTTTCTTGCAAAACTTTTGTTGAATGGAATCAAAGCTGCAGTGAACGCAGAAAGCCGGAGGAAGGAACGACGGGTAGGCATGAGATTGAATATTGAATATTGGCTGGCTTTATTGGTAGTGTGGAAGTATTATCGATTGAATATTGAAAATTGAATATTGAATATTGGCTGGCTATATTGGTAGTGTGGATGTGTTATGGATTGAATATTGAAAATTGAATATTGAATATTGGTTGGCTTTATTGGTAGTATGGAAGTGATATCGATTGAATATTGAAAATTGAATATTGAAAATTGTCTTACTGTACGAATTCCACATAAGTGCTTGGAATCATTTTTAATATTCAATTCAATTTTCAATCCTCAATATTCAATATTCAATCTTCAATTTTCAATCCCCAATATTCAATATTCAATTTTCAATATTCAATCCTTCCCTCGCTACTCTACGCTTATCTCATCCACAAACAACCATGCAGGCTGGCCTGCGCCGGGGGAGCCGGTTGGGATAGTTTGGAGGTTTTTTGCTGTGACTTTAATGTAGCGTGCGGTTTGTTTGCCGACGTTCATTTTTATTAATCGTCCCGAGGCTTTAATTTTATCAGAACTTACCGTTTGCAAAGGCTTGTAGGTTACGCCATCATCACTTGTGCTTACTTCTACAGCGGTTGGAAGATAAATCCAAGATGCACTATCACATAGCACATCGATTCCAACTCGGGAGAAATTTTTCTGTGAACCCAGGTCAATTGTTGCATTGCAATCCACACCGCGGAATCCGAGCCAATCGGCACCATTCCAAGGCAACCGTCCGGTCAGTCCGTCAATAAGTGCAAATGCTCCGCCGTGATTGTATTCTTCGTCGGGCTGATTAGTGAGGCGAATTTCTTTTCCCGTAGCAAGTCCGACGTTATACCCTCTTTCAAGTACCCCGCTCACACGATTGCTTCCTTCAAAGGCAGCCGCTTTTATTGCGACAGGCTGATCGAGTACCAACTTATCGGTATACAAAGGAGAATTTGCCGTTGGTTCCTTTCCATCCATGGAGTAATGAATCGCCAGCTTAGGAAAATCAGTGCTGAGAGTTACGGAAATTCCTTTCGAACCTTCAGGCATTACACGATCAGTTACGCTATACACAGCAGTTGAATATGTAATTCCTAAAAATCGGAGTAACTTGAAGTGATTATAAAGTCGCTGAACATAACTTGCATAATCTTTCTTCTCCCTCTGTGTCCAGGCAACTTCCGCCAAGGCGGACAAACGTGGCATGGTCATGTACTCTACCTTTTTCCAGTCTGTAATGTATTCTGTCCAGAGATTAGCCTGTGTTCCGAGAATGTATTTCATCTCTTCGGGTTTCAATGCATCAGCAATAGGTTCGAAACGATAAACCGATTGAACAGGAAGATAGCCGCCGATTGCCAATGGCTCACCGGCTGAAGTAGATTGATAGTAGTCGAAATAACAATACGATGTCGGAGCCATCACTACGTCATGATGCTGTTGAGCAGCCGCAATTCCTCCGGCATAACCGCGCCATGACATAATTGTTGCATCCTGCGGAACGCCACCTTCCAGAATTTCATCCCAACCTAAAAGCTTCTTGCCTTTGGTCTGTAAAAAAGCTCCGATACGATTTACAAAGTACGTTTGCAATTCGTTTTCATTTTTCAGATTATTATTCTGCATCAGCGACTGGCAGAAAGGGCTTTCTATCCATTGGTCTTTCGGGCATTCATCACCACCGATATGGATGTATTGTCCGGGAAACAATTCGCTTACTTCAGACAAAACATTCTCTAGAAGATTAAACGTCTCTTCATACGGACAAAAAACATCTTTGAATACTCCCCATGTTCGTGCTACATCAACGGGACCGGGTGTGCAGCCATATTCCGGATAGGCAGCTAAAGCAGCGGTGGCATGACCCGGCATTTCAATTTCCGGAACAACTGTGATGTGCAATGAAGCTGCATAAGCAACCACTTCGCGAATCTGATCCTGAGTGTAAAATCCGCCGTAGCGGAGTGTATCATAACGCTCCGGTTGTTCACCGTAATGACCGATCAAAGTTCCGTTTCGCCAGGCGCCAACCTGAGTAAGCTTCGGATATTTTTTTATCTCGATTCTCCAGCCCTGATCATCGGTGAGATGCCAGTGAAAGACATTCATCTTATACATGGCCAGATTGTCCAGGTATTTTTTTACCTCTTTCACGCTAAAGAAGTGACGAGAAACATCCAGGTGCATTCCACGCCATGAAAATCTGGGTGCATCTTCTACATGCACACATGGAACAGAAAGCAAATCAGTTTTTGCAGGCTGCAAAAGCTGACGCAAAGTTTGAAAAGCAATAGAAAATCCCCGCCCCGCTTCCGCCTTCAATTTCAATTTGAGCGGAATCAACAGTAAGCTGGATAGGCATCAGGCGCCAGGGAAGAATTTGAAACATGAATAATGGATGCGATGAATTCAGCGGCTTTAATTCGGTCCGGTAAAATCCTGACGTATTGAGCAAACCAGCTGACATCGGAAAGCAGACTGTCGTTACTGAACAAAATGAGAGCATTGTCTCTTAATATAAACTCTCCGGTACGCTTCCACTTTTGAAGGCAGAGGATAAGAGTGCCGCAGCTCTGCCAAAGAAGGTATAGTAAACGGACAGCAAAGCGTCTTCACTTCGCGCCAACAGTTGTTTATCGAGATTTTCATTTCACGCCACGATGCCAGAAGCCGCCAGTGCGCCAACAGCCGCCGCCATGAGCAGCGGCAGAGGCCCCAGTCCTGATAAATGTTGAGGAGATTTTTTGAAAACCAGCTTCGTGGGTGCAAAAGCTGGCCTGCCTGCATTTGGCCAATCCTCCGAACAGGAAATGGCTTTTGAGAAGTGCTTCACGCTGTTGGCAAGAGCGAATCCCAGCATTTCACCGGTATAATTGAATGCATAAATGCAGCTTCATCTCCGGCCAATGCCTTTTCAAAATAATGTGAGTTAATAGAATCCCGGTCGACGATGAGAAATTTCACGATGAATGAATTTCAATGTACGTTTTACCAGTCCGGTTGCACTGCAATACTGCCTGAGACAACTTCTTGCAGCCGCAACCACAATGACGTCCATGTGGAATAACAATTGTATGCTCCCACCTCACCTGCAATCCGTCGTGGCCATACAATATCAATACACATTACAAACTATACCGCTTCCCAGTCCGGTTCCAAGAGTGATAAAAATAAAATCACGCATTCCCTTTGCCGCACCAAAAAACATTTCGCCAAGAGCAGCAGCGTTGGCATCATTCGTAAGCACTGCAGGAACTTTCAATGTTTCAGAAAACAGTTTAGCCAATGGTACCACTCCTTTCCAACTAAGATTAGGAGCAAATTCAATTGTACCGTTGAAATAATTTCCATTCGGCGCACCGATACCGATTCCGGCTAAATGACCATCCTTAATTTGTTGAAGTGATTTGGAAATTTCAGCAGAGACACGATGCACCAGATCATCCGGAACAGGATCCTTTCCTGTCGGGATTGAATCTTTGAAATGAATTTTTCCGTTTCTGTCAATGAGGGCGAAAGCAGTGTTGGTACCGCCGATGTCGACACCGGCAACGAGTTTAACGGACATATCGTGTTGTGATGTGGGATGGAAAGATAACGAAAAGTTCAGAGGAAGAAATCAGCGAATCCTTTCTCCAAAAAAAAAGCCACCGGTGAGGGTGGCCTTTCTAAAAAGTACTTTACGTGTTACGCGATCTTACGAACGTTAACGGCGTTTAATCCTTTTTTTCCGTCGATTACTTCGAACTCAACGGAGTCGTTCTCGCGAATTTTTTATGTAAGTCCGCTGTGATGAACAAAAACTTCCGAATGATTGTCATCCGAAACAATGAATCCATATCCCTTAGACTCATTGAAGAATTTTACTTTACCGGTTTTCATTGGGTAATAAATATTGGTTCTACAAAAGTCAGCCGGTCCCGCTCTCGGCCTCCAGTTGTAATTACTTTTTCAATTTAGCGGGAGTTTACGCCTCAAAGGTAGAATAATAATGGAAGTATCCAAATCTATCTTTTCAAAGTGCGGACAGGATTTCCTTGACAATTTGAGAAACCAGACGATTATCGGCCTTTCCGGCCAGGCCTTTTGAGGCCAGACCCATTACCTTACCCATATCTGCAGGTCCTTTGGCGCCGGATTGGGCAACAAAATCCTTTACGGCAGCCCTGACTTCCTCCTCCGACATCATCTTCGGAAGATACTTTTCGATGATTTCGATTTCCTCCACTTCCGACGTAGCCAGGTCCTCCCGGTTTTGCTGCTTGTAGATTTCAACTGACTCTTTTCGTTGTTTCACCAGCTTTTGTAAAAGTTTGATTTCATCGTCAGCAGTAATTGCTCCGCCACCGGAGGTTTTAGCCAGTAAGAGCGCAGACTTAACCGCTCGCAATCCACGAAGTGCTGCATCATTTTTCGAAAGCATAGCTGCTTTCAGATCGGTGTTGATTTTTTCTTCTAAAGACATAATTCGTTCAAATAAGCTATGATATAGAGATCGTAAAATTACTGAAAAAACATCGTGAAAACCGAAAGACAAAAATTGAAAAAATCATTTTTAAAAGAAAAAACGCATTTATTCAGACAAGACCTACAACTAATTAAAATTCATGATTTCCTCCAAACTAAAATTTTCTTTTATTGCCATTAATTACATATGATTATTTGAACTGCCAATACCTCATTAACTATACAATATTTCACACCTAGAACACAATTATTATGGCACAACACGTTCAACGCAGTACATACTGCAAAAAAGGAAACAAATTAATTTATTTCTCCTTTTCACTTTTGCTGAGTTTGCTATTTATTTCATCAGGCATCTTTGGTCAGGTAAACGGACGAAATGTTACAAAAGTAAACTACAACGGAGGAAGTTTTACAAATACCTCTCCGGGCAAATGGTCAGAAGTGAATCGCGATGGTTCGCACAGCTTCAATGAAACTAACCGGGATGAATGGTCAGTTTATATGATTGATCCGTCAAGAGACATCTCTATCCAACTGGATTTATGGAAAAAAGAAATTTACATTTACTGGGAAAGACCCAATCGTTCTCTTCTATAAAGTAAATGATTTCAGCGCCGGTTCTTTCTAACAATTCTAATTCCGATGGTCCACAAGGTTACACTCGTTGTGCCGGTGAAAATCAATCTTACACTTTTTCCGGAACTGTTGATGTTGCTTATGAGTGCAATGGACATTTTTCATACCGGCAAGGCGTTTCCGGTACCATCAATTTTAATAACGGGACTTTTGGCGACCCGATTCCGGGTACATTAAAATCGGGTTACTATAAAGCATCAGGTGGAAGCGGCGGGGGAACAATTACGGATATTGTAAATACATTGTCACCTGCCGACGAGAAAAAAATTCTTACATGGATGCTTGGCGAAGCAAGCGATGCACAATCGGTTATTGTTACAAACGAAGTCACCCTGACATACAGAAGGTCTGACCACATGCGCAAACGGATATGAAAAAAATGGCGAACTATGCTATCCTTTGTGTCGTGACGGATACTATGGTAACGGGCCAATGTGCCAGATGCGCTGTCCTGAAGGATTCAAAGATGACCAGGTTTCGACTTGCTGGAAACCGGTTGACTATGGTCGTGGCGCCGGTTATCCATGGAGTTTGGAGATACTCCTTTCAGTCTGGATGACGCACGCCGCAGATGTCAGAATGCAAACCCACAAGGCTGTGAAAAATATGGGGAAATTATTTATCCGATTTGTAATCCGGGTTACACCAACTCCGGCTGCTGTTTATGTACTGTAAATTGCCCTCCGGGAATGTCTAACTCCGGTGCAGGATGCCTGAAGGGAAATAATTACGGTCGCGGAGCCGGAGAACCGATGAAGTGCAGAGACGGACTGATTCACAATGGAGCCGGACTTTGTTTCGAGCGATGCCCTGACGGTTACTCTGCATCTAGTGATGCAGATCCTGTATGCTGGATGGGATGCCCTGACAATCAGCCCTACTCTTGCGGAGCCGGATGTGCCAAGGACATGTCGACCTGTGTTCAGGAAACCTGGGGAATGGTTCAAGCTGTTGGTGAAATGTGTCTGAACATTGTCAGCCTCGGCGAAACCGCAGCATTTAATGAAGCAAAAGGGGCGGTTAAAACAGCAGTGATGGCGGGAGATAAAGCAGCTGCGAAAGCCGCCGCAAAACTTGCAGCGAAAGAACTTGCAAAGGGTTTTGAGCAAATGACAACAAAGAAAGTTATGAAGAAGCTGAAAGAACAATTCACTGAAAATGCACTTGAGTGGCTTAAGGAAGAATATTGCTCTCTAATGCTGAAGAATGCGAAGAATGAGGAATTCTCCACTGATGACCTATGGGATCTTGCCGGACTTGATCCAACAGGTGCCGCTGAAGTGGTACATGCTTTCTTTAAACCAATCTGCGCACAAAACAATCCATTCCCTACTCTGGATGGCCACTGAGAATAATGAGGAAAAATACTCGCTCAAGTTTGAGCGAGTATTTTCTTTTTAAAATTGCCTGTTCTAATCCGAATGTGATTTTATTAATTTAACAAATATTTATCCAGGTAAGTCAACGCCTTTGAAATGATCATGCGTAAATCATTCAGAGGCTGGCACACATTGCCACTCGTTAGAATAAATGGTTCGGCAATTAAAGAACACTAATGACCAGAAACTGTATGACTGAAATCTTAAAATACATTAAAGCATTTCTCTTACTGTACACTCTACTTCTTTCTACCACTTTCAATTGCAGCGCCGGCGAGGGCCTGAACATCAAAGTTGCAATCAAGCCATCAGGTTCGAAGACGCTATACCTCAGTCGGTATTTCGGCGACGGATACCCTGTTATAGATTCAGCTTACCTGAATTTCAACAATGAATTCATCTTTCAAAATTCACAGCCTGCGAATGAAGGTATCTATATGTTACGTGATGAAAACAAATATGGCATCTGCGATTTTCTCATCGACAGCAATCAACATTTTTCAATTTCTGTAGACCAAACAAACCCGCTGAAACCCATCGTAACATTTACAAACAGCAAACCCAATGAGCAGTATCAGAAATTAATAGAATTCACTGAAAGGAAAGCAAATGAATATGATTCATTAAAAAACCTGAAATCGACAACCGGCAATTTTGCAGATACCACACGTATTAATGGTGAAATGCAAAATATCACACGTCAAATCAGAGAATACAGATTGAAACTCATCAAAGATTACGAAGGATCGTTAATTGCCAAGTTTATTCAGCTGATGTTGCGACCTGAACTACCCGACGAATTGAAAAACCCTGCAAATACCAAAGACTCTCTGGCGGGCAAACAATTTCTTAAGGACCACTTTTGGGATGGTACAGATTTTTGGGATGAACGATTAGCCTACACTCCATTCCTTTCATCTAAACTGGATTATTATTTCACCGAAATCCTGGATCATAATGAAGACACCATTATCGCCAAGATAGATTGGATTATGCAATCAGCCGTAGCCAGTGATGCAATGACGGAGGTGTTTCTCAAGAAAATGATTTTTGGAAGTCTTTATCACAGATTTAAATGGGGTGACGAAGTTCTGATTCATTTGTATGAAAAGTACATTGCCACGAAATCATACGACTGGTTGTCGGGAGAATCACTCGATAAAATCTCGGAAAAAGTATACTTTACCATGGGAAAGGTTGTCGGCACTCCTGCACCTGAAATAATACTTCCTTCTCCTGATAAAAAAGAAATTTCACTCTCCGATGTGAAGGGGAATTACACTCTGGTTTGCTTTTGGGATCCTACTTGCAGTCACTGTCGTGAAACTCTGCCTAAGATCGATTCTCTGTATCGGTATAATTGGAAAGAGAAGGGCGTGAAAATTTTAGCCGTAGCTTCTGAGTCGGATGGAACTGAAAAAGATTGGCTTGAATACATTCAACAGAATCACCTCGAAGAATGGAATAATGTCTATTACTCCAAAGAAACTGAAAGAGGTCAAATGCTTTCAGGGAAAAAAAGTTACTCTCAATTGTATGATGTGTGGTTTAATCCGACCTTTTTCCTGCTTGACAAAGACAAGAAATTTGTTGCCAAGAAACTCCCTTATAAAAATCTGGTGGAGTTGATGGCCAAGCTGACCGGCAAATAGTAACATGGTGTTTGACACAAGGATCAATCACAATAAAATTCAAATTCACAGACAACAGGATAGCGTTATGCTTACTCTGCCAATCTGCGGGAAGAATCTGCGTTCATCTCCTTTAAAAATTTTTACACCTGCATATTTTCTACAACTACAACTGTAACCATTTACAAGTAATCTGTTTCACGCAGATGAACGCAGATTTCTTACGCAGAAAAGGCGCAGATTTTTTTATCTAAAGCTTTCCTTTCCGTGTCAACTTTTGTTATTGGAGCGAAGCCTCGCCTTGGCGGATGGGAAACAAAAAATGTGGAAGTGTAGGTGGAAGTGTAAGTGTAAGTGGAAGGATTCTATTTGAGGGCCGTTTTCTATAGGGGATAAAAAAACCCTCCCGGGGAAAGGAGGGTCTGGAACAAAACGAAACTTAACATGGAAACAAAAAACGAGATGTTTATCCAAGTGTTTGCGGGGAACAAACTACTTAGTCAACGTTGTCATGTAAAAAGGAGTTGTTTTGACGTAATTCGGTTTTTTTATCTTCTTCATTACTCAGCGTGTAACGGGAGATATTCGACTCGTTACTTTGCGGCACATTATCGAGTTTAATATTTCTTCTCTTAAATGCCGGTTCCTTTTCCATGTCTGCAATGTTTGCATTGCCGATACGGTAGCTGAGTTGCTTTAATTTATTAATTCGCTCACGTGATTTGCGGAGTTGTTCATCCGTTTCATCTTCCGGAGTGTGTTCGTAGAGGTCATACACCACATTGCTTTTCTCTTCCTCAACCTGTTTTGAAGGTGATGGTTCCTGGCGTACGGAGAATTCAAATGTCACTTCGCGTTCTTCAATTACAGTTGTCTTTTCAACAGGAAGATCTTTTTTCAAAACCGGCTCTTTAATCTCTGCTACCGGAGTCGGCTGAACTTCGGCAACAGGAACGGTTGCAGCAACGGGTTGTACCGGAGTTTCATCGAGACGATGAACCGTTTTCTGAGACTCCTTTGCTTTCTGTGATTCAGTACCGATTTCTTCACGTGTTTTGAAGCCTGTAGCGATGATGGTAACGAGAATTTTCTCGCCCAGATTTTCATCGGTACAGTTACCCCAGATGATATCTGCAGTAAGACCGGCTTGCTCCTGGATGAAGTCAGTGATGTCGCCAATTTCATCCATCGTAACTTCTTTACTACCGGAAGCCACATTCATGAGGATATAACGAGCACCTTTAATATTGTTATCGTTGAGAAGCGGTGAAGCGAGTGCCTGCTCAACAGCTTTAGTAGCGCGGTTTTCGCCTTCGGCTATTGCTGATCCCATGATAGCCACACCACTGTTCTGAACAGCCGTTTTCACGTCTTCAAAATCCACGTTGATGTAACCGGTAACGGTGATGATTTCAGCGATACCTTTGGCAGCTGTGGTGAGAATGTTGTCGGCGTGTGCGAATGCATCTGACAAATTCAGATTGCCGAACATTTCACGTAACTTCTGATTACGGATGATGAGAATTGTGTCTACGCTGGCTTTGAGCGCTTCGATACCTTCATCAGCCTGTTGTTTTCTTTTCTTGCCTTCAAACTCAAACG
>JAXLTM010000002.1:0-198604 GCA_046330055.1 Bacteroidia bacterium | reverse complement strand
ACAGGTCAGGTTGAGACTTTGACTGCAACTAATCTTACTAAAACTCAAACTTACTATATCCGCGTTTATCATGCAGGCATCGGAGGCGGCAGCGGCGTATTTACGATCAATGTTTCTTCGCCACTTCCTTCTTGCGTTACGAACATGAGCCCGGCAAATGCTACTCCGAATATCGGTGCAAGCGGAACGACACTTAAATGGTCACCCTCCGGAAATACAAACAGCTATAAGGTTTATATGGATGTTGTGAATCCACCTGCTGCGCTTCTTGCAACTACTACAGATACAAGTGTAGTCACCGGTCCATTGAATCAGGGACTCACCTATTACTGGCAGGTTCAACCTACCAACTCAATTGGCTCTACCACCGGTTGTAATGTGAATGCCTTTGCAACTGTTCCTCTTGATTATGGAATGAGGGTAAAAGTTTTTCTGGAAGGCTATTATGATAAGTCAACAGGAAAAATGAATCCATTGCTGAACCCTAACGATACTATTGCCGACAGTATAACTGTTTCTTTAGCTGATCCAACAACAAAGCAAATTCAATATTCATCGAAAGGGTTACTCTCCATAAATGGAATCGGATCTGTATTGTTCCCGCAGCCAGCCTTGGGACAAAACTGGTATGTTGTAGTTGGCCATCGCAATTCATTAACAACCTGGAGTCAGGCAACATTTGGTTACAATAACCCGGATACCATTTATGATTTCTCCAATGCCGTCGGAAAAGCTTTTGGCAATAATCAGGTACAGGTTAATACCGGTGTTTATGCTATACATTCTGGTGATATCAATCAGGATGGAGTAATCAACAATCTTGATTATAATCTTGTAGATGGCATGCTTGGGTCAATCAGTATGGGTTATCTGAAAGAAGACTTAACCGGCGACGGAATAATCGAATCAACTGATTACTCTTTAGTCGAGAATAAATCGCGCGCAGGACTTTCCATTTTACATCCTTAGCGAGATCAGGATTTAGCACAAAAACACAAAAAGCATCACCAAGAAAATCCGGCCATTTACAGCCGGATTTTTTATGCTTACTCCATTAATTTTGATTTTAGGCCTTTCAGGGAGTAGTTTTCCACAGATTCCCTAAAACTGTAGATAACTCAAATCCGCAATTGGCGCGGGTTTGAAGGCATATCGTATCTTTGCAGTGTTTAGAATCGCCATTGATCCTTGAGCAATACAAGAAGATATCATCATGCAGCGATTTCAATTGCCTCCTTGTTTTTGAGTATTTTCCTGATTATTAGTCCTTTTTGCCAGACCAAAGCACAATCGGTCTGCATAAGTTCAGGAAACTGGTCAAACAATGCAATCTGGAATCCCGCTCCACCCGCGGCCGGACAAACCGTTACGGTTGCTGCCGGCTGCACGCTGGTTGTTGATATGACTACGCCAATTATCGGCAACCTGACCATTAATGGAGTTGTTCAGATTACGGCAAATGCCGCTTCGATTTTGAACATCAATGGGAACATAGATGTCAGTACAGGTTCACTGTTGGAGAATAACGGACGCATTTACCTGACAACATCCGGAAAAACATTTAACCTGAACGGCACCGCTACTTACGTACACAATCCATTAAATACCGCTCTTATTGATGAGTCAATTTTCTCCAATGGAGTAGAAACTTTTTCAGCTACGTCGACGCTTGACATCAAAAAATGGGGCAATGGTTCAATCCCTTTAGGCAATGCTGCGCGGGTCGGCACCAGTAATTTCGGAAACCTGATTTTGGAAGCAGCCGTTCCGGGTGGTGTGTGGGATCAGGACGGATATTTCACCACTCCAACTCCGGGCAGAATTAAAGGAACACTAACTGTGAGTGAAGGAACAGTTGTGATGGATGATGGATCAGGATTCACCACCAGTCTTACTTTGCAGGATGTAGTTGTCAACAACAACGGTAATATTATTTTCCAGCGCGGAGGCAATAGGAATCTCACACTTGTAACCGGAAACTTCACTGTGAATAATGCAATACCCGGCAAGCCGACTATTGTGATGGATACATCGTACGGAGTTCTGAACTGGACAGTGAACGGGAACATGAATCTGAATTCTGATTTCAATGCTGTTAATGGAAACGGTTTTGTTAATGGAGCAGACATCCGTGTATCCGTTACAGGAAACTTCAATTACACTGGAGGAAATGTCCTTTTTGTAAAGCAAGCGGATGCACCCTGTCGTGTAACAGTAACCGGAAATACGATTATCAACAACGCCGGCGGCAACGGTTCATTGGTATTTATAGAAGGCGGTAATGGAAATTTCACTTTGAATACAAATGATCTGAATTTGATTTCAGGTAACGGGAATTACTTCATGGGAAAGCCCGGAGTCGTTATGCAAAACAGAGGAATCGGAGCAATTAACATCAACAATGATTTTAATGTACTGGGTGCGGCTTCACTTTGCTTTGCATATGCAGATTCAAACACGAATAAAATGCGCATAGCTATCACAAGAGATTTCAATCTCAGTGCTGCTGCGACTGTTACAGGTGCATATACAGGAGGTGCGTTTACCTTTCGAGCAGGAAGAAACATGACGATAACGAACGGATGGTTCAATGGTCAGACGAATTCTGCGTCGGCGGGAATTGATTCAATCATCTGCGTATCGGCTTATACTTTTAACTCAAACAATTCAACCTCTTACTTTAAAGCCAATAAGGGTACGGGTAATACATTTTTCAATTGCGGAAGCTTTACGCTTACTAATTCCGGAACAGGATATGGTCAGGGAGTCGCACTTGTTGACTCAGGAGCGGCGAATCTGACATTTGCAGCTGCAACATTTACTCAAAATGGCGGACAGTTTTCCGGCATATTATCCGGGTCAGGAAATCTGACATTTAACGTAACAGGCATGTTGGATATGAATGCAGGGATTTTCAGAGGTCATTACAATACAATTTATTCTAATCCCGGCATATTCACTTTTAATGCAGGAAGTATTGATTATGATGGTGGTTTGTTCAGCTGTTTTTACAATTGCAGTCTGACCGGCTCAGCTTCTGTTGTTACCATATCCGGCGTCTGCAAAGTAAATTTCACTTCAACAACTGATGAATTTACATTTATCGGATTGGCAGGTGTCGGATTTGATTTGAACAACATCGGATTATCAGTTAGTATTTCCGGAGGCCTTACGATACAGGGTGCCGACGGAACTTTTATTTCCAGTCGTGCATTAGGAGCTGAAACAGTATCAATGCCGTCGATGACAATTTCTGCAGGTAAGAACAGCTTTAATTCAGTAACTAATTCACCGACTCCAAATGGACACAATGTAACAATGCTAATTAGCGGGAACGTAACGATTAGCGGAGGGAATACATTTTTGTCGGGATACACACAAAACCTACACAGGAACGATCAATGGAAACTTGTCGATCAGCGGAGGCAGTTTGTCTGTGGTGGCGATTGCGCTGCGTAGCCTTGAACGTATTGGGTTCATATACTCAGACAGGCGGAGATTTTTACCTGCATAATTGTACAAATGATGAGTTAGCTGCAAGTTCAACGATTACAATTATTCAATTCGAATGATGATGCCAACGGTATTCCCGCACTACCGGAGAAATTTCGTTTTATGATAATTCAGTCACTACTCAGCTGCCTTGAATCTGATTGTTAATGTAAAGGCAATCAACTACACCATTGGAGGAACAGGAGTAATGACGATGACCAAAAAGCAGGAACAGGAACTGTGTTTGGCATTCGAACTTTGCGCATGTTGGTACAACGAGTTTTAACCGCAGCAGTTCGCACCTTATTCAGCAGGTAACTCAAAACGTCATTACAGGCTGTACGTTAGATGTTACTCAGGCGACGTTCAGATTGCATCTAACAACGGCACACTAACACCACCGATTCTTCTGGGTTAATCTGGGAGCTACAGTAAATGCACATCAGTCCAAGATTTACTCGAATGGACTGAATGCAAATCCGAGGCATCACCATTTTTAGGAAGATTACGTACACAACATCCGAATGGTTTTACTGCGCGGTGCGCAGAATGCAACCTTGCTTTCCACAAACATTACTGATAATCTGGATTACTTTCTCAGCACCACTTCAACCATTGAATACAATGCGACTACGACGCAGGTTATAACCGGAATCGGAATTGGCAAGGCCATTTCATTCCAGCATAAGTATGGTAATCTTGACGTCAACAATGGCGGCATTGCCAATACAGATTTTGCTTATCCGACCAATCTGCCGAATGATTCTGCCGTAATGGTTCGTGGTAACCTGGTTCTGACCAACGGTGAACTGAATCTGGATTCAGATCACAATCCATCCAATTCAGGCGGAAGAAAAATAGTTCTGGAAAGTGGTGCAACCACAGCAATGCAGCGGACTAACGGTTATGTACGATGTGAAACTGAAGACGGAAGTGCGCAGGTGAAATGGATAATTGGCAGCACAGCTGGAAATCACACCTTCCATTTTGGTTTCAATTCGACATCATACATTCCATTTGTTTTTGCACCAGTCTCCGGTAATGCCGGAAATGTTTTTGCTTCTACTTATCACACTGCGACCACTAACCTGCCATATCCTCCGACGGTCACACATGTCAGAAATAATTCGGGTGCAGACAATAGTGGAAATACAGTTGACCGATTTTGGCTGATCAATACTCCTACTGCTACATCACTTAATGCTAACCTGACTTTCAATTGTACAGCCGCAGAAGCATCCGGCATCACCGGTTTGCTTGCACAACGATGGATCAGCGGAGTTAATTCATGGACCAATCCGATTCCGGGAACACAGACATCCATCACAAATGGGACAACAGCAATTGGAATCACTGCACTTCCGACATGGTGGACTCTATCAGGCAATGCCACTTTACTCCCTGTGAAGCTCGTGAATTTCTCCGGCCAATGTGACGGAGACAACATTAAGTTGAACTGGACTACAGCGACTGAGATCAACAATTCCTATTTCGAAATTGAAAAATCAATCGATGGATCAGAATATAGCCGAGCCGGTCTTGTTAGCGGATCCGGAAATTCGACAACATTTATCGATTATTCTTTTACTGATTGGTCGGCTAGCCAAGCCCTCACCTACTATCGACTGAAGCAAGTTGACTACGATGGACATTCGGAAATCTTCGGGCCGATTGCAATAAAAGCCTGTCATGATCGTCAATTGAATCTGAATGCATGGGCTATTGGAAAGGAATTGCATCTGTCAATCAGTTCGGATCAATCAGGTTCATTTAGAGTCGAGATCATTGACGTAAACGGCAAACAGATTCTCAGTTCTGAACTCCATCATGATGGAGTATATTCAGAACATATTCTGGAACTGCCGGTATTGAGTTCAGGAATTTATCTCCTGCAATTACAAAGCGAAACTCAATTGCTTAGTCGCAAGATCTTTATTGAAGGCAGATAACAACACTTTAGTTACACTCAACTCCGTCTTCACCGACTCATTTCTTTTCCGTTTCTTTGTATTCTTCGTTTAGTAAGGCGAAAACAATTCCGGTAATCTGTCTGTTGTAAGCAGATGAAGAGCTGATTTTTTTCTTTACCAAAAACGAAAGTTTAAACACACACACTGTAACGGTCAATAATTTGACGACCGGAAAAAACCTATATGTCAGCCGTTAATCTAAGTTCAGGCAAGTTTAACATTTCCATTTTTTCCTCTGTTGCGCATTGCAGTGACGACTGGCAGAGTGGCGATTTAAAAATCGGTGAAACGAATTACTTAGCGCTTCTGGAAAGAATCCTTCCCGGCAATATTCAATTCTACTATCTTATTGTCAGGAATCATTCCGGAAAAATTTGCGGCAAGCTATACTTCCAGCGCGTCAGATTTGGAAATAAGAATGTAGTTCCCGATAAAAATCTTCTTGTCTGTACAGCAGTCAATGTTTTCCTGAAGCTCCACCCCTTTCATATTCTTGTATGCGGCAATGTGGTTGCCGTGAATTTCCCAAGCTGCGTTTATGATGAAAGTGAGATTTCTGCGGACGAATTTTTACAAATCATCAGAACTTTCGAAGACACGATCCATTTTGATGCTGTCGTTTTGAAAGACCTTTCGAAAGATTACGATGACAAACGTATGCTGCCTGCAGGTTACAGACCGTATAAAGCCGATCTTACGATGACACTCGATATTGATCCTCATTGGCAGACGCTGGATGGCTATCAGAAAGCACTATCCAAAAAGTACAGGAAAAGGATGGTATCCATACGGGCAGCCGGTAAGGACATTATCCGAAAAGAAATGAATGAAGAGGAAATCGGAAAAGCCGCACATGACCTGGAGAGACTTCTTCACTACGTTGCAGAAAAGCAAACTATTCAGATGTGCAGAATTGAAGGGAAGTATTTCCATGAATTCAAAAAAGCGTATCCGGATACATTTCACCTTTTTGGTTATTATCTGAATGGCCAACTTATTGGGTTTACATCATATATTGAAAGAGAGCCTGAGCTGGAATTTCATTACATCGGGATCGACTATACCTTTAATACTTCACATTCCATTTATTTCAACATGCTGTTTGATGGTATTGAACTGGCACAAAGGCTCCGGAAAAAAGAACTCGAATTAGGAAGAACAGCAAGGGAAGCAAAAGCCAACCTTGGTTGCAGGGCAGTTTACTTTAACGACTATATCCGTATTAAAAACAAGACAGCGGATTTTCTGGCAGACTGGATAGGCAAACGATTTCAATCTGCAATGGGCGAAGAATGGAAAAACCGACATCCATTCCGTTCAAATCTACCTGAAAATTGATGTTTTGTGTTTTAGAAAAAAAGGTACTTTTGCCCGACAACGATTAAGAAGATGAACGATAACAATCAGAACAAAAATCTTGTACCGGCGATACTTTTACTCGCCGTAGCGGGTCTCAGCCGATTTATTCCACATCCGGGAAATTTTACTGCAATTGGAGCAATGGCCCTTTTTTCCGGAGCAGTGATTGCTGACAGAAGATTAGCCTTCCTTTTACCGATGATAGTGATGCTCGTTACTGATTTCGTATTGGGACTTCACGTATCTATGATTCCGGTTTATGCCTGTTTTGCACTAACTGTTTTTATCGGAACAAGAATCGGCTCAAATCCTAAATTCTTTAAAGTAGTAGCAGGTTCTCTGCTTGCTTCTGTGATCTTTTATCTGGTTACCAATTTGCCGATCTGGTATGCAGATCAAAGCTTATATCCTCTGACCTTTGCAGGAACCATGGAAAGCTACACTCAGGCTATTCCTTTTTTCAGAAATCAGGTAATGGGTGATTTGTTTTACTCAGGTCTCCTATTTGGGATTTTCTCTCTGTACCGCTCTACCAAAAGAGTCACTGCCTGAATACATCATTGGCGTTAAAAAAATTAACCCAGCCTTACGGGGCTGGGTTTTTCTTTTCAACCTTACGGGGTTGAACTTGGGATTCAATCAATCTTACGGGATTGGTTTGAAAAAAACTATCAAAAGTCTTTTGGCTGTGGGTGGGTCGACTTTCGGTCTGAATGTGATAGTTTAACGCCCTGTACAGGCATAAAGATTAGCTATAAAAGGCCCTTAGATCTCCAATGTAAGATTTCACCGCTGGACACCTGAAAAGCACCAAATCGCTTTAAAACCGGTCAAACCGACCAGCATTGTTTGACCATTTAAATCCACCCATTACCCAAGAATACCAACAACTTACCATAATATCTTGAGACACCGCCTCCTGCGGGCGATCTTGCAGTTTCTGTCCATTACCCACACATCTGATGAGACAAAACCTGCGTTTTCTCCACTTTTTGATTGCGATGATGATAAATTCATCGATTTTCGCCTATTCCCCTCCTGTCCTTACAAATCAAAAAAGTCTGGGCGGATCAAGTCCTGATTTTGCTTCCAGATTGATTTCAGCACCCGGAGGCGGTTACTGGTTATTGGGAAATTCGGATTCTCAAAACGGTTGTGTTACAGCGTCGCATGGTTCAACAGATGTATGGTTGACACGTCTTGACGCCGGTGGAAACATCATCAGGCAGCAATCTTTTGGCGGTACTTCAATTGACTTTGGAACCACTATCGAATTCAAAAACAATCTTCTATATATCGCCGGCTATTCTTCTTCTTCCAACGGAGATCTGACACAAAATCAAGGTGGATTTGATGCCTGGTTCTTTTGTACCGATACACTTGGTAATATCCAATGGCAGAGATCAATTGGAGGAACGGCTCCTGATTTGATCTACACAATGATTCCAACCAATGATCAGGGCTGGCTGTTGGGTGGCGGAACATACTCAAACGACGGCGACATTTCCGGCAATCACGGTGATCAGGACTTCTGGCTCATCAAAACCGATCTCAACGGGAATGTAATGTGGCAACGAATGATTGGCGGCAGCGGACTTGATGTATGCTATACCCTCAAAGAAGATTTCGCCGGAAACTATTTTGCTGCAGGTTGTACAGCATCATCTGATGGCGACCTGACATATTCGCATGGCAACTATGACTGGCTGGTAACGGCATTTGACAACAACGGCAATCTCAACTGGGTAAAAAATTTCGGCGGAAGCGGATTTGAATCAGCTCAGTCAATGGTTTTCACAAACAACAATTCAATTCTTATCGGAGGATATACCAATTCATCGGATGGCGATATCAGTTCGCATTATAGCTATACCGACGGCTGGTACGCTGAATTGAATTACAGCGGAAACATCCTACAGGAAAAATGCATTGGAGGATCAGGTTCCGACAACATTTTCCAGATCGTAAAGACCAGCGATAACGGCTACTTATTTTGCAGTGGTTACACATCATCTGATTTGGATGTTTACAATAACAATGGTCAGGAAGATATCTGGTTCTATAAAACAGATAACAACTATACTCCTATCTGGACAGAATCATTCGGAGGAAGCAGTAATGATCGACCTGCCACCGTAATTGAACAGAGCATAGACAATATCACTTTTGCCGGTTACTCATTCAGCAACAATCATGATGTAAGCGGAAACCACGGTGGAGCCGATATCTGGTTCGGGCAAATTCAATGTGTAACTCCAACTATTTCCGTTACCGCTCAGGGATCAGTATTTTGTGCAGGAAGTCAGGCAGTGGTGAATTCATCTGCTATTGATTTTTCACGGATCAACTGGATCAACAGTGGAACGATTGAAGCGTACGCTTCAGATAGTCTCACCGTATCTTTACCATCAACGGGAAATTATCTGGTTACACTTACAGCAAGTACATGTGCCGCCGAAGTAAGTCAAACCATTACACTGGTTGCCTCTCCATGTAATCTTCCTTCACCCGCTTTTACAGCATCATCAACAACGGTTTGCTCAAATTCGAGCATTACCTTTAGCGACGTTACATCCGGTAATAACATTTCAAGAACATGGTATTTCCCGGGCGGAAATCCGGCAACTTCAACAGTAGCAAATCCGGTTGTCACTTACAGTACAGGCGGGCAGTATTCTGTCGGTTTAGTCGTAACCAATGCCAATGGCAGTCAGTCAGCCATGCAATTGAATTACATTAACGTACTTGACGCACCTGCACAACCGGCAATTAGTATCAGTGGAACAACATTATCGACGGGAAATTACCAGAATTACACCTGGACTTTGAATGGTTCTGCACTGCTCTATTCTAATTCTCCTTTCATCTCAGCACCGGCAGATGGATTTTACTCAGTAATTGTTTCCAATGGCAGTTGTTCATCGCAATCTGATTCAGTCTATGTTGTAGTGAACCGCATAGCATCGATGAATCAAAAGCATGATCTGGCCATTTATCCAAATCCTTCTCATGAGTTGATCAGACTTCCTTCTGAAATTACAAACGGTTCCCGCATTTCAATCACGGAAATCAGTGGAAGAGTGATTTCAGAAATGAAAATTTCAGGAGAACAATCCATCGATATTTCCGCTTTAGCAAACGGACTTTATATGCTCCGTGCAGAAACAGAAAACGAGAAAATGCTTAAAGGTTTTTTTGTAAAGAATTAATTACTCATTACCGCTGATAATTCCGCCGAGTAATCCGCCAATACCTCGTGATTCTTCTTTTCTTCCTCCAAAACGAGAGGCGGCTACTATTCTATCGGCCAGTCGGGAGAATGGAAGCGTTTGCAGATAGACGATACCCGGTCCGGTGAGAACGGCATAAAACAAACCCTCACCTCCAAAGAGTACATTCCTGAATCCGCCGATAAATTGAATGTCGTAATCAACAGTTGGCTGTAGTGCAACGAGGCAACCTGTATCAACGCGAAGCCGTTCACCGCTTTGTAATTCCTTCTTAATGATTGTACCACCGGCATGGATAAATGCTTTTCCATCGCCACTGAGTCGTTGAAGAATAAAACCTTCACCACCGAAAAGTCCTGCTCCAATACGTTTGGTAAATTCAACACTGATATCCACTCCTTGTGCGGCACATAAAAAGCCATCACGCTGACATAAAAAACTTCCACCCACCTCCGGAAGATTAAGTGGTATAATTTTCCCCGGATAAGGTGCGGCAAAAGTGACATTCCTCTTTCCTACTCCGGTATTCAGAAAGCTGGTGATAAAAAAATTCTCTCCGGAAACGATTCGCTTTAGTCCGCCAAAGATTCCTCCTTCAGCGTTGGTTTGCATTTGAATCCCTTCTTCCATATAAAGCATTGCCCCAACTTCAGCACGCACTGCTTCATTCGGATCAAGCTCAATTTCGACGGCCTGCATGTCGTCGCCGAAGATTCTGTAATCGATGTCGTGAGCCATTGGTAGTAAGTAGTAAGTAGTAAGTAGTAAGTAGTAAGTAGTAAGTAGTAAGTAGTAAGTAGTAAGTAGTAAGTAGTAAGTAGTAAGTAGTAAGTAGTAAGTAGTAAGTAGTAAGTAGTAATTAGAGGGTAAACATAATGGAAAATAATGCAGTCTACTTACTAATTACTAATTACTAATTACTATTTAAGCAATGTTTCTTCTGCTGCTTTCAATATTGCAAAAGCTCCTTCGCGGGTTGATGATTCGGCGTAGGTTCTGAGGACCGGCTCGGTGCCCGAGGCACGGATTAAAAGCCACTCAGTATTATTATCGTCAAAGAAGTATTTATAGCCATCGAGATCTTCGATACGTTTAACGGTATACTTTCCGAATGATTTGTAAGCATTCTTTGCAGTATTCTCAACGATTCTGGCTTTCACTTCTTCTTTAAGATGCATATCATTTCTCTCGAAGGAAAATTCACCGACGATGTCATAGATCTCGCGAATCAGGTCAGGAATTTTCTTTCCGCTCTTGGCCATAAATTCCCAAATCACTAATCCCATCCAGATACCATCACGTTCAGGAATATGACCTTTGATCGCAATTCCACCACTCTCTTCACCGCCTAACAATACATCTTCATTCACCATTATCTCACAGATGTACTTGAATCCGATTTTTACTGTATCGAGTTTCAGGTTGTAGTGCTTACACAATTTTTCCACTTTTGGGGTGGTGCTGAAGGCTGTGCAAACCTTACCGGTATATCCTTTATATTTCACCATGTAATGAATAAGAAGGAGAATGATGTGATGAGAATCAATGAAGTTTCCTTTGTTGTCATACATTCCGATCCGATCAGCATCACCATCGGTAACTAATCCGCAGTCAATTTTTCCACTGGTACGAATGAGCTCAGAAAATTCAGTCAGATTTTTATGGATTGGCTCAGGTGCCTGACCATGGAAACCCGGATTTTCATCGCAATGCAGATGAGTGATTTCAGGGAATAATTTCTTGATGACATTTTGTCCGGCGCCATACATGGCGTCGTAGGCCAGATTCAATCCTGATCTCTTAATTGCATCCAGATCAAAACTCTTTTTAACTCTCTCAATATATTCACCCTCCAGATCCACAATTTCAACCATTCCCTTTTTGATGAGATCATCAATTGAATACTGATCAAGATTGACAGTAGATTTATCACGAATAATATCTTCAATCTCCTGAACCTTCGACGGAGTAAGCGGACCGCCATAGGAGCCTTTTAGTTTAAAGCCATTATATGAAGGCGGATTATGAGAAGCTGTAATTATGATGCCTGCATCAGCCTTATGAGCTAATGTTCCGAGAGAAATCATCGGTGTGCTGACAAAGCCACGGGCAAGTTTTGTTTTAACTCCTTTGGCAGCCATTACTTTTGCAACGGTCTCTGCGAAAAGTTGTCCGGCGAAACGACAATCGTGACCAACAACAACAGACGGATTTTTACTTTGACTTAACAACCATTCAGCGGTAGCTTCAGAAACACGCGCCACATTTTCAACTGTAAAATCCTTTGCAATGATAGCTCTCCAGCCATCGGTACCAAACTTAATTTTAGACATCTTAGTAATTGATTAATAGAGACAACTATTGATGAAGAGCCTCTCTGATTTTTTTGCGAAAATAAAACGTTTTTCGGAAAGAAGTGGTTTTATCCGACGAAAACGGATAAATTACAGATAAAATCAGCTTTTAATACCCCTTTTATCCAGTGCTCTTTGAAAACGGTGAGCATTCTCAATGTGCTTTGAGTATGTGGAAGCAAATGCATGGTACCCTGAAAAATCATCCTTTGCACAGAAGTACATGAAGTCATGTTCCATGTAATTGAGCACGGCATCCAGTGATTCAATGGTTGGGAGACAGATTGGTCCGGGAGGAAGTCCTTTGTACATGTAAGTGTTGTACGGTGAATCAATTTCTTTGTAAACATTCAATACGCGGCTCACAGAGAAATCTCCAAGTGCATAAACTAAAGTAGGGTCAGCTTCCAGTTTCCAGTCTTTCTTAAATCTGTTCACGTACACCCCTGCGACAATGGATTTTTCATCCGGCTTATTTGTTTCCAGTTGTACTATTGAAGCAATGATTGATATCTGAAGCGGAGTGAGCTCACGTTTACGGGCGCGATTGATCCGATCGGCTGTCCAGAATTTATCGTATTCCTTTTTCATTTTCCTGATAAACTTATCTGCACTTGTATTCCAATACATCTCATAAGTGTTCGGAATGAACATCGACAAGATACTTTCCGGTGTGAATCCCAGTTCTTTGGTATAATCAGGATCATTCAGTAAGTTTAGGATTGAAGAAGGCGTGGCTTCCAGTTGAGATCCTACTTTTTCTGCCAGTTGTTCTTTTGTCCGAATGTTATTGAAGACGACATCCAGCGGAGTCTGATTACCTGAGCGTAGCAAAGCAATCAGATCTTTGTTATTCATGTGCTCCTTCAGAAGGTATCTTCCGGGCTTTACATTTTTATCGTACTTCATCTCACATGCAGTCCAACGAAACGACTCCTCATCTTTCAGGAGTTTTCCTTTATTCAGGATAGCAACAACATCATCAAATTTAGAACCTGTTGGTATATATAAATACAGTTCTGACTTTTTTCCAACGAGAAGATTCGGAGAGAAAAGTCGTTTGTAGATAATTAATCCGAATACGGATACAACAAGGAGAAGCCCGAGAACACTACCCCAGGCAATGCGTTTAAATGTTTTGGCTTTCGGCATAGGCAGATTCATTGCGAAAATACTTCCCGGATTTCATGTAACGTTAACAGAGCTGTAATTATTTCTCAACAATACATGGCTTATTTTGTCAAAAAAAACAATGAAACTGAGAATTGAATCCAGAGAATTGCCGGGAGTAATTAACCGCTGCAAAAGAGTGCTTGACAGAATGGGATACATGGCCGATCCGGAACAAAGTACAGATCACATGATTGTCGCCGGTAACAAGCATGATCCTTATCGGACACTTCACCTCAAATTTAACAGCAGATTTGGTTTTGTAACAGTCACCCTCTTTTCAAGTTGTCAGGAAAAAGCATCAGGACTATTTGTCAATGATCTGACTGCTGAATCAAAATTTGCCAAACTTTTTGATGAAGAAAGCAGCAGATGGTTCGATAATGCCTTCAGATTAACATTCAGTGATTATGCAAATTCCGCCTATTGAAACACCGATGATTATAAAATAATCGGTATTAAAGATAGATGTCACATTCTCTTTATACGGAGTTAACATAAACTTTACACTACTGCCGTATTTTTCCGAAAATTAATATGATGAACGAGCCAATGCGAATACTGGTAGTTGATGACGAGCCGGATATTGTTGAAATACTCAGTTACAATCTGAGAAAAAACAACTTCGCCGTCTTCAGCGCAAACAACGGCGAAGATTGTCTGAAAGTTGCGGAAGAAACACATCCGGACCTGATTATTCTGGACATCCGGATGCCGGGAATGACAGGTATCGAAACTTGCAGAAAGCTCAGACTAATGTCCGGTTTCAGCAAAACTCCTGTTCTATTCCTGACTGCAGATTCAGATGAGTACATTACGATGAGTGCTTTCGAAGCCGGAGGCAGTCATTTCATCACAAAACCTGTAAGGCCTGCCATTCTTGTAAATATGATCAAGGAATTGATCAATTAAAGATTCCTGAACCGGGATCCCTCAGCACAGTAACCTGTTAAAGCTTTAACCTTTCGAGCCCGGTTATTTAAATCTCATTTTCATTCCGGATTAAGCGAATATTAACTTTTTGAAACAGGAAGAATTCAATCAAAATCTTCCGTTTTCAGCCGAATTACCAAGATTTTCCAAGGAACACTTAACATTAAGATAACATTGAAAATACATTCCTGTAATCTGGCATTAGTTGTTTTGCACAACAAATTACCACTACATGAAAAGAATTTACTCTCTCCTCATCATTCTGACTATGGCCGGAATGACAAAGACACAAGCTCAGGATGCTGATGTCAATCCTATCGACACACTCACTGCAACAGTCTCCGGAATTCGTCAGGAACTTGACGTAATGAAACGGATCAAAGTGAGCGGTTACATTCAGACTCAATTTCAGTATGGAGATTCTACAGGTGCCGGTGCCTATGCCGGCGGTTCTTTTGCCGCAGGAATCGACAAGCGTTTCATGATTCGTCGCGGTCGAGTAAAATTTCAATACGATGCTCCACTCAACGAAAGAGGGATTTCAACTTCACAATATGTACTCCAATTTGATGTGACAGAGAAGGGACTGACGATAAAAGATGCCTATGGCAAGTTTACTGATCCATGGTGTGGTTGGTTTTCAATCACTGCCGGCATGCAAAATCGTCCGTTCGGTTATGAAATCGTTTACTCATCAAGTCTTCGTGAATCTCCTGAGCGAGGCAGAATGTCTCAGATTATTTTCCCCGGTGAACGTGACCTTGGTGCCATGCTAAGTATTCAGGGTCCTAAAACATCAGCATGGAACTGGATTAAACTTGATGCAGGTTGGTTCAACGGAAATGGTGCGCCGGGTGCAGGCGGTAACGTTTCGGATTTTGACAAGAAAAAAGATTTCATTGCTCACCTGGGAATTAATCGTACTAGTCCGTCAGAAAATATCAAATACGGACTGGGCGTATCCTATTATGAAGGAGGTTATCGAATCGACACTGTAAATGTATACAGCAGTGCTGTGGATGTAAATGGTGTTCAGGGATTCTCACTGATCACAAAAAAGGATGATGTGAAGCCAATCGGTTACGGCGCGCGCAGTTATACTGAAAGAAAATACATGGGCTTTGATGCACAATTCAGTCTGAACTGGGCAGCAGGATTAACCACTCTTCGTGCAGAGTATATTCAGGGTGATCAGCCCGGTTCAGGTTCAGGAACTGCAAGCCCAAATTCAAGCAGCCCGATTACGGCAGATATTTACAACCGCAAATTCAACGGAGCTTACTTCTACTTTCTTCACAACATCATGCAAACACCTTTTCAGGCAATCGTAAAATACGACTGGTATGATCCGAATACTGATGTGCAAGGTGATGAAATCGGTAAAGCTATCAGTTCAGGTACATTTAAAGCGACCAACGCAACCGATCTCAAATACACAACAATTGGAATCGGTCTTGCTTATCGTTGGGATGCCAATGTGAAGCTTACTGCTTACTACGAATCGATCACCAATGAGACATCTAACAATCTCTCAGGATATACAAAAGATTTAATGGATAATGTATTCACACTTCGAATGCAGGTTAAATTCTAATCAACAACCCAAACAAACAATAAAGATGAAAAAAATTATCGCAATGATTGGAATGGCTGTAATCAGCCTTTCAATGACAGCACAGAAGTTAGTGATTAAAGGAAGCGATACGGTTTTACCGCTTTCACAGAAAGAAGCGGAAGTATACATGAAGAAAAATGCAGGAAAAAGCATTACTGTTGTTGGTGGTGGCAGCGGCGTTGGATTAGCTGCACTGATTGACAATTCTACTGATATCGCCATGGCTTCACGCAAGATGAAGATGGACGAAAAAATGAAGATGCAGGATGCCGGAAGAGCATACAAAGAAGTTGTAATTGCAAATGACGCTCTTTCAGTAATCGTTAATCCTCAGAATAAAGTAAGCAAGCTTACCCGTCAGCAACTGGAAGACATCTACACCGGCAAAATTAAGAACTGGAAAGAAGTAGGCGGTGATGACATGCAGATCGTTGTGTATGCCCGAGAAACAAGTTCAGGCACATATGAGTTCTTCAAAGAGCATGTAATGAATAGAAAAAATTATGCATCTTCCGTACTGAATATGCCTGCAACGGGAGCAATCATCCAGTCTGTTAGTCAGACAAAAGGTGCTATCGGTTATGTTGGTCTTGCTTACCTTACGAAAGAAGTGAAAGACATTGCCGTATCATACGATGGAAAAACGTACGTGAATGCTTCTGTAGAGGCAGCAAAGAACAAGACATACCCTGTAGTTCGTCCTCTGCTCTACTACTACCCTGTTGCTAAAGAAGCGCAGGTAAAAGCATTCATTGATTTTATACTCTCTCCGGAAGGACAAAAAATTGTGGAGCAGGTAGGTTACATTTCAGTGAAGTAATTATTTTTATAAGTGTTTTTGTACCGGCAGAGCGTTTCTACATTCTGCCGGTATTTATACGATCAGAGCATTGCATTCAGGAAGCAACATGACTCTAAAAAAAATTAAAGAAAAAACAGTTGAGGGGATTTTACTGATCAGCAGTTCTGTTTCATCACTGGCCGTTTTACTAATCGTGGTCTTTCTTTTCAAAGAAGGATTCTCACTTTTCAACACCTCACCGGTTGAGAATCACAATGTAATTGTGGTGAATCAAACTAACCCGGTGCGGCATCTCAAAGCTGTTGAATTGAAAGATATCTTTGATCAGAAGATTACAAACTGGAAAAGTCTGGGCGGTAAGGATGACACGATCATTACTTTCACTATCAATGACCTCTCCAATTACTTTTCAGACGAAGAGATTGGTGAGAACTTCGAATACCTTCCGGCAAAATTAAGCCGGTTAGTTGACAGCATCCCACAGATACTTGCCGTTTTCCCGGATAAATATCTGACTAAGGATGAAAAGGGAGTTGTTATAGACATCGACAAGAACAACATTCCTGATTTTATTTCTGCAAGGAATGGTTTCCGACTGCTGAGCCCGCAGTTCAACTTGGAGTTTTACCACTTATCCTCGGAACACTTCTTGTTTCATTTTTCGCCATACTTTCGCTTTCATTGCAGGACTTGCCACGGCGATTTACATGGCAGAAGTAGCAGATGAAAGAGTGAGAAAATTCTCAAGCGATCATAGAATTGCTTGCAGGAATTCCGTCTGTTGTATATGGTTTCTTTTAATTTATCGCCATTGTACCGCCTAGTCCACGACTGGTTCAATTTGCCGTGTTGAGAAACAGCATTGGCGGGAAGTATTGTTCCGATAATGGCTTTACCAACGATTATTACAGTTTCGGAAGATGCAATTCGCAATACACCAAGAAGTATGAAAGAGGCATCTCTTGCCTTGGGGTGCAATCGATGGCAAACTATTTCAAGGGTAGTTATCCCTGGTTCCATGTCGTATATTTCAGCTTCTGCCGCAATTTTAGGAATTGGTCGTGCAATCGGAGAAACAATGGCAGTTCTGATGGTAACCGGAAATTTGCCGTTATGCCGCATTCATTGTTACAATCCTGGTCAGAACCATTCCGGCAACAATTGCAGCGGAATTGGGTGAAGCACCAAAAGGCGGAGTTCATTACAAAGCCCTGTTCGCCCTGGGATGTTTACTCTTTATCATAACACTGGTGATCAATTTGTGGGTTCAATACATTTCATCAAAAAGAAAATTCAATAAGTGATGTCAAAACAGCTCAAAGAAAAAATCGCATTTTGGATTTCTCAGAACTTGAGTCTGGGGAGTTCTTTTGATCTTGTTCTGGATTCTTGAATTCATTTTCAGCAGAGGCTTTCATATGTTCTCAATCGGAATTTCACAGCTATGCCGGAAGACGGCATGACTAAAGGAGGAATTTTCCTGGCTATTGTTGGAACTCTTGCCTCGTGGCAGGATCGATGATCGTTGCTTTCCCGATTGGTGTAATGGCAGGAATTTATCTGAATGAATACATACGTGAATCTTTCTTTAAACGATTCATCAAATTAATGACGGCTATCCCACGCAGGCATACCGTCAATCGTATTCGGCCTTTTCGGGATGGCACTTTTTGTGAACACATTGAAATTCGGTGATTCAATTCTTGCCGGATCACTGACACTTGGCTTACTTGCCTTGCCTGTTGTAATTCGTGTAACGGAAGAATCACTTATAGCAATAGACGATAAGTTCTCGTCACGGAAGCCTTTCGTCTTTGCGCCACCAAACTTCAGACAATCCGAAAGGTGATTTTACCAATTGCAATGCCTAATATCATGACCGGATTGATTCTTAGTATCGGTCGTGTATCGGGCGAAACAGCTCCAATCCTGTTTACAGTTGCAGCATATTTTCTTCCTAAATTACCACATAGTATTTTTGATCAGGTCATGGCCCTTCCTTATCACCTTTATGTGATTTCGACGAGTGGAACAAAAATCAACGAATCAAGAGACATGGCTTATGGAACTGCACTGGTACTGGTATTGTTTGTACTCATATTAAATCTTCTGGCAAATGCTCTAAGACGATATTTGAGTAAAAAAGTAAAAATGAACTGATATGAATCAATCCAAAATAGAAAGCAATAACGTTCATCTTTCTATTACGGAACATTCCATGCGCTGAAAGGAATTTATGTCAGTGCAACCGAATACGGTTACTGCGTTGATTGGACCCTCCGGTTGCGGTAAATCGACCTTTCTACGTCTGTTCAACAGAATGAATGACCTGATTCCGGAATTAAGATCGAAGGCGACATTCTTCTTGATGGCAGAGACATTTACAAAAAAGGAATGCAGGTTGATGAATTAAGGAAAAAAGTAGGAATGGTTTTCCAAAAACCAAATCCGTTTCCGAAAAGCATTTTTGAAAATGTAGCATACGGACTACGTGTGAATGGTAGCAATCATGCCACATATGTTGAAGAACGCGTTGAGACTTCTCTTCGTCAGGCTGCACTGTGGGAAGAAGTTAAAGACAAATTAAAGAAATCAGCCTTTGAATTGTCGGGCGGCCAGCAGCAACGATTATGCATAGCACGTGCGCTCGCGATTGAGCCATCTGTTTTGCTGATGGACGAACCGGCATCGGCACTTGATCCTATTTCGACGGCGAAGATTGAGGAACTGATTTATGACCTGAAGAACAAATACACGATTATGATCGTGACCCATAATATGCAGCAGGCAGGACGGGTCAGTGACAAGACGGCATTTTTCTACATGGGTGAGCTCATAGAATTTGATGACACGCCTACTATTTTCACCAATCCGCAGAATCCGAGAACACAAAGTTATGTTACCGGTCGCTTTGGATGATCGAGAATAAATATGCCCGTAAGATTCAACAACCGGCTGAAGAAAATCAAAACAAAAGGAAAGATGCTGCTTAAAACAAGAATGGTATCTTAGTCGCGCAGAGATTTTACAAACTAGCTTAAACAGACAGTTGCAATGACACATCTGGATATAGAACTAAAACGACTCAAGGAAGAAACGGTTGAGATGTTTGACCTGATTACTCTTCAAATGAAAAAGGCAAAAGATGCTTTTGAACGTACTGACCGTGAATTAGCCAGAGAAGTAAACTTCAATGAAAAACGCGTCAATGCTCTTGAGTTGAAAATCGACAAAGACTGCGAAAATATTTTCGCGCTTTTTAATCCGGTAGCGATCGACCTCCGATTTGTGCTGGCTGTATTAAAGATCAATTCAAATCTTGAACGCATTGGTGATATTGCAGATGGTATTTGCAGGTATGTCGCAGAATCAGGTGATGCTTTTGATCCGGACCTGATGAATGTTACCAGAGTGAGTGAAATGTTTTCCGTTAGTATTAAAATGCTGGAAGATGTTCAGGCAGCCTTTGACAGAGAAGATTCCAAACTTGCTCGCGGAATATTCAAGATGGATGACACGTTGGATGAAATCAATGGCAGCGCCAATGCAGTGATTGAAAGTTATATTAACACCCATTCAAAGAACATTGCTCAATCATTGCACATCATTTCAACAATCCGGAAACTTGAAAGAACAGGTGATCAGGTGAAAAATGTTGCTGAAGAAATCATTTTCTTTCTGGAAGCAAAAGTACTCAAACACGTTTCTAAATAAATTATCTTTTCTGAAGGAGACTCTTATTGATTCTCCGAATTAAAGAAGGCCCTTCATAGATGAAGCCGGTGTAAAGCTGAACAAGTGATGCACCGGCTTCTAATTTTTCCAGTGCGTCCTTTTCAGAGTGAATGCCACCTACTCCGATGATGACAAAGGATCCGCCGGATTTCCGATGCAGATAACGAATTACTTCAGTGGATCGTGACGTAAGAGGTTTTCCGCTTAGTCCTCCATTTCCGCAGGCTACTACATAAGACTTTTCGCTCTTTAATCCATCTCTTGAGATGGTAGTATTTGTGGCTATTACTCCATCTATTTTTGTGAGGCTTACCACTTCAACTATTTCGTCCAATTGTTCGTTGGTTAAATCAGGAGCGATTTTCAAAAGGATCGGCTTCCGCTTTCCATCGCGGCTGGTTGCGGAGAGATCAGCGTTCAGCTGCTGAAGACTATTCAGTATCTTCATCAGTGGATCCTTTTCCTGAAGGGAACGAAGGCCCGGTGTATTTGGAGAACTGACATTGACTACAAAATAATCGACCAGATCGAACAAAGCTGTGAAACATACTTCGTAATCGTAGATGGCGTCTTCATTCTTTGTGACTTTATTTTTTCCGATGTTACCGCCAATGATAATGCCCTTCGATTTTCGCTTCAGCCTGTGTTGCATGGGAACCACACCGTGATTATTAAAACCCATTCGATTGATAACGGCAGAATCATCTTTCAAACGGAACATGCGCGGTTTGTCGTTGCCCGGCTGAGGTAATGGTGTCACAGTTCCTACTTCTATAAAACCGAAACCTAATGCTGATAATTCATTAAACATTGTGGCATCTTTATCGAAACCTGCGGCAAGGCCGACAGGATTCGGGAAGTCGATCCCCATGACAGTACGGTGCAGCGACTGATGTTCCACCGAAAACATCTTTTTGAAGATCAGTTTAACTCCCGGAATTTTCAGAACAACTCTTAAAAGCAGAACGACCAGATGATGTGCTCTTTCGGGGTTAAAAAGAAAAAACAGTGGACGGAGAAAATTGCGGTAAAATCCCATAGCGAGGCAAAAATAAATTTTCATGCGCTTTTTCATGCTATTTGGTGTACTATCTTATAAACAAGATTCAGGATTTTGGGGCTGTTTATCCACAGTCCCGGCAAAAATGGTAACAAACCTCTTAACCCACCCTGACCTGTTCATATTTTTACAGGTACTTTTTTTCGTCCATACATAAAATATTTTTAGATTAGCCTAAATTTTAAAAGCATGCAGATTTCACTTGCAGAGGAGAACTACCTGAAGTCAATTTACTTCCTCGTGGAGCAATCCAGGGAGCGTATCAGCACAAACTCAATTGCGGCGAGGCTCAATATCTCAGCTGCTACTGTAACGGACATGCTTCAGCGATTGTCTCAAAAGAAGCTGATCAACTACCAGAAGTATTACGGTGTTCATCTCACACCGGCCGGAAAGAAACTGGCTATTAGCATCATCAGGCGTCACCGTTTATGGGAGTTGTTTCTGGTAGAAAAATTAGGCTTTGACTGGAGCCAGGTACATGAATTGGCGGAAGAACTGGAACACATCAAATCCGAATTACTGATAAACAGATTATATCAGTTTTTAGGTAAACCGGACTATGATCCGCACGGTGATCCCATTCCGGATGATGAAGGTAATTTCCCGAAGCAACATTCAGTGGCTCTGACTTCGGCAAAAGAACACTCCCGCTGGCAGATCAGCGGAGTAGTAAATCACGATGCCGGTTTTCTGAAATACCTCGACGAAAGGGGCCTGATTCCCGGCCAAAAGATTCGCGTGGAAGAAGTTATTGCATTCGACAAATCAATGACGGTTTATGTCAACAGCCGCAAAAAATCCATTCATCTTAGCCGTGAAGCTGCAGAGAATATACTTGTAGAAACACTTTAGAAAAATTTTGTAAGTCATGAGTAATCAATCACTACCGGAAGTTCATCAAAGTATTGATACAACCGGAATGTCGCGGACAAAGAAGTTCTTTTCCTTTCTTGGTCCTGCCTATCTGGTCAGCGTTGGATACATGGATCCCGGAAATTGGGCAACTGATATTGCCGGAGGAAGCCAGTTTGGTTATAAGCTTATCTGGGTGCTTCTGATGTCAAATATGATGGCCATTGTTCTGCAAGGTCTCAGTGCGCGGCTGGGCATCGTCCGCGGGCGTGATTTGGCACAAGCATCCCGCGAATCCTTTTCAAAACCGGTTAACATCTCACTTTACATTTTAGCTGAAATTGCCATTGCAGCCTGTGACCTTGCTGAAGTGCTGGGGATGGCTATCGGTATTCAGTTATTATTCGGTGTGCCGCTGATTGCAGGAGTGTGTATTACGATCCTTGACACATTCCTTCTGCTCTTTCTCATCAATTTTGGAATCCGGAAGATGGAAGCATTCATTCTCGGATTGATATCAATAATTGGACTGGCTTTTCTGACTGAAATGATTTTAGCTAAGCCCAGTCTGCATGAAATCGCCGGTGGGTTTGTTCCTTCCCTGCCCGGAAAAAAAGCATTATACATAGCAATCGGAATCATCGGAGCTACAGTGATGCCACACAACTTGTACCTGCATTCATCTTTAGTTCAAACAAGAAAATTTAAAGACACGCCAACGGAAATAAAAAAGGCCATCAAATTCAACATGATTGATTCTGTGATCGCACTGAATCTTGCCTTCTTTGTAAATGCAGCGATTTTGATTTTGGCAGCATCCACCTTCTTTAAAAGCGGAATGTATGAAGTTTCCGAAATCCAGGATGCGCATCGATTTCTGAGTCCATTACTCGGCTCGGCGATAGCGCCAAAATTATTTGCGATTGCATTGATAGCAGCCGGGCAAAGTTCGACATTGACGGGAACATTGGCGGGGCAGATTGTGATGGAAGGATATCTGAAACTGCGCATAGCACCCTGGATACGAAGATTACTGACCCGAATCATAGCCATCATCCCTGCCCTGATCACCATTGTCTTTTTCGGTGAGGAAGCCACCGGTGAATTACTGATTCTCTCTCAAGTCATACTCAGCTTACAATTAGGATTTGCCATCATTCCGCTTATTCACTTTGTGAGAGACAAAGAGAAGATGAAAGGTTTTCACATTTCAAAGACGCTTGAAATTATTTCATGGATCATTGCCATCGCTATTGTCGGTTTGAATGTTCGGCTGATAATTAGTCAGGTTGAAGAATGGATGAAATCAAGTTCTCATCCTCTTTTGCTTGCATTCACATTACTGCCAATAATTGTTGGTGCCGGTGTATTGCTTATTTACATAACTCTTAGACCATTCTTCAAAGTAAAGGAAAAGCATCTGCCTGAAAGCCCTCACGGTGACTACAGAAGCATTTCCACTGAAGCTTTATCGCCTTACCGAAGAATTGCCATTGCAGTAGACTTCTCATCATCTGATGAAACCAATATCAAGAATGCACTTGCACAGGGAGGAAAGAAAGCAGAGTATTTACTCATCCACGTTGTAGAATCGGCAGGTGCACTGATGATGAGTCAGGACATCCGCGATTATGAATCTATTGCCGACAAAAAATACCTGGAGCGCTATGCCATGCAACTTAGAGAAGCAGGATATCAGGTGCAGGCCAGGATCGGTTATGGTAATCCGAAAAGAGCAATTCCACAACTTGTCAGAGAATACAGTGCAGATTTATTGGTCATGGGTGCACACGGTCACAAAGGATTCAAGGACATGATTCTCGGCACAACTGTAGATTCAGTACGTCACAAAGTTGAAATTCCTGTATTGATTGTAAGGAATGAAAAGTCCGTAGAATGATTTTGTACCTTTGCCTTACTTATGGCTCAGGAAGCTACTGTAATTAAAAACAAAAAGGCCTCGTTTGAATACCATTTACTGACGACGTACACGGCAGGTATCATGTTAAGTGGTACTGAAGTGAAATCCATCCGTGAAGGGAAAGCGACATTAGCTGAGTCTTTCTGTGTCTTTATCAATGGCGAACTTTGGGTGAAGAACATGCACATCTCCGAGTTCAAGCAAGGTTCATATAACAATCATGAGCCAAAGCGGCAACGTAAATTGTTATTGAATAAGACTGAACTTTCGAAGATACAGAGTAAAATGAAGGAGAAAGGAACGACGATCATTCCGGTGCAGTTATTTTTCAATGAAAGAGGTTATGCCAAGTTGGAAATCGCCATAGCCCGGGGGAAAAAGCTATTTGACAAGCGGGAGGACATGAAGAGAAAAGATCAGGAGAGAGAGATTAGCAGAGTGGTGAGATAAATACAAGCAAAAAAAAACCCCTCCTGAGGAGGGGTTTTTCATTTAAGAGGTTTTATTCTTAGAATACAAAACCGAAACGGAGTCCCGGATTGTAAGAAAGGCTAAGACCTGAGCTGCTTCCACCAGGAGTTTTTGATACTGTAGTAGTACCACCTGATGTTGTAGTTGAAGTAGCATCACCGTTTGAAGTTGTGCTGAAGCCCCAACCTACTTCGATTCCCAGGTAAACGTTGTTTACGAAGTAGTAGTCAGCACCTGCCATCAATTTCAGACCGAAAGTTGAAACTGAAGCATTATCCTCTGTACGGAGATAGTCAGGTGTGTAAACCAGACCACCACCGAAGTTATCACAGTTTGTGAAAGTCTCATCAGAAGAACCTGTGCTGAAAGAAAGACCAGCACCTACGTAAGGAGACAGACGCTCAGTTCCTGCGAAATGCTTTTCGATACCGGCACCAATGATGAAAGTAGAGCTGCTGGATTCGTATTTACCTGTTCCTGTACCAGGAGCAGCTTCAGTAACATCCTGGCTTGAGCTAGAAGTTGCAACTGCGAAATCGATACGCAGAGCCATGTCGTCAGACAAGAAGTAACGAGCTTTCAGGTCCGGAGTCCAGATACTAACTGCACTTGTTCCAGTTTGGAAATACATAGTAACCTCACCAGTCACATCACCTGCAGCAGGTTTTTGAGCATAAGTAAAACCAGCAATGGCTACTAATGCCGCAGAAAGAATAATTTTTTTCATTTTCTGTGTTTTTTTGGGTTTAATTGGTAATTAACGGCGACAAATTTAAGCGGGTTCAGAAACATCAGTCAAGTTTTAATTATAGTTTTCCACCATCATTTGTTCATAGGCCTTTAGGTCAGGCAATTAAAAAACTATTTGTGAACTAACAACCGGAAATTTGCTGAATCCAATCGTTTCTAAGGCAATTGTCGAAAAAAGGTTGCATTTTATTGTTGATGAAAGTCATTTTTCTGAAAAAAGCTTCTCTCATCAGTTGAAATTTAGAAAAATTTCAACATTTTTTTGGATTGAAAGCGGTCATTTAAAGCCGATTGCATGAAGACGACCCTGCAAATGGTGATAAAGTTTTACGTTAATCTTTTGTTAATCTGATTTAGATTTTGCTAAATTGACCCAAAATTCAGGAATTTCTGTTTAACCAAAACTAACCTCTATGAGAAAAGCAATTACGCTATTGGCGTTGCTGCTTGCATTTATTAGTATGCAGGTATCAGCACAAGAAAGACAAATTTCGGGAAAGGTTACGTCCGCTACGGACAATCTTGGCATTCCCGGCGCCGCTGTACAGGAAGTAGGATCCAACAACGGGGTAGTAACCGATTTAGATGGTAACTATACCATCAAGGTATCGGCCGGTACCACACAATTGAAGTTTACATCTGTAGGGATGAAAACTAAAATGGTTGAAATCGGTACTCAGACAAAGATTGACATCATCATGTCTGAAGACACCAAACAACTTGATGAAGTAGTTGTAACCGGTCTTGCGATCAAACGCGAGAAAAGAAGTCTCGGTTATGCCACCACACAGGTTTCATCAAGTCAACTTACAGAAGGTAATAACACCAACGTTATCGGTGCCCTTCAGGGTAAGATTGCCGGTGTGAACATCAACTCTGTATCAGGTGCTCCGGGTAGTTCGAACCGCATCGTCATCCGCGGCGGTACTTCTCTCCTTCGAAATAACCAGGCTCTGATGGTAGTTGACGGTGTAATCATCAACAACGATAACAATCGTAACGGTGATGACCTGAATAACCAGGTTGACTATGGTAACCGTGGTAATGACTTCAATCCTGAAGACATTGAAAGCATTTCAGTTCTGAAAGGGCCTGCTGCGACAGCCATTTACGGTTCTGCTGCTTCTAACGGTGCGGTAGTAATAACTACTAAAAAAGGTCGTCGAGTTCAGTCTGCTTCCAAATCAAAAATGGATGTTCAGATTCATTCCAACCTGACCTTCTCCTCTATCTTACGTTTACCTGAGTTCCAGAATACTTTTGGTGAAGGTGATATTGACAACGTATACAACGATCGTCGTGAAAACTTCTCATGGGGACTTCCGTTCGACGGAGCACTGCGTCCATGGGGCCAGGAAATTGACGGCTTTCAGCGCGTAAAACCATACAGCGCAATTGAAGATAACACTAAGGATTTCTTCGATATGGGAGTTACTGCAACCAACACTGTATCATTTGGTGGCGGTACTGAAAAGAGCGACTACTATCTTTCGGTAGGTGCTGTTAATAACAAAGGAATTGTTCCTACCATGAAGTATGACAAATACAATCTCCACTTCAATGGTTCATCAGAACTTTCGAACTACTTCACTACAGGCATTAACTTAAATTACACAAACATTTCAAGTGTACTTCCTGCAGGCGGACAAAAAGAAGCTTCTATTTTCGACAACCTTCTCCAGACACCACGTGATATTCCTATCACTGAGTCAAAAGACCTTGACAACATTTTCAATGGTTATTCTGATGTTACCGGACTTTACGGTTTCTATGGTGCATACACCATGAACCCATATTTCGTACTTCAGAATTTCCGCAACACAAACGATGTTGACCGTGTATTTGGTGCATTCACCACTTCATATCATCAGTTAAAATGGTTAACGATTACTGATCGTCTCGGTGTAGATAACTACTCTGACCGTCGTTATCAGAAATGGAAAAAATACGATTATAATCCGATCGATCCATTCTATGCAGGAAATGAGCAGATTTATCAGGGTAAATACTCTGAAGATCTCTTCAATTACCTTTCATTGAACAACGACCTGATGGCAACTATGGAGCACTCCTTCACTGAGAACATCAAAGGTTCATTGTTGCTCGGTCAGAACATTCGTCAGATCAGAAGCAGCGAAACATTTGCAGCGACAAATGCTCAGGGCGGTCTTTCAATTCCGGGTTACTACAACCTGGCCAACTCAAACGGTTCGCCACAGACAACCAATTCAATCGGAAACAAAAACGTAATGGGTTATTATTTTGATCTGAACATGAGTTACAAATCATATTTGTTCCTTGGTGTCACAGGTCGTACAGATAAATCATCTACTCTTCCGAAAGACAATTCAGCTTACTTCTATCCTGGTGTGAATGCATCATTCGTATTCAGCGAACTGATGAGCGAAGCTTCAAGAGAGAAGGTTCTCTCTTATGGTAAAATCCGCGCAAGCTGGGCGAAAGTGGGTAACGATGCTGACCCTTACAAAACAACAAACTATTACACAAAGACCTTGATTGACGGAGGTTGGGGTTCTACTCAATTCCCTCTTGGTACTGTAGCAGGATTTACAACAGGAGATGCACTTGGTAATCCACAGATTACTCCTGAGTTCACTACTGCATTTGAAGTTGGTGCTGAATTAGGTTTCTTCAAAGATCGTCTCTCTATCGACGTATCATATTATGAAAACAAATCAACTGATCAGATCATTAACCTGTCGCTCCCTTATTCAAGCGGTTATGCCAGCAAGGTGATTAACACAGGTGAGATTCAGAACAAAGGTATTGAGTTGGCTGTTCGCGGAACCCCAATTCTTACTAAGAGTGGTCTTAAAGTTGAATTGTATGGAACTTACACTCACAACGAAAATGAAGTTGTTTCTCTTTACAACGGAGTTGATCAGTTGATCCTTGGTGGTTTCTCAGGAATGTCGGTAACTGCAACTGTAGGAAAACCATACAATGCCTTTTATGCAATTGATCTGTTGACTGATCCTGATGGACACGTAGTGGTTGATCCTAATACAGGTTTACCGCAATTAACAACCAATACAGTATACAAAGGAAGTTACATGCCGAAATATCTGGCGTCATTTGGTGCGAACATTACCTATAAGAACTGGACACTCGGTTTCTTGTTTGACGTTCGTCAGGGCGGAGTTTATTACTCACGTAATAAAGACATCATGGATTTCGTAGGAACAAGTATTGAAACAACTACAAATAACCGTGAAGACTATGTATGGCCAAATTCAGTGGTATTAAATCCTGATGGTTCATACTCAGCAAACACAACTCCTTTCCACCAATACGATTACTATACATCAGTAATTCCTTCCGGTCAGCATTTTGTTGATGCATCGTATGTAAAACTGCGTGAAGCAAATCTCTCATTTAAGTTGCCTTCAAAATGGCTGGAGAAAACTCCGTTTGGTACAGCTACTCTGGCAGTATTCGGAAACAACCTGTTACTCTGGACACCTGATTCAAATGTATATGGTGACCCTGAGCAAACTCAAGTGGTGCTTCAATGCACAGGGATTTGATTTTACATCAAACTTCTCTCAGCGTAACTATGGTGTAGACCTCTCAAAATTACCTTCTAATCACAAAAAACAATCTTGATCATGAAAACTTCCAAAAATCATTATAAAATTCTCTGTGATTGGATTACTTCGTACTGGAGTTCCTCGATCACCGCGGAGAAAGATTATTTTCCGACATCAATGAGAATCCGAATCAGCCTTCGATGCGTTGATACCGAGAACTTGCCATCCGCTGAAGCAGCAGCCATTGCACATGCTGTAGGTAACAACTTACAGATTGCAGGCGGTTTGTATGCACAGTACTGACACAAAGTCCGGCGGCTTCACAGTATAAACAATACGAACAATACTTCCCCTGCTTCAACTGAGAGTTTGACAATCCATGGCGAATCATGTATTCTGGATGCATTGACTGACCTCCGTGCGATTCAGACAAAGCAGGAGCTGATGGTCGTACACATTGTGCATGGAAGCACAGATTCTGAAGCTTATACATTCCAGGTTCTCACTGACAATTTCGGTGACATTCCCTTTACCTGAAGCAATCAAAGGCACATCAGACATTCTGTCGCCTAAATACGATTCTCAGGAAGCTATTTACAATGGCATTATTTCCACTTCAAATCAGTTTGCAACACTTGATGAGACTGCTGTCGTTGTTCCTGGTGCTGACGATTTGATTTTCCAGGGAGATATTGCACTCTGGAGAGAATTCGCAACACACTTTTATTACGTGTTTACATGCGCGTTTATCAGAAGTGGAACTAACGCTTGCAGCAGCAGGTGTTGCTGAACTGGAACAATGGTGCAGCATTTCCTCACTTACGGTGAAAATGCACAGGTATCGTATCTTACAGAAGGTGGAAATACCAATCCGCTTTACTCTGCGATCACTGGAGTTTTGAAGAACCTGGTTGCCAGTGCTACAAACAATTGATTACATGACCAGCACTACAGTTAATGGAGCATCTACGTGTCTTCGCTTTGTATGCACCTCACTGAACGGTAGCCATGTTGGATTACCTCAGGGATTGTATACTGCAACTCCGGGAACTCAGACTTCATACCCATCCGTTCTTACCGGCGGTATTATGCCGACGATGCTGTTTGCAGTAGCACCTGTGAAAACTCATGTCATCATATGAAAGCTTCTTCCTTGCAATCTAGAAGTTGCAGCCTGTGGCTGGATGATCAAGCAGTTGATCCGCAATTAGCATATGAAGATGCCATCGCAGAAAGTTTTACAGCTGGTCTGGATGCAACTGCACAAGAGTATACAGACCATTACAGATCCTGCAATTGCTTATCCGGCAAGTGGCACAACTGAAGACCAGGATCAACAAGCTATCACTCAAAAAATGGGCAGCGATGTTATGGAACTCAGAATGATGAAGCACATGGATTGAGCAACGTCGTACAGGTTATCCTGATTTCTTTGTGGTATCTGCAAATTCACTCTATGGAGGATCTATCTCTCCCGAGCGATTGTTATATCCTAGCACAGAAGTAACACGTAATGCTAACTTCCCTGGTCAGAAACTGATTTGGACCGTGTATGTGGGATACTTCATTAATCAGTTCAACTTCTGTGAAAAAAACAAAACGTATGAAAAAATTAATCTATATAGCTCTGATTGCAGGAATTTCGGTCGTGTCCCGTAAGAAAGATCCGGATCCGGTTTCAAGTTGTTGCCGTTTCATATCCGACCATTGCATTGAATGGAAATGCAATTGGGGTACAGGGATTGGCAGCGGTGCCTACACAGACCCTGGTGCTACCGGACTTGATGATGTGACCGGTCAAACATCAACCTTGTCGCCTGTCAGCAATAATGTTGATCTGACTACTCCGGGATTCTATTCCGTGAAATATTCTATGAAGAATTAAACGGATACATCAGCGAATCAACCTGGCCCCCGTACTGGTTACTTCGCTGATCCCGCAACTGATATCTCCGGTCCATACCACCGCGTATCAAACGGACAGGATGTAACTTTTACAAAACAAGGTACAGGACTCTACACAACTGACAATGTTGGTGGAGTACCGGGAAGCCCTGCTTATGTATTTGATGTTTATTTTGAATGGTTGACAACAAATGCAACTATAGCCAGTATCCGTGTTCCAAGCCAGCCAAATGTGCGTTGGGTGGAGATGTATACTGTGACGTCACAGATTTCCAAATGGATGCCGTTGATACAGCAATCTCATGGGTTGTACGTGGTGCAGGCTTCGGCATTGCAGTGCGTGTTTTCTTTACCTATGACTAATCTGTTATCCAATAAAAAAACTCCTCCTGAGGAGGGGTTTTTTTTATCCATATCTGACTAGAATTTTCCCCATTCCTTATTTTCCAGCACAGGTCGAATCGGAAATTACTGTACTCCTCCTTTTTAAAATCATCCTCTTCCATTACGGATTATTCGTGTCATGACCTGAACATCGCCTGAACCAACAGGACATAAGCATACCCTCCGACCTTTCAATTGTTTAACCAGTTCTTCCAGCACAACATGAAAATTTAGCGTTCACCAGATTTTGTCGAACGGAGCATAGGCAGCAAGACCTTTTGTAACCATCGCCAGGTAGTTTTGCAGGGCAATTCATCTTTTGAAGCATTTTCTTAGCCCCGTCGTAAAGTTCTTTTTTGTCTTTCAATTGTAACACGGCACCGCATTCAGTCAACACAATAGTCTGATATCCGCCTCGTACCAATCTCCAGCACCTTAATACCCTTTTTCAATTCCAGAAGTGAAGTCTGGTAAGCTACGGTATAAGGTTGTGAGATAGTTTGTCCTGCGCCAATCTGAAAAGCCTGATCTGAATAAGCCTGATTGAGGAAAGCCAGATCCAGAAAGAAATGCCGGGGGCTTGCATCGCCGCCAAAACGGTCTCATTTTTATCCCTTTCACACGTAGCGAATCAATCAGCTTCTTTCGCATTCCCTGATGCTTGAAATTATCTTCCGGTTGAATCATAGCTGGCAAAGAAAACACGGATATTTCCTTGTTTTTGAAGGTAACAGGTATAAATATTAACAAAAATACGACTGAAAACATCAGATTAGTTTTCCTTACCCCTGAATAATTGTTAATTTCGCGCATTTCCTGAACAGGAAGGAATAATTCTTCAACATGTTAAAAATCGGAGTAATCGGAGCAGGTCATCTTGGCAAGATACACCTGAAGCTTTGAAAGAAATTAGCGCCTGTCTGATTGATTCTATGACCGCAATCTTGAGCACGCTGCCGCTTTATCAGCTGAAATTGGAATTCCATTTTACAAGAATCTGGACGACCTGATTAAGAAGCGGATGCACGATATTGTAACTCCTACCCTTTCGCATTATGATATTGCAGTAAAAGCGGTTCGTTTATCGAAACCTGTTTTTATCGAAAAAACCAATTACGCATACTATCGATGAAGGAAAAGAAACTTGTGTCACTTGTGAATGAAGCCGGTAAAAGCACAAGTTGGTCATGTAGAACGATTCAATCCAGCTTTTCTTTCAGCAAAATCATATCTGGCACAGCCGCTCTTCATAGAAACGCATCGTCTGGCAGAATTCAATCCACGTGGTACGGATGTTTCTGTTGTTCATGATCTGATGATACATGACATTGATATCGTCCTTAGTGTAGTCAAATCAGGAATCAGAAAGATCAATGCAAGCGGTGTTGCAGTAGTTAGTGACACGCCGGATATTGCCAATGCGCGGTTGGAATTTGACAACGGTTGTGTAGCCAATCTTACTTCGAGCAGAATTTCCCTGAAGAACATGCGCAAGAGCCGGTTCTTCCAGCGCGACGCTTACATCTCTGTCGACTTCCTGAAAAAGAAAACAGAAGTTGTCAGATTGAAAAACCTTACCGGCGAACCCGGCCCGCTGGATATCACCATAGATCTGGGAAAAGACAAGGGCACGAAGCTGATTTATTTTGATCAGCCCAAGGTTGAAGATAGCAATGCCATCCGCATGGAACTTGAAATGTTTGCTGAAGCCATTTTGAATGATACAACAACTCCGGTAACTATCGAAGAAGGTTACAATGCGCTTACGGTTGCGCATCAGGTCATGGACAAGATAAATCAGTCTCTGAATATTCTGGCCTGATGAAAACAAAAGAGCTGAACATAATGCTTAAGTCAAAAGCACTCCGGGTGTTTCTCATGATCATTCCAGTGATGATGCTGAATTCATGTTCGCTCTTTGAACCTGCATCACCTGAAGCCGGATTTCTGAAAATAGATTCCATACAATTATCCTCTGATCCAGCAACACAAGGAGGCAGCTCTTACAAAATTACTGATGCATGGGTATTTGTCGATCAACAATATATTGGCACATTTCCATTGCCTGCAAAGGTACCCGTAATTGCCGGAAGCAGTCATGAGATTATTGTCAATGCAGGTGTAATTGAAAACGGAATTTCTGCTACACGCGTAGCCTACCCGAAGTTTCAAGCCTACACAACAAACGTTACAACAGAACCCGGTGTAACCACCCCATTGTCGCCTGTTGTAAGTTACAACACTGCAACTGTTTTTGCACAAATCGAAGACTTTGACGACGGGACAATTTCATTTGCCAATACGTCAAACGGACATGCGCCATTGACACTGATTTACTCCGGTGACCCTGACGCTCTGGAAGAGAATTCAGGTAAAGCAACCATGGATGCAATCAATACCGTATTTGAAGTTGCATCTACCAATCTGATGACGCTTCCCCTTTCCGCTCCGGTTTATCTTGAAGTAAATTACAAATCAGATGTTGACCTTGTTGTAGGAGATTTTATTTCCACGGCGTCTGCTGTGAATCAGAATCCGATGATAACTCTGCGATCAACCAATACATGGAAAAAAGTCTATATCAACATGAGTGATCTTGGTGGTATCTGGACTGACGGTTTAGGATACAAGATATATTTCCACGCAGAAAAAGGCAGCTACACTTCAGCTAATGTTTATCTGGATAATATCAAAGTGGTTTATTGATGAATAAGAAGCTCAGGACATTTACCTTTATTTTTGCTGATTGGCTGGCAGCTGTTCTGGCATGGGCACTATTCTTTGTTTACCGGAAGACGGTAATAGAACATTTGCCTTTTGATCCACGTTCATTCAGCAGTGATCCAAAGCTCTTTTACGGTTTATTGTTTATCCCACTCGGCTGGGTTGCTATTTACGCGTTGATCGGAAGTTACACTAACGTCTACAGAAAATCACGTCTAAAAGAGCTCGGGCAAACACTGTACTTATCAGTGATTGGTGTACTCATCATTTTCTTTTCCCTGCTTCTTGACGACAAGGTCATTTCATACAGGTCCTACTATCATACATTTTTCACTCTGCTTGCACTCCACTTTCTGATTACAGCTACCTTTCAGAGTTATTCTTTCAAAATCATTTCTTGATATCAGAAGAAAGAAAATTCGGTTCAATACAATCAAGATTGGCAGCAATCAGAATGCAATAAATCTGCTTCAGACCATGGAGCGGGAATTCAGTTCAGAGGATTATCCTTTGTTGGTTTTGTTCATGTCGATGTGCGAAACAATGATCATTTGGTTATCAAAAGTACATGGCTAATCTCGGCGGCATCAGGAATCTGCATGAAATAATCAGTACGTATAAAATCGAAGAAGCAATTATCGCACTTGAATCTTCAGAACATGAAAGTATCAAAGTCATCAATGAGTTGGAAGATACACCTGTTATTGTGAAGATAATTCCGGATATGTACGACATCCTTTCAGGTTCAGTGAAGATGAATGCCATCTTTGGCGCGCCACTTATTGAAATTTCGCCTGATCTGATGCCGACCTGGCAAAGTTCTACTAAACGTTTGATGGACAGCCGCTCATTTCTCTATTAGTAATGATTTATTTTTCTTCCGCTGTACATTTTCACGGCAATTGGCGTTCCTTGTTTCATCGAGAGACCGCTCTTCTACAGCCACGAACGAATCGGTCTGCATGGAAAGCCATTCAAGATTTACAAATTCCGTTCAATGGTGGCTGATGCGGAGAAATCTGGTCCGCAACTTTCCAGTGCAAATGACAGCCGGGTCACCAAATTCGGGCGGTGGATGAGAAAAATTCGCCTCGATGAAATTCCGCAATTTTACAATGTTCTCATTGGTGATATGTCAATTGTTGGACCGCGGCCGGAACGACAATACTTTATCGATAAGATCATGGAACAGGCTCCTCATTATCGTCACCTACACAAGGTACGTCCGGGCATTACTTCCTGGGGTCAGGTAAAATTCGGTTATGCGGAAAATGTTGACCAGATGGTTCAGCGGCTCAAATACGATTTAATTTACATTGAAAACATGTCAATCGCTGTAGACTTTAAAATTATGATCTACACCGTTCTGATTATTCTGAAACACAAAGGAAAATAAGTAACATTTTATATCTCATTCTATGAAAATAGCAGTAATTGGTTCAGGTACTATGGGAAACGGAATTGCACACGTTTTCGCTCAATATGGTTACAAAGTTAATTTGATCGATATTTCACAGGATGCGTTGGATCGCGCCATTGCTACGATTGGAAAAAATCTTGACCGGATTATTGCCAAAGGAAAATTGACGGAAGCTGATAAATCATCTACGCTATCGAACCTTTCCACATTCACCGTTCTTCAGGATGGTGTGAAAGATTGCGATCTTGTAGTTGAAGCAGCCACTGAGAATGTTGATATCAAATGCAAATTATTCAGAGACCTTGATTCTTTTTGCAAGCCCGAAGCAATCCTGGCCACTAACACTTCTTCGATTTCAATTACAAAAATTGGTGCACAAACAAAGCGTCCCGATAAAGTGATTGGCATGCATTTCATGAATCCTGTTCCGGTGATGAAACTCGTGGAAGTTATTCGTGGCTATGCAACGAGTGATGCAGTAACAAAAACTGTTTTTGAACTTTCCCGCAAACTTGAAAAAGTTCCCGTCGAAGTAAATGATTATCCGGGCTTCATCGCCAACAGAATTCTGATGCCGATGATCAACGAAGCTATTTACTCACTTTATGAAGGAGTTGCCGGTGTAGAGGAAATTGATACGGTGATGAAATTGGGTATGGCTCATCCGATGGGACCACTGCAACTGGCAGATTTTATCGGACTCGACGTTTGCTTATCAATTCTCCGCGTATTGCATGACGGTTTTGGAAATCCGAAATACGCACCTTGTCCTTTACTGGTAAATATGGTAATGGCGGGGAAATTAGGTGTTAAGAGTAAAGAAGGATTTTACGACTACTCTTCAGGCGGAAAAGACCTGGTGGTTGCTCCAACTTTCCGTAAGTAGAACCTTACTTATTCATGGTTCCGCCGGATAGTCCGTATAGCAACTGAGCCTGGAAACGCTGGTCAATCACGCCAAGCTTTTCTGCACTGGCTTTGGAGATCTTTATGATTAGTCCGTCATTGTCACCCGTATCCGGTAATTTTCCGATGACTTTAACAAAGATGCTGCGGTCATTCATTCGATTGGTTATACGGATGATCGTACCAATCGGAGCATTGCGGTGTAGGGCGTAATATTTTCCCGGATTAATATCCTGATCGTCGATCCATTCCGCAACTCCGGTTTCAGTGACTTGTTGTCGACCGGTAGCAAAAATCGTTTCAGCTTCCTTCTGACTTTTATCGACTTGCTTATTTTGATCGTGTGTTGCCTCGTGAGTGCCTGTTGCAGTATTTTGTGAATCGGATTTATCCTCCTTGATCTCCGGTTTCGGAGCTTGTTCAGGTGAACGGTCGATTGTGTTGACTTTGTTCTCACCTTTCTGAGAATTTTCCTTGTTCGTGGCACCTTCTGAAGGAATTACCAGTACCTGTCCCTTTTTGATACCTCCGGAGGTAAGGTGATTGGCCTTCTTCAAATCATCTACAAGGACGTTGTATTTTTTTGCGATAGAAAAAAGTGTTTCACCGGAAGCAACATTATGAGTTTTAGGAACGCCTTTTTTCTCAACTGAATCCATATGATTTTTCCCGTAAAAAGGATCATTGGATTTAAGTTTGTCGGCCGGGATAAGGATTTTTTTTCCGGTAATCAGTTTATCATCCTTTTTGTTTGCCAGTCTGAGCTCGGCCAGTGTAATTTTAAATGACTTGGCAATAGAAAACCATGTATCACCCTTTTTTACTGTGTATTCTGAATATTTCTTTCCTTCAATTGTCTTTACGTTTTCCTGAGCCAAAGCCCCTAATGAAATCTGGGAAAACAATAAGATACTAACTAGCAGTTTTTTCATTTTGTAAATCTATTGATAAAGCGGTGCGGGATAAGAAAAGATCGTGCCGTGAAATGAACAGTATTATTAACAGGTTGTCTCTCGATTGGCGTTGCGGGATCTGCGATTGGGATTGGCGATCGGCAATCAGCGATCGGCAATCAGTGATCAGCAATCACTGATCTCTGATTGCCGATCGCAAATCACTGATCGCTAAACACCAAATACTAATTACTAATTACTAATTACCAATTACTAATTACTAATTCCTCACCACTGCCTTAGAAATACCAAACAGCCCAAGCGCAGTAATTAGGCCATTCAAAATAATCAGCTCAAAGCCGAATTGATAGCCGTTGAATAGGTTTTTTGAATAAGTGTTCAGAAAATAGCAAATGAGAGGTGAAATTATGCAGATGAGAGGAACAAATTTATCATTTACAGAACGTTTACTGATTACGCCGAATGCATAGAGTCCGAGGAGTGGTCCGTATGTATATCCTGCAACGGTAAACAGTTCAGTAATAACAGCGTCATTATTAATGATTCGGAAGATGATGATGATCAACAAAAGTATAGCAGCAAAGGTAAGATGAACCTTTATTCTGGTTTTCTTCTTTTCTTCTTCACCGGCTTTGGATTTATTCATTCCGAGAAAATCGATGCAGAAAGATGCCGTGAGAGCAGTCAGCGCTCCGTCGGCACTTGGGTAAGCAGCCGAGATCAGGCCGATGATGAAAAATATAGCAGCGAAAAAGCCAAGATAATTTAACGCAACCACAGGGAAAAGATCGTCTGTTTTTCCCGGAATAGCCAGGTGTACAGAATCTGCGTACAAATACAATAGTGCTCCGAGAAACAGGAAGAGAAGATTAATGAAGACAAGCACAAAACTAAAACTGAACATATTTTTCTGCGAATCTTTCAGTGTACGGACGCTGATATTCTTCTGCATCATCTCCTGATCAAGTCCTGTCATGGCAATGGTGATAAACATTCCTCCGAAAAAATGTTTGAGAAAATAACCTTTGGATTTCCAGTCGGTAATCATAATCTGATCATACCCCTTTTCATGAACAGCATTCAGTAAACCGGAAAAAGAAAGATTCATTTTCTGAGAGATGAGAATAACGGAGATAACAACGGCAAGCAGCATAAATGAAGTCTGCAGCGTATCTGTCCACACAATCGTTTTGACACCGCCTTTATAGGTGTACAAGAGAATCAATGCAATAAAAATAGCAACGGTAATAAAGAACGGTACTCCCCATGCATCGAAAATGAACGTCTGAAGAACATTGACGACAATGTACAATCTGAACGAAGCGCCGATTGTCCTTGAAAGGATGAAGTAGAATGCTCCTGTTTTATAGCTGGTTGACCCGAATCTGCTTTCCAGATAAGAATAAATGGACGTCAGGTTGAGTTTATAGTACAGGGGCAATAAAACAGTGGCAATAATGGCATATCCGAATAAATAGCCGAAAACGACCATCATATAACTGAAATTTGCCTTTCCCACCACGCCCGGTACCGACATAAAAGTTACTCCCGATAAGGAAGCACCGATCATTCCATAGGCCACCAGATACCATTTTGAGGAACGATTACCGATGAAATAGGATTCATTGTCTGCATTACGGCTGGTGCGCCAAACGACGTAGAAAAGCAAGGCCGAATAGGCGGCAACACACAGTAAAATCAACGTAGGCGACATATCAAAATCAGTTGCGGATGAAGCCCGAAGTAAGTAATTTCGCCTGCGGCCGTACGGGCTGATGTCGTCAAATTATCAACACTACAACTTGAGTACTTTTTCATCAAAAATTCTGGAAGAAACAGTGGCTGAATTCAGCCGGCTGCCCGGTATCGGTAAGCGCACCGCACTTCGCCTGGTTCTTCATCTGCTTAAATCGCCGAAAGAAGATTCACAGCGATTGGGTTCTGCCTTGCAACGCCTAAGGACAGAGATCAGATATTGCGAGTGTTGTCATAATATTTCCGAGAAGGAATTATGCGAGATCTGTGCCGATCAGAGGCGGGATCAAAATTTGTTGTGTATTGTAGAAGACATCCGTGATGTGATTGCTGTGGAGAACACACAACAATACCGCGGGTACTATCACGTTCTGGGAGGAATCATTTCTCCGATTGATGGTATTGGTCCAAATGATCTGCAGATTGAATCCCTGCTGGTTCGTCTGCAAAAAGGTGAAGTGAGCGAAATCATCATGGCACTGCCGGCCACGATGGAAGGAGATACTACATCATTCTACCTTTTCAAAAAAATAAGTCAGGCTCAGCTTCCTGTCATGAAATTTTCAACCATTGCCAGAGGCGTCTCTATTGGCGACGAACTGGAATATGCCGATGAAATTACCCTGGGACGCTCTATTGTTCAAAGAGTTCCATATGAAAATTCAATGTTAAGGTAGTAGTGTTTACAAAGTTAGATCATCAGGCATAGCGTTTACTGAATTCTGTGTATGTTTGACCAAAGCCATTAAAAGGTGAAGTTATCAGTCATTATTGTCAACTACAACGTCAAGTACTTTCTTGAACAGTGCCTGCTCTCAGCACTCAAAGCAGCTGAGCGTGTGTCAACTGAAATCTTTGTGGTCGACAATAACTCTGTTGACGGATCAGTTGAAATGGTACAGCAGAAATTTCCATCGGTAAAGGTCATTGCCAATACCAAAAACACCGGTTTTTCAAAAGCAAACAATCAGGGCATCCGTGAATCGAAGGGTGAGTATGTGTTGCTGTTAAATCCGGATACTGTTGTAGAAGAAGACACTTTTGAAAAAGTAGTTTCATTTATGGATCAGCATTCCGATGCCGGTGGCCTTGGAGTGAAGATGCTTGATGGTACGGGCAGGTTTTTACCGGAATCAAAACGCGGACTTCCAACCTACGATGTTGCCTTTTACAAGATTTTTGGTCTGTCGAAGCTTTTCCCTCGTTCAAAGACATTCGGAAAATATCACCTCGGATATCTCGACGAAAATAAAACACACGAAGTAGATGTACTTGCCGGGGCATTTATGTTGCTCAGAAAATCGGTGCTGGATAAAATTGGTTTGCTCGACGAAGACTATTTCATGTACGGAGAAGACATTGATCTCTCCTATCGCATTACCAAAGCCGGGTATAAAAATTATTATTTTCCCGAAACACGAATCATCCATTACAAAGGAGAGAGTACCAAGCGAACAAGTGTAAATTACGTTTTGGTTTTTTATAATGCCATGGTCATTTTTGCCCGAAAGCATTTTTCAAAATCGAATGCATCGCTTTTCTCGTTACTCATCAACTTTGCAATTTACATTCGTGCCGGTGCTGCTATAGTAGCACGGTTGTGGGAAAAATTCTTCCTGCCCGTTGCAGACTTTTGTCTGATCTTTCTCGGTATCTATTTTCTCAAAGGTTATTGGGGAAAGAACTTTTCGATTAATTATCCGAGTGTGTTCATGCAAATTGCAGCTCCATCGTATGGATTGATTTGGGTGCTGACTATGTATTTCAGCGGCGGATATGACAAGCCGATTCGCATATCCAAAATGATCCGTGGAATTTTCACCGGAACAGTTTTTATCCTTGTAATCTACGCATTGCTGCCGGAAGAATATCGTTATTCACGGGCACTGATTCTTCTAGGCGCCGTATGGACTGGAATTGTTACGATTGCCTTCCGTTTGCTGATGAATATTCTGCGAGGCAAAGAGTATTCTATGTTTGGCGAGAAGAAAAAGCGTCTTGCCATTGCAGGAAATGAAGAGGAAAGTTTACGTGTATTGTCATTATTAAAACTATCAGACACCAGTCACAATTTCATAGGCTTTATCCAACCCGGCAGTAAGTCTGTAAACAAAGCCGGACACGATTACTCGAATTACATTTTGGGAGAAGCCTCACGGTTACCTGAGATTCTTGAAGTTTACGGAATCGACGAATTGATTTTCTGCGGAAAGGATATTCCCTCGCAGGAAATAATCGGTATGATGTCAGAGACCAAACGATCAGATCTTGAATTCAAAATTGCTCCGCCGGAAAGTCTGTTCATTATCGGAAGCAACAGTGTAGAAGATCCGGGTGAACTGTATGTCGTTGACATCAACACGATCAACAAGCAGGTGAATAAAAGAAACAAGCGATTGTTTGATGTTACAGCGAGTGTTGCCATCCTTTGTACTTCCCCGCTTCTCATTTTCATGCAGAACAATCCTCTTAATTTTTTAGCAAACATTTTCAAAGTTCTTTCCGGCAAATATTCCTGGGTAGGATATGTTCCGGCCGATGCTAATCTGAAAGGCCTGCCGACGATAAAGCCATCCGTGCTCAACCCCGCCGAAGGTTTGAACAATGCCGTTCGCGACGAACGGATGATCCATCGTCTAAACTCTTTATATGCAAAAGATTACCGAGTTTACTCAGACCTTCAGATACTGCGCCGGGGGTGGAGAAAATTGGGTTCAAAAACCATCTGAAACCCGTGATATTTTATAAATTTGTGCTAATAATTGAATTCTGAATTCTGAATTCTGAATTTAGGTAAAGTAAAGTAATTAATCTATAAAGCATCCTACATGGTTCAGCTCATCATGCCCAAAATGGGTGAAAGTGTTGCCGAAGCAACGATATTAAAGTGGTTAAAAAAAGAAGGCGATAAGATTGAGGCGGACGAACCCGTTCTTGAAATAGCTACAGATAAAGTTGATTCGGAAGTTCCCTCACCGGCTGCGGGCATTTTGTCGAAGCGATTATTTGAAGAAGGTCAGGTAGTAAAAGTTGGCGAAGTGATTGCTGAAATCGCTGCTGAGGGAGAAAGCAAGTCACCGGCTCCCGCTCCTGCTGCACCGGTTACGGTTAAAGCTGAAGTAAGTGCATCTTCCAATGGTTCAAATGGACATTCAGCGGTTGCAAAAACTGAAGTCAGTGCAGTGGAAAAGATGTCGGAAAGCGGACGTTTCTATTCCCCACTCGTGAGAAATATTGCCAAACAGGAAGGCGTTTCTTTGAATGAACTTGAAACAATTAAAGGCAGTGGTGCAAACAATCGTGTTACGAAGCAGGATTTATTACAACATATTTCTAACCGCGGATCACAATCTGGAGTGGCTGCAGTCTCTGCACCTGCGGTGAAAGCACCTTCTGCACCAAAACCTGAAAGCTGCCTATACATCACCTGCAGTTTCCGTTTCAGGCAATGTTGAAATTGTGGAGATGGATCGCATGCGTAAGCTGATCGCAGACCATATGGTAATGTCTAAGCAGACATCTCCGCACGTTACATCGTATGTGGAGGTTGATGTTACCACACTGGTAAAATGGCGTGACCGAGTGAAAGGAAGTTTTGAAAAGCGCGAAAACGAAAAGATCACCTTCACTCCTATTTTTGTTGAAGCTGTTGCCAAAGCAATCAGGGATTTTCCAATGGTGAATGTATCAGTTGACGGATCAAAAATCATTGTAAAGAAATATATTAACATCGGTATGGCGACTGCTCTTCCGAGCGGAAATCTGATAGTTCCTGTGATTAAGAATGCCGATCAGTTGAATCTGGTCGGGTTGACAAAAGCAGTGAACGATCTTGCGAACCGTGCACGTAACAACAAACTGAAGCCCGACGAGATTCAGGATGGCACATTTACGATCACTAACGTTGGCACCTTCGGTAATGTAATGGGAACTCCAATCATCAACCAGCCGCAGGTTGCAATTCTTGCTGTTGGTGCGATTCGCAAAAAACCGGCTGTGATTGAAACTCCGGAAGGCGATACCATTGGAATCCGCCATATGATGTTCCTTTCCCTCTCATACGATCACCGGGTAGTAGACGGATCATTGGGAGGAAGCTTCCTGCGCAGAATTGCAGATTATCTCGAACAATTCGACGGTAAACGTTCAATCTGATATTTATTTGAATCTCCCAAAATGTCGTTGGTAATGACCAGACTCTTCAGGAAGACAGCCACTCTCCTGCCTGCTCTTCTATTGTTATCCCACTTCCCGAATGTATCCTATGCACAGAAAGCGAAAACGCATGTGCTCACGATGGATGAAGCCAAAATGGTAAAGCGTGATGCCGGAACAATGTTTGCCGCCGGTGATTACAATGGTGCTTTGAAAGCATACAAAGACCTTGTGAAAAGCGATGCAAAAAACGTTGATTACAATTACAAACTCGGCTATTGCTATCTGCAGACAAATACAGATAAAAAGGCATCTCTTTCTTACCTTGAATTTGCTACCAAAGCCAAAGAAGCAAAAAAGGAATGGATGTTTTATCTTGGTCAGGCCTATATGTTCAATGAAAAATGGGATGATGCTATTGCAGCATTCAATGATTTCAAAGACTCAAAGCAGAAACCAATTAAAGATCAACCGGCAGTAGAGAGAATGATCGAATACTGCAACAATGCAAAGGAGTTGACAGCAAAACCAATTAATTGCACATATACTAACCTTGGCAAAGTAATCAATACTGTTTATGAGGAATACAATCCATTCATAAGTGCAGACGGAAAATTACTCGTCTTCACATCCAGGCGCAAAGGAAACGTAGGCGGCTTTATTGAGGATCTCGGAATTTATACTGCAGATATTTACACGACCATCTGGAAAGACACTATCTGGGCAAAGCCAAAGGGATTGGGAGGCATGGTGAATACTGAATGGGACGAAGAATCAGTTGGGCTGTCACCTGACGGAGATCTTATTCTCATCTACTTTGACAATGGTGAATCCTATGCCGACATTGGTGGAAGTTCACTAAAAGGAAAGATGTGGCAAAAACCGATGATGATGCCGGAACAGGTGAATTCAAAAAATTACGAAGGTGGTGCTACCATGTCTCTTGATGGAAGAACTGTCATTTTCTCTTCAACAAAAAAAGAGGGTTATGGAGAAACTGATCTGTACATGGTTCATAAAGAGAAAAACGGTGAATGGACTGCGCCGGTCAACCTCGGAACGAACATCAATACCAAATATGCAGAAGAGTCGCCTTGTTTATCAATCGATGGCAAAACTCTTTTCTTCGCCAGTAAAGGCTGGAACAGCATGGGTGGTTTTGACATCTTCTACTCTACCTATGATGATGCGAGCAATAGCTGGAGTAAACCTGTAAACTTTGGTTATCCGATTAATGATGCTGACGACAACCAGTTTATTTCGTTCACAGGAGATATGAGAAGTGCATATGTAGCAGCCATTCGTCCGGAAGGATTAGGTGATCAGGACATTTACAAAGTAGATTTTCCGGATGAGAGCCATCATTCATACAAATCCTTTATGACCGGCAGCCTTACTTCAACCGGAGGAAAAATTGAACTAACCAAAGCTTACCTGGAAAATAAGACGAATGGCTCATCCATAGAGTACATACCTTCGATTTCGAATAACTCATTTATTTTCCCTGCTAATCCCGGAACTTACAATCTCCACATTGAAGGATATAATTTTGAGCCTTACAACGAAGAAGTGATTATCGAAGCCGGACCGGCCAAAGAAATCGTACATAACGTTCAGGTGAAAAGTGCTAAATAATTTTCCATGCAACTGAATTTAAAAAGGCCGTTGGCATTCATTGACCTTGAAACCACAGGTGTAAATGTAGGAGCCGACAGAATCGTAGAAATTGCCATACTCAAAATATTTCCAAATGGCACGAGAGATTCCCGCGTATATCGTGTGAATCCGACAATACCGATCCCTGAGGAATCATCCAGGATTCACGGCATTTACGACAAAGACATTGCAAACTCACCGACATTTAAAGAGATCAGCAAAGAGTTGAATACGATTCTTGGTGACTGTGATCTGGCCGGATATAACAGTAATAAATTTGATATTCCGTTACTGATAGAAGAATTCACGCGGTGTGACATTCACTTTGATCTTGCCAACCGCAAACTCATCGACGTACAGAATATATTTCACAAGATGGAACAGCGGACTCTTTCTGCTGCCTATAAGTTTTACTGCGATAAAGACCTCACCAATGCCCACACTGCCGAAGCAGATACGCTGGCAACTTTTGAGGTTTTACTGGCGCAGCTCGGCAAATATGAATCATTAAAGAATGACGTTGACTATTTGTCTCAATTCAGCAGTGTTACCAAGAATGTTGATCTCGCCGGACGAATTGTTTACAACGACAAGGGTGAAGAAGTATTCAATTTTGGCAAATACAAAGGCAAACCCGTTCAGGAGATTTTCGAAACCGAGCCATCGTATTACGACTGGATGATGAAAGGTGATTTTGCGACCAATACCAAAAACGTAATCACTGCGATCCGTCTGAAGAAATTCCAAAAATAAGATCGTATGAAAATTATCTGCATCGGCAGAAATTATGTAGAGCATATCAAAGAATTGCAGAATGCTATTCCGGGAGAACCGGTATTCTTTATGAAGCCCGACACGGCCCTGTTACCTGCAGAGAAAGCATTTTACATTCCCGACTTCAGCCAAGACATTCATCACGAAATAGAGTTGGTACTGAAGATTTGTAAAGAAGGAAAGAATATAGCTCAGGAATTTGCACATCGCTATTACGACCAAATCACGGTTGGGATCGACTATACAGCGCGCGACATCCAACAACACCAACGCGAAAAAGGATTGCCCTGGGAGCCTGCAAAAGCATTTGACGGCTCAGCTCCTGTTGGTCAGTTTATTCCATTGACAGAATTGAAAGATCTCAAAGACATACGATTCTCTCTTAAGATAAATGGTGAATTAAGACAAAGCGGAAATTCTAATCTGATGCTTTATACCTTTGACCAAATCATCAGTTACGTTTCAAAATTCATTACACTTCGTAAAGGCGATTTGATCTATACAGGAACTCCTTCGGGAGTTTCAGCCGTTAAAGCCGGTGATGTTTTAGAAGGTTATCTGGAAGAAAAATTGTTATTGAAGACCGAAGTCCGATAATCACCAGACCCACTTCATTAAGCAAATCCCATCCTCTACAAAACTTCAACACCTCTAATTACTAATTACTAATTACTAATCACTAATTCCTACTTACTAACCCCCGTAGTATCCGTCGAAGTCGCTCCCAGATTAAAAATATTCTCATCTGACGCATTGATTGAAGCTTTTGTCATGGCTACTTTCCATTTACCCTGTTCGCGGATGAGGTTGAAAGTTTGTTCTTTGGTATGACCTTCAATTTTCACGGTAACCACAGCACTTTCACCGGTAATTTTTTCATCCACCACTTCGAATTTGATATCTGTTGCACCCGGATCTGCTCCCATTTTTTTGAAGCCTTCCATTGTATCCAGTAAGCGGTCAGTGTCTTCTGTACCATATTTCCTTGCTTGTTCGTAATCACCGGATGAAACAGCAGACAAAAATTTCTCTGTGATAGATTTCGGAGCGTCGCCCCCACTGCAGGAAAAAAGTGAGAAGACGATCAGGCAGGATAGAAAGAGAGAGTTGATTTTTTTCATCGGATCAGTAACTGTAGGAGTAAATTAGTTTTGAATCATTTCCCAGGTAGAGATTGTCGCAGGCGACGAATTCATGTCCTTTGAGATTTGACAAATGTATAATTTTTTTATTCGGGCAAGCCTTCTCAAATACTTTATATACCAACTCAGTACAGTACAAAAGGCTGTCGGTCGACAAATCAAAATACGTGTCGAATTGCGGATGGCTTGCAAACAACTTCGTGGCTTCGCGATCAACATCAACAGGATTTGCATTCGTACGGAAAACGGCATATGAACTGTTATCGGTTGAATTGCAGAAAAGAGAGATGGGCTCTTTCAGCATTACTGATGGTTTGCCATTGTCGACTGCAATGATGTGATAGACGAATACTTTTCCACCTTCAAGGTGAATGATTCCTGCGTGTGAATATTTTTTTTCAGTAAGTGAAAAGTTTTTCATCACTTCTGAAACAAAACTATTTCCCTGACGCAGGATCAGGTCGCCGTTACGCAGTAAATTTGGAGGAGGAATGACTGAGAAAACTTTTGCCTGATGTCGCACCATGGATCGGATAGTCCCTGCAAAAAAGCAAAGCAGCAAGGTTAGAAAGCAGACAGCAAGTAGAACGGTGTTCCCCAGTTTTTTCATTTTACATTCGTTCCGGTACAGTAATTCCCAGAAGGCTCATACATTTACTGATGACCAGTGATGTCATTTCGCTCAGGTGTAATCTGAAACTTGTAGTCATCTGATCAGCCGCATCTACCACTACATGATCGTGGTAAAAATGATTGTAAGCCTTGGCCAGGTCATATGCATACGCAGCAACCAATGCAGGGTTATAGTTACCTGCCGCTTCGTTAATAACAACAGGGTATTGATAAATCAGTTTGATGAGTGATTTCTCCTCTTTGGAAGGGTGATGATTCGTAAAATCATCGGACTGCCTTTTCAGATTATCTCCCTTTCTCAGAACCGAACGGATACGAGCATAAGTGTAACTGATGAATGGTCCGGTATTTCCGTTGAGATCGATACTCTCAGCCGGATTAAACAACATACGTTTTTTCGGATCAACTTTCAGGATGTAATACTTTAAGGCGCTCATGCCTAAATCGTGATACAACTGACGAGCCTGTGGCGAATCAAAGTTATCCAGTTTGCCTTGAGCTTTAGTAGCCATTTCCGCCTCTTCAACAATTTCTTTGATTAAATCATCGGCATCAACAACTGTCCCTTCACGGGATTTCATTTTACCCGTTGGAAGATCAACCATTCCATACGACAAATGATAGATTCCCTGCGCCCACTCCCGTTTCAACTTCACAAAGATCTCACGCAATACTTTGAAGTGATAATCCTGTTCATTTCCTACAACGTAAATTAGTTTTTGCAGGCCCGGATATTCATTGAAACGAAGTTGGGCAGTTCCCATATCCTGCGTGATGTACACACTGGTGCCATCAGATCTGAGAAGCACTTTACTGTCGAGGCCGGCATCCTGCAAATCAATCCACACTGAGCCATCGTCTTTTTTATAAAATGCTCCGGAAGAAATCCCTTCAGTGATCAGTTCTTTTCCGAGCAGATAAGTGTTGCTCTCGTAGTATATTTTATCAAAAGAAACACCGAGTTTACGATAGGTTTCATCAAAACCCTCGTAAACCCATCCATTCATTTTTTTCCAAAGTTCAATAGTTTCAGCATCTCCGGCTTCCCATTTCCTGAGCATTTCCTGAGTCTCGAGAATGAGCGGCGCCTTTTTTTCCGCTTCCTCCTTTGCCATTCCACCTTTTACCAGGTGATCAATTTCGTCTTTATACTTTTTGTCGAAAAGCACATAATATTTTCCAACGAGGTGATCACCTTTCAGGCCTGAAGATTTCGGTGTCTCGCCGTGACCATATTTCTGCCAGGCGAGCATAGACTTACAAATATGAATTCCTCTGTCGTTAACCAGATTTACCATCACTACCTTATGGCCACATTCCTTCAATATACAAGCAATTGAATAGCCAAGCAGATTGTTACGGATATGTCCGAGGTGAAGTGGTTTATTCGTATTGGGAGATGAGTATTCCACCATCAGGTATGAAGGTTTCAACTCACGGTCGATGTTCCGTGAAGGATCAAATAACAATTCATGCTGAGTAGATACTGAAGAGAGATATCCCTTCCAAAAGGAAGTACTCAGGGAAAGGTTTAAGAAGCCTTTCACCACATTGTAGGAATCAAGCGGAAATTGAGAATTGCGGATGAACTCCCCTATCTCATTGGCAGTTTGCTCAGGGCCTTTTCCGGAAAGTTTAGTGTAAGGAAAAACCACAAGCGTAATATCACCTTCAAATTCTTTTTTTGTTTCCTGAAACAGGATGGAACCGGCATCCACATCTTTACCATAGAGCGATTGAATTCCCGCTGCTACAATTTTCTTCAATTCATTTTCAAATCTGTGCGACATAATTCCCTTAATTGGTCAGCTGACTCACCACTCTTTGAAGGATTTCAAAAGTATTTTCAGCCATTAAATTTTCTTTGTCAAGTGTCGGATTCACTTCAGCGATTTCAAAGCAGCACACTTTTTCATTCTGAATCAGGCGAACCAGTAAACTTCCTGCTTCCTTTTCAGTGATACCATTTCTTACCGGTGTACCTGTACCTTTGGAAATCGATGAATCCATAGAATCCACATCAAAGGAAATATAAATTGTGTGACAACGATTAAGGTGTGCCAAAGTATCTCGCGCAATCTTTTCAACACCATTACGCTTCACTTCACTTGTGCTGAAAATTTTAACCTTGTGCTTTTTGAGAAGGTAACTCTCTTCAGGCTCAACATCGCGAAGTCCGATGTAAACGATATCGCTGTATTCAATTTTCGGAGAAATGTTCCCAAGTCGTTTAATTTTGCTCCACTGATCGAGCGTTTCCTTATCCGGCTTGTTCATTTTGTTCTGTGCATTGTCTTCACCGAGCACAGCGGCCAGCGGCATACCATGCATATTACCCGACGGAGTTGTCCAAGGTGAATGCAAATCGGCGTGTGCATCAATCCAGATAACGCCAAGGCGTTGTTTCGGATAAGCCATTTTGATTCCGGAAATAGTTCCTGCAGCCGTACTGTGATCGCCTGCAAGGACAATCGGAAATTCATTATTCTTCAGAGAATTTCTCACCATCGTAGCAGTTCGGTCCAAGACCTGGTGAAGACCTTTGATACGCTTGGCATAAGGGCTACCGGTCGACTCAAACAACAAATTGTTTTCAGTCTGCACTTCCGAAGCTTCAATCTTTTTGAACAGATTACTTCCATAGTCAAGCGCAGCAATTTTGATTGCATCGGGTCCCATACTCGCTCCACGCGTTCCGGCACCGATTTCCGACTTCACTTCTATGAATCTGATCTTTTTCATAACGAACAATTTTTAACTGACTAAAAAATCTTTTCTCCAACGTAAGCAATAAAACTAAGTTACTTACTTTAGCGAAATAGTTTCAATCCAATTAACTTACATTTACAACTTCAAGCACAACCAAGTAAGTCAAACTGATGAAGAACACCTACCGGGATCTGATCGAACAGACATTCTACTTCCCCCAGGAAGGTTTTGAGGTAATTGACAATAACCTTCATTTCTATGGAATTGATTTAATGGAGATTATCAAGCAATACGGGACTCCACTGAAAATTACCTATTTGCCTAAAATCGGATCGCAAATTAAGAAAGCGAAACGGATTTTCAATGTAGCCATTGCCAAAGCCGACTATAAGGGAAGTTACACGTATTGTTACTGTACGAAAAGCTCTCATTTCTCGTATGTTCTGCATGAAGCACTCAAGCATGACATCCACCTTGAAACCAGCTCTGCTTTCGATATTCCCCTGATCCGATCGCTGTATAACGAGAAGAAAATTGATAAAAAGGTGTTTATCGTCTGTAACGGCTATAAGCGACCGCAATACATCCAGAATATCGTTGACCTGATAAATGACGGTTTTGAGAATGTAATTCCTGTACTTGACAGTATTAACGAGCTGAAGCATTACGAGAAGAAAATCAAAGGCCGTAAAAAGGTAAAAGTCGGAATCCGCATTGCTGCTGAGGAAGAACCGAATTTCGATTTCTATACCTCCCGCCTGGGGATTCGTTACGACGAAATCAAGGATTACTACCTGAAAAATCTGAAGAAAAACCCGCGTTTTCAGCTTAAAATGCTGCATTTCTTCATTAATACCGGTATTAAGGACACAGCTTACTACTGGAGCGAATTGCACAAATGCGTCAATGTGTACTGTGAACTGAAGAAAGTTTGTCCTACACTCGATTCACTCGACATTGGCGGTGGCTGGCCAATTCGTAAGTCGCTCGGATTTGAGTATGATTACGAGTATATGGCTGAGCAAATCATCAAGCAAATCCAGACAACCTGCCGTGCTCAGGGTGTCGATGAACCGAATATCTTCACCGAATTCGGCAGCTTTACCGTAGCTGAAAGCGGTGCAACTCTATTGTCGATTGTGGATCAGAAACAACAAAACGACAATGAGTTATGGTACATGATTGACAGTTCTTTCATCACAGCTTTACCTGACACCTGGGGTATTAAACAGAAGTTCATTCTTCTTGCCATCAATAAGTGGAATAAGGATTTCAGTCGTGTAAATATTGGAGGACTCACCTGCGACAGCGACGATTATTACAACACCGAGTCACATGTGAATCAGGTTTACCTGCCTAAGATGTCGGAAGAAGAGCATGAAGCTGATCCGCTATTCATCGGTTTCTTCCATACGGGTGCCTATCAGGAAAGCATTGGCGGCTATGGCGGAATTCAGCACTGTCTGATTCCTGCGCCAAAGGTGGTGATTGTGGACCGTGATGAAGACGGAGAAGTCACCACTCGCCTCTTTGCAAAAGAACAAAGTGCGAAGAGCATGTTAAAGATTCTTGGCTACTAAAGAAAAAACACCATGGGCTTAGTAACGGGTTTTGGAGGCGTATTTATAAAAGCCAATGATCCTCGTTACCTCGCCAGGTGGTATGAAGATCATCTGGGAATCGGGTTCGGAACTTCCCTCTATTGCAGTTTCAAATTCCGTGAGTGTGCTAACACGGATCACATATCGCATACTGTCTTTTCCTTTTTCGACGAAGGCACGAACTACTTTTTTCCGGGAACGAATGATTTGATGGTCAATTTCAGAGTAACCAATCTGGATGAAATACGACTTCATGTCAAGAAGAATGGTTTCTACGTAGCCGACAAAGTAGAATCATATGAGTATGGACGATTCGGCTGGGTCATGGATCCTGCCGGAAATAAAATCGAATTGTGGGAGCCTGTAGACGACGGTTTCGGAGACAGAAATAAACCGATGGAATTGTTTGGTCATGTCACCGGCATAGGCGGAGTTTTCATCAAGTGCCCTGACGTACAAAACATCTCAAACTGGTACACCTCCCAACTCGGCCTCTTTTCAAACGGCACCTATCACACTTTTAAAAGTTGCGATCTTTACAAACCTGAAACGATTAATGAAAATTACTTCTCACTCTTTCCTGATTCATCAGCTTATTTTGATCCCTCTTCCAAAAACTACATGGTGAACTTTACTGTTCGCGATCTCGACATACTTCTGCGGGAACTCAAAAAATCAGAAGTCAGCATCATTGGTAAAACCGAAGAATTCGAATACGGCCGCTTCGCATGGATTATGGATCCGGAGGGGAATAAAATTGAGTTGTGGGAGAAAAGTCTCAATTAGCTAATTAGATCCCGTGAGGTTTATTGGTCATCAGTAGATCCATCGTCCAGATTTGTTTTTCTTTTAATGGAGATTTTCGGTGAGGACAATTTGCCAAAAGGCAAAGCGCGCATTGCGTTTCAGGAAGACAGGGATCAGTATGTATAAAAAACTCTACACGATTTTCGAAGTGGCGGTTGATGCTTTTCTCCATCGTCTTTACTTCTTCGTGAGTAGTGCGCAGGTCATGGTACCATGGTAATGAAAGATGAGCATCAATGTGCAGATAAGGGCCATACTTAACGACGCGCAAATTGTGAATGTCAACCCAGTTATCCCGTCGTTCAGCATTGATTGCTGTCATAATATCTTCTACCTTTTCGTAATCAGTTTCGTCCATTAACCCGGCGAGAGAATCGCGGAGCAGACGAAAACCAACGAAGAGAATGTAGATGCCCAGGCCAATTGTCAGTACCGTATCAATCCACATTTTGCCCGTGATCAGAATAGCTGCCAGTCCGCCGAGAAGAATTCCTGAAGAAACCGTATCTGAAATCAAATGCTGTCCATCAGCACTAAGTGCAGTAGAATGAAGACGTGTACCGGTTTTCACCAGATAGCGCCCCATGAAGTAGTTGGCAACTGCAGTGAAGATGGTAATGTAAATGGCAATATCAACTGAATGGATTTCTGACGGATGAATAAATGAAACGATGGCTTTCCAGATCATTCCAATTCCTGTCAGGAAGATAAGAGCACCTTCAAAGCCTACGGCAAAGAATTCCATTTTACCATGGCCGTAAGGATGGTTTTCGTCTTTAGGCCGGGCGGAATAAATCAGCGTGAACAGACCGAAAGCAGCGGCGACAATATTGATGATCGACTCCATGGCATCGGTAAGAACGGCATTGGAGTGAGAGAGATACCATGCAAAAAATTTTAGAGACGTGAGTACAAGTCCGGCGATGAGGATCCGTCGCATGATACGGATCTTCATTGAAAATATACGCTGATGATGGCTGTTCATAGATCAGACAAATTCTACTTCCGTAGCACCATTTCCGTATTTGTCGGCCGGTGCATCATAATATCGGATATGCGGGAACCGCTTTAACTCTTCGCGGATCGAGCTTCTGAGCACGCCATTCCCTACTCCGTGGATAAACGTGATTTTATGCAAATGATCAAGCACGGCCTGATCCATTTCTTTCATGAAGTAATTAATCTGATAGGAAATGATTTGTGCATTGTTCATTCCGGAATGGTCTTTCACCAATTCTTCAATGTGCAAATCAACGATTTTATGCCGCGTAAGAACAACAAACTTTTCGCCTTTATTCTTTTGTATGTCCGAACGCTTTTTAGCTTCCGCCTGATCATCCCTGAACCTTTCGATCAGCTTGCTGAGATCAATTTCAGGATTTGATTTCAGTTCATAGAGTGGCATGAGGAGAATTGTATCGTCGCGGTCAAATAATTTCTGGCGATAATCGGTATTGACAAAATCCGAAGATGAGAATCGCAAAATTTTCGTATCCGGATTTCTTGGTCTGAACTCTCCTGAACGGAAGAATATAAACTGAAACTCGAACCCTTCGAAGCGATGAATTTCATCCTGTGAAAAGACACCAAGCAACATTTCTTTATGTGAATTCAGGACGGCGGTGGTTAAACCAACACGCAATTCACCCCATCTTTTTGTACAGGAAAATGCCAGTGTAAAATCCGTATTGTTGACCAGGTAAAGTTCGATATCGGTCGTGAGCGGGCTCTTCTCATTCAACAGGCGAATAGCTGCATAAATTGTCTGGTCATCATCAATCGAAGCAATGATCGGAATGGAACTTTTGACAACAGGTCCGGCTGAAGATTTCTTACTGACCGGAGCTTCTTCCTTTTCATCTAGGTCATCTTCCTGCAGGGTAAATTCGATCTTTACCAGCAGACTTTCGTCGGTCATATGTGTGAAGCCATCGATGTCGATTACCTCAACACGACCCTGGCTATGCACTGCAGCTACCGTTCCTTCAATGGCCTCATTGAGGAAGCGAACCCGATCGCCTTTTTGTAACTTCATTTTCAGATTAGAATGGAAGGGCAAGTTAACTGAAATGACGATATCTCTGAAAAAAAGGTGAAAACCAATTTGGTCGCCCGTAATTCTACGGATGAAATTTTTCTAACCTGTGGCATCCGTTTAAAAAAAATGTATCTTTGCAACGGGTTAGAAAAAATCTGCGAAATAATTAGTCGAAGGGTCTTAACTTTTTCGGGTTTGATATGGAGTTTTTTCATCAGTTCTTAGATTTTGTTTTACATATTGACAAGCATCTGTCGGAGATTGTCACTGAGTATCACAAAGTCACGTATGTCATTCTTGCATTGATTGTGTTTTGCGAGACTGGCTTAGTGGTCACCCCTTTTTTACCGGGTGATTCACTTTTATTTGCGGCAGGAGCCCTGGCCGGTATCGGTCTGTTGAATCCTGTATTACTGATAGGAATACTCTTTATCGCGGCATTTTCCGGTGACAATTTAAACTTTGCTATCGGGAAGTTTGTTGGCCGTAAATTACTGGAATCCCGAAGGAAGTTGATTAACAGGGAGTATCTGGAAAAGACTCATGTATTTTATGAAAAACACGGAGGTAAAACAGTGATCATCGCCCGCTTTGTACCAATTATCCGAACCTTTGCTCCTTTCGTGGCAGGGCTGGGTAGTATGACCTACAAACGCTTTGTCACTTTCAGTATACTTGGTAATCTGCTTTGGATCTGCAGCTTTACAATCGCCGGGTACCTGCTTTGTAATAACCAATGGGTGAAGGATCATTTTTCGCTGATTACACTGGGTATTATCGGAGTATCCTTACTGCCGGTGATCATTGGACTGATAAGAACGAAATTGAGTAAAAATTAACTGCGCAACAATTAATACTAAAACCTAAGGAAAAATGAAAAGATTTGGTTTGTTTGGTTATCCTTTAGAGCACTCGTATTCAAGGAAATTCTTTACGGAGAAGTTTCAGCGGGAAGGACGTACAGATTGCTCATATGAAAACTTCGAAACGGAAAACATTTACGATCTGAAAAAAATCGTAAGAGACAATCCGGATCTTGTGGGGCTGAATGTGACAATTCCTTTTAAACAGGAAATCATTCCGATGCTTGACAATCTGGATGAGATTTCACAAAAGATCGGTGCGGTGAATACCATCCGTATCATCCGTCATGATCAGACACGTTTCGAACTGCATGGTTTTAATACCGATGCATGGGGATTTGAACTGGCGATTCGTCCGATTCTTCGCCCCCATCACCGTCGTGCACTGATTCTCGGAACAGGCGGATCTGCAAAAGCAGTGAGCTACGTTTTCCGTAAATTGAACATCGAGCATTTCTTCGTGACCAGAGAAGATTCCCGCTTCCATTACACGTATGCTGATTTGAATCAGAACACGATGAAAGCATTTCAGATCATCGTAAACACCACACCACTCGGGATGTATCCGAATGTGAATGAGTGTCCGAACATCCCTTACGAATTCCTCACTCACAAGAACCTATGCTTTGACCTGATCTACAATCCGGCTCAAACCAAGTTCCTTGAAAAAGCAAAAGACGCCGGTGCCTTTATCCACAACGGTTTCCGCATGCTTCGTTTGCAGGCAGAGAAATCTTGGGAAATCTGGAATGAGCCGATTTTCGCTCACTAAGAAATTCAATACGCTAGTGAATAAGAGCTAATTTTCCGTCCGGAAGATTAGCTCTTGTTTTTTCCAACACAATCAATTTTTGAACTTTGATTCAGTACTTTTGAGCATGCAATTTAAACTGACTTCGGAATTTTCTCCCACCGGCGATCAGCCACAAGCCATCAGACAACTTGTTGAAGGAATTGAACGTGGTGACAGAGCGCAAACTTTATTAGGCGTTACCGGTTCCGGAAAAACATTCACTGTTGCCAATGTGATTCAGAATGTACAGCGGCCAACAATCGTTCTGAGTCATAACAAGACATTGGCAGCACAGCTTTACGGAGAATTCAAACAGTTTTTTCCGGAAAATGCCGTAGAGTATTTTGTTTCCTACTACGATTATTATCAGCCTGAAGCTTTCATTCCTTCAACGAATACTTATATCGAAAAAGACCTTGCCATTAATGATGAAATTGAAAAACTGCGACTGAGTACAACCACATCGCTGCTTTCAGGTCGACAAGATGTGCTGGTGGTCTCTTCTGTTTCCTGCATTTACGGTATTGGTAATCCCGCTGACTTTAAGGACAACACTCTCCGAATTCAGGAAGGCGATAAATTGAGTCGCAATGGTTTCCTTCATAAGCTGGTGACTTCACTATATTCCCGAACCGAGACAGATTTTTCAAGAGGGAAATTCAGGGTAAAAGGTGACACCGTTGATGTCTTTATCGCTTACGGTGATATTGCCTATCGTGTAAACTTCTTCGGAGACGAAATTGAAGAGATCATAACGATTGAACCGAATTCAGGCAAGAGCATTGAAAGAAACGATGCAGTGACTATCTACCCTGCCAATATCTTTGTGACCAGTCAGGAAAGGCAACTACAGGCTATCTGGCAGATTCAGGAAGATATGGTCAAGCAGGTGGATTACATGAAATCGCTCGGTCAGAATCTTGAAGCCAAACGTCTCGAGGATCGGGTAACCTATGATCTGGAAATGATTCGTGAGCTTGGCTATTGCTCCGGCATTGAAAATTATTCACGCTACTTCGACGGAAGATTGCCGGGACACAGGCCATTCTGTTTGCTTGATTACTTCCCCGATAATTATCTCTTAGTCATAGATGAAAGTCATGTCACCGTACCACAAATCCGCGCCATGTATGGTGGAGACAGATCAAGAAAACAAAATCTGGTTGAATACGGATTCCGTTTACCGTCGGCACTGGATAACCGCCCGTTGAAGTTTGAAGAATTCGAATCCCTCGTCAATCAGGTTATTTACGTAAGTGCCACACCGGCCGAATACGAATTGCAGCAAAGTGAAGGTGTGCTGGTTGAACAGGTCATCCGCCCTACCGGCTTATTGGATCCGGTGATAGAGATTCGTCCGAGCATCAATCAGGTTGATGATTTGCTCGATGAAATTCATAAAACCACACAATCCGGTCATCGCGTTCTGGTCACAACACTCACTAAACGCATGGCAGAGGAATTGTCCAAGTACATGCTTAAACTGAATATCAATTGCCGCTACATCCATTCAGAAGTAGATACTCTTGAGCGGGTAGAATTGCTGCGTGATTTGCGCCTGGGAAATTTCGATGTCCTGATCGGCATCAACCTTCTTCGCGAAGGTCTTGACCTGCCAGAAGTATCACTTGTTGCGTTCTTGATGCCGACAAAGAAGGATTTCTCAAGAAGTAACCGATCGCTAACGCAGACTGCCGGTCGTGCTGCCCGAAACGTAAACGGCAAAGTTATTTTCTATGCAGATAAAATTACGGACAGCATGCAAAAGACCATTGATGAAACCAATCGTCGCCGGGAAATACAGATGAAATACAATGAAGAGCATGGAATAACACCACGCCAGATAGTACGTTCGAAGGAAAGCATCCTTGGTCAGACGAAGGTAGCCGATGGTAAAGTCGCCGAAAGCAAGGCTTACATTGAATCTGATTCAATCAACATTGCAGCAGATCCGGTAATGAAGTATATGAATCCGGATGAGATCAAAAAGCAGATTTCACAGACTAAAAAGGCAATGGAAAAAGCAGCAAAAGATCTTGACTTCATTGAAGCTGCTCGTCTGCGCGATGAAATGTACGCACTGGAAAAATTGATCAACGAGCGTTAAGCTGCAAACGCATTTCAAAAATTTTTCTTCCGAATTCAGGATGAACATAAATTTCCGATGTCCGTCTGAACCCGAATGATTCATACAAACGGATGGCCGGAATCAGCTCTTCGGCTGTTTCGAGAATAATTACTTCGGCTCCTCTCCCTTTGGCAAAATCGACACAAGCTTTCATCATTAATCTCCCGGCTCCTGTACTTCTCCGGGATTTCAGTACTCCCATTTTGATGAGAAGAAATTCCTTCTCGTTAACTTTTTCAAGGGCACAAGTTCCAATCACGGTATCATGATCCGTTACAAAGAACACCATGCCTCCGTTAGCTACGATTTTTTCCGGATCAGCAAGAATCTCTTCATCAGCCGAAGTGATTTGATAATATTCACCCAACCATTCCCGGTTAATACTGTCAAAGTACAATCTCCATTCCGGGCGGAATAATGAAACCTTTATATCGCGCTTGTCCGGGTTCATGAAATGTGTTTGTTATCCTGTATTGATTATGAAGTGAACTCAAAAATAACAACTTTTGGACGGCAAATGAGTATTAAATTCTACTAAATTTGTAGAACCACACAATAGTACACACATAAACCTACACACTATGAAAGAAATTACAGTACATGAGTTAAAAGAAAAGATGGATCGAAAGGAAGACTTCCAGTTAATCGATGTCAGGGAACCTTTTGAATTCGAAATCTGCAATCTCAGCGGTGAGCTGATTCCGATGGGTATATTCATGACTGAAACTGAAAGAGTATCAAAAGACAAACCGGTAATCATCCACTGCAAGTCAGGTGGCCGAAGCAGTGTTATCGTCAACGAACTGATGAAACAAGGCTATGAGAATGTCTACAACCTCAAGGGCGGCATTCTTGCTTATGTCAGGGAGATTGATCCGACAATGACAGCCTATTGAAGGGTAAGTAGTAATTAGTAAGTAGTAATTAGATCATGGGTTTTCACAATGCTAATTACTACTTACTAATTACTAATTACTAAAAAGTACTGTATGAAATTTCATTGTCCCGTTATCCAATACTTCAAGCGCCGGGCATGGTAACTTCACGATATTTATTATTCTGAAAGCACCTTTTAAAAATTTCGACTTTGTTTTTATTCTTGTCAAATCAACGTCTAAAGAAAAATAATACTGACGTGTTCGTCTAAATGACGGAATTGGCTTGCCGTCAACTTCTGTCGGATTTTCAGACCCACCGGTCATTCCATCGGCACCGAATCCAAATGAAACGCAAAGCCAGTCCGGTGTGTTTCTTCTATCCTTTATAAACAGCCACGGATTCACAGTGAGCCAATATGTAAGTCCGTTATAGTCTTTCAGAATATTCTCCGGAAGGCTGCTGCCCAATTCCCCGGGTCGGTATTTAGAATAGCGTGATTGAGCAAAGGAATACTTCAATTTGATCCTTTGCTCTTGCCAAACCAATTGCTGAATTCCAAAGAGTGCAACACCCCCTGTATTACATAAAACATCGCCTGTACTGAATCCCCATTCGGAAGAAAATCCGTCGAAAATTTCTATTGTCGTCTGATATGCGAAGGCAATTCCGCATGAATACAAAACTGATTTCCTGTTATCATATCCGGCCCACCGGTAGCATGCAGCTAATGGTTTGGCAATACTATATGCATCCCAGAAGTGACCGAATTTATCCATTTGCATCCACTCACCATTGTCATTGAAGAAATGAAATGATGACTGAGGATAATCTTTATACCATTGTGTATACAACCAGGACATTGAAACAGGATACAAGCCTGCTACTGTATAATTCAAAAGGTGCGTTCGCTTCTTTAATGGTGTCTTTGCATTTTCAAAAAAGCTGATAGTATCATTTTCCGAAGCATGCACAGAATTCGCGTGCAGAAAAAAAAGAAAAGCTAAAAGAAGTTGTCGCATATGTTATCTGAACAGATAAACACTTCCGGCCTTTTCAATCAAGTCTTCATTGCCGAAAGAGAATTGTGCAAGATAAATATATAATCCCGGTTCGGCATGGTGATTTTTGTAAATGCCATTCCAACCAAGGTCAAAGTTCTCAGTTTCAAAAATCAATTCACCCCAGCGGTTATAGATTTTCAAATCATATTTTGCAGGAATTGTACCGACACCTTTGAATATTTCATTGATACCATCATCATTCGGAGTAAATGCATTGGGAAAAAGAATATCGTGCAAACAATCTTCGGTAACTAAAAGGGAATCCGCTGTATCGCATCCCGCTGAATTGCGAACCATCAGTACAATTTTACCGGTTTCAGTCACAATAAAAGAAGAATCGGTACTTCCATCCTGCCATAAATAATTTGTGAACCCCCGTGCATTCAGCTGGACGATCCCACCCGGGCAAATTACAGTATCGTTTCCAAGGTCAAGAGAAGGAAAGGCATCAGGGCCATAACTCAGCATAACACTTTTCTGCGAATTACATCCGCTAGGATCACTGATGGTTGCTGTATAATTTCCCGGTGTAAGATTCACAGCAGTCAGAGAATTTTGTGAAGGTGTTGTGCTCCAGCTTACAGTTGTCCCCGCAGGCGCATTGGAAAGTGTGATTGTCGCCGTTCCGTCGTTTCCGTCTTTGCATGTAATATCAGTTGATGAAACATTAACAGAATAAACGGAAATTGTTTTTGTCACACTGGTATCGCCGGAACAAGAGCCACCGGTAGTCATTGTTACGGTATAATTGCCGCTTTGAGAATAAACATAAGATGTAGTCGCTTGAACTGAAGTATCACTAAGTGTTGTCAGGTCACCGAAATCCCAATGCTGATAATCGTTGCATTGAGAGGATAATGATGCAAAGTTGAAACTATTATTACTTGTGCAAGTCACTGAAAAATCTGCCGGTAAATCAGGCGGTGTAGAAATAGTAAAATCATCGAAAGCAAATCCGTCATAATCATTGCAGGTAGTTCCGCTGCCAAAAATAAAACGAAAGTTTACCTGAGGCTGATGGGCAAGTTGTGCTACACAATGCGTCGCTCTCACCCACTGTCCGATGCCATGGCCACCCTGACAAGAACCTGATGTTGCCTGTGTAGTGCCCGACCAACCCGCACGGTTGGTAGTGAGACCGCTCAAGTTAGTAATGCCGGCTATGTTATACCAATTTTGATTATTGCATTGAACCGGATCATTTATGTTTCCCACAGTCTTCCAGGTTGAACCTCCGTCCGTAGAATACTGCAGTGAAGCGCCGTCGTAATTAAATTCAGTTTCCCAGTAAACCAGAAATGAGACAAATGGTTTGTCAAGGTTTGTAAAATCGAAACACGGACTCATGCACCACGACTTCTCGCCAAAATTGTAAAATGAACCTGTGAGTCCGCCTACAATCCAGCATTTACTTCCTGCCCCCGCTCCATTGATAAGTGGTTTGGACGGGCTTCCCCATGCCCAGTCGTTATTTGTGCCACCGGTAGTCCAGTTTCCTGTGCCCGCTTCAAAACCCTCTGAATAGGGAAATGCATTAATTGCCGAAGCACATTGAGCAAAAACGACATGCCGGGAGAGAAGGAAAAAGATGAAAACTAATATGCCTGGCGTCCTCTTCAAAAGTGCTTTCTTTTACACTGCAAAAAAAGGGAATTAAAGGCCTGCAGGCAAGTAAAATTCAGGCATTGACAAGATTAATAATGTAGTTAAAATCTGCCTTTTTTTGCATTAAAGGCGCTTATGATTTGAAAAAAAAAGAAGCACCCTTTTGAGGTGCTTCTTCTGTGAGATTATTCAAGTCCGGAGACAACTTTGTCTTTAGGATACTTGACCGTATAACCCAGTCGCAATTTTCGTGTTTCACCGGGCTTCAGATCAAGTCTCCAGGTCACTAAACCCTTTTCTTCTTTATAATCTGCCTTCGAAAGTTCATCAACTGAAATCTTAATATCAGCATTTCTTGTTAGCGGAACCTGATCTTCAATTACCAGAGAAATGTTTTCGCTTCTTGTATTTCGAATTGTGATTTCAAAAACATATTGTTTAACAGTATTACTGCCGAGTACTTTCACAGAGCTCAAGTCTTTGAGTTTGTCGCGGCGAATGACAATGCGTTTATCGCGGCCCATAGATAATCGAAGAGTATCTGTTGTAGCAGCCGGATTGATGTATGCTTCACCAACATAACTGTTTTCAAAATAGATATTCGCTTTTCCCGGAAGCAAATTCAATTGTTCCCAACCGGTGATGGAAGCCATCAGGAAAGCATCTTTGTCAAGTTTCGGAACCGTATAGTAAGAAAATTCTGCAGGCAGCTTCTTCTTATCTATCGTCATGATTACATCTTTTTGATCAGATGGAATCGTATAATCTTCCTTCACTTCAAATTCCGTTGTCACTGCATTTTCTGAAACTGTCCACGTATATGTACCCATTTGCTGGCTGTCCAGGGATACATCACCCATTGATAGAGTATTATTAATCATTGCAGGTGCCGGAGCCATCGATTCTTTTTGCATCATGTCTCGTCTGTACCTTTCAAAAAAGTCGAGATACCATTCTGCTAATGCCGGCTTGGTATTATTCACTGAAGGATTTCCGGTAGAGAGAATCACTTTCACCTTGTCCCAGTTTTCGCCTGACCATTGCTTCACAGCAGCCTTGTAAGTAAGTTCAATCGGGTTTTTGACGTCAACACCATGCAATTCATAAAGCGGATACCATGAAGCAGCATTTACATAATAGCTGACCGTCATGTTGATGTTGGTGTGCTGACCGGCATTTACAGTCACCAGAATAGTTCCATACGGCGTGTTCAGCTTTCCATTCCATTCATTTAGCTGATCATTGATTTTAGCAATCCTTTCGTTCAACTTCTTTTGCTGATCATGGATATCGATCAATTTTGTTTTGATTTCAATGGAACGTTGTCTGTAGAAGTCTGCAACTTTTTTCAGGTTCTCGGCATTCACTCCTACGTTGCTGCCGCTTGTGTTTTTATTTGCATTGATTAAGCCCAACTCATCATTAAAAACACTCTCATTCATATTTTGAATTTCTAAAAGCTTTTGTAGCGATTTAAGAGAGTCTTCGAGTAATTTCAATTCAGGGCTTTTCTTTTTGTCTTTGAGATAATCCAGAGAAAAGTTGACACCCATAATCATTGCATCACCGGTTCCGTTGACCAGAATTGATGACTGATCAATTTGAGATGAAAGTCCCTCAAAGGCGATGATACTTTGTCCGGCATCGACGCTTGTCCTTACCGTCCTTTCAACTTGTGCTCCGTTAAGAAAAAACTTCACCGACTTTACATCAGATGAAACAGGAATTCTGGTATCATCAGCCATTACATTTACAGCCAACAATACCAACAGGGTAAACAGGAAATTTTTCATGATTTTTTAAATTTGGCCCGCATCAGGCAAGAACTGTTCCAAAATTAGTAAAATTGTTCAGCCCTTCTCAATTTCCGGCATCATCTCTAATTACCACTTACTAATTACTAATTACTTATTTCACGCTAAAAGGAATTAACCACAAACACCGTTCTCCTGTTTCTCGCCCGTCCTTCCTCATTGCTATTAGAAGCAATTGGCTTGGTTTCACCGAACCCTTTGTAAGAGAGTCTGGATTTATCAATCCCTAGTGAAGAAAGGTAATCGTAAACCGCTTTAGCTCTGTTCTCAGAAAGCTTCATATTATCTGCCGGCGTCCCAACATTATCGGTATGACCATGTAATGCTACATGCAGGCGCGGATTTATTTTCATGTAATCGGCAAAGTCATTCAATACTGTTTTGATGGTGTCATTCAATTCATAGCTGTTTGTTGCAAACAGTATATCATGAATGGTGTATTGTCCGCCTACCTCCAGCTTTTTCAAGTCGATGTCATCCTTCTGAACACTGTAGTTATTCGTATCAGATTTACTTACATACTTTGATTCATAAGCATAACCTTCCTTCTTAATTGACACCAGTAGATCGTGATCAAAATTGACAACAAAGGCGTATTCACCGGAAACTGAATCGACATCGATATGACGGAGTTTATTGGTCACGGCATCTTTAATTTCAAAGGTAGCTGCAACAGGTTTTTCATCCTTCTTTCCGTTCAAATCACCTTTCTGAAAATATACCTTCTCAGGACGAGCCTGTTCGTACAAGTCGAATGAATAGATATCGTAACCACCTGCGCCTGTTGTCAAACGATTAGAAGCGTAATAGCCTGTCTTACCATCTGTACTTACGAAGAAACCAACTTCATCGGCATCGGTATTGATCGGAGATCCAAGATTAACCGGTTTTCCCCACTTTCCATTTTCATCCATCTTCGACATAAAAATATCAAAGCCCCCTAAGCCGGGTAAACTGTCGCTTGAAAAATATAACGTATGACTATCGCTATGAATGAAAGGCGTTTTTTCTTTTCCATTTGTATTAATTGGCGGGCCCAGTCTGACAGCCTTTGTCCAGGATCCGTCGGCATTTTTTGTTGTCTTGAAGATGTCCGTATTTTCAGGATTGTCTTTATCGCGTGCTGAAACAAAGTACAACGTTTTTCCATCCGAAGAAATCGATGGCTGCGAATCCCAACCATTCGGATCATTCACATTGGGACCGAGATTAGTGATTGGTCCCCATTGACCATCTGTAAAATCAGAAGTACAGATATCAAAATTACCTTTGGTATTGACAGTAAAGAAAAGATGCTTGTTGTCGATGGTAATCGTTGGTCCGCCTTCGTTATTTGTATTTGAGCTATTAAACGGAGCATCCATAGGTTTACCCCTGTCGTAGATACCATTAGGTTGCAGTCGGGCTATCATAAATTTCTCCACGCTCATCGGTGTAAGCATGTTTCTGTCTTTCAGATCAAACCTACGGGTAAAAAAAGCAAGTTCCTTATCGGGGGAAATGTAAGGGAGATACTCCGGATCGGGCGAAGAAATATCGCGAACGATAACCGGATTAAAAGGAACAGGATGAGCAAGAATTTTCGCCTTTGTGATCTTTGATTCTGCATCGGCAGCATCTTTTTCATTGATCTTGTCGAATTCAAGAAATTGGCCAAGATATTTTTCGGCATCCTTCCATTTTTCAGTCACGAAATAAAAATTCCCGAGTTTGTAATAAACGGCAGGATCTCCTTCCGGGCAAAGTTCAATAGCCTTCAGAAAACTTTCAGAGAGTGTTTTTCCGTCTCTCTTCTTCTCGGCGATATAGCCCTGAAGAGCATATGCATCGGCAAATTCAGGATCTTCTTCAATAGCCTTTGCAATAGATTTGTTGGCCTCATCCAATTTACGGGTTGAAAAAGCATCAACGGCTTCATCAAAGTACTTTTTTGCCTTTTTATTCTGAGTAGGATTACACTTTCCGGTCTGCGCGGAAGAAGAATAACTCAGCATAAAAACCAATACTACAAATGCCAACCCTGCTTTTCCACCAGCTTTCAAAACATTCATTATTTCTTAAAGATATTTTTAATTTGATCTTTCGCCTTTTGTTCGGCTTCCTTTTTCAAACGATCTGCTTCAGCTTTGGCTTTTGCTTCAGCTTCTTTCTTTAAGCGATCCGCTTCAGCCTTCGCCTTGTCTTCAGCTTCTTTTTTAATACGATCGGCTTCAGCCTTTGCTTTCGCTTCTGCTTCTGCCTTTTTCTTATCGAATTCTTCCTGAGCTTTTGCTTTTAGGTCATCCATAGCCTTTGCTCCGGCTTTATTGAGATCGGTTCCAACTTTAGGTGATGTAACGGTTCCTGTGATATGAATATTGACAGGAATAACATCGCCGACACTGATGTTGGCACCCTTAGAATTCGCTGACGACAACAGGCCGTTGACAAAACTGTTCGCTCCTGCTCCCAAGGCACTTCGTGGAATCTGTGAGGCCATCGTGTAATCAATCGTTTGATCAAAGCCATTGGAGCCGGCAACAGTGCTCTTAATGCCGTTCACTGTCATGTCGAACGGATCTACGTATACACGACCATTTGCAAACTTAAACGACGGACTCACGGTCGGTAATTCAAATCTCTTCCATGAATCCATTTTCAGAACATCAGCTATTTTAGCAAAAGCCGGGAAATTATCGACGACAACTTTTCCTGTTGTCAGTTTTCCTGAACCGGTAAGTGAATTCATCACCGGCATCATCTTCGTGTCGAGATCACCGAGTACAGACATATTTGTTGAATAGGTGCCGGTACAATTCTTCGCAATCGGAGCCATCTTCGCAACTGTAGGGAAACTCTTTACTGTTTGGGAGATATCAAAATTCTTTATATCAAGACCGAAAGTAAAACCGGGCTTTTTCGGGTTCACAGAAGAGTAAGATCCATTCATGGTCATGCTGCCACCCATGAGTTGCATGAATACATCTTTCATGGAAATAGTTTTATTTCTGATTTCAAGCTTTCCTTGCACATTGCCTATAGTCAGATCCTGATAAACCAGTTTACCAATTGCAGCATTGAGTACAAAATTGACATTTGAAGGAACATCGAGAACCGACATTGAAGCCGTGTCTGTTTGACCTGAAGCCGTGTTTTCACTGCTCATAAATTGATTCAGGTCTGTAACTGAAGAATTAAAGTTCAGAGTTCCTGAGATGGTTTCATTCTTTAATGCATATGCAATGAAATTCTCGAGAGAACCGGTCGCATTAAAATCACTCGCACCGATTTTAGCATTGAATGCATCAAGCGAAACTTTAGCAGGCGTAAATCCAAGTTTCAGAGTATTGATCATGACCGGCTCTTTCATTGAAGCGGAAGAATATTTCATTCCTGTAATTCCGAAATTTCCGGCAGCTGAGAACTGCTCAAATTTCTTTTGCTGAATGGCAGACATACGGCCTTTGGCAGTAAGATCTGCAGTAATGACACCTGACAAATCAGTTCCTTTCTCAAGCGGAACAAATTTTCCGATTCCAGATAAATCTACTCTTCCTTTCAGGAACATATCCAGATCAGGATCAGATACAGGTGTTTTTAAAACCAATCGCGCATCAAACGGATCATGATTCATTTCCACATGGAATTTGGAAAGGTTAATCAACGTATGGTCAGGAATTCCATCGGGATTATTTATGGCAAGATCAACGTTTACATTGTCAACCGAAGATGGCAAAGTCGGATATCTGAACATACCATTTCCGATTTTCAAACTCAATCCAAATCCCGGCATCATAACAGCATTATATCTTCCTTTTATGAAGCCTTCCAATGCCATTGTACCACTTGCTTTCAATTCTTTGAATTGCGGAGAATAAACGGCAGGAACAATTGAAACGAAATTCTTGAATTCTGTTTGAGCGGCAGAAAATTTCAGATCCATATCTATGTTTGAATCCGGCATCATCACATAACCTCCAAAGCCGATGTTCAATTCATTCAGTTGAATTTTATTTTTCTTGAAAGTGAATTTGAAATTCTTCATATCCATATCAATGTCAGCATCGGCAAGAGCATGAGCATTTGAAATGTATTTGATGCCACCGTATGACAAATCAACGGTCTGAGCATTTGTCTTTGTAGAAAGTACAAAAAGATCCTGAGTAAAATCTCCGGAACCGCTGTGATTTACACCGGCAAGTTTCAGGTAAAATGGCATAGTCAGATCCTGATAAACGATAAAACCATCTGTCACCGTATACTCTTTCAGAGAAGCTTTGAACTTGGATGGCTCAGATGCCTTTTGCGGTTCGGAAGATGGTTTGGCAATATCCCAATTAGGCTTACCATCTTTGTTAACCAGGAAATACATTACCGGTTTATCGAGGGCAATTGAATTGATCTTGATTTGATCCCCGCTGATCACACTCATTAAATTAATGTCAAGATCGATTTGCCTGGCATATACCAGTGTGTCGCCTTCAAATGGAGCCAGATTGATGACGCTGAGATTATTGATTCGCATCGACAAATCCGGAAAACTTCTGAGCAATGACAAATCGAAGTCTCCGAAGTCAACTTTAGCATTAATGCTTTTATTGGTTTCTTCTTTAATCTTAGCGACAATCTTGTCCTTGAAAAGAAAAGGAATGGCTACGAGAATGATGATGAATAGTCCGAGAATAATCAGGAACCATTTTAGAATCTTTTTCATGTCAGGAATTATATACCAGTTTACTATTTCTGTTTCTCAATAAGTGATCAGCAATTACCAGTGCAGCCATCGCTTCAACGATTGGTACAGCGCGTGGTACTACGCAGGCATCATGCCGGCCTTTAGCCTTCAGGCTAACTTTCTCTCCCTCTTTGTTCACTGTCTGCTGATCTTTCATCAACGTTGACACAGGTTTAAACGCAGTTCGAAAAACGATATCCAGTCCATTGGAAATTCCACCCTGAATACCTCCGGAGTTATTAGTATCGGTAACAATTTTTCCATGCTCTTTACGGAAAGGATCATTGTGTTCCGAGCCTTTCATTGCTGAGCCATGAAAACCGCTGCCATATTCAAAACCATGAACGGCATTAATACTCAGCATGGCTTTGCCAAGATCAGCATGTAGTTTATCAAATACCGGTTCACCCAAGCCTACCACCATTCCGGATACAATGCAGGTTATGACCCCCCCTGTGGTGTCTCCTTCGCTTTTCAGTTTTTCAATGTAACTGATCATTTCTTCGGCAAGTTTCTGATCAGGACAACGAACTACGTTCGACTCAATCAGCGAGAGATCGGCGGAGTAATCGTCATTCATGCGAATCGGTCCGACTGCAGAAACAAAACCTGAGATCGTAATGCCGAAGTAATTCAGAAACTGTCTTGCAATCGCACCTGCAAATACCCTTGCCGCTGTTTCCCGTGCGCTCGCGCGTCCGCTGCCACGATGATCACGATGACCAAATTTCTGATCATAGGTAAAGTCGGCGTGCGACGGACGGTATGCTGTTTTCATTTCATCATAATCAGCAGGACGATGATCCTGATTCATGATTTGAAAAGCGATTGGCGCACCGGTGGTAACACCTTCATAGATCCCCGAGAGAATTTCAAATGAATCCGGTTCATTACGCTGAGTTGTAATCATCGACTGCCCCGGTCTTCTCCGATTCAGGTCGTGAAGTATGATGTCAGCATCTATTTTCAATCCTGCCGGGCACCCATCAATAATGCCGCCGATTGCCGGTCCGTGAGATTCACCGAATGTTGTTAATCGAAAGCAAGTTCCGAAGCTGTTTCCTGCCATGTGGTGAAGGTAGAGAAAAGCGCTGCGTCATTCTGATTCAGCTGCCTTAGTAATCAACGTAAAAATGTTAATTTTCTTTTGGTTGCCTGGTTGGTTGCCTGGTTGCTTGGTTGCTTGGTTGCTTGGTAATTGGTGCTTCCTGGTCAAAGATATTTGCAGATGAAATGAGATCTGGAAAATTAAGTTACAGAGCAACCAGACAAATAGTCAGGCAAACAACCAAGCAACCAGGCAACCAAGCAACCAGGCAACAAACATCACAATTTCTTCCCAACTGCTTCTCTGATCCAACTGCTTTTGCTCCCTATCAATACCATAAAATTAATCAGCCATGTCCGGTTGAAGGCCTTTTGCATTCGGAGTTTTGATCTCAGTTCCGGCCGGAGTTTTTCTTCAAGTTTTGAATCGTATGTTTGAAAAAATGTCTGCGAAAAATCACTCTTTTTAAAAGCTTCAATCAATACATCTGCAGCCAGCTTACCGCTTAACATGGCATTACCAATCCCTTCGCCGTTGAGCGGATCAATGAGTGCAGCGGAATCGCCGCACAGTAAAAATCGCTCTCCGGAGGTGGTCACTCTTTTCCCTCCCAAAGGCAGACCAAACCCTTTGGTATCGCCTGTTTGCAAGGCATTTTGAAAACGCTTTTTCAATTCAGGATTTGAAGAAATGATATTATTCAGTGCTTTCTTTAAATCTACTTTTTGTTTGCTGATTTCCGATGAAAGCATTCCAAATCCAACATTACTCAGATTATTCCCCAAAGGAAAAATCCAGAAATAACCGGGCAGAAAATTTTTATCCAGATAAATTTCAATGATGCCTTCTTCAAGTCCTGCGATATTTTCAAAATAGGCTCTGACAGCGCCACTGTAATTCTGCGGATCAATTCTTTGATTTGTCAATTTTCTGGTAACTCCTTGCGCGCCATCGCAACCCAGTATCACAGCGCCGGAATAACTCTCTCCGCTTTCAAGAGACATCCTCCAACCCTGCTCCATTTTTTCTATCGCAGAGACTTTCTCTCCTGTTCTGATTTCCGTATTAGAATACTGCTTTACGCAATCAAAAAGGAAAGCATCAAATTTTAAACGGGTTGAAACATAACCGTGATTAACAAACGACAATTTCACCTGTCTTCCGTTTGGAGCAACCAATTTCCAGCCTGATGATAAAACTTTGTGGGGAAATTGTTCGAAAGCATCTGCCAGATTCCGGTCAATGGATTTCAGTACCCGGATTGCTCTGCTGCCAATGGCATCTCCGCATACCTTATCTCTCGGAAAATCAGACTTATCTACCAACAAAACACGAAGTCCGGCATCTTTCAGACCAAGGGCGGCAGTACAACCTGCCGGACCGGCACCGATGATGATAACATCGAAGTATGTAGCTGAGGAGTTGATAGGATTATTAGTATTTTCGAACGCGAATCTACGTCTTTTAATGAGCCTGATCATACATAATCTTTCGCGGATTGTTCACACGGAAGAAAAACCGGTACTCCGTTACAATGGAGCAGAAATGTCTGCTTTACAAATTAAAACCGGAACTGCCATTTTTATCAAAGACGGATTAATAAATCAGCTCTTCGAAGATTCTGAACAATCGATCAATACTATTCGTCAGCAACATCCGGGGGTAATCTTGCTGGATGCCCGGGGAGGCTCTGCTTTTCCGGCATGGGTTGATGCACATACGCATATTGTGTACGATGGCAATCGCGATGGTGAATTTGTTGACCGTATCAAAGGACTGTCATATGAAGAAATTTTTTCACGGGGCGGTGGAATTCTAAATTCGGCAGCAAAGCTTCGTCAGGCCAATGAAGAATCGCTCTTTGAACAGGCCATGCATCGCTTGAAGGAAATCATTACTCTGGGAACCGGAGCGGTTGAAATTAAAAGCGGATATGGATTAAGCGTGGAGAGTGAATTAAAAATGCTTCGGGTGATTCAGAAATTGAAAGCAAATTCTCCACTCACAATTAAAGCTACTTTCCTGGGTGCCCATGCATTTCCGGCCGAATTCAAAAATGATAAAGCCGGTTATCTGAAGGTATTGATCACTGATTTGATTCCGGAAATCGGCAGACAAAAACTTGCTGAGTATTGCGATATTTTTGTTGAACAAAATTATTTCACTTACGATGATGCCTGCCGTTTGTTTGAGGCTGCAGTCAAAGCAGGACTTAGACCAAAAGTTCACGCAGAACAATTATCACACAGCGGCGGAATCAAAGCCGGTGTGAAATACAATGCCGTGAGTGTTGATCATTTGGAATTTGCTTCAGCAGAGGATATTCAACTTCTTGCTGGTTCAGATACTGTGCCTGTACTTTTACCGGGTGCACAATTATTTCTCGGACTACAAAATCCACCTGCAAGAAAAATGATTGAAGCAGGATTACCTGTTGCACTTTCCAGTGATTTTAATCCGGGAAGTTGCCCGAGCGGGAATATGAATCAGATGGTTAGTCTCGCCTGCATTCTATATAAGATGACACCGGAAGAAGCCATTATTGCAGCTACTACCAATAGTGCGGCAGCAATAGAACTTAGTCACAGCCATGGTAGCATTTGCGAAGGAAAAGCAGCCAACATTTTTATCACTGAAAAAATCCCATCAGCAGCATTTCTTCCTTATTCATTCGGAAGTAATCTTATTGAAAAAGTAATACTCAACGGAGTGCTTGTGCATTCACGAAATTCTTAATTCAGATTGTCAATTAAAAAAATCAAACGTATATCAACGAATGAAAAAGCTTATTGAATGTGTACCGAATTTTTCAGAGGGAAGAGATTTAAACATCATCCGCCAGATTACAGATCGTATTGAAAGTGTCGAAGGTGTGAAATTACTGAATGTTGATCCGGGTAAAGCTACTAATCGTACCGTTGTAACTTTTGTTGGTGAACCTGATGCTGTAATTGAAGCAGCCTTTCGTGCTATCAGTAAGGCAGCGGAGTTAATCGATATGCGCACACATAAAGGCGAACACCCGCGGATGGGTGCAACCGATGTTTGTCCGCTTATTCCGATATCCAACATAACAATGGAAGAAACGGTAATGTATGCAAAGAAACTTGCTGAACGTGTCGGAAAAGAATTAGCCATTCCTGTATACCTTTATGAAGCTGCGCAATCAAATCCTGAGCGTAAAAATCTTTCAGTGATCAGAGCGGGAGAATACGAAGGGTTTTTCACCAAGATCAAACAAGCAGAATGGAAACCGGATTTTGGACCTTCTGAGTTCCCTGCCGGCAGCGGCGCCAGCGTAATCGGTGCACGTGATTTTCTTATTGCTTATAATGCGAATCTGAATACAACCTCCGTTCGTCGTGCCAATTCAGTTGCATTCGATGTTCGCGAAAACGGCCGTAAGGTAAAGAATGAAAAAGGCGAAGAAATTGTTCAGCCCGGTGCTTGTAAATCAGTGAAGGCAATCGGATGGTTTATTGAAGAATATGGAATTGCTCAGGTAAGTATGAACCTGACCAATATCTCAATCACTCCGCTTCACATTGCATTCGATGAGTGTGTGAAAAGTGCGCACAAAAGAGGAATGCGAGTGACGGGATCAGAGCTGGTCGGACTCGTACCGTTGAAAGCACTGACAGATGCCGGAAAATATTTTCTGGAAAAACAGAATCGTTCATCCGGAGTTTCGGAGAAAGAATTGGTTCGCATTGCCATTAAATCAATGGGACTCGATGAACTTTCACCTTTCAAACCGGAAGAAAGAGTGATCGAGTACCTGCTGCAGGATAGATCAGAAAGCAGACTCATCAGTATGACACTTACAGATTTTGCCGATGAGACAGCATCTGAATCACCGGCTCCGGGTGGTGGTTCAATTTCAGCTTATGTTGGTGCACTTGGAATTTCACTTGGAACAATGGTAGCAAATTTATCATCTCACAAAAAAGGATGGGATGAGCGCTGGGAAGAGTTTTCGGTTTGGGCAGAAAAAGGTCAGAAAATTAAAAATGATCTGATGCGATTGGTTGATGAAGATACACGCGCCTTCAACATGATCATGACAGCTTTCGGATTACCCAAAGGAACCGATGAAGAAAAGAAACAACGAAGCGAAGCAATTCAATCTGCTACAAAGAATGCAATTGAAGTTCCGTTAAAGGTGATGCGGGCAGCATATCTTTCGATGGAAGTTATCAAAGCTATGGTTGAACAAGGTAATCCGAATTCCATTTCAGATGCCGGTGTAGGTGCAATGTGCGCACGTACAGCAGTTCTGGGTGCTTACATGAACGTAAGAATCAACGGAAGCGGATTCAAAGATCAGCAATGGCTGAGCGGCGTTCTGGCTGAGGCTAAAATGATCAGCGATGAAGTTCAGAAGACTGAAAATGAGATAGTAAACTATGTAAACTCTAAAATGAGTTGATTTGCAATAGCTTAGAAGAATTTAAGGACAGTATTTCAGCAGAATCTGCTTTTTTACTTTCCCGGGAAAATGAAATAAGAAACCCATAATACCATTAACTTTCAAAGGTTTTCACGCGTATACGAATGAAACCCACCGCCTGACCCATTCAGTATGACTGCGAGAAAATTATTTCACCGGATGTTTTATTCTTTTCCGGTACAACTGGTTGTTGTACTCTTAAAGAAAAACCATCTCCTCCTGCTCTATTGGTTAGTGCTTTTCGGTTGGGTAACAAACAGCATCTCCAAAACCTTCGGTATTCCGTATCTTTTTTTAGATCCGGAGTACATGGGCAATGTTGGGTTTCTCTCCTTGTTCATTATCGGATTTGCAACCGGTAGTTTTATCATGGTGTACAACATTTCAAGCTACATTATGAATGGTTTCCGTTTTCCATTTATTGCAACATTATCGCGCCCTTTCCTGAAGTACACCATCAATAATTTTATAGTTCCTTTATTGTTTGTACTAACATACATCTGGAATTTCGTTTACTTCCAGATTCATAACGAGTATCAAAGCTGGTATACAATCCTGTCACAGGTACTTGGTTTCGTAATCGGGCTGTCGGTGGTGATATTGATTTCACTCACATATTTTTTCAGAACGAACAAAGACATAATTCTCATGTTCGGTCTCGAATCATCGGATGCTGATCCGAATGCTCCTGTAGCCGATCATATCCTTGAAGCAGTAGAAGAACAAAAACGGAAGCGACGTTCCAGGCCGAGCAGGCATTATGAAAGAGCATGGCGAGTCGACACTTATCTGACGAATCCCCACCGCGTAAAACTGGTTCGCAGAACCTCTCACTACACCAAAGAAATGGTGGAATCGGTTTTCAGACAGAATCACCTGAATGCAGCCATTATTGAGATTATCGTTTTTGGGCTGTTTATTTTGATGGGTCTGTTCAAAGACTATGCACTTTTCAAAATTCCGGCCGGTGCATCCGTCATTCTGATTTTCTCCATGTTCATCATGCTGAGCAGCGCATTTCGCTTCTGGTTAAAATCATGGTCTACCTCCGTTCTTATCCTGCTTATTCTAATTGTGAATTTCATATCCCAATACGGAGTTTTCTACAGCGATAATAAGGCTTACGGCATCGAGTACGGAAATGGAAAATCCGTTTACAGCATTGAACGCTTCAATGAAATTTCAAATCAGAAGCTGGTAACTGAAGATTCGCTCAATACGATTTCGATACTAAACCGCTGGCGGGATAAATTCATCGGTACCGGTTCAAAGCCGAAGATGATCTTCATCAATTGTTCGGGTGGCGGCTTGCGGGCTTCAATCTGGGCTTTCAGGATCATGCAATATGCCGACAGTTTAACGAATGGCAACTTCTCCAAATCAACTGAAGTGATTGCAGGCGCTTCCGGAGGAATGATAGGTGCGGCTTATTATCGCGAACTGTATCTTCAGGAAAAACTCGGTTTATGGAAACCTCACAAGAAAAACAAAGAGTTATCGAACATCGGAAAAGATCTGTTGAATCCCGTAGCCTTCAGTATTACTGTGAGCGACCTCTTTTTCAACATTCAGAAATTCAAAGAAGGAAATACACGTTTTAATAAGGACCGTGCTTATGCTTTCGAAAAACAATTGAATGAGAATACTAACAATGTTTTGGCCAAGCCACTTTCTGCTTACCAAACACCCGAAGCAAGCGGACTGATTCCAATGATGATCTTCTCACCTACTGTGGTAGATGATGGTCGTCGCTTGTTGATTTCCCCTCAGCCGATCAGTTATCTTACTCATCATGTCAATGATTCCACTTTTAATTTTGAAACAACGATTGATGAAATTGAATTTAATAAATTATTCAGCAAACAGAATTCGGAAAACGTACGCTTCACCAGTGTACTTCGGATGAATGCAACCTTCCCTTACATTCTGCCTGCTGTAACCTTGCCAAGTGAACCCTCAATTCACGTGATGGATGCCGGTATTCGTGACAACACCGGTTTAAAAACTTCACTGAGATTCTTATTCACATTCAGAAAATGGATTGAAGAAAATACCAGCGGTGTCATTTTTGTTGATATTCGAGATTCACACAAAGCGCGACCGATTGAGAAGAAACCTCAGATGACAATTCTGGAAAATGTGATTACTCCTCTGGGGAATATTTACGGAAATCTTTTAACTATTCAGGACTATAATCAGGACGAATCCTATGAATATGCCAAAGGCTGGTTTGGCTCGAAATTCGATTTTATAAAATTTGAATTACCTACTAAAGAACAGGACATTTCACTTTCCTGGCATCTCACTACCCGCGAAAAAGTCAGCGTAAACAACTCCATTAATCTCATCGAAAATCAAAAATCTTTTAAGCAATTGCTTTTGAAGATGCAGGAGTTGGAGCAGGATACTTTGAAAAGAGTAATTAGTAAGTAGTAATTAGTAATTAGCAGGTGCAAGTGCGTACTTTTGTTCAACTACTTACCACTTACTAATTACTACTTACTAATTAATACTTTTTCAGATTTTTCAATTGCTCAACAAATCTTTTCTTCGGAAGAAAATTCCATTCCAATTCGACATTCATTGGAACCGGTGTGTCGAGACTGGCAGATCGTACTACAGGCGCGTCAAGGTACTCGAAACAATGTTCTGCAATATGAGCGGAAATTTCTCCACCGATTCCTCCCGTAAGAGTGTCTTCGTGAAGGATGATGAGCTTACCTGTTTTCTTTACTGATGCTTCAACCGTTTCTTTATCCCAGGGCAAAAGTGTTCGCAGGTCAATCAGATCAGCGCTGATTTGTGTTTCCTGAAGAGCTTCCAGCGCCCAATGAACACCCAATCCGTAACTGACTATCGTGAGATCATTTCCTTCTTTTACCAATCGTGCTTTACCGATTTCAGTGGTGTAATAATCATCATACACTTCTTCTGCTATGCTTCGGTAAAGAGCTTTGTGTTCGAAGAACATGACAGGATTCGGATCTTCGATCGATGCAGCCAGCAATCCTGTTGCATCACCCGGGAATGCAGGATAAACAACTTTGAGTCCGGGTGTATGAACAAACCATGCTTCGTTAGACTGACTATGAAACGGTCCGGCATTCACTCCGGCACCGGTTGGCATTCGCACCACGACGTCGAGACTTTGGCCCCAGCGATAATGAGTCTTGGCAAGATTATTTACAATCTGATTAAAACCACAAGAAACAAAGTCAGCAAACTGCATTTCAACAATTGCTTTCATACCGTTGATTGCTAATCCCTGCGCAGCGCCAACTATGGCCGATTCACAGATTGGGGTATTCCGTACTCTTTCCTTGCCGAATTCTTCCACGAAGCCTTGCGTCGCTTTAAAAACACCGCCGTATTCTGCGATGTCTTGTCCCATGATTACCAAATTCGGGTGGCGATGCATTGCCTGCTTCATTCCATCAGAAATAGCATCCAGATATCTTTTCTCCGTTTTGTTGGATCCTGAAGGAATAACCGGTGTCAGGGATGAAGGCTCATACATAGCCGACAACTCGACTTCAGTATTTGGTTCAGGATTATTTTGTGAAAAAGCGATCTCAAGATTTTCCTCAATCTCCTTCTTTATTTCCCTACGGGTCAATGCGATAAATGCCTCGTCAATGACTTTTTCTTTAAGCAAAAAATTCTCGTAATTGTTAAGCGGATCCTTCTTTCCCCATTCATCAAACAAAGCTTGCGGTACATATTTTGTCCCTGAAGCTTCCTCGTGGCCACGCATTCTGAACGTCATGCATTCCAGGAGAACCGGACGAGGTTTCTTCCTGATGGATTCAGCAAGCTTTTTAAAGGTCGTATATGTTTCCAGAATATTATTTCCATCAACCTGAACGGCTTCGATACCATAACCGATGCCTTTGTCGATGAATTGCTTCATCCGGAACTGCTCTCTTGAGGGCGTTGAAAGGCCATAGCCATTATTTTCAATCACAAAGATGACAGGCAGGTCCCATACGGCAGCAACATTTACGCTTTCATGGAAATCGCCTTCACTGGTACCACCATCACCGGAGAACACTGCTGTAACCTTATTGTTCTTTTTCAACAGGTTACCTAATGCAATACCATCAGCCACGCCCATTTGCGGGCCAAGGTGGCTGATCATACCGATGATTTTATATTCCTGCGTTCCAAAATGGAATGAGCGGTCACGACCGTTGGTAAATCCACCCGGTTTCCCCTGCCATTGGGCAAAAAGACGGTGAAGTGGAATTTTACGGGTAGTAAATACCCCGAGATTTCTGTGCATCGGCAGGATATATTCATCTGTTTCCAGGCCAAGACCACAGCCTACAGCAATGGCTTCCTGACCAATTCCGGAAAACCATTTGGCGATTTTACCCTGACGAAGAAGAACAAGCATTTTTTCTTCGATCAGTCTGGGTTTGAGTAATTCAGTATAAATATGCCTGAGCTCAGTGTCGCTCAGTCCGCTGCGGTTAAAATCCATGTTAACTTAATTTCGCCGGCAAAATTATCCAAAAATGCTTAGTATCTTTGAGTAAGGAAATACGGTTATGGACATTCAACTGTTGGTTGCAGGGCTTATCGGACTGGCAGCCCTTTTCTTTCTCATTCGCCGCTTTTATCGTCAAAGTCAGGGAAAAGGCGAAGCCGGGTGTGAGAAATGTGATATGAAAAAGAGTAATTTGTGATTAGTGATTAGTAATTAGTAAGTAGTAATTAGTAATTAGTAATTAGTAAGTAGTAAGTAGTAAGTAGTACAAATAATGTTCTATTTACTACTTACTAATTACTAATTACTTAAAAAAGAAAAGAGGCTCCCACCTGGTGAGAGCCTCTTTAATCTTTCTGCAGAAAGAAAAAGGGAGTTCCTTATTTCTTTGTTGTGTCAGCTGCCATAGCAGTTGAATCAGTAGAAGCTGCCATAGAAGCAGAATCTTGCATTGCAGACTGAGTTGCAGCAGCAGCTTGTTCAGCAGCAGCGATTGAATCCTGAACTGCTTTTTCCTGAGCAGCTTTTTCTTCAGCGCTAGGACCACAAGCAACGATAGCTACGAAACCGGCAGCCAACAGAGTAGAGAGAACTTTTTTCATTTTCTTATTTTAGGTTTGTTTATTTAATGGGCGCAAAAGTAATAATTTTTCATATATCCAAAAGAAACATGAAAAATTTCATTAACAATTTGCCTGTGAATATCTTAAAAAGAGGTAAATTACTTCTTTTTGAAGCGATCTATTGACTGTTGAGTCTTGTCATCAGCCTTTTTGGTTTGTTCTGTACGAACATCCGGGCCTTTTACCTGAACATGAGTAGGCTTTTTAGCCGGTTTTGGCTTGCTCTTGGCAGCTTCTTCAGCTTTTGCAATAGAATCCGCCTTTGCAGCTTCCATAGCCTTGTTGATTGAATCCTGAGCGGCTTGTGCTGCAGCCTGAGTAGCGGCGGCGATTGAATCATTTACTGCCTTTTGTGTTGCTGCTGCAATTGAATCCTGGGTGGCTTTTTCTTTAGCTGCCTTTTCTTCGGCGCTTGGTCCACACGCTACGATGGCTGTAAAAGCAACAGCCAAAATGGATGCAAATACTTTTTTCATTTTGTGTTTGTAGGGTTGTTAAAATTTGTGAGGGGGCAAAGTTAGAATTTTATTGATATGAGCAATTAAAAAATAATTAACAACTGATCTTGAATTAGAAAATCCACTAATTTCGCAGTCGAAAATTAAACACACCAAAATAACCATGAAAAAGAATCTTCTTGCCGGCATTTCAATGCTTGCACTTACCATTGGCATTCTGACAGGGTGCTCAAAGGACGACACGACAGCTCCAGTTATCACATTGTCAGGTGATCAGTCTGTTACAATTGTTAAAGGAACTGCTTACACTGATGCGGGTGCTACAGCATCTGACGATGAAGACGGAACGATTACCGTAACATCTGACGCTTCTTCTTCAAACCCGAATATCAACGTTCCGGGCGTTTACACCATTACTTATACTGCTTCTGATAAAGCAGGTAATGTGGCTACTGCAACCCGTACCGTAACAGTTACCTGGTCCGGTGCATTACTTGCCGGAACATATACATGTACTGAGCATGACTCTTTCGCCGGTATCGCTTTTGATTCTACTTTTGCTTCAATTGTAGATACATCATCAGCAGATCCGCTTGACTTTAAAATGTCTCCAAATGCTTTCTTCTCGGCACCAATTTATTATCATGTTATCGATGGAAACAAAGTTTCTGTTGACAGCCAATATCCAAACGGTACAGGATCCCCATTCGAAATCGTTGGAAACGGTGAAGGCACGATTACAATCTCAGGAACTCAAACAATTATTGACGCTCCAATGAAGTTAATTGATCATACTTCAACACCAAGCACTGAATACTTTATAACGATTCACGCTGCTTCGTAAGGATATCAAGTTTTTAAAAGCACAAAGGCCGGTTCTAACCGGCCTTTGTGCTTTTTAAAAATACCGTCACCTGGCTTAACAGAAGTGTTTCAAAAAATTATTTACTTTGTCAGCTATGCAAATGCACAAGAGCAGCTTTTACCTCCTGGTTCAACGACTACTGCTGGTGCTTATACTTTTTTCCTTTACCCGACTACTCTTTCTGATCTTTAACTTTAGTTACTTTTCCGAATCAGCTTTTTCTGATATCGTCGCCGGCTTCTTCTACGGATTGAGGTTTGACATTACAGCGATTGTCATTGGTAATCTTCCTGTTATCATCATGCACCTCTTCCCTCTTCCATTTTTCTATTCGAGAATCTGGGGATCAATCGTAAAGACTCTCTTTGTAATCATCAACTTTTTCCTTCTTATACTGAATTGTATGGACGTTGGCCTGTTCCGTTTCTCGGGAAAAAGGGCTACCTCCGACGTTATCAAGATCATGGCCTTCGGCGAAGATTTCATGAATACAGTTCCCAAGATGATTCTTGATTACTGGTATGTTCTGATTCTTCTCTTTGGAATGCTTTACATCCTGATCAGGTTATATCCGTCTTCAAAAACACAACTTTCAAAACCTGACATTTTTTCACGATTCATGAAAAACAATGGCTGGAGAAAGGGATTAGTTGCATTCTTTTTTTTCGCCTTGACATTTATTGGTTTCCGCGGTGGTCTACAATTCAAACCTCTATCGATTATTTCCGCAAGTCGCTATGGAAGTGCAAAAGAAACAGCACTTATTCTGAATACTCCGTTCACATTTTTTAAATCTTTCGGAAAATCAACTTTGCAAAAAGTTCAGTTTATGCCGGAACAGGAAGCGGAAAAAATCAGTCCGGTCATTCACCTTCCCTCAAAAGATGCATCGTTTCGCAAACTGAATGTTGTAGTTCTCATTCTTGAAAGCTTCGGGAGTGAATACGTAGGTTGTCTCAATAACGGGAAAGGTTATACTCCGTTTCTGGATTCCTTATCAAAACACGGACTTTGGTGTACGAATGCCTTTGCCAATGGCAAGCGATCCATTGAAGGCATCCCTGCAATTACTGCCGGTATTCCTGCACTGATCTCTGAACCATTTATTACCTCAGCCTATTCTTCCAATTCCATCACTACACTGGCCGGACTGCTTCATGAAAAAGGATATTCTTCAGTCTTCTTTCACGGCGGCACCAATGGAACAATGGGCTTCGACAATTTCTCCAAACTGGCAGGGTACGACCATTATTTTGGCAGAAAAGAGTATGCAAACGACGACGACTTTGACGGCAACTGGGGAATATATGATGAACCATTCTTACAACGATGTGCAGTAGAAATGAATGCTATGAAAGAACCATTTTGTACGACCATTTTTACCTTATCATCTCATCATCCATTTGCAATTCCTGAAAGACACAAAAAGGACTTCCCTGAAGGCACTTTGCCTATTCACAAAGCAATCGGTTATGCTGATTTTTCTCTGAAGCAATTCTTTAAATCTGTTTCATCCATGCCGTGGTATCAAAACACCTTGTTTGTCCTCACGGCCGATCATACAGCTTTGTCCGAAAAAGAATTCTACCAGACACGTCCGGGAATGTATGCCGTTCCTGTTTTGTATTTCCTTCCCGGTGATTCATTAGCCGGAGATTACAATGACTTCACACAACACATCGACATTATTCCTTCAGTGATGGATTTCCTCCATTACGATCAGCCTTATTTTGCATTTGGGAAGAGTGTTTTTGACACTGCTTCATCAGGATATTCGATCAGCTATCTCAATGAAAGTTATCAGTATCTTTCACAAGGGTATTCCTTTGTACTCGATTCAGTTTCCAAAAATTCATTTCTGCCGGTAGCAAAAGTGCAGGGAAAATTAATAAGTCAACCAACAGAGGAATCTCTGAAACAAAGAACAGAAGCATTCATCCAGAATTTCAATAATGCCATGATTGAAAACAGGATGACCTATCAGCTATACAATGAAAAAACTGCGATTCATCATTAATCCTAATTCCGGAGCTTCGCGGAAGGAGCACTTTGCAGACTGGATCAAAGAGTGTATTGATACCTCCGTGAATCAATTCGACATTGCCTACACTAAAGCACCGCATCACGCTACGGAAATAGCAAGAGAAGCGGCAGAGCAGGCATTTGACATAGTGGTTGTCGTTGGCGGTGATGGTTCAGTCAATGAAGCAGGCGCCGGATTAATCGGTACTCAGACGGCAATGGGAATTATTCCTACGGGATCCGGCAATGGCTTAGCCAGACATCTTGGATTACCGATGGATTTTAAAGCCGCCGTATCTCTGCTGAACAACTGTACGATTGATCGGATTGATACATTGCTTGTGAATGAACGATTTTGTGCAGGTACATTCGGTTTGGGATTTGATGCCCATGTGGCACATCTCTTTGCCGTTGCGGGAACCAGAGGGTATTCTACCTATGTAAAACTAGTATTGACGGAATTCTTCAAATATCCTTCAAGGGATTTCACTATTGTTGCTGACGGAAAAGAATATGTAAAGGAATGTTTTCTCCTGACCTTCGCCAATTCCTCACAATTCGGCAACAACGCTGTCATAGCGCCTTTTGCTGACATCAAGGATGGCATCATCGACATCAGCATACTTAAAAAATTTCCGCTCATCACTGCCCCCGGCCTGGTTTATCGGATGATGAATAATTCGCTTCATCGCTCCAACTACTTTGACCGGTTAACAGGCCATGAAATTCTTGTCAGGAATACCGGAAACATAAAAGGCCACATCGACGGCGAGCCGGTCGAATTAACAGGCGACATCAAAATAAAGATGGTACCGCTGTCGTTAAATGTGGCTGTTAGAAAACACAATTCGTGATCTTCAAAAAATTCTTCAGAAGCTTTGCCTTTGCATCCAAAGGAATCGCTTCGGCATTTCGCAGTCAGTTCAATTTAAGATTGCATATTCTGATAGCCGTCATTGTACTGGCTTTCTCTGCATACTTCAGACTCTCACCCATTGAATGGTGCATCGTTTTATTTTGCATTGCATCGGTGATTGCAGCAGAACTCCTCAACACATCCATTGAAATCACGGCTGATCTGGCAATGCCTGAACATCATCAGAAAGCAGGGATGTCAAAAGACATTGCAGCAGCTGCAGTGCTTGTGGTTTCCTTTGTCTCAGCATGCATCGGATGTATTATCTTTGGTCCACGCGTATTTAATCTGATTTAATTCAATGGCTAAAAAAGACAACAGCGGCGGAATCGTTTATTCCACCAATTCCAATTTTCAGTACACCACCCGCCCGCATGAATCGGCTTCAGTACCTCCTTCATCACAAAATTTAAAGATCATGCTCGACCGAAAAAACCGTGGCGGCAAAGCTGTGACTCTCATCACAGGATTCACCGGCAAGGAAGCAGATCTTGAAAAATTAGGCAAAGAATTAAAATCAAAGTGCGGCGTTGGCGGCACTGTCAAAGATGGCGAAATCCTCATCCAGGGCGACCACCGCGAAAGAATCGCAGATTTACTCACGAAAGCGGGATATGGGGTGAAGAGAGTTGGAGGATGAATAGAAGCCAAAAGTCAAAAGCCAAAAGCGAAAAAATTAAATCAAAAAATTTCAGGTCAAACATGCAAAAGCTCCAAGTCAAACTCTCAAAAGTGTTTTTATTTTTTGGCTTTTCACATTGAACTTTTGAGTATTGACCATGGGCTATTCCTTCATTTCTTTCACTCTTTTTAGCTTTTGGCTTCTGACTTTTAGCTTGAATTCTTCTTCCCTTCCCTTATTTTCTTATATACCCTAATCCCTGCAACGATTGCCAGGGAGAAAATGATGAGTCCGATGAGGCCAGGGATCCAGCTTAGCATGTCTTTGAGGACGACGATGAAGACGATTGCGACAAGAAAAGAGTAGCCACTTCATTCCACATGCGCATTTTCATTCCTGAATAGCGAATATTACCAGCCTGAAATAATTTCAAGATATGTCCGCACATGAAGTGATAAATAAAAAGGAAGACAACGAAGCCTAGTTTAAGCAACATCCAACCAGGAGTCATGAAGGCAAACATATCGTGCCATAGCCAGATTCCGAAAATGGCTGTTCCAATTGCTGATGGCCAGGTAATGCCATACCATAACCTTCTCTCTGCACCTTTGAAATGCTCAATTAGTATGCTGCGTTCCGGTTCTGGCTTTTTCATTGGCTTCGGCGTGATAGACGAACAATCGTACTATGTAAAACAATCCCGCAAACCATGTAATGACGAAGATTATGTGGAGTGCTTTGAGGTAGAGCATAATCGGATGATTTAAATTACCGATACAAATTAATCAATTACAATTTCCGGTCAATGACTTCCCGATATAGATTTTTCATACAAAGGCATGATTTTTCTTATGTCAAAACTGTGCGCATGATCCAAAGCCTGCTGTTTGAACTTTGCAAGCATGGCATCATTTTCCAGAATCGTGATGGCATTTTTAGCCATGTCTTCGACATCGCCGACGTTGCTCATAAAACCCGAGTAACCTTGCTTATTTAATTCAGGAATACCGCCTGTGTTGGTGCTGATGACCGGGACCTGACATGCCATAGCTTCAAGAGCAGCCAAACCGAATGATTCAGTTTCTGAAGGAAGAACAAATAAATCGCAAATAGATAATACTTCTTCAACCACATCAATCTTTCCCAGAAACCGAATGTGATCGCATGCTTTTGATTCGCGGCACTCCTTCTCTACTCTGCTCCGCTCAGGTCCATCGCCAATCAACAGAAGTTTTGCCGGAATCTTTTCTACCACCCTGTTGAAGACCTGTACCACATCGCTGACTCGTTTGACCGGACGGAAGTTTGATGCGTGTACGATCAGACGTTCGTTATTGGGAGCGATGGCCCGGCGAAAATGATCGCGACGCTGCTTGCTAAACCGGCGCATATCGATGAAGTTCGGAATAACTTTGATGTCTTTATCGATCTTAAAATTCGCAAAAGTTTCCTGACGAAGAGATTCCGAAACGGAAGTCACTGCATCGCTCTGATTGATTGCAAACGTTACAACGGGATTGTAACTGTCATTTTTCCCGACGAGTGTGATATCCGTTCCATGCAGCGTAGTGATAAAAGGAAGATGAATCCCCTGTGCAGCCATAATTTGTTTGGCCATATATGCAACAGAAGCATGAGGAATGGCATAATGCACGTGAACGATATCCAGGTTTTCGAAACGAGCCACATCAACCAGTTTACTGGTTAGCGCTGTTTCATAAGGAGCATATTCAAAGAGCGGATATTCCGCTACAGATACTTCGTGATAAAAAACATTTTCGGTGAAATGTTCAAGGCGTACAGGTTGACTGTAGGTAATGAAGTGAACGCTGTGCCCTTTTTCGGCAAGCGCTTTACCCAGTTCTGTTGCTACTACTCCACTTCCGCCAAAAGTGGGGTAACATAAAATTCCAATTTTCATCATTGCGTTTCCGGGTTAAATTTAGACTAAAAAACAATACCCGCGAAAAGCAGAAGTCTGAGCGATATTAAGGCAGGATTGCCTTGTAAATGGCTGACTGAATGGATGTACGAACATTTAGCCTGACCAACTTGTCATTTCCCGCATCAGGATTTACACGATTGGAAAGGAAAATATAGATCAGATCATACTTCGGGTCAACCCAAACACAAGTTCCTGTAAAACCCTGGTGACCAAAAGTAAGCGGAGAACATTCTTTGGCGCACGGGCTGGACTTTGAAGAATCAGGTTCCGGTTTGTCGAAGAGTAAACCACGACGATTATGGTTTTGTACAAACTGAGATCTGGTAAACAAATCCACCGTATTCGGATTCAGGTAACGGACACCTCCATAAGTTCCCTTGTTGAGCAACATTTGCATCAAAACAGCCAGATCATTTGCATCACTGAATATGCCGGCATTACCGGATACTCCTCCCATCATGGCTGCTGCAGGATCGTGGACATCTCCTCTTACTAACTGCTTTCTGAAGATTGTATCATTTTCAGTAGGGACGATTTCACTAAGCGGATATTTTTTGCGCGGAGAAAAACCGAATCTTGTGAGACCAAGCGGGCGATAAAAGTTTTCATTTAAAAATTGATCAAATGCTTTCCCGGTAATCTTTTCAGTGGTTATCTTCATGAGAATCGGACCAAGATCACTATAAACATACTTGCCACGATCTTTAACTTCAGAATTCATGATCCAGCTTGAAAGACTGTCTGTATAAGTTGAATTCAGATACAAACTATCAGCAACACGAATCGTAAAATTATCCTTCAACTGTCTCGAATAAATTCCATCTCTGTAAGCAGAGCCATTCATCGTTTGCTTATAAAACGGAATCCATGCCTGTAAACCTGCCTGATGCGTCAGAATTTCTTTAATCGTAAGGCCCTTTTTATTTGTTGACTTCAATCGGGTCAGATACTTTGACAATGGCTGATTGAGATCAATCTTCTTCATATCAAAAAGCTTCATTGTTGCCAGTGCTGTTGCAGCAACTTTTGTAACGCTAGCTATGTCATACAAATCTGTTGTTCTTACTGAATCTGCTGAACCATATGTTTTTGTTCCGAAAGCTTTTTGATAGACAACTTTTCCATGTCGTGCAACCAGTACCTGACAGCCGGGCATAGCCTGTGCGCGGATGGCGCCGGTCACAATAGAATCTATACGGCTCAATCCTTCCGTTGATAATCCTGCTTCTTCCGGTGTACCATAACTCAGTCGTGTCGGCATGCCTGTTTCCAGTCCGTTGTTTCTCCTTATTTCAGCAGTGCTGTTGACAGGAATTTTTCCACTGATTTTTAATCCGCCCATTATCGTCTGAGCGGTGATTGAATGCGTGAGTGGAAAATCTTCGTATGACAAGAGGACAGCGGATGCCTTATCCAAGGCTGTAAACCTCGACAAGGTGTATGCATTCCCAAAGTCAACAAATATGGTTTTATATCTGGTGAGAACGCTGTCAATGAATACTCGTGCTGCCTCAGGAATGCCATAATTATTTTGAGCCTTCATTGATGTTCCATGCATGCTGAGAATAACAAGATCAAAATTCTCCAGATAGGAGAACAGTGCACTGAAAACTGAAACCGGTGCGTCTTTATCTTCGGCAAACCACTCAACAGGAAGGTAAGCTGACAATTGCCGCTGAAAAGCATTTCCTTTCAAATCACCGATACACACCGATGCAATGCGAAGCGAGTCTTTAAAGTGGATTGGCAAAACCGAATCTCTGTTACTCAGAAGTGTAATTGATTTTTCATATAGTCTACGCTGTAACGCTATTGCATCAGGAGAATTCAAATCAGCAATCAGTCCGGTGGTGTCTATTGTTGTATAGTTATTTAAACCACACCAGTATTTCACCATTAAAAGTTTTTTTGCTTTCTCATTAATTTCACTCTCGTCAATCTCACAATTTTGAACGGCGAAATGAATTTCTTCCACTGCCTTATGCACATCTTCCAGACAAAGTAAGATATCATTGCCTGCCATCAATGCAAGCTTTTCCAACTGTCCCGGTTTATAGCATGCACTTACACCTTTCATCGTAAGGGCATCGGTAAATATTAATCCTTTGAAGCTAAGTTGATTTTTAAGCAAATCCGTTACGATAGGCCTGGAAAGTGTTGAAGGGAGATTTGGTGTTGAATCAAGAGAAGGCACATTGAGGTGAGCGACCATGACACCACCCAATCCGTCATTGATAAGTTTGCGGAAAGGATATAACTCAACAGAATCCAGACCACTCCGGCTCTGATTGATCATTGGCAAAGCAAGATGCGAGTCAGTATCTGCATTACCATGTCCCGGAAAATGTTTTCCTGTAGTCAGTATCCGACCCGCGTGCAAACCATTCATGTACATCAGACTCCTTCGATAAACAGTTTCCGGATCATCACCGAACGAGCGGCTTCCGATTACAGGATTGAGCGGATTATTATTGACATCAAGATCAGGTGAGAAATTAGTATGTATGCCCATACGGTTGCATTGCTTTGCAACCATTTTTCCCATTTCATAAATCAAGCTATCATCAGTGGTGGCCGACATGGTCATTTGTCTGGGAAAACGGACAGTACTGTCGAGTCGCATTGATAATCCCCACTCACCGTCAATGCCAACCAGCAATGGAATTTTAGAAGCCTTCTGAAGTTCATTTGTCATAAGAGCTTCTCTGACCGGCCCGCCCTGAAAAAATATAATCCCTCCGATACCCCAGTCGGTCACCATTTTCCTGATATCTCTGAGATGTGACGAATCGCGGTTGGAATAGACTGAAACCATCATCAGTTGAGAGATGCGTTCATCCGGCGACAAGGTAGCCAGCACAGAATCAGCCCAACGTTCAGCTTGTTCGGAATAAAAAGGCGGTTGAATTATTGTTCCGCCTTTCATTGATGCGGAGGCCAATAGCAAAACCAGACTAAAAAGAAATCTTTTCATACACAGAGAGTAATCTTGTAAAAGTAAGTTCAATAAGCCCAGGAATAAGGTCGTTAGTGACAGGTTCTTAACAAAAGAAACGTGGAAAAAGTCGGTTGTATTTTCTACCTTCATCACGGCAAATTATTTTAGCCGTCAATGAGCCGAAGCACCAGACGATATTTACTGATCATCCTCTTTTTAGCAGGGCTTATTCTGAAGAAAAACGGTTTCGGCATTTGCGTCTTCCTCTTATTTCCCGCTGCAGTATTCATTTCGGTAGAAATGTTAAGAAGCGCTGTTTCCATTCAGGAAAAATACAGGATGCAGGTATTTATATACATCGCATTCAGCTTTTATTTGCTTCTCACAGTCGCCCAATTACAATACTGGATTCCGCCGGCTGAAAACGCATTATTCTTCTGGTTAACCTGGATTGGCTTTTCCATTCTGTTCTTTCTGAAAGCGCGCAAAGGAAATCTCCAGTTGATTACGTGGGCATTTATTTCATTTTTGCTTTCAGCTGCTGCATGGATGAATCCACGCACCTATCACAATTTTTTCCGCTATTCAAGGTACGAAGAATATGTCCGCCATCGATTTTCTGAAACTGAACAACCGGCAGCAGATTTTCTGATCGACAAATACAAAACAGTCAATAAGATTAAATCGGAAGAAGCTGCCCTGAAGGCTAAAGAATTAGAAAAAAGCAAGGCTGATGATGATGACATTCTCCGTCAGTATAACATTGCAATCGACTACGACCCTGACAATGCATCTGTCATTTACGACAGAGCCATGTACAAGCTGCATCATTTGGAATTATCAGCCGAGCTTGCATGGAACATGATTAAAGACTTCGACAGAGTCATCAAACTCAATCAGAGGTTTGTTGATGCATACTTTCACCGAGGGATTATGCTCAGTTATGTTAATTCCAAATCACGCGCTATAAAAGATTTCAGGATGGCTGCCCTGTTGAATCCGGGAACAGATTATTCAATGTGGATCAAAAAAATTCAGAAAGGACAATGATTATTGGGTCTGCTCTTTCTTTTGTGCTGCAAGGCGTTTGCCTCTGAGCGACCATTTCACGATTGACTCTTCGCCACGAATAAGTCTTTCAATATTTCTCTGATGCGTCACTAAGATTAAAATCGCAACTGCAAGCGAAAAGATATTTATACTGGAATTGGTACTGTAAAATACCATGATTACCACAGGAAAAGTAATTCCGCTGATCATGGAACTTAAGGATACATGTCCGGATAAGTATAATGTGAGAATAAAAACGGCAGCGCAGATAATAGCAGCTTCAGTATGGACGGCAACAAGAATTCCTAACATCGTTGCGACTCCCTTTCCTCCTCTGAAACCAACATAAACGGGGAAGATATGTCCGAGTAAGGCTGTTACTGCAAGTGCCAGTTCAAAATCGATAAACTCGGGTGAATGTGAATCATAATCGCCGAGAATGTAGGCCAGTTTAACGGCGATAAATCCCTTCAATGCATCCATGATAAGAACAGCGATTCCGGGTTTTTTCCCAAGTACGCGAAACGTATTTGTTGCCCCTGCATTTCCGCTGCCATACTCTCTGACGTCCACTCCATAAAAGGTCCGGCCTACCCAAACCGCGGAAGGTATACTCCCAACGAGGTAGCCTACAAGCAGACCGAAAATATTTGGCAACGTCAGCATTTATCTGATAGTCTGATTAATAAAGAATTGCGGGTCGATGAGAAACCGGCCCGCAATCATACAGAATCGTGCGTTAATAATCAACATTCCCTATTTTTCCTCTTCCTCCTGAGCAGGTTGCATTTTGCGCAGGAAATTTTTTACCGCCCGGTCGGTAGATAGCATGTACTCAAGGTCAGGTTTGTCTTTTTCTTTATTTACACGTTTATCCGGTTTAACTTTATTGATAGCATCATTAAAAGCAGTGTTTGATGAAATAGCCTGTAAGAGTCCTCGTGAATATGAGAAATAATACCAAGTTCCGTTTTCAGGTTCCAGGTAAATATTAAGTGCATCGCCGGTTCTTTTGTGTACGACCTCTACAATTCCTTTCACCCTTCGGTTGACATTTGTTTTATCGATATTCGAAATTCCAATCGTACCGGTTGAACGGTAACTGCGGCTTTCATTGTTCCATACCATTTTTAATTCGCTGATGAAAAGTGTATGTCTCAATTCTTCAGGAACTTTTTTGAATGAACCGTAAAGATTCAATTCGGCAATGTATTTATCTGCTTTCTCTTTCCCGGCCAGTTCAACCAGTCCGTGTTCATAGGTACCACGACCAACATCCTGTGTTGCCTGCAAACTTGCATTTGTCGACAATTGATCTGCCAGTACTTTCAAGGCATCATCATTAAAGAAGAAATCAATAGCGGCAAGGATATCAAATGAAGTACTATCGTTATTCAGATTGTTCAATACACTTCCAACAGTCTGGAATTTCAACTGACCGAAGTCTGAGCCGAAATTGAGTTTGCCTTCACCGTTTACCAAACATTTTTTATCATCAAGCGAAAGATAATTTCCTGCTATTCCCGGCTTCTCCAGTTTTTCAGGAGTAGTAATTCTGAATTGCGATGAAGCTTTATCATAGAACAACACTCCATCAGCACTGATGATTTCCAGATCAGAAGCTTTTCTTTTCGGCATCATGAAAGCCGCATAAATTCCTGTACTGTCGCTGGTCTGGGCAATTGCTGATGCGAGTTTAGAACCGTCGTCTGTTACCGGACCGCTAACCGGAATACTCACATTAGCCGGATTCACTGCTCCTTTGAAACGGATCCAGTTTTGCTGAATAAGGGAACACTGGAAATTCGGTTTGGCAAAGCCATTAAAGGTAAGATACTCCTGCGCGGCTGCTAAGTGAATATTTCCTTTGAACATAAACTGAGGACTCAGCGGGAATCCGCTGGTATCCTGCAGTTGTCCGTCGGCATACGTTTGTATTGTCGTATCAACACCGATTTCATCAAAATGGAAATGGTGCTTGATCTTGTTTTCATCGATATAGTCATAATCGCCGCTTCCCTGATATTTCTTCTTGCCAAGCACGTCGACTGTAGCATTGTATATGGTATGATACTTTGTTGTGTTATTTGCAATGATGCGTGCATCCCTGAAGGTTCTCATTTTCGCATATCTCTCTACAACTACTTTTCCGCTGTCAGGAATTACTGAAGCATCGGCAGTTTGTATCAATGCAACTTTTTCGGCCTTGATCAGATAATCTTTCAAAGAGTATCTTGCAAAAGGCGCAAGGAAATGAAGTGAATCCTGTCGCGGCTCAACGGAGATGAAGTCAGACCCGGTCAGACTCAAACTGGATTGTGAGGTATCGGATGCCTGTGACTGATTTTTATCAGACGACAATTCAATTTCCGCCTGATCCATGTACCATTTAAACTGATCGATATAACAGATGTACTGATTCAGCGGGAAGCTTACATAAGAACCGCCACCGTTTGATTTGAATTCACCAACGCGTTTGGTGAAATCAATGTGAGAGTTGACATTTTTGGTTGAGAATGCAAGAGCGGCGGTATTATCGGAAGCAAGTCGGAAATCCGATGTATCTGCGTCGAACGAGTTGAGTTTGTACTTAAACAAATTGGCTTCGAGTTCGCTGGCTGCAAATGCCATCATACCTGAACCGGTCATACCTGTAGGTTTCAATTGCAGACCTCCTTTCATCGTCGACTGTCCTTCATACATAGAAAGTTCCTTATCGCGTTGTGTAATGTACATGACATCATGATAAGGTTCCCAATGTTCGTAAACCGTTTCTGCCTTCACATCTGGAAATTCAACGCCACCCAATTTTTCTTTCCGGTTAACAAATTTCTCCACGTTTGAATTCATGGAATCTGGCAAAAAGAGAAAATCTTTCGATGTCGATACAGAAGTCAGGTAATCGATTTTCCCATCGCCATGTAAACCTTCATTACTCAATTTAACTGTATTTGTAAATTTTCCTTTTCCGCCATAGGCTGACCAGCCGGCATCTCCGGTTTCACGCACCAATCCAAGTGAAAGGTCAGGCTGTAAACGGAGAGTATCTCTGAAATCCGGGAAAATACCTGCCGACACAAATTCGCCATCAAATCTTAAACCTGATTTCGAGAAATTGTCAAGCGAGTCGATCGTAAACGGATCTAGGTGGAAAAAGAATTTATCTCTTGTGTAAACACCTTCCTGTATGTAAGGCTTATCATAATTTACATAAGAGTCCTTCTTTGAATTGAAGATCGGGTAATTCGGATAATCATGAAGCCCCGACTTATTTCCCTGAAAGTCGATGATCAAATCACCGGTGATATTTTCGAGTACGCTGCGAACGGGAACTAATTTCCGTTTACCGTAATCATCGACGTCGTTCGGATCATTGCTTTCAACTTTCAGTCGTAAGGAGTCGACGTTATCCAGATTGATTTTGAAATTCTGATAATCGAAGGCAAATTTCTTTCCGAAGAAATCAAATCGTCCGGCATGTACACGACCTCCGAAAGTGAAATTCCGGTTCTTGCCGAGTTTTACTTCCATATCGGTCGGATAAATAACAACGTTCTGCGAATCACTAAGCGTAATCGGGGCCAGACCGCGCATTGTGATTTCAAAATTCAACAAATTAATACTTGCATTCGGTTTTGCATTGATGATTGACTCAAACTGAATTACATCGTAATCTGTTTTTCCGACGTTGGCAAGCAGGTAATAAAACAACCGATCCTTTACATAGGCATTATCTTCAACTCCGTCATAGGTAACCATACCCTGATCAGACAAACTGATCAGTAATTGGCGAACTTCTCCCGGCGCAAGTTTCATTTCCGATGCGAGTCCTTCCACCGGAACTACCTTGGTATCGTGTTTCTCACAATATTGCTTGATTGTAAATAGCGGATGCACTGAACTTAATCCCTGCATCTTCATAAATCTCAACTTCCTGAAATAATTCGATGATTCAAATGTGGCCTTGCTCTCCCCAGCTCCGCTGATCATTTTCAGATCAATAATCGGATCATCAATTTTCCAGTAAAGTCCGTCGAAATACATATCGACCTGATGAAATGAATCAAAGTACGGACTCTTGGACTTACCCTCCTCGCCTCTGATGATTGCGATCTCACGATCAGCAACGATATATTTGAAGGTGACACTTGGATGATAGATACTGTCGTTTTCAAATCGAATCGTTACGCTGGCATTGTCGGAAGTCAGCTTTTCTTTTCTGACAGAAATATTTCTGCTGGCAAAAATCATGAAAGGCTTTTTATTTCTGTAAAAAGTTATCGTTGCATTTTCATCCGTCGTTCCGGATCCAATCATACGATTTCCAACGAGTGAGAATCCACCCTTATAATCAACGTCGGGAACTATTTGTTTAATCTCTAAGCCATTTTCATAGGAAACGAAACGCGGATAGCTGGCATTGTCGGCTGTTGCATTTGCAAGAATTTTATCGGTGTATTTTCCTATCAATGGTTTTGGGAAATATGTGGAAAAGAAAAACTGAGCGGAGTCAGCTGAAAAATCGCTGCCGGTGACATCTACTACATAATTTCCAAGATTGGCATAGACAACCTTTTGATCCCAGCCGGCTCTGGTCCAGTCAACTTTGCCACCTTCTCCGTAAAAGAGCTGCTTGGTAGGATACAGAACACCTTTTGTATCATAGATGACTGATGAATCTCCTTTGGAAGAACAGATCAAAAATAATTTCGGGAAAATAATTTTTGGCAGTGAATCAAAATCGAATGAGTAATCCTTGTTATTACTGTGCCAATTGGTCGAGGCCGACTGATAAAGCGCATTTGATGCAAAGAGATTATTACAGGTAATCATGTAATTGGCAAAGAATCGCGGTGGCATCAGCAATAGTTTGTCGAGACTAGTTTGCCACGATGTAAAACTCTGTTGGTTTTGTGTAGAACGGGCAAAGCTGGTCAATGCCATGATGTAGTTCTTGAAATCAGGCACAGCTTTCATTCTCTTTCTCAGCATTGCATTTGCAGTCCGGTAGATAGCCTCCTGTTGTACGGGCGTAAATTTATTTGCCGTCCACTCCCTTTCGAATTCATCCATCACCTTTTCACCCTCCTTACGATCTGTTTCTTCAATGAACGATCGCATTTCTTCTGCAAACTTTACAGGATCGCCGGTGAAATTCTTGATGGTTTGTCCATTACTATGAAATGAGCAAATACAAAATAACCAAATGAATGCCGGGATAATTTTTTTTGTGTGCTTCATTGAATCGCTTTTGTGAAAGCCATTGCTGACCATCTTTCTTTTCTGATTGTTTTAAGGTGATTTAATCCCAATGATTGTGCATGCCCGAGAAGCAGGTTTTCATCCTCATGCAAAAATCCGCTCTGCAGCAAAAGTCCGCCTGCTCTCAGAGAATTTACATACTCTGCCGAATCGGCCAGTAAAACATTGCGATTGATATTTGCAAGGATGATATCAAAGTTCATCATTTTAATGATCGAAACATTTCCCTGTGCAACGATAATTGAAGAGGCATGATTTCGGGCACAATTTTCAAGGCAGTTTTCATAGGCCCAGTCATCAAAGTCTACTGCCGTAATCTGCATCGCTCCCTTTTGATAAGCCAGAATTGCCAGGATTCCACTGCCGCATCCCATATCAAGAACAGTTTTGTTTTTGAAATCAAGATCGAGCATCAGACGAATCATCAACTCTGTTGTTTCATGATGTCCTGTTCCGAATGACATTTTCGGCTCGATGATGATTTCATGTTTGAAACCATCAAGATGTTCATGAAAAGGAGCGCGGATGTAGACGTCTTTATCGATTAGTACCGGAGAGAAATTCGATTCCCATTCCTTGTTCCAGTTTCTGTCTTCGATTAACGTAAAAGAATAAGAGATATTCTCATTATCCGGAACCGAGCTGAGCATTTCTTGCAGTACAGCTTCGGAGAATATTTTTTCCGGGATATATGCATTCAATCCGCTTTCGGATTCTTCAAACATTTCAAATCCGTTTTCACCGGCATAGGCAATGATAACGTCGTTGAGTTCTTTTGGATTTTTGAAACTAACTTCAATATAGTTCATTCAGTGTTGCTGAAGTGTGTGTGAACTGTGGAATTAACTTTTTGACAGAGCAATTTTTTCCATACTGTTGATAATGGAAATAAATTCTTCGCCTTTTAGTGAAGCACCGCCTACAAGACCGCCGTCAACATCCGGGCAAGCGAATAATTCGGCAGCATTCGCTGCATTAACGCTGCCACCGTAGAGAATAGAAATCTCCTCTGAAAGTTCACCGGAATATTTCTCATTAAGTAGGGTACGAATAAATTTATGCATCTCCTGCGCCTGTGTAGAAGTGGCAGTTACACCCGTACCAATGGCCCATACAGGTTCGTAAGCGATGATACATTCACGGATTTGCTTTTCATTCAGAAAGAACAGACCGTTGTGCAATTGCTTTTTTACGACATCAAAATGTTGACCTGAATTTCTCTCATTCAGGTTTTCACCGCAACAAAAAACCGGGATGATCCCATTGTCGATTGCCTGTTGAACTTTATTCCGAAGAATTTCATCTGTTTCACCATAGATACTTCTTCGTTCCGAATGGCCAATGATGGCATGTTCAATTCCGATACTGGCAAGCATGGCAGCCGAAACTTCTCCTGTAAAAGCACCCTTTTCACGATCAGAACAATTCTGAGCTGCAATGTAAAAGTTAGGATTCGCCTGAATTCTGTTAAGCAGTTCATGCAGGTAAATGAACGGAGCAGCCAGGATGACATCACTCGTAATTGTTTCACTGACTTTACTGACAAGAGAATCAGCCAGACTCATTGCTTCCGCATAAGAAAGATTCATTTTCCAATTCCCTGCGACAATATTTTTTCTCATACCGCAATTTCAGAATATTTACGATTGCATTGAGTGAGAAAATGTTGAGTTATGAACGATGGCATTTTGAAAGAAAGTAGTAAGTAGTAATTAGAAAGTAGATTCGTACATCAACAGTTCCTACACAAAGTCTACTTACTAATTACTACTTACTACTTACCAATTAGAAATTAGGCTATATCTGCCGTTAGCTAACCCCCTTAATCCGAAAGACTTATCAGTTTTTGGCTAAAAAACGTGGAGTTTTGAAATTTTCTGTTACATTTGAAACGTATCTAAAAAACAACTCCTTCTAAACCATGAAGTTAATTTTTACAAGATGGATTCTTGTACTGACCGTTTTTGCTTTGTACGCAAATGAAAGCAAGGCACAGATTACCGCTCAGTTTACTGCTAATGTTACTTCCGGATGCTCTCCGGTCCTCATCAATTTTACGGATGCTTCAACCGGTAATCCGACATCTTGGAACTGGGATTTTGGTGATGGCAACTCTTCTACACAGCAAAATCCGTCACATAACTATGCTAACCCCGGAACATATGATGTTACGCTTACAGCAAGCGGTGGTTCAGGATCAGATGTTGAAACAAAAACAAGTTACATCACTGTATTTCGTGGGCCTACAGCAAGTTTCACTATAACACCTGATTCCATTTGCTCAGGCGGAACGGTAACTTTTGCAAGTACTTCAACACCGGGTGATGCATCTATTACTCAGTATACATGGTCATTCAACGACGGATCACAAAGTCAGACTACTACTACCCCGGGAACGACTCACGTTTATGTGAATCTTGGCAGCAACATCGATGATATTTCACCGAATCTTACAGTAATCGATGGCAATGGTTGTAACTCAACGGTGAATGCAGATGTTCATGTGCTTCCGATTGCTCACGCAGATTTCGGCATTGCAAGTTTGTCAGGTTGTACAGTTCCTGTAACTGTGACTTTCCAGAATAATTCTACCAATACAAATATTTATTCATGGAATTTCGGAGATGCATCTAGCGGAGCCAACAATACTTCTACTCTTGCCAATCCATCCCATACCTTCAATGCCAACGGATCATATCTTGTGACGCTGGTAGCCGGCGTAGGTAGCTGTTCTTCTACGGATACAATGACCCTGAATATTCAGCCTCCTGTTGCTTCATTTACGATGGTTGATTCGACAGTCTGTCTTGGAACTTCTGTCTTCTTCACCAATACAACAACGCCTTCCGGCGCGCCCGTAGTTTGGACATTCGGAGATGGCGGCACATCTACTGCTCAGACACCAAATCATATTTATGCCAATCCTGGTACATACACCGTAACCATGACTGCTTCTGCAGGATCCTGCACATCGTCGGCCACACACACGGTTACTGTTTATCCAAACCCTACTGCATCATTCTTCGCCACCAATTCAACCAGTGCTTGTCAGGTTCCTTATACTGTGACATTCAGCGATACCGTAAGCAATATCACTTCATGGGCATGGAATTTTGGTGATCCGGGAAGTGCAGGAAATAACACTTCAACTCTTCAGAATCCGTCACATACCTATAACTCATTCGGCATCTATAATGTATCCCTGATTGTTCAGGATGCCAATGGATGTACTGATTCAATTACGCGTCAGCAGTACATTCAGCTGATAGAACCAATCATCAACTTTACCCGACCTGACAGTGGTTGTGTGGGCTCTACTTTCACCTTCAATGCCTCTGTAATTTCTCCTGCTGATCCAAATATTACGTCTTACGACTGGGATTTTGGCGACGGAACAGGAACTGTCAGTGTGAACACTCCCACTACTACCCATCAATTCAACAGTGTCGGAATTTTCGATGTTACCTTGACCATTCATACGGCTACTGGTTGCACAGAAACATTAACGCAGGCAGCATTTATTAAAATCGGTACACAGCCGAATGCGAACTTCTCTGCTACTCCGCTTCAAATCTGTTTTCAGGAAAATGTTCAGTTTACTGACCTGTCTAACCCTGCACCGATCACAGGCTGGCTTTGGTCATTTGGTGATGGCGGAGGTTCAACAGAACAGAACCCGAATCATCAATACAACCTGGATACTTCAGGAACTGCAGATCCATTTGATGTGCAACTTATCGCATTTTACAATGGTTGCCCTGATACGATGAGACAACAGGATTTAATTACTGTTCTTTCACCTTTGCCATTCTTCTCAATTGCATACGATTGTTCTACACCATTCGATGTTGCTTTGACCAATCTTAGCGGTGGAGCAACCAGCTATCTCTGGGATTTCGGTGACGGAAGTTCAACTTCAACTGCAACGAGCCCTTCGCATACCTATGCTAACACAGGCGGATACAATATTACACTGACTGCTACAAGTACAACTACCGGTTGTGTTGTTGATACCATTCTGCCTGTTGTGATCACCAATCCTTCAGCAGTAATGAATTTGGATACTACAATCGCCTGTCACACAGCAATCATTAATGCTATTGGCAGCGGTTCACAGGATGTAGCGTCGCTTGTCTGGACATTTGGAGAAGGCATTGCCGGCGTAAGAGACACATCACATACGGCTGACACTTTACACATTTACAATCGTCCGGGCTACTATCTGGTTACACTGACGGTTACCGACGTTCATGGATGTGTTAAAGTAGACACCCAGACCGTTCACATTATCGGGCCAACAGCCGGCTTTAGTGCTTCACCTCTGACAGGTTGCACGCCGGTAAACGTGAACTTCAATGATACCAGTTTAACCGAAGGCTCAGCAATTACAAGCTGGATCTGGAACTATGGAACCGGCAGCGGTGATACGACTTCGGCTGTAGGCGATGTATCGCACAGTTATTCCACTCCGGGCAATTACAATATCACACTCACGGTGGTAGATGCCAATGGATGTTCTAACTCTTACACTGCTCCAAATTACGTTCACCCTTCGCGACCGACGGCCAGCATTTCCACTGCCGATACAACAGGTTGCCGGAATACACCTCAACAAATTTTCGGTAGCGCCGGTGCGGGAGCCTCTACGCCGATCACCTACGATTGGACATACGGAGACGGCGGAACCGGTTCGACAACGAATGGTCAGACAACACATACGTACTCTCAAAACGGATTGTATCCTGTACACCTTGTTGTAACCGATGGAAATGGTTGTGTCGATTCTACAGATCAGAATATTTTTATCTGGACAACACCTGCAGCTTTCACGACAACCATTACCGATAGCTGTGTGACCGGAAGCAATGGCGTTAAGCAAGCCATTATTGTGGCCAACTTCCATGTTGATTCGTCACAGTATGCCAGTACGTATAATTGGGATGTAACGGTATATCAAACCATCAACACCAGCCCTGATTTTAACTTCACCTACAATGTTCCTCCGGGAACCTACCCGGCTTCAGTTACGGTAACCAATCAGTTTGGTTGTACTGACTTCGCCTACGACAGCGATGCTGTTGTCATCTCAAGACCGGTTGGAACATTCGCCTTTACACCTTCAACCGGTTGTCGTCCGCTGAGTGTTGCCTTCACAGGAACAGCAACGGGTGCTTCAACTTACGCCTGGGACTTTGGAGACGGTACAGTAATCGATAACACTTCACAGATCAATATCAATCACATTTATACTTCTGTCGGAACCTTTACTCCGCAATTGTATCTCGGCTTCCAGCTTTCAAATTCCTTCTGCTACATTCCTGCTGACAGTGTTGGCGATGTAACAGTAACTTCAATTGTTACAGCAGACATTGATTCGTCTTTCCTTACTTGTATGAAAGATGGTGACAGTACATTGGTTTCCGTACAAATCACTGATCCGGGTAGTAATGCACCTTACAGCTATACCTGGTATCCTTCCGGAATTGCCGTGAATGGCCCAACTCCCGGTACATTCTATCTTTCTGCCAACGGGCAATCAGGTTATTATTCTGTTGAAGTTGGCTATGGATTGATTGGTTGTTCCGCTGCCGATTCAGTTTATGTTGATTACTGTCCGTGTGAAGATAAAATGGATACTATTCCTAACGTCTTTACTCCTGCTTATGCAGATGGTTCTTCCGGCGATGGAAAGAATGACTTCTTCTATGTAAAAGACATTTGCCCATACCAGAATTTTCGCATCATCATTTTTAACCGTTGGGGTAAAAAAATGTATGAATCCAATGATCCTGATTTCAGATGGAATGGAATGACTGATGACGGCGTAGAAGCCTCTGAAGGCACTTACTATTACATCATGAATGTCAAGAGTGGAGAATTACACGGATGGATTGAACTGATCCGAAGGAAAAAAGAATAAGCGTATTTGTTATAAAGAAACTGCAATCAGTCTTGTACCGGTTGCAGTTTTTTTTTGCACTTGATTCTTAGGATCGATTGCTTGTCAATCCGGATCTACATCAATCAATGTCTGAACACCGTGAAACTCCCGGTGAGCATATAGCCCCGCCATTCCGATCCGGATTTTTTCTTTGATCTCCGATGACGAAACAGACTTTTCCAATTTCACAAGAATGGTTCTGTAAAACTGGTTTCTGATTCTGGAAATTACCGGAAGATGCGGGCCGGTTACTCTGTTTCCCAAAAGATTTTTCAATCCTACAGCAAAGTGATTCGCTGCATTTTCAACAATCTCAGAATCGCGGTGACGAAGATTTATTTCTATTAATCGATTGTGAGGCGGATAACCAAATCTTGCCCGTTCGTGCAGGTCCCGATTATAGAATCCCTGATAATTATGACGAACTACTTCTTTAATCACCCAATGATCAGGCTGTGTTGTCTGAATGATCACCTTACCCCTTTTCAATTTTCGACCGGACCGTCCGCTTACCTGCGACATCAGTTGATAACTTCTTTCAAATGCACGGAAATCAGGGAAGTTCAATAATTGATCAGCGTTAATAATTCCTACGGTACTCACATTATCGAAGTCGAGACCCTTGGTCACCATCTGTGTGCCAACAAGAATATCAATTTGTCTCGCTTCAAAATCGGCGATAACTCTTTGGAAAGACGAACGCGTTCTGGTCGCATCCAGATCCATTCTGGCAATTTTAGCATCAGGAAAAAAGACCTGAGTTTCTTCTTCTATTTTTTCTGTACCAAATCCTTTCACTTCAAGATGGTAGTCGCCGCAATTCGGGCAATTCCCCGGCAGAGCTTCAAAGTATCCGCAGTAATGACATTTCAAAGCATTGCTTTGTTTATGATAAGTAAGAGTTACCGAGCAATTCCTGCAATGCGGAATCCAATTACACTGACGACATTCTATGAATGGCGAGAATCCTCTTCGGTTTTGAAACAGAATTACCTGCTCTTTTTTGTCGAATGCAGATTTAATTTCTGTCAGCAACAGAGGAGTGAAAATCGATTTCATTACTTTCTTACGCCGTGCTTCACGGATATCGGCAATTTCAATTTCGGGAAGTTCAATTCCTCCGAATCGTTCTTTTACCTCAACGATACCGAATTTACCTGTGGAGGCATTAAAATAAGATTCCATTGACGGTGTGGCAGAACCAAGAATAGTCTTTGCCCCAAAGAGTCGTGCCAGGACAATTGCTGAATCGCGGCCATTATATCGTGGTGCAGGATCATTCTGTTTGTAGCTCGAATCATGCTCTTCATCAACAACGACCAATCCGAGATTTGAGAAAGGAAGAAACAATGCAGAGCGGGCACCCAGAATTATCTGACCATGTTTAGGTGATTCGTTGTTATGATAAGCCAGAACCTTATTCCACGTCTCCACTCTTTCATTCGATGAATAACGTGAATGATAAACCAACACTTTATCACCGAAATGTTTTTGAAGCCTGCTGATAATTTGTGTGGTTAATGCAATCTCAGGCAAGAGATACAAAACCTGTTTGCCCTGACTGAGCAAATCAGCTATGATGTGAATATAAATTTCCGTTTTCCCGCTTCCTGTTACGCCGTGAAGTAAACTAACAGGGAAGCTTTTGAAACTCTCATTCAATTGATTGAACGCCTCCTTTTGAATGTCCGACAACACAGCAGGTTCAGAAACTATTCCTGTGAACTCCTTCAGTCGGTCAATTCGAACCTCGAACTCATTCAGAATACCATTATTGATAAGCGTTTGAAGAGCACTCTTGGAAATTCCCTGATATGAAGTAATATCTGATTTCCTGACCGATTCCCTTCCTTCTGCTTCATATAGATACTTCAGGAAAACCATGAGCACTTCTTGTTGCTTTTCCTTTTTCGGATTACTTGCAAAGGAGTCAAACAAGTTTGACAATTCAGACTCGCTTTTATAATTTTCCGCAAGGCGGAGGCGGGATTCAAACTTCGGTTTATAGCGCTGATGAATTTCTTCTGTCATCAGTACAATCCCTTTATCAAATGCCCTTTTAAGAATCTGGTGTACAGATGACCTTCGGAGAACTTTGCCGATTTCTTCAATCGACATTTCCTTTTTCTCCAGCAAATGATCAACTATCGTTTGTTCCTGAGGAGACAAATCGAGTTGTTCCTGTTCCGGATCAAAAGCCAGCATGACATGCGTTTCGCTGGTCAGCTTCAAAGCCGGTGGTAAAGCACTATTCATGACTTCGCCCTGAGTGCACATATAGTAACCGGCCATCCATTCCCAGAATTCGAATTGTTTCTCATTTACAACAGGCTTTTCATCCAGAACAGCCTGAATTTCTTTCAACGATTCCGGGTCAGGATGAGTATCATGAACATGAACAACAAGTGCACTGTAAATCTTTTGCTTACCAAAAGGGACAATGACTCTCTTGCCGGATTTTATCTCAGAAGAAAAAATAACGGGTACCTTATATGTAAAAAGCCCGGAAACCGGTAGAGGCAAGAGTACGTCGATATATATGTCGTTCACGGTCAACAAGTTATTTCATCGGTGAATGATGGAAATTTAACGACAAAAATCATGTATGTTTCTGATAGTTGTATTAAATTGCAACCCCTTTGTAACACAACATGACAGAATTCTTCAGGAAAAAAATTCCGCTTTATATTGTATTGCTTTTAGTCACTGCTATTACAGTTGCAATTTCCTACTTTTTTCTTAAAAAGGCTCCTCAAAAGGAAAATATCGTTGAAAAAAAACCAGCAGAAATTGAACTTATTCGAAATACTCAGTATGAGTTCATAAAGCCGTTGATGATGATTGAGACTCCTGAGGAGGATCCCTCTTTTGCAACACTCAAGAACATGCTGGAGAACTATTATTCGGCAGAAAAAGGAAACGGGAGTATTCAATCAGTTTCTGTTTACCTGAGAGATCTGAATTACGGAAAATGGATGAGCATAAATCCGAACGAAGAATACAGCCCGGGAAGCATGTTAAAGATTATCACACTCATCTCAATGCTGAAGGATTCCGAAAAAGATAAATCTGTACTTGAAAGGAGAGTTTTTTTCGAAAAACACTTTTCTGAGCTGCCTTCCCAAACTATCGTGGCGTCTCCATTGCAACCGGGTAAAGACTACTCAATCCGCGAGCTACTTGAAAAGATGATCATTGATTCCGACAATGATGCAACTGCCCTACTCGGTACACAAACAAATTTCACAACCTACTTTGCATTTCTTCAGGAAATTCAATTTACACTGCCGGAATTGGGACAGAAGGATTACCCTATTACTGCTTCAAAATACAGCAGACTGTTCCGCGTATTATTCAATTCATCGTATTTAAATCAGCAAAACTCTGAATATGCATTAAACTTATTGTCTCAAAGCAAATTCAAAGAAGGCATTGCAAAGTACATTCCCAAAAACACAAAGGTTGCTCATAAATTTGGTGAGCGCTTTATCGGCGCCGACCTTCAATGGCATGAATCAGGAATCGTCTATTTAAAAGACCGTCCGTTTTTGCTAACTGTAATGTCCAGAGGTGCAGATCAGAATAAACTGAAAGAGATCCTTAGCACGACCGGACAAACGGTATTTGACTTCATGAAAAACCGCTGATTCCTGTTTTTTTAGTATTTTTCAGCCGTGAACTGCCGGCTAATTTCCTTTTTATTGATTGCCTTTTTCCAAATCTCCTTAGCCTTTGGGCAGGCTGCACAGCGCATTGAGTTGGTCAATGCAGATGTGAGCGATTTTGATCAATCCATTAATGCCAAAGCCACTCGTCTTATCGGTCACGTAGTTTTTAAACATGAAAATGCCCTTTATGTACTGCGACAGTGCCTATTTGTTTCGTGACGATAACAGGCTGGAAGCATTCAATAACATTCGGATCACACAAGGAGATACGCTGACCCTAACCGGTAATCTGCTACATTACGACGGCAATACAAGTTTTGCTCAGGTCTTTGAAAATGTAGTCATGACAGACCGGAAGATGCGTCTCAATACCTCCCGGCTGGATTACGACATGAAAAATGATATCGCTTTTTATACAGACAGCGCACACATTGTCGACGGAGAAAATGTTCTTACCAGCAAAAATGGATATTTCTACAGCAACAGTCATGATCTTTTCTTCCGGAAAAATGTAGTACTCACAAATCCGAAGTATGTAATGACTGGTGATACTTTACGTTATAATACGACCAACCAGACAGCATACTTCCTTGGGCCTACTTACATTCGCTCGAAGGAAAATCTCATCTACTGCGAATCCGGCTGGTACAATACACAAAGTCAGAAATCCAATTTCAAACAGAATTCATATCTGCAAACAAAAGATCAGCGATTGAAAGGTGACTCTGTATATTATGACAGAATCAAAGGTATCGGAAAGGTGTTTGGCAATGTATCCATAACTGATACAACGAATAAAATTTCCATCATGGGCGAATACGGAGAGCGTCATGAAATTACTGACTCTGCCTGGGTAACCGGTAATGCTATCATGGTGCAGGAGATGGATGGTGATTCAATGTTTTTACATGGCGACACTTTGCTTGCCGTCGGAAAAACCCCTGCTGACTCAAGTTCAAAGAAAGATCTGTTCGCATTTCATCACGTCAAAATTTACAAACATGATTTGCAGGGAAGCTGTGACTCGCTCGTCTATCGGGCATCTGATTCCACCATTACATTATTCAGAAATCCGATTCTCTGGTCCGGCCTTAATCAATTAACTGCTGACAGTATCTACATGCAAACAGAAAACGGCGGCATCAGCAGAATTTATCTTCATACCAACTCCTTCATAACATCGTTGGCCGACAGTGTAGCCGGGCATTCTATTGAAGATTCTCTACGCTTCAATCAGGTTAAAGGAAAAGACATGACCGGTTTTCTGAATGACAATAAGCTTTACCGAATTAATGTGAATGGCAATGGTCAGACCATCTACTACGCTAAAAATAAAAAAGACAAAAACTTCGCAGTTAACCGCGCCGATTGCAGCGATCTTGTCATTTACGTCAATGAGAATAAAGTAGAAAGTATTTCACTCCTGAATGATCCCGACGGAACACTCTATCCGATCCGTGAAATGTCGGCCAAAGAATTACGTCTGAAAGGATTCAAATGGATGAATTTACTACGACCGGTAAGCAAGGATGACATCCTGAAATAAGAAATTGCATACTCTAATTTTTCAATTATGGACTCAGCCGAATACAACAAGAAATTTGCCCGACGATTTGTCCTTATCAGCGTATTGATTTGTATTATCCTGCTATTTTTTACTCTGCAGATTTTTTTGGACGGTTTTCTTGGTGCTGTAATTCTGTATATCCTCCTGCGTCCGTTGATGCGTAAGATGATGTTCGAAAAGAAAATGAATGCATCACTATCCGCTGTTCTATTGATGCTACTCACCTTTTTTGTCGTATTGATTCCGATTTATCTGATCGCTCTCATGATTATTCCACGCGTGCAAGCTTTGCTGGAAAATGGTTCAATGCTCATGTCGACACTTGAAAATGCTGATCAGAAATTTTATGCTGTATTTCATACGCATGTTCTGACAAATGAAAATCTTACAAAAATTCAAGCATCCATCACTGATTATATCACCGGTTTTGTAAGTCAGTCGCTCATTATTCTTACCGACATTGCACTATTGTATATCTTTCTATACTACCTGCTCATCAACACCGGCAAGCTTGAGAAATATGTGACAAAAATAATTCCGTTCAGCGACGAAAAGGTTGATGAATTTGCTAAAGAGCTCGAAGATCAGACAAAGAGTAATGCGATTGCAATGCCTTTGCTTGCCATTTGTCAGGGATTGTTTGCAGCATTAGGATATTGGATATTCGGAGTACCAGAACCACTTTTCTGGGGAGTAATCACCGGAATATTTTCATTGCTTCCTGCTATCGGCACTGCATTCATTTGGGTACCTGCCGGAATTTACCAACTCTCAGAAGGTGCCACCTGGCAGGGAATTGCCATTATCATATATGGGATTCTAATCATCGGCTTAGTCGATAATGTTTTCCGTTTAATGTTCCAGAAAAAATTCGCAGACGTTCATCCATTGATAACGGTTATTGGTGTCATTGTCGGCTTACAGCTCTTCGGACTTCCCGGATTGATTTTCGGTCCGCTGCTGATCAGTTACTTCCTTCTCCTCATTCGAATTTTAAAAGAAGAGTTTTTATAATATGAAAGAAGTTTCAGAGGAAAGAATTGATAAGTGGTTATGGGCGGTGCGTCAGTTCAAGACTCGCACTCAGGCAGCGACAGCTTGTGAACAGGGAAAAGTTTTCATCAACGAACAACCTGCTAAAGCCTCCCGAGTAGTGAGAATCGGTGATTTGGTTTGGGTTCGTCGTACCGGACTAACCAGGCAAATCCGCGTTCTTCAATTAACGATGAATCGCCTTAGTGCCAAATTGGTTCCTGACTATTGTGAAGATCTCACACCTGCAGCAGAGATTGAAGCCTATAAAGCGCGAATCGCAAAAGCAGCAATTTATCGTGCCCCCGGAAGCGGTCGCCCAACAAAGCTTGAACGAAGAGCACTTGATGAGTTTCTGGAAAACCATCCGGACGATGACTTTTAAGTTACTGATTGATTGAAGATATCAAATCCGAACCATTTTTGATATTATTTCCTGAACCGGCATCCCTTTATCTCCGGCCCTTTTCTGAATTCCGATATTCGTACAATTAAGGCCTGAAATCGACGTTTTGTGAGAGTCATTTGTTGATATTTAATGAAAAAATCGGTGCCTTCATAAGGATCACTTTTTAGTGATAACAGTACATTTAGGCCATCAACAAAACAGATTAAATCATGAAATCCGTTGCAGAATTAAAGAAAATAGCGTCGCAGGTGCGCAGAGATATTATCCGTCAGGTTCATTTGGCCAATTCAGGACATCCGGGCGGCTCGCTGGGTTGCACTGACTATCTGGTTGCTCTTTACTTTTATGCAATGAAACACCGGCCAACACCTTTTTCAATGGATGGTAAAAACGAAGATCTATTTTTCCTGAGCAACGGTCACGTTTCTCCACTCTTCTACAGTGTTCTTGCACGTGCAGGTTATTTCGATGTAAAAGAACTAAACACTTTTCGCCGGATAGATACACGTTTGCAAGGCCACCCTACTACCCACGAAGGTTTACCCGGAGTGCGCGTGGCCAGCGGCTCACTCGGCCAGGGACTTAGTGTTGCAATAGGTGCTGCACAGACTAAAAAACTCAATAGCGATAATTCAACTGTTTATTGTTTATGCGGCGACGGTGAAGTTGAAGAAGGACAAATCTGGGAAGCGGTAATGTATGCAGGAGCAAAGAAAGTTGACAATCTCATTGCAGCAGTCGATGTAAACAACCAGCAAATCGACGGATCAGTTGATCACGTACTTCCATATGGAAATCTTCGTCCGAAGTTTGAAGCCTTCGGATGGAAAGTGCTCGAAGCAGACGGAAATAATATGGATGAACTGGTAAAAGTGATTGATGCCGGAAAATCAGCTTCCGGAAAAGGCCAACCTGTCGTCCTATTACTCAAAACCGAAATGGGCATGGGTGTCGACTTCATGATGCACTCTCACAAGTGGCATGGTGTTGCCCCAAACGCCGAGCAAACTGAAAAGGCACTGGCGCAGCTGGAAGAAACACTTGGCGATTTTTAATACAAACCTTTATCAAAGCAATTCACAAATATCTTCTCATTGTTCTGCTGCTCTTTTGCACTGAACAACTTGCACACGCTCAGAAAACAAAAAACGAAGCGCCGGAATTAACGCGCATTGAATTTTTATTTGATGCTTCGCAAAGCATGTATGGCAAATGGCAGACCGGTGCAAAGATCGATGTTGCAAAAAAACTGATGTCGCAACTAATGGACAGTTTGCGATATGTCCGAAACATTGAATTGGCATTACGTGTGTACGGACATCAGAAACCATTTCCGCCGCAGGACTGCGACGACAGCAAACTGGAAGTTCCATTCTCCAAAGGAAATATTCCGGTGATCATGGACGTCCTTAAAAACATTGTTCCACGGGGAACAACTCCAATCGCCCGTTCACTTGAAGCATGTGCGAATGATTTTCCGGCATCAAAATCCAGAAATATCATCATCCTGATTACCGACGGAATTGAAGAATGCGGCGGAGATCCATGTGCAATCAGTCAGGCGTTACAACGCAAAGGAATATTCCTCAAACCGTTCGTTATTGGACTTGGCCTTGATGAATCACTGAAGAAAACTTTTGAATGTGTAGGACGCTATTTCGATGCAGCGAATGAAACCATGTTCAAAGATGCATTAAACATCGTCATTTCCCAGGCGCTTAACAACACAACACTGCAAGTGAATTTACTCGATGTAGATCATAATCCGACGGAGACGAATGTTGCAATGACATTCTACGATCGTTTCTCCGGAGAAGACAAGTATAATTTCATTCATACTCTGAATTCAAAAGGAAATCCCGACACGCTGGTGATTGATCCTTTGCCGGTGTACAAAATTGTAGTACACACGATCCCTGAAGTTTCAAAAGATTCCATCATACTTGTTCCGGGAAAACACACAACGATCGGCATCGACGCACCACAGGGTGATTTAATGCTGAAGTTCGACGGTCCGGCTGAGTACAAAAAAGTGAGTGCCATCATCAGACAAAGAAAGCAGATGAATACACTCAACGTTCAGGATATCGGAAATACAGAACGCTATTTAGTGGGCACCTATGATCTGGAAATTCTTACAGTTCCGAGAATACTTCTGGAAAATGTTGATGTCTCCCAGAGTAAAACAACAACAGTAAGTATTCCGCGTCCGGGAATCGTTACCCTCATCGCCAACAACGGTGGTTACGGTAGTATTTACGTGTATGACGGAAAAAACATGAAGTGGATTTTGAATCTGAATGATGATCAGCCGAAGCAAACCTTCATTCTCCAGCCCGGAAAATACAAAGCTGTCTTTCGTCCGAAAAATTCGCGCGAGAGCATTTATACAATTGAAAGAGAGTTCTCCGTTGTTTCAGGAGAGTCAAGTATAGTACTATTGAATCCATAACCTCTGAAAAACCATCCCATGAAAAAATATACGTTCACTGAAAAGAAAGACACCCGCTCAGGATTTGGAGCAGGATTACTGGAAGCCGGAAAATTAAATCCAAATGTGGTAGCACTCTGTGCTGACCTTACCGGTTCACTCAAGATGGATGCTTTCGAAAAAGAATTTCCGAACCGTTTTTTTCAGGTAGGAATTGCAGAAGCCAACATGATGGGCATTGCAGCCGGAATGACAATTGGCGGAAAGATTCCATTCACCGGAACATTTGCTAACTTCAGCACAGGACGTGTGTATGACCAGATCCGTCAGAGCATTGCCTATTCAGGTAAGAATGTAAAAATCTGTGCTTCGCATGCCGGAATTACTCTTGGAGAAGATGGTGCAACACATCAGATTCTTGAAGACATCGGAATGATGCGCATGCTTCCCGGAATGGTCGTAATTAATCCTTGCGATTACAATCAGACAAAGGCAGCAACACTTGCCATTGCAAAATATGACGGACCGGTTTACCTGCGTTTCGGCCGACCAACGGTTCCTGTCTTCACTCCTGCCGATCAGGAATTCATCATCGGAAAAGCTCTGACGCTTAACGAAGGTCCTGATGTAAGTATCTTCGCTACCGGCCATCTGGTCTGGAAGGCCATCGAGGCCGGCGAAAAGCTCGCTGCTCAGGGAATTGAAGCAGATATCATCAACATACATACTATTAAACCTTTGGATACCGATGCCGTCTTAAAGAGCGTTCGGAAAACTCAATGCGTTGTCACTGCCGAAGAACATCAGATCCACGGCGGATTAGGAGACGCAATTGCTCATGTACTTACTGCCAATTTCCCTGCACCACAGGAATTCGTTGCTGTCAACGACGTCTTCGGTGAAAGCGGAACACCGGATCAGCTGATGAAAAAGTATGGTCTGGAAGCCGACAACATTGTTGCCGCAGCGTTGAAGGCAATCAGCAGAAAGAAACACGAGCTTTCACATTCTTAAATGTGGTTTTCCGGAAAAGAGCCACACTATGACTGAAGAATTCAGCGACGCAGAACTGCTTGAAAAATTCCGGAACTCCGATACGCGGCATTATGCATTCAATTTGCTGGTAAAAAAATATCAGCAGCGATTGTACTGGCATGTCAGACGAATGGTGATTGATCACGACGATTCAAATGACATCATGCAGAATGTTTTTATCAAAGTCTGGAAAGCCCTCGACAATTTCAGAAGTGATTCACAACTGTACACCTGGCTTTATCGAATCGCTACCAATGAGTCGATTACTTTTCTGAATTCAAAAAAGAAAAGATTCTCCCTTTCGTTTGATCAGGTAGAAAATGAATTGGGCGACAAACTTATCACCGATCCCCTTTTCACCGGTGATAAAATTCAAATGAAACTCCAGCAAGCAGTTTTGAAATTACCACCGCAGCAACGACTGGTTTTTAACATGAAGTATTTCGACGGACTTAAGTACGAAGAGATATCAGAAATACTGAATGTTTCTGTTGGCGGACTGAAAGCTTCCTACCATCATGCAGTGAAGAAAATCGAGAAATTCCTGACCGGAAATTAAACCCTGAACCCAACTTCTCATCTAAAACCCAAATGATGGAAAACGATAAAATCGACGAAAAACTGAGAAAACTGCTTGAAAACAGCAGTGGCTCAGAGCCTTTCCGGGTACCGGATGGGTATTTCGAACGTTTTCCTGATCAAATACAATCGATGGTTCAGAACCTGCCGGATTTTGAAACAGTATCTCCGGTTCAGCCGTTTTCCGTTCCTGATGGCTACTTTGAAAAATTGCCTCAGGAAATTAACAACATCATTCTTTCAGAAGAAAAAAGAAAGTTCAGCTGGAAATCATTACTCCAAAGCTTTCTTCGTCCGGTTACATTGGTTCCCGCCTTTTTACTGGTCTTAGTGGTGTTATCTTCGTATCTGTTCTTTACCAGAACTACAGTTATTGATCTCACTGCTCATGCACAAAATGAAAGTGATGAACTCAACCCGGCGATGGTAATTCAGCAACTCGACGAAAGCACATTGATTCAGGTATTAGCTGAAGAAAATGATAATGAATCTTCTGCGACCGAACAATCGTACGAAGATTACCTGATTGATAATGACATTGACATTTCTCAGATTGAAAAAAAATTGTGACATGAAAAAGATCCTTACATCTTCATTGATAATTCTGCTCCTGACAATCTCAGGAGTTAAGGCCCAGGGCGGCGGCGGTGGTCAGGGAAGAGGAAAAATGCGTCCTGATAAAGACAAAATTGAAGCTTTGAAGATTGGATTCTTAACTGATCGTCTGAGTCTCACACCTGAAGAAGCCCGTCAATTCTGGCCGGTTTATAATAAGTATCAGGATGAACTGGAAGCTTTACGCAAATCGCGCCGTGATAATATTCTGAACGACAACACCAGTCTTGAAACCATGAGTGATGCCGATCTGGAAAAAATGGTCGACAATGAACTTGCTTTTCATCAAAGCGAATTAGATATTCTGAAAAAGTATCATCCGCAATTCAAGAAAATTCTTCCGATCCGTAAAGTAGCTATGCTTTATCGCGCTGAAGAAGATTTCAAACGCCACTTGCTGGAACTCATTCGCGAAAAACGCCGTGAAGCAAAACGCCCCGGCTGATCAGCTCACCTTTTCAGCGTACATCTCCTTTAACTTGGCAACGACCTGATCGATTTCTTCCTTTGTATTGTATTTACTGAAAGAAAATCTGACTGAAGGGCGATCTGCGTTTCCATAGAGTGCTCTTAACACATGCGACCCCGCATTACTTCCGCTTGAACAAGCAGAACCGCCCGAACAGGCAATACCGGCAATGTCCATCGAAAAGAGCAGCATCTCGGAGAAATCAGTTTGCGGGAATGCAACATTCAGAACTGTATATAAAGCATTGACTGTGCAATCTCCATTGAATTTAATTCCGGGAACATCTGCTTTCAGTTTTTCGATCATATAAGCTTTCAATCCCGAAACATAAGCCTGATGTTCATCGATGTGTTCGTAGGCAATATCCATCGCTTTAGCCAGACCAACAATGCCATAAACATTTTCAGTACCACCACGCATATTACGTTCCTGTGCACCACCAAAAATGAATGGATGAATTTTCACCTGATTGTTAATGTATAAAAATCCGACGCCTTTCGGGCCATGAAATTTATGAGCGGCACAGGTGAGAAAGTGTACGTGAAGATCCTTCAGGTCGAAACGATAATGAGCCATAGTCTGCACCGTATCGCAGTGAAACAAGGCATTGTATCTTTGGCAAAGCTCCCCTACTTTTTTAATCGGCAGTAAATTCCCAAGTTCATTGTTGGCATGCATCAGGCTTACGAGAGTCTTCTCGTTTGAAGTAGACAACAATTGTTCAAGGTGTTCAAGATTTACATGTCCTCTTTCATCAAGTTGCACCAGACTGAAACGAATTTTCCCTTCTTTCTGCAATTCTTCCAGAGTATGAAGCACTGCGTGATGTTCGATAGGTGAAGAAATTACATGTTTTACTCCGAGGTCACGCACGGAACAAAAAAGTGCAGTATTGTTGGCTTCAGTACCACCGCTGGTGAAGAAAATTTCCGCAGGAGCAGCATTGAGGTGCTTAGCCACTGTCTTTCTTGCATTTTCAATCAGTGTCTTCACTTCTCTTCCCCAGGAATGTATGGAAGAAGGATTTCCGAAACCATTTTGCATTACAGGCAGCATTGCGTTGATCACTTCCGGATCTATCGGCGTAGTGGCTGCGTTGTCCATGTAAATTTTCATGCCGGGGAATTATTTTACCAGCTTTTGGCTGATCATGTCTTTAATATCAAATATAATCTTTTCTGCCAGATTATCTGCCGTAGTTTGCGACTGACTTTCTGCGTAAATACGGATAATCGGTTCGGTATTGGATTTTCTCAGGTGAACCCATTCGCGGTCGAATTCAATCTTTACACCATCAATGGTATTTACCGGCTGACGTTGGTACTTAGACTGAATCCCTTCCAATACTTTATCGACATCAATTTCAGGAGTCAGCTCAATTTTATTTTTTGAAATGTGGTAATTCGGATACGTTGCACGGAGAATTGAAATATTCTTTCCGAAGTGAGCCAGGTGCGTGAGGAATAATGCAATTCCCACGAGTGCATCACGTCCGTAGTGCAATTCCGGGTATATAATTCCGCCGTTGCCTTCGCCGCCGATAACAGCGTTATTCGCTTTCATGGCTTCCACTACATTCACTTCACCAACAGCTGATGCAAAATATTTTCCGCCCGCTTTTTCAGTTACATCACGTAGAGCACGCGTCGACGAAAGGTTGGAAACGGTATTGCCTTTTTTATGCTTCAGAATATAGTCAGCAACTGCCACTAACGTGTATTCTTCACCAAACATTTCGCCATCTTCACAAACCAATGCAAGTCGATCCACATCAGGATCTACAACGATCCCCAGGTGAGCGTTTCTCTTTTTCACTTCCTTGCTGATATCACCAAGGTGTTCCGGCAGAGGTTCAGGGTTATGAGGGAATTGTCCGTTGGGTTCACAATACAGCTCAATTATTTCTTCTACACCCAGCGCTTTGAGCAAAGCAGGGATTACAAAACCACCGGTAGAATTAACGCAGTCGATTACTACTTTGAATTTCTTTGCTTTGATCGCTTTGACATCTACCAACGGCAGAGCAAGTATTTTCTCAATGTGCTTAAGGTGGTAATTAGGTTCACTCACATACTTACCGAGCTTATTCACTTCGGCAAAAGAGTAATCATCTTTTTCAGCGATCTGGAGCACTTCAGCTCCGTCGGCAGCCGATAGAAATTCACCTTTTTCATTCAGCAGCTTCAATGCATTCCATTGCTTTGGATTGTGACTGGCCGTAAGGATGATACCGCCATCCGCTTTCATATCGGTAACAGCAACTTCAACAGTTGGTGTAGTGGAAAGTCCGAGATAAATTACATCGATACCCAGACCTTTTAAGGTTCCGGCTACCAGATTCTGAACCATCTCACCTGAGATGCGTGCATCACGGCCGATGGCTACCACCGGCTTTTTGGATTTATCTTTTCTTCGCATCAGCCATGTTCCATATGCTGCTGCGTATTTTACAATGTCAACAGGTGTCAGTCCGTCGCCCGGTTTTCCGCCAATAGTTCCTCTGATTCCTGAAATTGATTTAATTAGTGCCAATGTGGGTTTCTTTTTACTAGTTTTTCGCGTCGCAAAGATAATCAACGGCCCTGATTTTAGAGCCTTTCCGGAGCTCGAATTCGGGAAATTATTAACGATTTACCTGTGAAATTCTGCGAAAAACTCAATAGAGGCTATATGGCTACATAGGCACTCATTCGCCAAGCCACGACTTAAATTCCGATACGCGCTCACGGCTGATGATGCTTTCATCATCGGAAAGATGCTGCACATGCACTTTGTACCTCGAATTGAAGTATGGAGTTGCTTTGGATATGGCGCTGATTGACAACAACACCTTACGATTGATTCGGAAAAATTTCCGGTTGTCAACCTGTTTTTCCAGTTGATCCAATGTGTAATCGACCGGAAAACGCCGTCCGTCATTTTTCACAAGCATCACAATTCCTTCTTCTGCAATAAAGAAGTTAATTTCTTCAACGGCGACAGAACTGATAGACTCTCCGAGTTTCACCAGAAACCGGCTTTTGTACTCTGTCGGTTTTCCCATAAGAGCAGAAGAAATGCTTTCAAGCAGGGCCGGTGAAACCAATGAGCCGGTCAGTCGCTTTGCCTTTTCAATAGCGGCTTTCAAATCTTCATAGCTCACTGGCTTCAATAGGTAATCAATGCTGTTTACTTTGAAAGCACGAATGGCATATTCGTCGAATGCTGTTGTGAAAATGACCGGGATCGGCTTATTGATTTCGTTGAATACATCAAAACTGTTCCCATCAGCAAGGTGTATATCAAAAAGAAGTAAGTCCGGGGAAGGATTTTCCCTAAGGAACTTAACAGCTAAACGAACCGAATCAACAATTGCCAGCACCTGCAACGAAGGATCAATACGGTTCAGAAGTTTAACCAAATGCTCGGCATTCAGTTTTTCATCTTCAGCAATGAGGATCTTCATAGTTGAGTGTGTTGATTTAAAAGCGGAAGGTAAACTTCAAATTTACTTCCGGTATTTATAACTCTGACTTCGCGATCAGTGTAATGATGGTACCGGGAAATGATATTGCTTAATCCGGTTTTCGAACTTACAGGAACTGATTTTCGTAATTGAAGATTGTTGGAAACGACTAAAAGATTATCAATCACTGAAATTGTAATCGTCAAGGGTTGCGCTTCGGAAATCTCATTATGTTTAATGGCATTCTCAAGTAAGAGCTGCAACGACATCGGTGCTACAAGCAAAGACAAAGACGAATCGGGACTATTAATTTCGAATCTAATTTTGTCTTCAAACCTGATCTTAAGCAGATAGCAATACGAATTCACGAAATCCATTTCCGTTCTCAGTTCGATCAGTTCAACATTCTTGCTTTCCAGCACATAGCGATAGACTTTGGCTAACTGATTAATGAAATCGACAGCTTTATCCTGATCGCGGTAGACGAGTGAAGTCAGAACGCTGAGATTGTTGAACAAAAAATGAGGGTTTACCTGACTTCTCAGATTCTCTAATTGAGCCTGAACGCTTTCCTTCTTATGTTTTTCGGCTTCTATGAGTGTTTCTTTCCACTTATTGAAAAACTCAGCACCGCTGGAAATTGCAATCATTAAAAATGTAACTAAGGTTCCGATAATAATCGAAGAGCTAATCATCTCCGATCTGAATCCATTAGGAATTTTGCAGATGTACAGATTGTAAATCACCATGGAAAAATAAATCACAGTGATGGAGAAAACGCTGCTGATTAAACCATGCACAAAAACCCTCAGAAAAATGCCCCGCTCCCATGGAAAATGCCTGGACATCTGCATGTAAATAAACTTTGTTCCTTTCCAGATCACAACTGTAATAAAAACAGAGAGGAAATAATCTTTCAGCTTATTGTGATCAACTACATTTGCGGGATTCATTGAATCAAGCATAACTTCAATCATGATTCCGAGAAGAATCATATAGAACCAGCCGGATTTCAGAATCCCTTTTAATTTCATCGGTAAGTTGAATTATTTAGCGCCGAAGATATTGAATATTGCTATCAGAACATGATCCTGTAAGTCATCATCGGGAAAAATCCTAATTGATATTCGGTTTGTATATCCTGTTTCACAGGATTGTACACCTTTTGGAAAATATTTTTTCGGTCAAGCACATTTTGAATGTCGAATGCCCATTCCTGAGTGATCTTCTTCCCATTCATTTTGTAACCGATTTTCAAATCAAATCGTGAATATGCAGCATATTGATTTTCGTAACTATGCGCTTTATCGTACACTGCCTGTCCTTCTGCCCTGCTTTCATCGAGTAAAATCGGAACGTATCTTTTTCCTCCGGCATAATTGATTTTTCCGTTAACGGTCAGTAACCGGGTCTTGGCTTTATTGAGATGGAACTCTGCACCTGCAAGAAGGTTGAATGTAAAGTTTCCATTGAAGGCAGAGTTTCTTTCTACGCCGTCGCTGCCTTTGTATTTTGCATCGTACACAGAAGCTGTAAGCAGGAAGTAGTAATTCTTGCTGAAGAACTTTTCGAGTGTAAATTCCAGTCCGGTATTACGGCCGCTTCCCCCGTTGATCAGGCTGTCTTCATCGGTGATCACATAATCAGCTCCGGTATTTAAGATAGAAAATGCAGAAGGCTTAGTTTCTACAGGCACATTGTAGATATCCTGATAGTAGGCTTCCACTTTTATACGCCAGTTTAAAGCAAATGAATTATCATAGGCAAATACGTAATGATTCGATTTGGTGAACTCAAGATTGCGGTTGGTTTCTGTATAGGCACCATTCCCTAATTCGGTTTTGTAGAAATACGTTCCCATCGGCTGCAATTGGCTATGCATGCCGAAACCCAGACTGAAACTTTGATGCGGAGCAAACATCCATTTAAGACCAAGACGAGGTTCTGCAGCATAGGTATGATTCAGCATCAATTCCTGATAGTGCACACCGGTGTTCAAAGTCAATGCATCGGAAAATCGATGTTGCCATTTGGCATAAACCTGAATCAACTCACTATTGCCATCAAAATTAGTCAGCGTTCGGTAATATGAATTTTGGCGAAGTACGCTGTCGGCATAATGGTAATGATACAAATCAGCATTGAATCCGCCGTTGAATGTATTTTTCGAATTCAGTTTTTTATTAAAACTATAAGCCAGTGTATATTTCAATTCATACGACTTGTTTCCGTAGATACGGAGCTTCTCAGTTTTATCATTATATAAACTATCAACATGAATTGAATTCTGAACGCCTGATGCGGCAAGGTTGATCGTTTGACTGGTATTCTCATTGAAAAAGTATTTATGAGAAAAACCGAGCACACCCATATCGGAACCATAGTAAGTATCTTCTGCGAAACCTGAAACGGTAAAGTCGCCGTCTCTTTTATCTTTATCCAGCAATTCTATATAGCTCTTTCCGCCTATTCCGAAAAGAGAAAATCGACCATATTTAACACCGGCCGGGAGATCCAGTTTGAACGACACATCCTGATATTGCGGAATGGATCCGTAGCCGAAGTGCAAACCAATATCGTTCAGTAATTCGAGTGTGGAATAACGATAGCTTGCCAGATAAGAACCTTTATGGGATTTGGTCAGAGGACCTTCGGCGCCAAGTTCAAAGCCATTGAAGCCAACTTGTCCGAGGAACTCATGTTTCTCATTATTCCCTGCACGCATTTTCAGATCAAATGCACCGGAAAGAGCATTACCGTATTCAGCCGGGAAGGCACCTGTCATGAAGTCGGAGTTATCGAGCAGATTATTATTTAAAATGCTTACCGGTCCGCCCGTTGTTCCCAGCGATCCAAAGTGATTCGGATTGGGAATATTGATCCCATCCAGCCGCCAAAGAAGTCCCATTGGTGAATTCCCGCGGATGACAATATCATTTCTCGAATCGCCTGCTACAGCAACACCGGCAAAGTTTGTAGCCATTCGTGACGGGTCTTCAAGCGAGCCGGCGTACCGTTTTGTCTCCTCAATAGAAAAAGAGCGCGCGCTGACAGTCGCCATTTCATTGATCGCTTCCCGCTTATCTGTTTCTGCAGACACTACAACTTCTTTAAGATCTTTCACAGATTCTTCCAGTGAAATATTCAGTACCAATTCTTTTCCTGCGTCGAGGCTAAGATTGTTCATTTCAACCGGCGCATATCCCAACATTGAAAAGCGCACCCCAACACGACCGATGGGCACATGCGTAAGTGTAAATTTCCCATCCAAATCCGTTATAGCGGCGGTTTTATTTGTGCCATCCAACAGAACTACTGCCACGCCAATCATCGGCGATTGTGATTGTTTGTCCAGTACTACACCACGGATATTTTGAAAGATGTCTTGTCCGCTTACACCTGAAATCAGAAGCACCAAGGCCGCAGCCGTAAGTAAAAAGTAGCGTTTCATAATCGTTTTTTAGAATTTTCGTCAAAAGTACGTGTACACTGCCGTTTCGAAAAATGAATTCTGATGAGTTGTGGAATTGGAGGGATGAATTGTAAGAGGAAGGAATAAAACCGAAAATGCTATAAAAAAACTGCATGTTTGATCTATCCACAAAGACTCTAACCTTGAAATATGTACACCAACCATTTGCATTCATTTTAACAAGAAAGCATATTGCTTCCTACTACAACCTCAAATGAATTAGGATAAATATGTATATTCGTTTGACATTAATCGCCTTACGAAGTCATAACTTAACCTGACTCGCAGAGTTTGTTCAAATATTTAACTTTCCTATATGCCTCATTATTTCAGCACACTATTCTATATTGGTTTTCCTTTCATTGTATTTTGCGGATTATATCTTTATAAGGTTAATTTTAATAAACAATCTGCAGCAATTAACGAAAGCTTTCTTGCGCAAACAAAAGCCTTAAAACCAATCATCTTTGAAAATATCAAACTGAGTTACTTTGAAACAAGAGGTTTTAAAATAAGATACTATCCTAAAAACGTCGCTGACCTCTACCTCTTTGACAATGCATTAGTCATAATGCGCAGACAAAACTTTATCTTTAAAGTCACCTACCCTCCTCTGATATTGGCTGCAGACGTAAAATCAAAAAAAAATGCGCTCAATAATCATGCATACAAACCGTACAGCATCATCTTCAAACAAGTATTAAAAGGAGAAGTGGAAATTAAAATACGCAAATCGGAATATAAACGTTATACTATCGATATTACGTTTAAGGGGTTAAATAACGACCAACTCATTAAACTTGAGAAAATAAAAGAATGGTGCTAAAAGTGGCATTGTCTTTAAATAGAATCTGCCCAAAAAAAAGATTTTAAAATGAATTGAAGTACATTAGCGCAAGTATTCCGTTACACTACTCTAACGGCAAAAATTAAAATTTTGAGAAAGCACATCAACTTGTACACTTCAATCACTAAATAGAAAAATAAAATGGCAAACATCAACCCTCACATCAACTTCAACGGAAATGCCGAAGAGGCTTTCAACTTTTACAAATCAGTTTTTGGCGGAGAGTTCAGTAAAATAATTCGTTTCAAAGACCTCACTGTTGCAGGAATTCCGATGCCGGAAAAGGAAGCGAATAAGATTATGCATATTGAATTACCAATTGGCAGCAACAGTTTAATGGCCAATGATGTGCCTGAAAGCATGGGGCGAACAAATGAAAATGAAAACAGAAGCAAGATTGTGGTTAGGGCTCAGAGTAAAGACGAAGCTGGCAAAATTTTTAGCGGGTTGTCAGCAGGCGGACAAATTGAAATGCCAATAGACAATAGTCCGTGGGGTACTTACTTCGGAATGTTTCGAGACAAATATGGAATTGAATGGATGGTTGAGTTTGATCCGAAATCTTCTTAATCACTTTTAAAATTCCCTGATACCATTTAGAATCAAAATAAATTTATACCTGGATTAATCTGATTTTCGGATTTACAGATCAATTTTGTGAGTGAGGAATAAAAAATAGATTCGAAAAATGATTTCAGAAGGGTATAATTGAACAAACTTTTTTACAACTGAAAACAAGACAAAAGGTTTGAGAGTGCGTCCTCTTTGACAGTGATTTTTTCATAGATATACCTTAAAAGGGCGGGATTTGTGATAATATATTCTCGGGATTTGCCATCTACAATCTACAAATGTATGGATTGTGCCTGGCCATGATTTTTCTTTCTTTTTGTTTCGCCAAAAAGAAAGAAACAAAGAAAAAGGCGACCACGCGCAGCTTCCTTCTCGGCCTAAATATTGATTCAGCTTTCTATGTATAAGCATTTGTTCTTTGAATAATCTCCTTTCTTCGAACCTTCACCGAGAAGGAAGCCGCACGCGCGTGGACGGCCCCCCACAACATTCTGCTTCTTGTATTCCTTCTTAATATTTTTGTGTTGCTTGTTTAATTTTCACATTCACAAAATCCTAGTGTTCTTAGTATAATTTCAACTCTTTGAACACATCCCTTTTCATATTTGAAATTATACTCCAATCATCAACGATTATAACCACATCACGCCTGTAACTTCTCTCCTACTTCTTTACGGCTTCAGCAATCACATATTTATTTTCAAGAATCATTCTCTCCATTCAACAGATTTAATATCTGACCTGAAATCCTCAAATATAAACTCGTAGTTGTTGTCTTTCACAGGGATTTATCGTAACTTCGTCTTTAATGTATCGGAATCGTTTTTCATCTGAAATCGCTCTTTATGGTTCCCGGAAAATCGATACAAACTTCTCAGTTGCTGCTAATCAGTAGCAGTGCTAAGCTCAACCGGGCATTTTACAAAATTGAGCGATGTTGTATCGCATGTGTTAATATACTGAGCGGGCAACCATTATTTCAGAAGAAATAAATAGAGGAGTTTTCTTCCTTCTGCATGCCACGTGTGCAGATTATCATTTCAATTAAGTATGAAAGGAAGCAGTGCATTTCCTTCTGAGTCCTAAATCACCAAATTTGCCTTCTATAGATATAACCACCGATTTAACTGAAAAATTCCGGGCCGCAGGTAATAAGTTGTTGCTGCTCGACTATGATGGCACTCTGGTCAATTACACGATACATCCCGGTCAAGCACTTCCGTCTGCGAAATTGCTTTACCTGCTTCAAGTGCTTTCTCAGAAACCCAAAACTAAACTTGCCATTGTTACAGGACGGCCTTTACAGAGTGTAAACGAATTCTTTCACAGTCAGCCATTCGATATCGTAGCTGAACATGGATCTATGTTAAAAAAGGAAAACCGGTGGACCTGTCTGACTGAATGCAACACTAACTGGAAGTCCGAAGTATTTAACCTAATGCAAAGTTATAGCGAAAAATGTCTGCATTCATTTATAGAAGAAAAACTATTCACAACAGCCTGGCACTATAGAAAATGTGATGAACATCAGGGATTCAATTTCTCCAGGCAACTGATTTCGGAGCTGGAAAATATTTCTGAAAATCATGAATTCAAAATTACTGACGGGAATAAAATCGTTGAAGTCAGCGGGAAGCAAATCAGTAAATCCAACGCAGTTGATCATTACCTGAAATCAACTTTGTTCGATTTCATACTCTGTATTGGTGATGATAAAACCGATGAAGACATGTTCCTTGCACTTTCGGATTGCGAAAATGCATATACGATCAAAGTTGGTACAGGAGAAACTTTGGCAAAATACAGGCTTTCATCTGTTTCAGAAGTGTTATTTCTACTTGAACAATTAACACGATGAAGATAAATCTTGCGCTTATATTATCGATAGTCATTGCTGTAGGGCTGGTAGTCTTCGGCTTTACTTCATTTCAAATTTCAAGTGAGCGTCAAAGACTAAGTGGTGAATTAGAGGAAAAAGTAAATCTAATAGCAGAAAGATTTTCCGAGACTAATCTGGTGGCGCTAGAAAATAATCCTTCTACTCTTACTTCCGATTATGCTGAAAAAACACTACGGCAGTATCGCTTACTTGCAATCATCATTTATTACAATCCCGACAGCATCATTTTTGTAGGTTCAACAGCCAATTCACTTTTAAAAAATTCAAAAGACTACATCGTTCAAGCAGCCACCTCCGACAAGGCTCTTGGAAAATTTATTACTGCCAACGACAGCAAAATTTATGAGTTTATTAAACCATTAAAAACCAATGCACTTCTTGATAAAACCGTTATCGTTTATTGTGAAGCCGATTATATCGATAACATACTTAGTAATATCTGGCTACGGAATTTTTTCAGGTGGTTTTTGCAAGCTCTTTTAATTTCGTTTATCACATTTCTGGTTTTGCGATGGGGAGTTTTTAGTCCGATTAACAAAATTGTTGACTGGGTAAAAGCGGCCAGAATCGGAAATCTGGACGAACTCAAAGGCAAGCCTCCTGCCCGTTTTCTTGAACCCCTTCACAAAGAAATTACAAACATCGCAAAAGCGATGTACGAAGCTAAGCTGTCGGCCGAAGAAGAAGCACGGCTTAGGGCAAGTGGCGAATCAGCTTGGACTCCTGAAAGACTGAAAGTTGAAATGGAAACTCTCCTGCAGGATAAAAAACTAGTCGTGGTTTCTAACCGGGAACCCTATATGCACATACATGCCGGCAAGGAGATTAAGTGCATTATACCTGCCAGCGGTATGATAACGGCCATGGAGCCCATACTCAAAGCGTGCGGCGGGCTCTGGCTGGCATCCGGCACCGGTGATGCGGATAAAGAAACAGTTGACGAAAACAACAAACTTCAGGTTCCTCCGGAAGATCCAAAATATACTCTGCGAAGGTTATGGCTCACTAAAGAAGAAGAAGATCATTTCTACTATGGATTTTCAAACGAAGGACTTTGGCCACTCTGTCATATTGCTCATACACGGCCTGTTTTCAGAAAAGACGATTGGTTTCATTACAAAAAAGTAAATCAGGATTATGCAGATGCTGTAGTTGAAGAAACCAGGGATGATGAACAACCTTTTATCCTTATCCAGGATTATCACTTTGCACTTTTGCCGGAGATGATTAAAAGAAAAAAGCCAAAAGCAAGGGTCGCTATTTTTTGGCATATTCCATGGCCTAATCCTGAATCGTTCGGGATTTGTCCTTGGCAAAGAGAAATTCTGAAGGGAATGTTAGGAGCTGATCTGATCGGCTTTCATACGCAGTATCACTGCAATCATTTTCTGGAAACAGTAAACAACTCGCTCGAATCCCGCGTACTTTGGGAAAATTTCACTGTAAGAATGGTGGGTCACGCCACGCTGGTAAAACCTTTTCCTATCAGCATTGCCTTTACGCCAAAAGATTTAGACAATCATTATCCAACTACAACACCGGCAGCACTATTAGCTGAACATGGCATTACGGCAAAGTACTTTGGAATTGGAGTCGATCGCATAGATTACACGAAAGGGATCATCGAAAAATTCCTGGCAATTGAACGATTCTTCGAAAAGAATCCTGAATATATCGGCGAGTTCACGTTTGTGCAGATTGGAGCACCAAGCCGTACTCTGATTAAAAATTATGCCGACATGGTTAGTGCAGTTGAGAAGGAAGCTGAAAGAATCAATCACCGCTTTAAGCAAAAACATTGGAAACCGATTTTGTTACTGAAGAAGCACCACAGTCATGAAGAAATAAAACCGTTCTACAATACTGCTGCCCTTTGCATGGTAACCTCACTGCACGATGGAATGAATCTGGTGGCGAAGGAATATGTCGCAGAACGAAACCTAAATACGGGGGTACTGATCCTGAGTCGCTTTGCCGGAGCATCACAAAACATGAAGGGTGCATTGATTATCAATCCATACGACATTGAGAACACAGCAGAAACAATAAAATTTGCTCTTGAAATGCCGGTGAGTGAACAAGAGTTACGGATGCAACTGATGAGGCAGGAAATAGTGTCAAATAATATTTATTACTGGGCAGCCGACCTGTTGAAGACTATGGCATCAATTAATTAAAAATATCGTCTCCGAATCTATCCATCAGGCGGATAAAAACACTATTGGTCCAGCCAAAGCCGGATTGAGTCGGGTATCGTTCTGATTTGCCTACATCACTTTTTACGACATTGTACTTTTCCCAAAGCTTCCCTGTTTGATTTAGAAGCATTTATATCAAAGATTTTTTTGCAAACGTTTTGGCGTCACTGTTAAATCCATAGTTCAACAATCCTTTTATTACAATCCATTGCTGATGCGGCCAGCCGTTTGGATAATCATGTTGTTTAAATTCTTTTGCAAGTCCGGTGGCCTGAGTATTGGCCAGTCCTCCGGCATGTTCAAAATGCTTTAAATTCTCCACCACCTTTTTTGCCTGAGTATGCGTAGCAAGTTTAGCCCATAAAGGATAGAATCCCGCAATCGAATAAAATGTACTTTGCTTTTCATGTTTGTAATCATAGTCAGAAGTAAAATCCCTTTTGAAAATTCCACATCAACTTATTTATTGTTCTTCGTCTCTTTTCTGATTGCAGAAGATATTCATTATACTTCTTTGGATTTCGCGTGTTCTTATAGAATTCTGCCAGATCATTTTCATATTTATACAAAGTACAATTCAGATCAACGGGCAGATAATCCAGACAATGACTTTTAAAACGCGATGTCATATCCCAACCGGATTCATGCTCGGCAGCAAGGTGTGTGATATAATGATCACAATACCTGGATAAGCCCTTATAGACAATATGAATTTCAGTAAGGGATTTATTCATCAATAGGTTTTCAATTCTACTTCAGCGGTGCATCACTGTTTTGAACCAACGAAGGTCCTCCGTGACACTATATACTTCTTCCGCCATTGAAGTTAAAAATGGAATCTGCGAGCTTCCCAGATTATAAAATCTGTTCCTCATTGGTATGATGTTGTACCGCTTCTGCATAAACAAAAAATTGTCCACCATTCCTTTTGCCAGTTCGGTTCTTCCGCATTTTACCAGACCGATAATGATAAAATAACTATCCCAATAGAATTGGTCGTTATAGAAAATTCCATCATTCGGACACACAAACTTATTCGGCAATCCCAACTGTATAAACTTATCATGAGGGTAATCACAAATGATCTTCTTCCAGTATCTTTCGATATAACGGAGACATTTTCCGTATTCCTTTTCTTACTCAATTTGAGTTATACCTAATCTGATTTTCTTTACCGGTTTATTTTGAGAGTGAGGAATAAAAAATATACTCAAAAAATGATTTCAGAAGGGTATAAAAAGAACAAATTGTAAGGTTCCAATTTGTATTCCTGTAGTGCCTTCTCTACAAAGATAGCAACTAATATGTAACACGAACCTATTCAAAATGAAAAATTAAATTTACTATCGTGATAATTGTTACTACTTTTATTCCTTGCAATTCTAAATCCGAAAAAAATCATTCGCGTTATGTGAAGATTAATTTTGACACAGCAGCATTTTTTAAATAAGTTTGTTCCTCACATACAACAACAAAAATCCAATGGCTAAAACAAATATTTACTTAAATTTCAATGGAAATGCTGAAGAAGCATTTAACCTCTACAAATCTGTTTTCAAAACTGAATTTGCCGCTCCTATTATGCGTATGGGCGACATGCCTGAACAACCGGGAATGCCCAAACTTTCGGATGCTGAAAAAAAGATGGTCATGCATGTATCGCTACCGCTTTTTGGTGGCACAAATATTATGGGAACGGATATGCTGGAGAGTATGGGTCATAAATTAGTGATTGGCAACAATACAACCATTAGTCTGGAGCCGGACACGAAAGAAGAAGCTGACAGAATTTACAATGCACTCTCGCAAGGCGGAACAGATTGTGTTGCACCACACGATGAGTTCTGGGGCTACTGGGGTGTTTGTCTTGACAGGTTTGGAATTCGGTGGATGTTTAATGTTCCAAAGGCTAGATAGTAAGTAGTAATTAGTAAGTAGTAAGTAGTAAGTAGTACGTGGTAATGATTGGTGTAGGATTTGGTGAAGTCAGAGGAGATATTTCGATTTGAAAGTACAGGGAACTACTTTGATGTCAGAGCTCATAGTAAAGACGGAGCAGCCAAAATTTTTAGCGGGTTGTCACCAGGCGGACAAATTGAAATGCCAATAGACAATAGTCCGAGGGGTACTTACTTCGGTATGTTTCGAGACAAATAGGAATTGAATGGATAATTGAATTTGACGAAAACTTTAATGAGTAAAATTACCATCCAGGCCGATTGTGGAAATGCTCCAAGGAAGATTTTCCTGAAGGAGTTCTATTCCTCGTTATTCATCGGAGATACCGCACTGCTGGATGATTATTTCCCCGAGAACATTTGTTGGCAGATCGCAGGTCAGGATGCGGTTACAGGAAAAAAGGAAGTTTTGAAGGCATTCTCTAAACACAAGTTAATCAAAGCAAAAGAACTGACTATCGAAACCATTATCACTCACGGCCGTGAAGCTGCAGTGAGCGGACACTTCAAAGGGAAAGATAATTTAAAACATTTATTTTGTGATGTGTTTCGATTCAAAGGTGCCGGAGGAATTTCAATATCTTCAGTTCTTACATTTATTGCTTAGCTTGGTTAGTCACGAGAGGAAAGTAATGGATTAATCCTCAACAAATATCAAGCAATCTAAATTCTGATTCAATGCTGTTTGGGAGTAATTTTCCGACAGTTGAAATTTGTCATGAAGAAGTTTGCCGGGCTACAGTTAAAACACCCAAAAAACTCCAACCTTAGTAACAAACTTATCCATTTGAACATCTTCACCAAAGTAAGTTTTTTGAGTAAAAGGAAAAAGATAGTAGCTAAGGAGGAAATTCATTCTCAGTTGACGATACAAAGCAAAGTTGAATCCCATTCCGAAATCAAAATTTGCTCGGTAAGAACTGATTTTATCGTATTTATTCTCTTCCAGCTTGAAAGAATTTTTTTTAAAACTGACAGTTTGAGTATAATCAAAATTAATTCCTGAATGAAAAAATACATAGATTGCATCTTTCTCTGTCATTCGCAGATCAATGCTAACCGGTACGCGAATAATATCAAGTTTCAACCATCCAAAGTATTCAGTCCAGTATTTATAGCCATTTTCATTATAACCATAAACTTCTTCATACGAACGAATAATTCCAAGGTTAAAATTGAAAACCTTAGTGGTTAGTCCGAATGATAAACCCTTTGAAAAAAATATCCCGGAGTGAATATTAAGAACTTCATTCAAGTGATTCTTACTCGTATTTACCCATTCAATTCCAAGTTCAGGGCCTGCAAAAAAACGACAGTTAAGTGCTTTTGCAGATGAAAAATTTGAGTTGAGTAATTGGGAAAAACAAATGCAAAGAGTAATTTTCCAAATAGAAAAAAGCCTTACATTTTTCATGTTTAAAAATTAAAAAGGGACAGACACAATAAGGGTGTGTCCTTTATGCATTTCAATATTATGAAAAATCAACAACATTTGACCGGTCTGCGAAAGGGATAACAAAAAACCGCTTTCTGGAAATTACTTTCATAGTATTCTCCCGGTTTGAAAGATTTTGCCGGATCACAATAAAAAAAATCGCCTGCAAATCCATGACTTGCAGGCGATTGATAAGTGGACCCAAAGGGAGTCGAACCCCTAACCTTCTGATCCGTAGTCAGATGCTCTATCCAGTTAAGCTATGGGTCCAAAAAGGTCACCGAAATGGCTAAAAATTGCGTTTCCGGTTATTTTTTGAGCGCGCAAAGATACACGAAAAATGATTCCTGCAAAGAAATTATTTCTTCTTCTTGTAATACTTCATGGCTTCTGGCATGAAGTCTTTCAGGGTTTTAATACGTGTTGCATCGCTTGGATGCGTGCTGAGAAATTCAGGTGGTTTTGTACCGCCCTGAGCAGCCATACGTTGCCAGAAAGTGATGGCCTGATTCGGGTCGTAGCCAGCCATGGCAGCGAAAATCAATCCGAGCTTGTCCGCTTCAGTTTCCTGGGTACGTGAATACGCCAGCATTCCAAGCGTTGAACCTACACCATATGAAGTGAGGAAAATATTACGAGTCATTTCAGATTTCTCACGAAGTGCAACATCGAGCGCCATACCTCCTAATTGCTGAATCAATCCCTGACTCATTCGCTCATTACCGTGACGGGCAACGGCGTGTGCGATTTCATGACCCATTACAATGGCCAGACTGGTTTCATCCTGTGTAACGGGAAGGATGCCGCTATAAACAACAACTTTTCCCCCGGGCATACACCAGGCATTCACTTCTTTTGAATTGACCAAGTTGAATTCCCAATTGTACCCGGCAACACGGTCGCCCATTTTATTCTGATTCAGGAATGTCCCGACGGCGTTCTGAATCTTTGAACCAATTGATTTAACCATTGCCGACTCTTTTGTGTTCAGCACCGGCGGATTGGTTTTCAGAAAATCCTGATAACTGGTCAGGGCCATAGAGACCATCTCGCTTTCAGGAAGCAAGTTCATCTGATTCCGGTTGGTAATCGGAACCTTACTGCACGACACCAGTACCAGTGTCATTGCAAACATTTTCAGAAGTGTATTTTTCATAGGGAGGTGTGTGGTACAAAAGTACGAATTTGCCTCCAAAAACAGCTAATCAGCTAATTAGCTAATTAGCTAATTTTTACGGTTGAATGGAATTCCCTATATTTACGGTGGATAAGAGAAGGAATCGAACACATGAAAACTTTCATGAATTCAAATAATCCGGAAGCGGAAGAAATCGTATTAGATAAAGTCCAGGAAGCACGTGTGCGTGATCTGGTACTCTATAATGACGACGTAAACACCTTTGACTTTGTTATCGAAGCATTGATCGAAATCTGCAAACACGATCAACTCCAGGCTGAACAATGTACTTACATCGTTCACTACAATGGTAAATGCGTTGTAAAATCTGATTCCTATTTAAAACTCCGCCCGATGAAAGATGCATTGTGCGATCGGGGATTGTCGGCAGTAATTGATTAATTCTGAATTCTGGATTCTGAATTATTAAACTACTCCTTACCTCTTATTTAATTCTTTTCCCGTCTTTAAGAGTTACCACAAAAGCATCCGTAATTCCTTTTGCTACAATCTCTGCACGCAATGCGACTGCTGATTCGTAATCGGTAAATTCGCCGGCGTAGAAAATATGGAGGCCGCGGTCGTCGGTTTGCTGAGTGATACCTTTATCGGCTACCTGAAGGAAAGCAACTACCGAACTGAATGGAATGTTATTTCTGAAGGCTCCTAACTGAACACGATAAACAAGTCCTTCACGAGATGCGGAAGGTGCTGTACTCACGGCAACATCATTGGAGCTTTGGTCAAGTGCGCTACTGCTATTAGCATTTGTCAATACTGAAACAGAATTTGCCGTTGTTTTTCTTCTTTCTGAAACAGGAACAGAAGCAAGATTCGACATAGCGCCATTGCGATATACAACAATGAAAGCATCCTTCACTCCTTTAGCTCTTGCGACACGTTTCATTGAATCAGCAGTAGCGTAATCTATGAAGTGATCAGTAGTAAAGCGGTAGAGATTATTTTTAATTTTCTCAGTGAACAAAGGCATCAGTGGACGAATAGCAACGGGAGCTGTTTCGGAACGATATACTCCAACCTGAACTGCATATTCAACAGCAGCGACTGACTTCATTTCACGGCTTGCATTGTCGCCGTAGAAGGCCTTTTCGTCCTCACCGATAGTTCCACGACGAACTTCAGCATTATTTTCAGGACGAATATTATTTGCTCTCAGGAGAGCCATTTCTTTTCGTGAGGTGGACACATAGGCATTGTCGAGTCCTTTGCCATCTTTGGCCAGCATTGCATAAGCCTGACTAAGTTCTATACGCTTACCGTTATAATAAGCCACGACGAATGCATCCTTGAATCCACGTGACTGCATTTCTTTTTTCACAACACCGGCCGGTTCAAATGTTTTGAATAGTCCAACACAATAACGAACCCAGCCCGGACGAGTGGTTTCCCCACTGATCGGCTGAACACCTTTGAATGACTCAGATGGAATCGGTTTATGGAAGGCGCCGATCTGAACTTTGAATACCAATCCTTCAGGCAATTCAGGATTCATCGGAATCGGATTGGCATCCGAATACACCGGCTTGTCGGCAATGCTGAATGATTGTGTGGCAAAAGTTTGCTTCTCTTCCTCAGTTACTGTTACAGTAACACTTCCCTTGACGGGACCATTTGATCCGGTTACCGAAGTAATATCATTTTCAGTGACCTGATTTTGCTGAGTGCTTGCTACATTATTTTCCTCAGTTGAAGTGCTCTGACCTAAGTTAGCAATATTGGTTGTTGTACGGACATTACTTCCTTCAGCAGGAACTGAATTCACCTGAGGCAATTCTTCAGGTTTGCTGTTCACTGCATCGGCATAAGTCTCGTCAACCTTTGTTTTTTCTTGTGGACGAACTACAGAAGCTGTTGAACGGGCAGCGGTTTTAGCACCCGGTAAAGTAATCCGGCTCTTGACTTCTTCCATCTGTGCGGTTACAGATTTTACATCACCGGTTTTACTTTGAGCAATTCTGAATTTCTCTTCCGATAATTTTGCATCTGCTTCAGCAAGCGCTTTCATGCTATCTGCCTGAACAAAGATCTTTGCTTTCTTCTGAATATCCTGTTCCATTTCAGCGCTATCCATTAAGCGCCCCTGCTCCTGCTTTTCTTCAACTGCCTTCTTATTCAGATTTACGGCTTCGGCAAAAACATTGATCGTTTCAACCTGCTTGTTCGTGATTTTCTTATTTAATTCAACATAATTTTTGAACTCAGGATTTCTGGTATCGAGTCCTTCGGTGCTGATCTTAATCTGTTCCGTTCCATTCGGAGTTTCAACAGCGAAGTTTGTCATTTCTTCTACTTCTTTCGCTTCAGCTTCCGACAATGGCGGTGCAATTACAACCGGAGCTGCTTCTTCAGGTGCTGATTTAACAGGCGCTGCATTCATGGCCATCGTTTCGTCCTTTTCTGCAGGCTGCGTTGCGTTAGCAGCACCGGCTGAAGGATTGGTTGCATCAGTTGCAACTTCACCGGATCCTTCTTTGGAATTTTCAGGTACAGAATTTCTAACTGCATTCTTGCCATTTTGATTCTGTGAAACTGAAGAATTGTAAGCAATAATTTGTTCATTCTGCTCCATCTTCTCCGCAACTTCAGGATCTATTTGTTTGGCGGCTTCCAATTGTTCCATCGACTGGCGATAAACATCAGAAGACTGACTATTTAAATCATTCGCTACATATATAAGGCTATCGCGCTCCGGAGATGCTTTCATGACTGAAATTCTGTTCTCCAGTTCGATCGCCTGATTTGCAAGTTTCTTCGAATTTGAAAGTTTGCGTTTATATTCCTGAAAAGCCAATCTCGCTTCCTCTTTCACCGGGAGCATAGAACGGGAATTGATATCTGCCGGAAGAGGTTTTTGCTCCTCATTCAATGGAGGCAAATCGTATTTCTTTAACTCTGCTGTTGACTGATAATTCTCCGCAGAGGCAGAATCTGATGTCGAAACAGCTGTATTGTCTGCTGCGTTATCCGCCTGATTCTTTTCTGTAGCGGTATTTAATGCCAGCTCCGTATTCCGAGTCGTTGATTTATCTGAACCCGACGCAGTCTTCACATCATTTGCATTTTGATTTTGAGGTGTTGAAGTTGCCATATCGGAATTTGAAACCTGAGATTCATTTACAGAATTCTGATTCGGCTTGCTTCCGGATAGATTTGATTCTCCCGATGGTTTACCTGAAGTTGTTGATGGCTTATTTCCATTGGCAAACTTCTCTGAAGATTTATTTGACTGATCACTCTGACTCTTTGCCGGTTGCGTGCTTGAAGCTTGCGCAGCAGGATTCTCTAAACCACTTTGTACATTACCTGAAGGTTTAGTTGAAGGAGCAGGTGCTGATGCTGTTTCACCGTTAACTTGTTCCGATGAAGTCTCCTTTCCGGTAGTCGGAGTGTTAATTTCCTGATTTTTTTGCTGATCAGAATTTCTGGAGTCTGAAGCCAATGGTGCATTACCGGAGGTAGATTCCGGTCCGCTTTGAATTGTTACACCAAGTCCGGTAGAATTTGGTTTCCCGGCAGTATTATTTTCTCCTGCAGCCTGAGTTGAAGGTGTAGATTCAGCCTTTCCTGTACCTGAATTTGGAGTGTTTGATTCTGTCGTACCCGCAGGCACTTCATTATTATAATTGGTTTCAGTTCGGCTAGCGTCGTTTGCAGATTTCCGGTCATCCGTCAGAGTTGCTGACTGTTCTGCAGTAGCACTTTGTGTATTACTTTTCTCTGAAGAATTGGAAATTGTTGAAGGCAATTCACCCTGATTACTTTGATCATTTCCTTTTGTCGAATTACCGGAGGTTACTTTTCCTTCTTGAGTATTTCCGGGTGCAGCAACTTCACTTTGATTTTCATTTGTCCTGACCTGAATATTCTCTGAATGTGTTTTCTCACCGGAAGGTGTATTCACTGCAAGAGAATTATCTGCATTTTCAGTTTTTTGCTTTTTGCCTGCAACATCAGCATTGTTTCCATTTGAGGATGTTGAAGGAGATTTATTTTCTGAAGTGGTCGTAGCCGGATTTTCTGCAGATACGCCTGAATTCACATTCTTCTCATTGGTTGGCGATGATGCAAGTGCATCATTTTCCTTTCCTGTACCGGATACATTCTTAGTTTCAGTACCTTTCACAGATTCCACACCGACTGTCGTTGCCGGTTCAGTTTGTTCAGCAGTAGCAGAAGAATTACTTTGATCCGAATTACTATTTTTGGCAGAAGGTGTAGTGGCATTTTCTCCACCGGTAGTCTCTACGCCGGCAGTTACATTTCTAGTGTTTGTATTTTCTGAAACTACAGGTTCCGTTGATTGCTGAACTGAGGCAGGCGTTGATTCAGTATTTCCGGTTTCACCAAATCGTGTTGATGGCTTTCCTGACTTACTGCCTGTTGCCGACTTCCCTCCTTTTCCTTTCTTCGTATTTGAAGCAAGTGAAGAGCTTTCAACTGATGATTTTAAAGCGATGGCATCCTGTTCAGACGATGCGGCTTCTGCTTCCTTGGCACTGGCAGCAAGTTGCATGTCGGCACTTTGACGACGCAGGTCTTCTGCTTCAGTTTTCAGCTCGTAAGCTTTATTCTGATATACCATTTTATCGCCTTCATCAGCTTTTAGTGCTTTAGCTGTATAGGAATCTGCTAATGATTCTCTCTCAGAGGCAGCAGACGACAATCGTTCTACTTCTTTCTTCAGACTATCTGCTTCTGCTCTGGCGACTTTGGCATCATTTTCAGCAATCGTGGCTAATTCTTCATTGCTGATCGTAATATCGTACTTCGGAGATTTTTCGTCTTCAACCAATTCAGCTTTGCGTTTGCTTTCTTCTTCTTTCTGACGAACATCATCTGGACTCATATTTTTCTCCAGAGTCGGATCAAAATTATCCTTTGCATTTTCATTCGTCGAATCATTTGATTCAGAATTTTCAGCAAGAGTGGTTTCTTTTCTTCCCGTTCCAGGTTTAGTTACGCGAACTTCACTATTATTGATGTTCACCACCATAGTGGAAGAAGAATCCGTTGGTGTATAGTCAGCCGAAATTGTCTGCGAAGGAGTTTGTGTTGAGGCAAGATCAACCGGATAGAAATAATTTTCCAGCGTCATTGACTCATTGTCTTTACTTCTGTTCAGTTTAACTACCTGACGCAAATCCGGATTGTTCAATCCTGAAGGAACACTGAATGATTCGGCATGTGGTACATAGCCTCCGCCTTCAACCACGATCATATAATCCTTACCAGGTTCCAGGTCTACTTCATAATGACCGTTCTGGGGATCTGTATAAACTGTGGTGATTAATCCTTTTCCGTCGCCGCGAAGAATTGAAATCCGTGCATCGCGACGCACGCGTTGATCCAGCGGGAAATAAAGACCGTTGATAGTGACCAGATCAGAAACTGCATCAGGCAATTGAATCTTGCGAATGGAAATTTCCTTTTTACCTGCTTCTACAGTTGTAGCATAAAATGCTTCTTTACCCTTTGAAACAGGAACGAAAAGATAATCGTCGCCAATTGTATTGATTGGCCAACCCATATTTTCAGGTGAAGACCATTTGCCCGTATTGAAATCGATTACGGATGTGAATACATCATAGCCTCCAATTGAATTTTCATTTTTAGCAGAGAAGTAAAGTGTTTTACCATCACGATCCAGATATGGAAAATCTTCATCAGCGGCTGTGTTTACCGGAGCACCGAGATTTTCAGGAGTACTCCATTGTCCATTCGGTTGTTTACGGATGATATAAATGTCTTTCCCGCCGAGAGAGTTTTTCCCATAGCTGGATATGTAAATCGTTTGCTTATCGTTGGTGATAAACATGGAAGCATCCTGAAGATTATCCTTGTCGGCACCGCTCAAAAATTGTTCAGCAGCCGGGATATATCGGCCGTTGGCAAGCGACCAATCGAATGAATGCGAGAAGTCATTTCGGGCGACAATTTTATTTTCCAGAAAGACAACATTTTTTCTGTTCTTCTGAGTCTCGACTGCCACCCTGCAATTAGCAAGCAGTGTAGCTGAATCCAGTTTCTTTTGTTTGGAAGGCGATGCTTTACTGTTGAAGGTTGTCAATGCGCTTTCTGCATCGGAAAACTTTCCAACGATCAGATAAGCTTTTGCCAGATAATACCACACATCTTCCGGCATGGTAGCATCGGCAGATGCCTTCTGGAGAAATAATACAGCATTGGTTTTTTCTTTACCGGCGATGATCAGACAAACTCCGTAACGGTAGTTGTAGACGTTATTCTGAGGATAAAGGCTAAGCAATTGAGAATACGGAATCAAAGCATCATCATAATCCTCATCGTTGAAATAGCGATCAGCCTGTTTCTTCAGATCACTTTCTGAGGAAGCAGGTGTTTGCGCTGATACCGAGGAAGATAGCAGTATTAAAAAAACGATGATCCGGAGAAATTTACCGGTAAATGCTGATTTCACTTTATTCTACTTATTCTCTAAAATTATACTGACCATGAGGTGATTAGTTTCTGATAAAAGGAGGATTTTTAATGAATAATGGTCAAAATCCTACACTTTAACCAGCCTTGAAATGAACATAGTATCGGCCCTGTTATCAAACCCCTTCAGGTAAGCTGAGGCTTCTTCTTTGAGTGGAAAATTCTCCTTGAAGAACATCACATTAAGCTCGTTTTCAACAGCATATGCTGAACACGTAGAGTAAATTACAGGCTTCCCGACAGGAAGAGATTCCATCAGATTCAGCATGATTCGACGTTGAAGTTTGACGAAGGAATCAATTTTCTGTTCATCATGCTTTCTTCCGAGATGCTCCGGATTTCTTGACCAGGTTCCGCTTCCTGTGCAGGGCACGTCGGCAATGATGCCATCAAATTTCTCTTTCAATGGGGTTTTAGAGAGGTCATGTAATGCGGTTTTGAAGTTCTTAAAACCGGATTTTTCAAGCCGCTCTTTATAATTCAAAAGCGAGCTCATTCTTACATCCGTTGCATGGATACGGATATTTTCGGCTTGCTCTGCAAGAAGTAACGATTTGCCTCCCGATGCAGCACAGGCATCGAGCCAATATGTTCCTTCAATCGGTTTATAGTATGCAGACATCTGTTGCGAACTGTAATCCTGTATTTCAAAATAGCCTGAGCGATAGGTTTTCAAATCGTCCACCTTCTGAGCCGGAAATAAACCAAGGCATTGATTGTTTTTATCCTCCGCTATCCTGATTTGTTTTTCTTCCAGTTCTTTTCGCACTGCATTTTCAAATTTCTTTCTCAACCTTATCCATGTCAGTGGCTGACGGAAATGTGATGCAAGAAATTTTTCACGATCAATTTCACGTGAAACCATATCAAGAGATGGAAATATATCGGAGCGTTTGAAGGCCGGATATAAATCTTCAGTGCGCTTTAGCTTCACATCAACTGAACCGTTGATATCACCGGCAAGTTGTGGAGCGTAATTAGCCAGAAGAAAATCGTTTAATTCATTGCCAGCATCATGGCAAAGAAACGATGCAATGGCGAGTCGTTGAAGAAAACTATAATCCTGTATTGCTCTGCCGATTCGGAAGTAGGTGAAGCAAAAATCGCGGGTTGTTCGTCTGTCCTTTGCTCCCATGTTCGGATGAGAGCGAAAAAATGAATTCAGATGCAGAGAGAACGGCCCCTCTTCAGTATACGAAGACACGATTTCCCGGACTCTTTCAAAAAAATACTTTTCGCGCATGGCTTAAGCAAAGAGTTACCTCAGGAATTTAATTTTGAAATTGCCAGCTGAATATTTTTTTCAATTCTGGAATTGATATCAGTTGTGTCTGCAGGTTTGAATTTTTCACCGCTCAGCTTTTCATAGAGTTCGATGTAGCGTTCTGATATCTGCGCCACCCATGCATCGCTCATTTCAGGCACATGTTGTCCTTCTTTACCCTGAAAATTATTTTCGATGAGCCATTGGCGAACAAATTCTTTTGACAATTGCTTCTGCGCCTCGCCTTTTTCAAGACGGCTTTCATAACCATCGGCATAAAAATACCTGGATGAATCAGGGGTAAGAATTTCATCGATCAGAAAAATCTTTCCATCAGATTTTCCAAACTCATATTTCGTGTCGACAAGCAGCAAGCCGCGTTCAGCAGCAATTTCACTTCCGCGTTTAAAAAGAGCATACGTATATTTTTCCATCAGCTCATAGTCTTCCCTGCTTACAATATTCCGTGCAATAATTTCTTCGCGGGAAATATCCATATCATGACCTTCGGAAGCTTTAGTTGTCGGAGTAATGATAGGCTCAGGCAGGCGCTGATTTTCTTTGAGCCCGTCGGGAAGTGTCACACCACAGACTGTTTTTCTTCCGGCATGATATTCACGAGCTGCATGGCCGGCAAGATAACCTCGAATGACCATTTCCACTTTAAACGGTTCGCACTTGCGGCCGATGGTAACATTAGGATCCGGAACACTGAGTACCCAATTCGGAACGATGTCGGAAGTCTTCTCCAGCATCATTGAAGCAATCTGATTCAACACCTGACCTTTGAAGGGAATCGGCTTGGGAAGCACAACATCGAAGGCAGAAATTCTGTCGGTCACTATCATGACTAAGTATTTCCCGAGGTCATATACATCACGTACTTTTCCTTTGTAAAAGGATTTTTGTCCGGGAAGTTGAAATGAAGTAGCGGCTAATGCTTCGGCAGTGAAAGTCATCTTAGTCAGAAATTAAGAATGTGAACCGGAAACCGGCAAATTATTAAGCAGTGCAAAATTACTTATTATATGCTTCAATAATTTCTTTTACCAAACGATGGCGAACAACATCCTGAGCATCGAGGTAGATAAAGTCGATTCCTTTCACATTACTAAGAATCTTTATTGCCTGAACAAGTCCGGATGGCTGATTACGCGGCAGGTCAATCTGAGTCACATCACCCGTGACGATGAATTTTGCCGATGGTCCCATACGCGTAAGGAACATCTTAAGCTGACTCTCTGTCGCATTCTGAGCTTCATCCAGGATTACGAATGCATTGTCAAGCGTTCGTCCGCGCATAAAAGCAAGCGGAGCTACTTCAATAACACCACTTTCCACATAACTCTTCACCTTTTCACCCTGAATCATATCATACAAGGCATCATAGAGCGGGCGCAGATAAGGATCTATTTTTTCTTTCAAGTCGCCCGGAAGGAAACCCAGATTTTCACCCGCTTCAACTGCCGGCCGGGTCAGAATGATCCGTTTGATTTCACGATTTTTCAGAGCACGTACAGCCAGAGCTACAGCGGTATATGTTTTACCGGTTCCTGCAGGGCCGATAGCAAAAACGATATCATTCTTTTCCGAACTTTCCACCATCTTTTTCTGATTGGCGGTACGGGCTCTGACCATGATACCATTTTGTCCGAAAACCAAAACTTCGCCGGAAGCTACCTGCGCTTGTTTCTCAGGTGAGCTGCCTTTATCGGCCAGAAAATGTTCTACATTATCAGTTGTCAGACTGCCGAACTTTTGATAATGCTGAATGAGGCGGTTTATTTTTTCGCTGAAGACATGAATATTCTTCTCATCACCGATTACTTTAATTTCATTTCCGCGTGCCACCAGTTTCAGTTCGGGAAAGTTGCGACGGATGACTTCCAGATTGCTGTCATTCACGCCAAAAAATTCGACAGGATTAAACGTGTCGATAGGAATTATTACTTCGCTCAATGTCTTTATATTTGGGTTAGCAAAACCAAAGTTATTGCCGTGTGCAGGCTGATAACTCAGGAAAGATTTCGTTTCAATACTAATTAAAACTCGCTACTTTTGGCTTAAACAAAGCTACAAGTTATCAACATCGGAAATCAGCATTCGAGCATGCCCGTTCTTACATTTACTACTGACTGGGGAAATTCAGACCCCTGCCTGCCGGCGCTCAAGGGAGAATTGCTGAGTTCAATTCCCGGTCTTTTACTGGTTGACATTTCGAATGAGATAGAAAAATTTGACATCATGCACGGAGCATACGTGCTGAGAAATTCATGTTTTAAATTTCCTGCCGGTACCATTCATTTTGTCGGCATGACAGGGAATGAAAATCCTGAGAATGATCATCCGTATGTTATTGTAGAAAGTGAAGGACATTACTTCATCGGTTACGACAGTGGAATTTTTAGTCTGGTCTTAGGAGAAAGCAAGAACAAAGTTTACCGTCTTCCACTTACCATTTATCAGGAGCGCGAAAAAATCCAGCGTGCATTAACCGATCATCTGATTAGTCTGACGAAAGGAAGTTCGCCATCGGCACTCGGAAAAGAAGACGGAGAGCTGACACGCAGTTTCTTTTCTCAGCCGACAGTAGATCCGAATTCATTGAGAGGTGCTGTGATGTACATTGATGCATTCGGCAATGTTGTATTAAATATTACGAAGGAGCTGTTTGACAGGGAACGAAAAGACAGAGAATTCACCATCCGGTTTAGAAATGCAGGATATTCCATCAATAAGATAAGCCTGACCTATGAAGAAACGGAAGTTGGTGAAATGATCGGTCTGTTTAATGCAGAAGGCTACCTTGAAATTGCCTTAAATAAAGCAGAGGCTTCAAAATTACTCGGATTAAAACTCATGGACCCGGTCAGGGTAGAATTTCAATGATCATACGCATCGTAAAAATGACGTTTTTGCCTGAAAAAACGGGCGAATTTGAGGAGATTTTCAGGTCCAGCGGGCCTAAAATCCGTGAATTTCCAGGCTGCCACGGGGTTGAGCTATTGAAAGACCTCAATAATCCGTCAATTTACATGACGTTTTCAACATGGGATGAGGCTGAAAGCCTTGAAAAGTACCGTCAGTCGCGGCTTTTCAAAGATACATGGCAGAAAACCAAAGTGTTATTTTCTGCCCCTGCCGAGGCCTGGTCACTCGACAAATTGTTGATATAATTATGTTAAGCCCCCTCCAAAACCTTGACCGGTATTGGTTTTTCAGCTAATATTGCTATCCCAACCCTGAATAAGATTGCACGGCTTAATCAGATTCGTAAATCACTCTATTCATCGAAATTCTTTCGTAAAGGATTTTGAAATTTTCACCCAACTATCTGTGTCTTTTACAAAAGAATTTGAGCAATCGCCTTGCATCAAAAGTAAATTTACAATCTAATACAAGCAATCTCTAAAGAAAACAAACAAAACGAAGATGATGAAGACTATTTACCCCGCAAAACTTACCGGTAACTGGTGGAAAAATTTGGGCCTCGTGCTTCTGATTTTCTGCTCATTCGGTATTAACACCTCTAAGGCCAGTCACATGGCCGGTGCAGACCTTACTTATCAGAGTTTGGGAAACGGACAATACCTGGTGACCTACACACTTTACCGTGACTGCGCGGGTATCGACGCACCTCTTTCAGAATTTCTGAATGTAAGTTCAACGACTTGTAACTCTACTCAGTCGTATACATTGAATCAGGATCCGGGAACCGGACAGGAAATCACCTTGAATTGCCCAGGTGTGCCATCTACCTGTAATGGTGGTACAGCTCCCGGAATTCAGGCCTATTCCTATTCAGTAGTTGTTACGCTTCCGGCACAATGTCCGGACTGGAATTTCAGCGTGTCTGACTGCTGCCGTAATGCAGCGATCACCACACTTGATTTCGGTAGCGGTGACAACCTTTATATTGAGGCTTACCTCAATAACATGACTGTGGACAACAACTCCCCTACATTCTCCAACTATCCGGTTGCTTTCGAATGTATTGGTCAGAACAACTTCTACAATCATGGTGTAATTGACGCTGACGGAGATTCGCTTGTATATTCATTTATTCCTCCACGCACAGACGCAAACATCCCTGTAACGTATGCTACAGGTTATTCAATTGCTAACCCGCTTACATCTTCACCGGCTGTTTCTATCAACTCTAATACTGGTGACATTCAGATGCACCCGACTCAAACAGAAGTTGCAGTAGTAGCTGTACTGATCCAGGAATATCGTAACGGTGTTCTGATCGGTAGTGTAATGCGTGACATGCAGATTTATACAGTACAATGTACAAATACACTTCCAACTGTATCCGGAATTAACGGTACAGGTAACTTCGTTACTTCTGCCTGCGTTGGTGGTCAACTTTGCTTCGATGTAATCACAGGCGATCCTGATGCTAACCAAAACCTTACACTGACATGGAATCAAGGTGTACCGGGTGCTACTTTTACAGTAACAGGCCCGACTAATAGTCCGGTTGGTCACTTCTGCTGGTCACCTACTCCGGCTGATGCCCGTCCGCAACCATACACATTTACCGTAATGGTTCATGATGATGCTTGTCCTTCAAATGGTGTGGCTACAGTATCATTCTCTGTAACAGTTTCGAACATGGGACTTCAGGTTACTTCAACACCAAGTGTTGCATGTAACGGAATGCATAATGGTTCAGCTTCAGTATCAGCTTCCGGTAACCCGCCACTTTCTTACTTATGGTCATCCAGCGTACTTCCTGCTGAACTTACCACTTCAACCATCAATCACCTTGCAGCAGGCGTTTATACTGTAAACGTTACTGACGGTAGCGGTTGTGTGGGCTCACAAACAGTTACAATCACAGAACCACAGGCACTTAATGTTAGTGTAACCGGAGTTAATGCAGGTTGTAATGCAACTTTCGGAAGTGCAACAGCTGTTGTAACAGGCGGTACACCAAGCTACTCATACTCATGGAATACAAGTCCGGTTCAAACTTCTGATGTTGCTACAGATCTTTCTTCAGGTCAGTATACAGTAACTGTAACAGATGCTCACTCTTGCCATACTACAGGTACTGTGACTATCAACAATACTATTCCTGTATCATTCTCAATCAATTCAACTCCTGCTACCTGTCTTGCAAATGACGGAACAGCAACTGTAACTACAACCGGTGGCAGCGGAAACTTCAGCTACGACTGGACTCCGAATGTATCATCTACTTCAAGTGCGACCGGCCTCATCACAGGAACATATGAGTGTATTGCAACTGATCTTACAAGCGGTTGTTCTCAGACACTTACTACATACGTAGCGAATGCTGCAGGTATTTCAGCTGAAATCCTTGCTTACTACGATGCAACCTGCGGTTCATCAGAAGATGGCGGTGCTACCGTAACAATTACCGGTGGTCAGCCTCCATACTCAATCCTGTGGCCTAGCGGCGACACATCTGCTTCTGTAAGCAATCTTGCTCCCGGAACTTATACTGTAATGGTTGAAGATTACCTCGGTTGCCGTGCTTATGCATCAGTTACAATCGGTGCAATCAATCCTTCACCAATCGTTGACCTCGGTCCGGATACAACAGCTTGTATCGGTGATCAGATCGTTCTTGATGCAGGTGCGGGTAACTCATACCTCTGGTCTGATAACAGTACCGGTCAAACACTTACTGTTACTACGGCAGGTACATACTCAGTATTGGTTACCAATGCTTCCGGTTGTCAGGCTTTTGATGCGATTGCAGTTGACTTCATCTCTTGCAACGCTATCCATAGCAACAACACCAATTCAGTTGGCGCTGCAAACGAATTGTCAATCTATCCAAACCCTGCACACAACAACATCCACGTAAACATTGCCAAGATCCGCAATACACAGGTTCTCATCACTGTGATGGACATTCTGGGCAATCAGGTTTACTCAGTAAAAGATGTAGCAGACTACGGTTACTCTAAAGTGATTGATGTAAATGATCTTACTCCTGGTGTATACACAATTAAAGTTGAATACAACGGAGATGTAAAAACTTCACGTATCGTGAAACAATAATCCAAACCATAGTTTTTAGAAAAAAGCGCCGGCGTTTGTCGGCGCTTTTTTTTGTAATTAGTGATTAGTAACTAGTAATTAGAGGGACACGTTTGATCCAAAACACCACACTTCCCACACTACACACACTACACACACTACACACACTACACACTACACACACTACACACTACCTTCAACCCCATATTCCCTTCCTTCACGCCTCAAACTCACTCCATCACGGAACTATCTTGAATTACGGCCTGACGGAGATTAATTTGCATAGAGTAAAATCAATCTATGCATTCAATTTCGGACATAAAAAGTAAATGGATTTTTCTGAGAAGGTATATATGGTTTACCGTGCCTTTCTGCAGGATTCTGTTATTCGGTGCTGCTGCCTATGGTGCAGCGCCGGATGATTCGTCTGAGGGTCTCTCAGGCGCATTACAAAGCAATATAAAGCCCAGCGGAATAGATGGCAGCGATCAGTATCAGCTTTCCGCTTGTCCTGGTACACCTGTTTGTTTTGATATTTTCCTCGACAAAAGTCATGGTGAAAAAATCATCGCCTGGGATCAATCTATTCCCGGAGCTGCATTTGAAATTGCTGAAGATCCGTCTACAGGAGTTGTGACTGCGCATTTTTGCTGGACTACACCAATGAATTCAGGAAAAGAACAGTCTTATAGTTTTCATGTTTTAACAGGCGATGGTAAAGAACCGGCCTTAGCCGGAAACTCAACTGAGTACACGATTCATGTCAGCGGCATTTCAATTAACGAATCAGTAACCAAAGAAGAATCAAAAACCACCGGACGCAGACGAGTTCAGATTAATGTCAGCGGCGGACAATCCCCATACAGTTACCAATGGGACATGTCGCCGGAGTTAACATTAAAAGAAAGTAATCTCTTACCCGGACTGCACCTGCTGACTGTAACGGACGATAATGGTTGCACGGCACAAAAACAAATTGACAACAGCAGCGCTGTGGAGTTGTGTATAAACCGTTCTGAAACACTGCCCGGAAAGTGATGCTTTAATCTTCATTTGCGAAGCACAAAAATTTCCCAATTTCAGGTAGATAAAGCATAAAAAGTTACTTTTGCCACCGAAATCAATTTCACGGTGGTTGCACTACTTAAAAAGGAAATCAACAATTTTTTCTCTTCGCTGACCGGCTATCTGGTAGTCATCGTTTTTTTGCTGGCTGTGGGATTGATCATGTGGATTTTCCCCGGCAACAACAATGTGATTGAAAGCGGTTACGCAAATCTTGATCCTCTGTTTGTACTTGCTCCCTGGCTTTTTCTCTTCCTTATTCCTGCCGTCACAATGCGGATGTTTGCAGAGGAACAGAAAAGCGGTACAATTGAACTTCTGCTGACACAACCTGTCTCTGATCTTCAGATTGTAATGGCAAAGTTTTTTGCTGCCGTCATACTTGTTCTGATTTCACTCACTCCCACCCTTGTTTACTATGTTTCTGTTTACAGGCTTGCCACACCAACAGGTAACATTGATACTGCCGGCATCACCGGCTCCTATATCGGACTTATATTTCTGTGTTCGGGATTTTCTGCAATTGGAGTTTTTGCTTCGACACTTACCAATAATCAGATCGTTTCCTTTATTCTTGCCTTAATTCTTTCTTTCTTTTTTTACAGCGGATTCGATTTTATATCGGGCATCATCAGCAGCGAGAAAGCAGGAAACATTCTGGCCCGACTTGGAATGAGCAGTCATTACTCATCGCTAAGCCGTGGAGTAATTGACAGCAGAGATATTGTTTACTTCCTGTCAATTTCATTGTTGTTTATTTTTCTAAGTCGCTTTATCCTCGAGAAAAGAAAATGGTAAAAGAGACTGCACCAAATAAAAAATCCAATGCAAGAAGTCAGAGCATCAGCCGGCTGTTATTATTAACTGCTGTACTGGTTCTTTCAAATATCCTTGCCGGCTTTGTATTTACCAGAATTGACATGACGCAGGAGAAGAGATATTCACTTTCATCTTCTTCAAAAGAACTTGCAGGCAGTCTGCAAGATGTCATCTACTTCCGCATTTATCTGGACGGCGATCTTCCTCCCGGCCTGATTCGTCTGAGAAATTCAGTAAAAGAATTGCTTGATGAGTTCAGAATTTATTCAGGTGATAATATCGAATATGAATTCATTGATCCTTCAGCCAGTCAGGATGAATCGGAACGCATGAAATTGTACAAGCAACTTTCTGAAAAGGGCTTGTATCCTACCAACCTCGAAGAGAATAAAAAATCCGGACAAAGTCAGAAGATTATTTTCCCTGGTGCATTGGTGAACTATCGAAGTCTTGAAGTACCGGTTCAACTTTTGAAAAGTAAACTTGGTGCCAGTTCAGAGGAAATGCTGAACAATTCTATTGAAGGACTGGAATACGAAATCTGTTCTGTCATCCGCAAACTCACTACGGAGCGAACGAAAAAGATCGGCTACCTGCAGGGCCAGAAAGAACTTCCGACCATCAACGTCATTGATGCAGTACGTGCGATGGGAGAATTTTACAAAGTTGACACGATACAGATCAACGAACAGTTGAATGCACTGAAAGATTTCAATGCACTGATCATAGCCGGCCCGGATTCTGCATTTTCTGAGAAGGATAAGTTTATTCTTGATCAGTACATTATGCATGGTGGAAGAGTTTTATGGCTGATAGACAGGATGGAGATCAACATGGACAGTCTTGAGAAATCCAGTGTAGCGATTGCTCTTCCAAGAAATATCAATGTCGACGATTTATTGTTCCGCTACGGAGTACGAATAAATGCAGACCTCATCATGGACATGCAGGCAGCTCCTATTCCGATCATCACCGGGTATGTGGGCAACCAGCCCAAGCAGGAGGTATTTCCGTGGTACTATGCTCCATTGCTTTCAACTGAATCGACTAATCCTATTGTGAATAATCTCAATATGATTAAGACTGAATTTGTGAGCACCATCGACACCATCGAGACTGATAGTGTACAAAAAACAATTCTGCTTACATCGAGCAAGCTCAGCCGTTTTCAGAATGCGCCGGCACGAGTATCCTTGAATATACTTCGCGACAAACCTGATCCTGTCGTTTACAACAAGCGATATCTTCCTGTGGCTGTTCTCCTTGAAGGGAAATTTCAGTCAGCCTATACCGGGCGCCTGCCAGATCAGATCGTCAATTCATCTGAAATTGATTTCAAATCACGCAGTAGTTTTACCAAACAAATTGTTGTGAGTGATGCCGACATTATTTCCAATCATGTAAGCAAGAAAGGAAAAATTTATCCGCTCGGTTACGACAGAGTAACGCAACAAACTTACGGCAACAGGAATTTCATACTCAACTGCATCGATTACCTGTGCGACAACAATGCAGTGCTTTCGCTTCGCGGAAAAGAATTCCGAATTCGTTTAATTGATCAGGCCAAAATTGAAAATCCACAATGGATTCAATGGACAAACCTGCTTATTCCCCCTGTGTTAGTGATCCTTTTTGGAATCTTATTTACCTACAGACGAAGGAAAAAATTCGTAATCTGAAATGAAAAAGAACCGCAATCTGATTTTCCTGGTCATTCTTCTGGGAGGATTAACCGCCTACTTTACGGTACAACATGGAAATTCTACGGTTCGAGAAGAATTGAAAGACTTTGCTGTCAAGGATACCGCTGCTATCACAAAAATATTTCTTGCTGACCGGAGTAATCATGCCGTTACTATTGAAAAGAAAAACGGCCGATGGCTGGTGAACGACAAATACAAACCGCGAAAAGATGTGTTAAAAGATCTGATGGACGTTTTGTATCTGGTTGACGTCAGGACAAAAGTTTCGAAAGCCGCCTACAACAATGTTATAAAGAATCTTGCTGCTGCGTCCGTGAAATGTGAGATCTATCTGAATGGTGAAACGAAGCCGTTTAAAACGTACTACGTAGGCGGTCAAACTGAAGATGCCCTGGGAACATTTATGATGCTGGATCAAAGCAGTGTACCATTCATTACACAGATTCCGGGCTTCAACGGGTATCTTACGCCACGCTATTGTGTAAGTGAAGATATCTGGAGAGAAAATAGTCTGTTCACTTATAAACCTGGAGAAATAAAGAAGATCAGTGTCGACTATGCGAACTTTCCTCAAAAGTCATTTGCGATTGAAATCAATAACGGAATTAAAACAGTAACTACGCCTGACGAAAAGAATTCATTATCGCAGGCTGATACCACAGCTATTAATAATTACGTTGAACTTTTCAGTGGAGTTTATTACGAAGCAATTGAACGCACCTTGAGTAAATTTTCAATTGACTCGATCATAAATCTTCCTCCTCCGATCAGCATCAGGATTGAAGATCAAAACAAAAAAGAAAGCGAAGTGCGTATTTATCCAATGCCACTCTCTCATGCTTCACTATCCAAAATTGATTCTACCGGAGCACCTCTCAAGTATGATGTTGACCGCATGTACGGTTATTCTTTGCCTTCGAAAGAAATGTTGATTTTACAGCATTACAATTTCGACAGAGTATTGCGTCAGCTCGACGACTTCCGGATCAAAAGCAACGGCAAAGCAGCACCCCGTCGAAAATAAGCGCGACAGCGTTGTGTGTTTCTTTTCGTTTATTGTTGATGTTTAAGGCGGTCAAGTCTTCTTTTCCTTTGGGGAATTAGTCTGAATCAGTTAGGTTTGCGGGTCCTGAAAAGTGAGTACACGCACCTTTCGGATTATCCTAAAAAGTTCATTTATAAATAGTTACACAAAATGAAATTCATCGTTTCCAGCCAAACCCTGATGAAGCAACTCCAGCAGGTTGGCGGTGTGCTAAATTCAAGCAATCCTCTTCCTATACTGGACAATTTTTTATTCATCGTTGAGAAGGGCAATTTGCAGGTTTCTGCTTCCGATCTTGAATCGACCATGACAACCAATGTCCAGTTGATTGAAGGCAAGCAGAGCGGAAAAATTGCTGTTCCAGCAAAGATTCTTTTGGACACATTGAAGACATTTCCGGAGCAGCCTCTCACCTTCCTGGTTGATACCAAGACATTGGGAATTGAAATCGTATCGGATTACGGTAAGTACAAACTCACAGGTTTTGATGCTGAAGAATTTCCAAAAGTTCCGGCAATGGACGGTTCAAAATCGTTCATGATTAAACCGGATGTACTTCAGAAGGCGATTAACAAGTGTTTATTTGCTACGGGTAATGATGAATTGCGTCCGGTGATGTCAGGTGTATTTTTCCAGTTGAGCAAAGACAATATCACCTTTGTAGCAACAGATGCACACAAACTCGTTCGTTATCGTCGTACGGATGCAAAAGCAAGCGGAGACGGCGCACTGATTGTTCCGAAGAAACCTTTAAATCTGCTGAAGAATATTTTGAATGAAGCATCTGAAGATGTAAAAGTGACTTACAATGAAAGCAATGTATTTTTCCAATTTGCTTCACATTCTTTGATTTGTCGTTTGATTGATGGCCGATACCCTAATTACGAAGCAGTAATTCCGGTTGACAATCCTAATAAACTCACAATTGCCAGAACCTCACTTCTCAGTTCAGTTCGTCGTGTAAGTATTTTCTCGAATAAAACGACACATCAGGTAAGACTGAAAATTGCCGGAAGCGAATTGCATATTTCTGCTGAAGACATCGACTTCGCTAATGAGGCGAACGAGCGATTGAGTTGTCAGTACGATGGAGAAGACATGGAAATCGGCTTCAACGCCCGCTTCCTGGTCGACATGCTGAACAACCTCGACGACGATCAAATCACCATTGAGATGTCAGCTCCTAACCGTGCAGGTATCATCGTTCCTGCCAGCCCGGAGAATGCTGATGAGGATATTCTGATGCTGGTGATGCCGGTGATGTTGAATGGGTGAGAATGAAATTCAGAATTCAGAATTCAGAATTCAGAATTTTGAATCTTACATACACGATATTAAATTCTGAATTCAGAATTTTGAATTCAGAATTTAAAAGAAATCCCCGCTTGCAGGCGGGGATTTTTTTTACTCTTCGGTGGAGACGGCCGTTGTTGGGGCCGACATGGTTGATTTTTCGTGTGGAACTTTGAGTATGATCAGTATAATAAGGGCGAGGCAACCGAAGATAAACAGTTTGTTTAATAAGCTTAGCTTTCTCATTTTTTAGTTAATCATTTTAGCCTGCATGATATTTCCGATTTCAACCGGGATACCAAGCTTTTTATGAGCATCCATATCGTGATGTGAACGGGCAGCCTGATAAGCCAGCATATTACCGCTCGGAATCAGATAATACTCGATTCTTCCCATTGGAATGTTATAACGTGAAATAATCATTCCCTCATTTTGCTTTCCGTCTGAAAATGTGAATTGTCCTTTTTGGAAAACCAGTCCTTGAATTTCGTGTGTACTCATTGTTGTCGTGTAGTTTTAGTCGTGAATAGTATTCAAAAATACCCCCAGGCAAGGCCAACAGACAAAACAAATTGGTGAACGAACAGCATGAGGAGAAAAACAGGTCTAAAACAGGGGTGGAAGAAAAAAAGCGGGAAATCGGATTGAAAAGTGGCATACACTTTATATGGGGGAAGAATGGGGAAATGTATGTAAATAACTGAAATATAGTATTTTACGTGGATTAGTGTGGAATTAGTGTGGTTGTGAGTGCGGTTGTGGGTGTGAGTGCGGGTGTGAGTGCGGGTGTGAGTGCGGGTGTGAGTGTGAGTGTGGAATCAGATTGGGAGTGTGTACGGATAAGTAACAAGGCAACTGAGTGAATAGTGTGAGATAAGAGGGAGAAACAGAATACAGGAGCAGAATGGAAGAGCAGAATACAGGAGCAGAATACAGGAGCAGAATACAGAAAGAATCAGTGGGAGAAACAGGCCATTGTAACTAAACAGCAAAACAACTAAGCAACCAGGCAACTAAGCAACCAGGCAACTAAGCAACCAGGCAACCAGGCAACTAAGCAACCGAGCAACCAAGCAACCAGGCAACCAATAAAAAACCCCGCCGGAATGAACCGGACGGGGCCTCTCGTCTAACCAAAAAAACCTGTCTTTATTCAGATTACTGAAATGTCATTTTTATTTAACGATGAGCTTTACAACTTCGCGGGAATTTTTCCTGAGAATTTCGACCAGATAAATTCCTGTTGTGTAATTATCGACGTTAAAGATTTCATTATTTATGCCTGACACAGCGATGTGTGTTCTACCCTCGACTTCACGTCCGGTGATGTCAAGAATGTGGATTGAATAGGTCTCCCCTGCATTTGCAGAGAATTGTACATTAAAATTTGAAGTAGCCGGATTCGGAAATACACTGAAAGGTATTTGTGAATTGTCGTCACCATGAGCTGAAAGGCGGCAAGGATTTACGATAATGGCCAGTGTTCTTGCAGGACTGTTACCGCAACTATTCTCGGCAATGACAGATACATTTCCGCTGGATGCACCCATGTAATCAACCGTAATGAGATTGGTTCCCTGACCGTTTACGATACTTGCACCCGGAGGAACAGACCAGTTATAATATGTAGTTCCGAAAATTGTATCGATACCATAATAAGCAATGCTTGATGATGGAATTGAATTGCAGGCACCTGTAGGGCCATCAATTTCATCGGCAACTTTTGGCTGTGCGAAAACAACGCCGCAACGAGCAATACTGCTGCCGCAAGCATCATTTGCTGTAACACAGAAAGTAGCTTGTGTAAATCCCGGAAGAAAATCTACGGTAACGGTATCGTTACCATTGTTGTTCAGTGTTACGTATGTTGAAGGGCTGAATGACCATGTATAAGAAGTTGCACCTGCAACAGAGTCAACTGAATATTCAACACCGGAGTGATTACAAACACCATAGAACGGACCATGAATAGCGCCGGGCTTCATCGGCAGGGAGCGTATGGCCATCACCCGCATATCACTTGAATTACATCCGCTGTTTGAAGTGATGTAAAGTTTATCGTATGTAAATCCTGGAGGGAAAGTAATATCAACGGAGGTAACAGAAGTTGTTAGTGGATTTCCGCTCGTTACCGGTGAAGAAATTACACAACCGGAAGGTGCATACCATGTATAGCTTGTAGCACCCGGAACAGGATTAAAGTAATAAGTATACGTGCCGTTCTCACAAGCGCCAACCTGCGGGCCAAATACAGAACCCGGCATTGACGGTGCAGAATAAACTGCAATGACTTTCTGTCCTGAAGCACCGAGGCAATTTGATTTGGAAGCACGCAGATATCCCCATACAAAACCTGTATCAACGGCAACTTCAATCTGATGCGTACCCTGACCGGAAATCATAGTCATATGAGAAGGTATCAACCAGGTATAATCTGATGCCAGTGAATCTTCATCAACAGAATAAATAATATGCTGTCCGGGACAAACGGTATTCGAAGGACCATAAATACTATCAGGTTGTGAAGGCCGTGCCTGGGCAAAGAACGTTGAAAGACACTGAGGTGTTGTTGCGCCTGCCCCAAAATCCGGAGCTACACATATATCGCCGACAGTTACACCGAAAGTAACATTAATTGAATTTGTTCCCTGGCCTGAATTAATAACAGCATCAGCCGGTACAGTCCATTGATATGAGACAGCACCCGGAATTGCGTCTACTGAATAATCAGCTGATTGATGAATGCATATTGCTCGAGTACCATTTACAGTTCCTGTCGTGTTCGTAGCAGGAGCAACAATGGCCATACTTAATGCATTCGGATTGTTCTCTGCTTTCAGAATTGTAGAAGCAAGAACATTGATGAAGGCAAGAAAAAGAATGATGTAGATCTTTTTCATTCGAAGGATTGGTTAGAGTATCCGTCTCCTTCTATGATGCAGATGCAAGAAAAGTTGAGCAACTTATGTCGCTCTGATTACAACTGTAAGGATTGAGTGAAAAATGGCAGCACCATTTAAAAAGAAAAGTCCTGCAGAAGCAGGACTTTAATGAGGTGTGCCCGGAGAGAGACTCGAACTCTCAAGGAGGTTAATCCAACGGCTTCTGAGACCGCAACGTTTGCCAATTTCGCCATCCGGGCAACGATGCATTTATCATTTACAGCTGACTTATTTTCAGCTATTTACCAAGTGCCCAGGGCGAGATTCGAACTCGCACGGTTTCCCGCCACCCCCTCAAAGTGGTGCGTCTACCAATTTCGCCACCTGGGCCTGTCTTGTCTGACAAGGGCTGCAAAAGTATGATTTTTTTTGAAAAACAAATGTTGGGGTGAAAAACTTTCGTGGTTGTTTGGGTTACTAGTTTACTGGTTGCTCGTTGCTCGTTACAATTTAATAAACACCAATCATTAATCACTAATTTCGATTACTAATTACTAATTACTGATTACTGATTACTGATTACTGATTGCCGATTACTGATTGCCGATTACTGATTTCTGATAATCAATTTTTCAAATATTTATCCAGCCACGAAAAAAATTCCCTCTGCCACATAATGCTATTCTGTGGTTTCAAACCCCAGCAGCCCTTCTCATCGGGGAGTTGACGAAGGGCCGAATGTTTCTTCTGGCGGGCTAAACTGTAAGCTTCAAGGCCTTGAGTATATGGAACACGATAGTCTCTTTCATTTGCAATGATAAGAATTGGAGTATCCCAATCACCTGCAAAACGATGCGGAGAGAAATCAGTGTAACTCTTCGGTGTAGGTTTTCTCCAGTATGCTCCATCATATTCATGATTTTGGAAAAACAATTCTTCAGTAGCTGCCATACTTTCAAAATTGAAAACACCACAGTGCGCAATGAACGCTTTGAAACGACGCTGATGATGGCTTTCCAACCAGAAGATTGAATAACCACCGAAGCTCGCTCCTACTGCACCAAGTCTTTCCTTGTTTACAAATGGTTCTTTTGCCATAGAGTCAATTGCACTGAGATAATCTCTCATGCATTGTCCGCCCCAGTCAGTACTGATTTCATCATTCCATTCCCTTCCGAATCCCGGAAGTCCGCGACGATTTGGTGCAACAATGATATATTGATTGGCAGCCATCAACTGGAAATTCCATCGGTAAGAGAAGAACTGACTTACTGTTGTTTGAGGTCCGCCCTGACAATACAGAAGTGTCGGGTACTTGTTGTTTGGATTAAAGTTCGGCGGATAAATAATCCAGGTAAGGATGTCTTTTCCGTCAGTGGCTTTAATCATTCTTTTCTCTACGCGAGCTAATGTGTACGGTTGAAGAACTTCGCGATTAGTAAAAGTAAGTTGAGTGGATTTACCATTTGCCGCACTCACTTCAAACAATTCTGTCGGCAGAGAAATTGACATCATGCTGCCCACAATTTTATCATTGCCATCAGGCAGTGATGCAAGAGAATATCCGTTGTAATCTGCAGTGTCTGCAGTCAGAACTTTAATCGGATTGACAGCACTACTTTTCAGATCGTAATAACAAATCTGATCAGTAGCTGCAATATCACTGATCCAATAAATCCGGCTGCCTTTTGCATTGAACTTTATTTGCTCTACGTTATAATCAAAATTCGTTGTAAGTTCTTTTTTAGTTTTAGTCGCCAGATCATAAATGACCAGTCTTTGCATGGCAGCTTCATTATTGGGTTCGATCCATTGAATCCAGGCAATTGATTTTCCATCCGGTGAAAAAACAGGAGCCTTATCATAACCCTGATTGCCTTCAGAAAGGTTACTTGTTTTTCCGGTCGCTACTTCATACAAATAAATTTCAGAATTCGTTGTCAGCGCATAATCTCTATTCGACATTTTCTTGCATGTATAGGCAATGAATTTTCCGTCGGCACTAACGGCGATTTCTTCATCACCACCTTCAGGTTTGAGCGGCGTATCGTAGCGTTGTCCGTTCAATAAGTCAACAGCCTTGTCCTTCATCTCACCATTCTTCAATGACGATAAAGACATGATCAGCGTTCCGTCAGCCCAAGAATCCCAATGACGCATCATGAGATCATCGTATACCCTTCCCGTAGCTTTTGGAAGATCAGGATAGCGATCCGTCCGGAGGAAATTATCGAGATGAACATCTTTCGCAAACCAGATAGTTTTGTTATCGGCAGAAATTCCGCACAATTAATATCACTTTCCACAGCGCTTATCTTTTGTCTTTCCTGTTCCGTCAGCATTCATTGTGTAAATCTGACTTGAACCGGCATCATTCAGATAGAATATTTTCTTCCCGTCGTTGCTCCAGCGCGGCATCGTTTCATTAGAAACAGAATCATTGGCCAAAGGACTTACAGAGTGAGAAGAAAAATCATAAATCCAGATATCGGAATTTCCTTTATTTTTAGCTACATCATATCGGCGAATATTATAAAGCACTTTAGACCCGTCAGGCGACAACTGAGGATCGCTGACACGACCTAATTGCCACAACACTTCCGGTGTAATCCAATCGGCATTGGCGAGGTTGGAAAACAGAAGGCAGGCGAATAGGAATTTAATTCTCATGGTTTAGGGGAGTAATTAGTAATTAGTAATTAGTAATTAGTAATCAGTGATTGGTAACTAGATGTTTTAATTCTGAATTCTGAATTCTGAATTCTGAATTCTGAATTCTGAATTTGACTTACGTCAACATTCCACCATCGACATTCAGTACCTGTCCTGTTACATAGGCAGACAGATCTGATGCGAGATAAAGGACGGCGTTGGCTACATCTTCAGGAGTTCCGCCGCGTTTCAGAGGGATGGCTTCTCTCCATTGTTTTACTGTTTCGGCAGGAAGCACATCGGTCATTTCAGTTTCTATAAATCCCGGAGCGATTGCATTGCAACGAATATTTCTGCTGCCCAATTCTAAAGCTACAGATTTAGTAAATCCGATGATACCGGCCTTTGAAGCAGCGTAGTTGGCTTGTCCGGCATTGCCCTTCACTCCTACTACACTACTGATATTGATAATTGATCCGCTGCGCTGTTTGAGCATCGGACGCTGGCATGCTTTTGTGATATTGAATACGGAATTCAGGTTAGTGCGAATTACCTCATTGAAATTTTCTTCAGTCATTCGCATAAGCAGGCCATCACGTGTAATTCCTGCGTTATTTACGACGACATCCAATGTTCCGAATTCGGCGATGATTGAATTAATGAGGTCATCCGCTGCTTTGAAATCAGCGGCATCACTGCGATAGCCTTTTGCTTTTACGCTAAGAGCAGCAAGTTCAGCTTCCAGCGCCTGGCCTTTTTCTACAGATGACAAATACGTGAAAGCAACATTGGCGCCTTCTGCAGCAAGTTTCATTGCAATACCTCTTCCGATGCCTTTCGAAGCACCGGTTACAAGAGCTGTTTTTCCGGATAATAGTTTTCCCACGGTGGTTGGTTTTGGTGATGCAAAATAGGAAAAAGGTCGTTTGGTTGCTTGGTTGCCTGGTTGCCTGGTTGCTTAGATGCTTGGTTGCATTGTTTCTTAGTTAGGATATGCTATTTATTAGGAAATGGAATTTGAATTTATTGGAGCAGAAACAGTTGACTTTATTTTTTTCGATTCTATGGAGTATTTTTCGGACCAAGCCTAAAATAGCTCTACTTAACCAAACTACCAAGCAACCAGGCAACTAAGCAACCAGGCAACTGTTAAGAATCGTTAAACCATTGAACAATCCAATTCCGGCCTGAGTGGGGCGGCGCTTTTTTTCTACATTTAACGCCATTCAAACAATACCATCTCATGAAAAAACACCTGTTGTTTCTAAGTTTATTTTTCGTTGTAATGTATGCAACGGCTCAGCAAGCACCGCCTAAAAAGGTTCGCTCTGTTGAAGGAATTAATGAATACGAATTATCGAACGGTTTAAGAGTGCTGATTTTTCCGGATCCATCGATGTCAACCATGACGGTGAATATCACCTATCTGGTTGGTTCAAGACATGAAGGCTACGGTGAAACCGGAATGGCTCACTTGCTGGAGCACATGGTGTTCAAAGGTTCGACTAATCATAAAAACATTCCGCAGGAATTATCTTCGCATGGTGCAAGCCCGAATGGTTCTACCTGGTATGACCGAACAAACTATTTCGAAACATTCGCAGCGAACGACAGCAATTTAGTATGGGCTTTAAGTCTTGAAAGCGACCGTATGATAAATTCATTCATTGCAAAAAAAGATTTGGAGACAGAATTCAGCGTTGTGCGAAATGAATTCGAGATGGGTGAAAATGATCCATCTTCTATTCTTTCCGAGCGTGTACAATCCACTGCATTTCTCTGGCACAACTACGGTAAATCTACCATCGGTTCAAAAGAAGACATTGAAAAAGTTCCTATTGAAAACCTGCAGGCTTTTTACCATAAGTATTATCAGCCGGACAATGCTGTTCTAACTGTTGCAGGAAAAATTGACGAGGAAAAAACTCTTGGCTTAATCAATAAATATTTCGGAAGCATTCCACGCCCGACCAGAAAACTTCAGGAACCTTATACTGTTGAACCTGTTCAGGACGGAGAACGTTCTGTAGTTCTTCGTCGCAGCGGTGATGTACAAGAGACAAGCTGCGGCTATCATATCCCTGCCGGCTCTACACCTGACTTTGCCGCATTGGATGTATTGAATCATGCACTTACAAACGAGCCTTCCGGTCGTCTCTACAAAGCTTTGGTTGAATCCAAAAAAGCAAGTTCGGTTTACGGCAGTGTGAGTATGAATAAAGATCCCGGATTTTATTATCTGGGTGCCGAAGTTTTGAAAGAAAAGTCTTTAGACTCAGCTACAACAACTCTTTTGAATTACCTCGACAATTTGAAATCAACTCCGATTACACAGGAAGAAATTGATCGTGCTAAAACGAGCCTGTTAAGAGACTATGAACTTGCATTGAACAATAGCAACTCCGTCGGCATTTTCATTTCAGAATTTATTGCTGCCGGTGATTGGAGACTGATGTTCAAGTATCGTGATAATCTGGAAAAAGTAACTGTAGAAGATGTAAATCGTGTTGCTGCCGCTTATCTTAAACCATCGAATCGTACAACAGGATTATTCATTCCCGAAAAGACATCCGACAGAGCAGAAATTCCTGCAACACCGGATGTTCAGGCTATGCTGAAAGATTTCAAAGGTCGCCCGGCAAAAGCTGCTGCAGAACAATTTGACTCCTCACCTGCCAATATTGAAAAACGCACGAAGCGTGGAGACATTCCGGGCGGCGCCAAATACGCTATCCTTTCAAAAACCACGCGTGGAAATGTTGTCAAAGCAAAAATCACTCTCCGTATTGGTTCACAGAAATCGCTGGAAAATCGTGGCGACTACGCTGATCTTACAGCGAGCATGCTGATGAAAGGAACAAAGAATCTTTCTATGGAACAGCTCAATGATTCACTTGCAAAACTGAAAGCGCAGGTGGAAGTTGGCGGCTCCGGTCAGCAAGTAGTTGTTCAGATCGAAACCACACGCGATAACCTGAAGAGCACGCTTGCTATGGTAAAAGAAATTCTTCACAACCCTGCTTTTGCTCAAAGCGAGTTTGACAAGTTGAAAGAAGAAAATGCAACAGCCATTGATCAACAAAAGAGCGATCCTCAGGCATTGGCCTTTCAGAAACTTGCTCAACTGACAGAAAACTATCAGCCTTCAGATTTCCGTTATACCAAATCATTTGAACAGATGTCAGAAGATCTCAAAAAAATGAATCTTGACGGCGTTAAAAAATTCTATGCAGATTTTTATAACAGCGCCAATGCAACATGTGCTGTTATCGGCGATTGTGACGAAGCGGTTGCAATTCAAGGTTTGACCGACATTCTTGCCAACTGGTCATCTCCTGAAAAATACACTCGTGCAGTTGATCCTGTAAACAAGTTATCAGCTAAGATGGAGAAGATTCTTACCCCGGATAAAAAGAATGCAGTTTTCGGCGCTCAGCAAAATCTGACCATGCAGGACAACGACCCTGATTATATAGTTCTGATCATGGGCAACTATATCCTCGGTGGTGGATTCCTGAATTCCCGTTTGGCTACACGTATTCGCCAGAAAGAAGGTATCAGTTACGGTGTAGGAAGCTATGTTCGCGCTTCTTCATATGAACAAAACGGAACATTTGGCAGCTATGCAATTTACAATCCTGAGAATTCTGATAAACTCATCAAAGCCTATAATGAAGAATTAGACCGTGCTCTAAAAGAAGGATTCACAGAAGCTGAATTAAAAGATGCGAAGTCTGGTTTCCTCCAGGGTCGTCAGAAAAACCGTTCAGGTGATGATTACCTGCTGAACAAGCTGAACGATTATCTCGCCATCGGCCGTACAATGCTCTTCGACGATGCACAGGAAAAGCAGGTTGAACAAATGACAGCCGCTCAGGTTAACGCTGTGTTCCAGAAATGGATTAAGCCGGCAGAGATAGTAATGGTTCAAGCAGGAGACTTTAAATAGTGATTAGTAATTAGTGATTAGTAATTAGATTGATTTCATTTCTAATTACTAATCACTAATTTCCAATTACTTTTTCTCCAGCACCTTTTTATAGCACCACTCAATTATCCCCGGATACAAATCCGCAACAGTTTCTCCGTCTTTTCTTGATTTGTAGAGACGCAGCAATTCACGGTTGAATTCTTTGAAGATGGGAAATCCTCTTCCGGAATCCATCATTTTTTCTACACCTGATATCAATCTTTCTTTTTCCATTTCCGGAGCAAGATCTTCATATCGAAGACAAACTAAAGACCAATTCATGTATTCTTCAAAGCATGCCAGTGGACTGGTGTATCCAAAGACAGCAGAAGAATTAGGCGTTTCCCAGAATGTTAAATCTTTGAACGCATTGTTGAATTTTTCATCAGAAGAATACTTTTCGGCTTCGGGGTTGATGAAAGCGTGATTATACTCGGTAAAAAGTATGGAACCGTTTCGTAGTTTGACGGTTTCAAGGCTGTAAAGTTTGTCATCCGAATCAGGATAAGGGAAATTGACATGCACATGCACTTCTTTAAAGTCGTTATATTCAGCTTTTGTAACCGATTGGCTGCTTCCTACCAATGGTGAAAAAATTACTTTCAGGCAATTATACGATGTGGAAGGAAAATTTTTCATCAGCCAGCTCTGCATTCCCGGAATATCCAAACTATCTCTCTCGTATTGTATTTGTTCATTATAGAAGCGCTGATGAGCATCATAGAACTTCTGAAAATTAGACTCCACTGCAAATTGTTCAAGTTCCTTAACATAAGGCGTAATGGAGTTTGTGAAATCCCAGGCTGACCGGTTGTATATCTTAGACGGAATCAATTTTCCCTTTTCAAAAACATATGAGTAGGAATTAATATTCATATAAAAATAATTCCACATCTTTTTTTTTATAAATGAATCAAAAATCATAACGGCGGGTTCATTTTTATATAGAGAAAACCAGTTGTACATCTCCTTATAATATTGAGAGCGCTTATCGACCTGTTCACTATCATGCAATTCGATATCTGTCAGAGCAATCACAATATTCACGAGTTCATAAGCCGCAGGAATTTCAACAATTGTTTTTCCATCATATTCCTTCATATACTCTGTGGTAAATACAGCAGGCCCCCTTTGACCTGTAAATCGAGTAAAAGCACTGTCGCCATTTTCAAGCAAAACAACGAAATCAAAATTGTCACCGGTTTTAAGGTAAAATGTCAAAGAGTCAAGATCTGTTTTAATGCCGGCAAATTCACTATCGTGAACTACAAGAACATCATACACGTCAGGCCTGGCTGAAGGAGAAATCGTCCATGCTCCTTTGTGAGGGCCTCGCTGATCGTATAAGTCGGCCGTCAGGCTTTTCGCTCTTATGCACTTCATTGTTTGCGCACTCGAAATCAATGATACAAAGAAGAACAGAAAAATGAATGTGGGTATTCTATACATGGAATTAATTTCAGGGATGAAAGTTAATTGTTAATGTGGCATCTTATAGAATAGAAATGCCTTTGAGTGTTGTTTATAAAAAAGTACAATCCTTTGAGTGCAAAAAAGCTAAAACAGCTTTACCCGGCAACTGAATTTTAATTCTTCCCGCTGATTTAACTCTTTTTAGCTTTTGACTTTAGTTTTTTCTTCAGGCTATTTTGTTCTAATCTGTACTTCACAATATCCTTAATCAATTTCACAGGCAATGGCTTATCAAATGGCAGGCGAATAGTTCCCTTTGAAGTACTATACTTTTCAAGGCGGTCAGCAAAGTCAACGATTGCACCGGCACCGGGGAAAAATCCATAATGATTATTAAACAAACAGAAGTAAACCAGAATTCCATTTTGCTTGTAAGCAGGCATTCCGTAGCTGATCACCTCTTCAGCTTCAGGAGCAGTTTCGCGAATCAATTCCCGTAGTCTAGTCAGATATGGTTTATGCTCTGCAGGAACAGACTTCATAAACTCATTCACGGTTTTAAACTTTTTCATTCTTGTTCAGCACTTAATTTTTAATAAAAAGGTGACGACCAACCAAACTATCTGTTTTAACTTCCAGATAATAGGTACCGGAAGCAAGATGCTCTATATTCAATTTAAAGTTGGCTTCGTCAGAAAAGCTTTGCTTTACCACCTTTCCGCTCAGATCGAGGACGCGGACAATCTTATGACCTGCTTTTCCGGTGGAAACATTCAACTCATCAGAGACCGGATTTGGATAAACATTCACAATCACCGATTCAATAGAATTGAAACCTGTGATCACATTTGCATTTGAAATCAATTGATACTCCGGATCAATGCTCGCTGAAGTTGGCTGAAAAGGCAAAGCGATGGAATAGGTCTGTCCGTTGAATGTATTATCAGGCGATTAGCATCTGAATTCGTGTGGATGGACAGGTACAGGTAATTCATCAGGAAGCAAGAGATGATTGAGATGGTTATAGTAATATCAACATTAGGCCCGTTTTGAGTCCAGTCGATCTGATAAGTCAGGATATCCTTCACCTCTGTACCAGTCATCAAAATATCCCTGCAAGGTTTAATCCTGATGCAGCTTCAAGCTAATAATGCAGACAAATCATTTGTTCCAGCTCCTGCAGACACAAGGCATCAGTTGGGCCAAATTCGCCTGCGCAAAAGCTGAATCGCCGACCATCTCAATTGATTTAATACCATTGCACCTGCACCAATAGACAATCGACATCAAATATTCTGTTCACATCGGTGGTATCGTTGCACCAAACAGAACCATCCGGCATGAGTATAACTTACATAGGCTTGCTTATAAGGAACCCACATCGAAGGATCATAATGTTCAGTTGTCAATAGCGCTAAATAAGTTGCAAAACCTTCGTTGAGCCAGATATCCTGCCAGCTTCCGCAGGTTACTTTATCACCAAACCAATGGTGAGCAAGCTCGTGTGCAATCAAATCATAATCGAAGCCATCAACGAATGTGTTCGTTTGGTGTTCCATTCCTCCACCCCAATTAAATTCGGTATGACCGTATTTCTCATTGACGAAAGGATATATGCCAAAGAGAGTATCATACAACTGCATGATATTGATAATGTCATGAGTTTGAACTGCAGCAAGTGCAGAATCTTCGGGGTAAACATGATTGACACATTCAAGATTCGTTGCACCGAAAGGAATCCAATCCGAATACGTGACATAATTCGTAACCGCAAGGCATACCAAATAGGTAGCAATCGGGTACCGATGTTTCCAATGATAAACATTATTGAATCCAAGTGGTTGAACTGAAATCAAAACACCATTGGATGAAGCTCTGTTTCCGGCAGGAGATTCAATATAAATATCGATTGAATCAATTTTATCCGTCAATCCATTTTTACAAGGCCACCAGTCGCTGGCACCATATGGTTCAGAGAGCGTCCAGATAACAGGTACTCCTGAATGTACATCCTGAATGAAAGAACCAAAGCCACTCGATTGCGGAACACCATCATAATAGACGGCAATAGAATCCTGAGCCCCTACTCCTACTGTTGATGGCAATGCAATAAAAAGCAGATCGCCGTTATGGGTAAATGAAAGCTGTGTACCATGATATTCAACAGAGGAAACCTGCATTGAATTTCCCAAATCAAATTTGATAGTATCAAGCGGCTGATCGACAACTGTAAATTTCGTTTTCACATGACCGGAAATAAAATATGCAGAGGGATCAATTATCCAATAACACTCGTGATAAGAAACATCAATATTCCCCGAAGCCAGAGTAAGCTGTTGATTCATTTTAGCATTCGCTGCCCTCTTCTCCCCTTTTATTATTTTCTCCATCATCTGCTGATGTTTTTGCGAGAAACTGAATGTTGAACAAAGAACGAAGGCGATAATTGAGAAATAGATTTTCATTGAACAATCAATTGAATATTTAAAATTGAATATTGATTAATAGTAATTAGTTAGATAATTCAGAATTCAGAATTTAACTTTTTGCCTGCTTCTTACCACGGCTCTTCCGGATATCCACTGCCACGACTTTATATTCCGGGCAGAGTGCTTCGCTGTCGTGTTCGTCGCTGGTAATGACGTTTAGCATTACTTCAGGGAAATGGAATGTTGTACTTAAAATTCCCGGTCTTACTTCGTCAGTAATTTTTGCCTTAATATCTACTTTTCCGCGAGGAGATTCAACGCAGACCATATCTCCATCTTTAATGAATTTCTTTGCGGCATCTTCAGGGTGAATCAGCAGAACGTCTTCGGTAAGAATTTCCACGTTGCCGGTTCGTCGTGTCATTGTGCCTGAATTGTAGTGTTCGAGTTCCCGATTGGTCGTAATGATAAACGGATATTCTTTTTCGTGCTTCAGAATCTCATTGCTCTCTTCAAAATCGAAATAATGAAATTTGCCTTTACCACGTGTGAATGATTCTGTATGCAAAATTTCAGTATCACTTCCATCCTTCTTCACCGGCCATTGTTTACCATTGTCGCCAAGTTCATCCCATTTTACTCCGGCAAAGAATGGAACGATTTGAGAAATTTCTTCGAGCATAGTATCAGGCTTGTACTCCGGCTGCGGATATCCCATTCGATTCATAATTTCCACTATGATTTGTCCGTCAGTCTTCGTGCCTGCCAGCGGTTCAACAGCATTTTGTACACGTTGAATTCTTCTCTCGCCATTCGTATAAGTACCGCTCTTCTCCAGGAAACTGGCACCCGGTAAAATGACGTGTGCATAGTTCGCAGTCTCTGTCATGAACAATTCCTGTACTACAAGCAGATCCAGGTTTTTCATCGCTGCAATTACTTTATTCGTATTTGGGTCGGTTTGCACCACATCCTCACCCATCAACCAAAGTGCCTTGAGTTTCCCGTCGATCGAAGCATCAAACATCTCAGGTATTTTCAATCCTTTTCCGATTGGAATCGGACGATGATAAAATTCGGAATACATTCGATTTAATGAACCATCATAAGCATCGAGATAACCGGCACCCTGATGAGGCTGACAACCCATATCGGCTGCGCCTTGAACATTGTTTTGACCGCGAAGCGGATTAACTCCAACCCCGCGTCTGCCGATATTGCCGGTGATCATTGCCAAATCGGAAATAAGCATAACGGTGAATGAACCTTGCGAATGTTCGGTAACACCGAGTCCGTGAAACGACATTGCATTCGGTGCAGTAGCATAGGCAATGGCAGCATTGCGAACTAAATCTCTGTCGACGCCGGTAATTCTTTCAAGTTCATTGATATCAAGTTTCAAAATGTGGTCACAAAATTCGTTGAAACCTTCGGTGCGCTTTTCGATGAATTCCTTTGCCTCGAGCTTTTCAGTGATGATGTAATACAACATCATATTCAACAAAGCCACATTTGTACCCGGACGCAATTGTAAATGATACGTAGCGTACCTGGCCAACTCAATTCGACGAGGGTCAACGACGATCGTTGTTTTTCCCTTCATCGCAAACTGCTTCAACTTTGCACCGGTCACAGGATGTGCATCAGTCGGATTGGCGCCTATTACAAGAATGCAATCCGTATCCTTCAGATCATCAATTGAATTTGTTGCTGCACCTGTTCCGAAAGCCCTTTGCATTCCAAGAGCAGTCGGTGAATGGCAGACACGTGCACAGCAATCAATATTATTCGTACCGATGACGGCGCGAATAAATTTTTGCATGAGATAATTTTCTTCGTTCGTGCAACGGGCGGAAGAAATTCCGGCGATAGAATCAGGTCCGTATTTTTCTTTTATCGCAACCAGCTTTTCGGCGATATAATCATAAGCTTCATCCCATGAAGCAGGTTCTAATTTTCCATTACGACGAATGAGCGGAGTGCGAAGTCGATCAGGATGATTGTAGAATGAAAAGGCAAATCGACCTTTCAAACAAGTGTGTCCTTGATTCACTTCCGCATTGTATGGAGCCTGAATCGATTTTACCTTGCCATTCAACACAGACACTTCAAGATTACATCCTACTCCGCAATATGTACAAACAGTTCTGACTTTCTTGTCGGCGACAATTGATTTTGATTCAAAGACATCGCTGATCGCTGATGTCGGGCAAGCCTGAGCGCAGGCACCGCAACTTACGCAATCCGATTCGAAGAAGTTGTTTTCGTAGCTTTTAACAATGTGCGCATCGAATCCTCTTCCGGCCATATTCAAAACTAGTTCGCCCTGCACTTCATCACAGGCACGCACACATCGGAAACAATTGATGCACTTTGAAAAATCAGACGTCATGTAAGGATGTGATTTATCCTTCTTTCTGTCTAAATGATTTTTACCTTCAGGATAACGAACATCCCTCACACCCACACGTGCAGCGACGGTTTGTAATTCACAATTGTTATTGACCTCGCAGGTCAGACAATCAAGCGGATGATCGGTGAGGACAAGCTCAATAATATTTTTGCGTAAACGATTAATCCGATCGCTATGTGTATAGATAAACGATTCAGCGATGACAGGAGTATGACAGGAAGCCTGTGCTTTCACCGGTCCGCCCTTTGCGAGTGCAACATCTACGCTGCACACCCGGCAACTTCCGAAAGGATCCAGATTGGGAGCATCACATAAGGTAGGAACAAAGTCCTGCCCGAAATTGCGGCGAACAAAATTAAGGATCGTTTCGCCTTTCTTTATTTCAAATCTCTGATCGTTTATGTATGCGAATTGTTCCATAATGCTTAGCTGAAATAGGCTGAGAGTTCTTTATCAAAATAACGAAGAGCATTTTTTATAGGTAACGGAAGTCCGCCGCCAAGTGCACAAAGCGATCCCGTCTCCATGGTTTCTAACAAATCATTGAGTAGATCGCGGTCCATTTTATAATCATTCCCCTGAGCTTTTTCTACCATTTCATATCCACGAGTGGAACCTAACCGGCACGGAAAACATTTTCCACAGCTTTCATGTGCTGTGAACCTAAACAGATGTTCAATGTATTTGATGAGAGGGAAATTTTCAGGAATACAAATCACGGAAGCATGTCCGAGCAGGAAGCCCGCTTTGGAAAATGAATCAAAGTCAATGGTCAGCTCATCGATTTTAAAAACCGGCACCAGCCCGCCGAGCGGTCCGCCGATGTGCATGGCTTTGATTTCCTTTTTGAAACCACCACCCAGTTTATGAACGACATCTGACAGCGGCGTTCCCATATCCACTTCATACAAGCCCGGATTCCTGAAATGACTATCGAGAGAAATTAATTTTGTTCCGGAAGACTTCTGAGTGCCGATTGCGGCAAAAGCTTTTCCCCCATTCTTAAATATGAATGGCAGGTTAGCAAGTGTTTCTACATTATTGACTACAGTTGGCTTATTGAACAAACCCTGTTGAGTCGGATAAGGCGGACGAACGCGCACTTCAGGGCGTTGTCCTTCGATTGATGAAAGCAAAGCCGTTTCTTCTCCGCAGATATATGCGCCCTGAGCTTTGATCACTTTGAATTCAAAGTTGAATCCCGAATTAAGAATATTTTCTCCGATTAATTTTCTGCTCCGTAAATCCTCAATTGCTTCGCTGATTACTTCAACCGATTCCGGATATTCTCCGCGGATATACAGCACACCCCGGGAAGCGCCGGCGATATATGCGGCAATCATCATTCCCATCAAGAGAGAGTGCGGGCGTTGCTCCATGATGTAACGATCAGAAAAAGCACCCGGGTCACCTTCATCGGCGTTGCAGACGATGTACTTTTCATTGCCCGGAGTGTTCATACAGGATTCCAGTTTGAAACCCATCGGGAAACCCGCGCCGCCACGGCCACGCAGACCGGATTGTTTCAGTTCTTCGATCAGAACTTTCTTGTCCTTTTTCAGGCAATCAGAGAAAATCGTGTAAAAGCTTTCGACTGTACCATAGGAAGCAGTCAAAATTTGTTGTCCCGTACCGCCTGAGTGCAAGATCTCAACACTTGGATTTTTTTTACTAATGACGTCAGATAAACCATTCAGATCTTTTCCCGAATAATTTTTTCCATGGACATGAAAAGCGTGATTTTCATGACAACGACCCAGGCAACACATCTCCCCGATTTCATCCGATTTGAAATGCTTTTCCAACTCATGTCTGACGGCATCCTGAGTACCGGCCAGCAGGCAGGCACTTCCATTGCAGACATAAGCTTTCTTCCCCTTATTTTCAGGTTTCAGGAAATCATAAAACGAAACCGTGCCATAGACGCTTGATTTTCCGATGAGGAATTCATTTCGTATTTCTTCAAGTTTTTGCTGATCCGGCGTGCCAGTTCCGGCGGCGGCTTTACCAAGTTCTTCGAAAAGATTTTTCTTCAATCCTTTCCTGCCCGACAATTCACTAAGGTTCCTGGACATTCTGAGTCTTATTTCAAGAGCTCCAAATTAGCTAAAAAGGGCATCCTTTCCTAATGGAGAATAAGGGTTTAAGCAAGTACTTATCCAAAACCAAAGTGCACCTAACAAGTAATTGAGTCAGGAATAAACACAGTCGAAAAAGCAGAGCAAAATCAGATTCCCGGCCCATTCCATAGCATTCGGGTAACTGAAAATAAGCCAATCATCGTGCAGATAATTTTTCATGCAGCCCATTATCTGTTTAGTTCAATTCTTACATTTACAGGTAAACAGAAATGCTCCATGGCTAAACATTTGAGACTTTGCTTATTTATTTTCCTTTTTTTGAATTCACTTATTGCTGCCGCACAAACAGATTCCGTTATAATAGAACATTCTTACGACATCTATTATTCGAGTGGAACACTCCAGTCACGAAAGATCACCAAGTTTGACCACTTTGGCAGAATAAGAGAGATTGAAAATTCCGGATGGAATAATAAAAGGTGGAAAGCTACATCGAAAACAATAAATCAGCACGACAACAACGGAAACCTGACTGAAGCAAAGGTTTTTCTATCCAATGGCCAACAATGGTATCCTTATTCTGCCACTCTGAATTTTTTCGGCAATTTCAATCGACTGGATTCAAGTATAAGTGAATACTGGTTATTGGGCGACAAAAATCCTTCTACGACATTCCCTTCCCATTACTATTATGATGGCTTCGATTCAATTGTTTCGAAAGATGAAATGACTTATCAGGACCACATCATTTACACTACCTTTTACAGAGATCAGAATAATTTTGACACACTCGAGATAAAACAGGACTACGAAATCCCTATTCAGATCCTGCATGATATCAGCAAGACAAGAAAAACTTACAGTGGTAATAAGCTTTCTTCTTCTACCACATTAATTCCTTACTACGGAATCTGGATGAACAGCGATTCTACCGGCTATGAATATGATGCGAACGATAGTCTACTTTTCATCAGGTCGTATTCATTTAACGGAACCCAATTTACTCTCATTAAATCGGATTCACTGATATATTCAGGAGACACACTTTTCACGTATCACGGTGAACCTGATATTAATGATTCTGTGATTTACGCAACTGCCAACATCATTTTTGATGATGGTAGTGGATACAATTCCTATGCTGCGACGCAACAATTCAGTAATTCGATTTGGTATAGAAATGTTACGCTTTCCAATACCTTTGATTCACTCCAGCACATTCATTTTCTGAACGACTTTCGGAATGGGAAATCGACACGAACGCAATATGATTCCGATGGCCATCAAATCTATTCCATTCAAAGCAGCGATGGAACATTCGGTTCCTTTTATGCAGACTCCGTGCTTTATTACTATTACCGGACTGAAGGCAATCCCGGCATATGTATCGGTGGCAATGACTCTTTGACTGCTCCTCCTTTCATGAGTAATTACACATGGAGCAACAGCACTCCGGGAAATTATACCATCGTGTATTCTCCGGGGCAATATTCGTGTTCGTTCACGAATCAATTTGGCCATACATTTCGCTCAGAGCCATTATTTATTGACTATGCCTTGCAACCATTCTTCCCGGCTGCAAATGATAGTTCCATAACTGTTTGTAAGAATGCTGCTTCTGACTGGCTCCTTTCCTGGCATGATGCATCAATTGACTATCAGTGGTATAAAAATGATACTGCTATCTTTATCCCCGGCGTAATTGATTCTCATCTCGGAATTCAATATCTGGCTGATAAAAATGATGGTGATTTCTATCTCGTTGCATCCAACCAGTGCGGCACGGATACATCTGCTACAACACATATTTCCTTTCGAAGCACACCACTTCCATTGCTTCCATACGGAAATATTACGCTTTGTCATGGCGATACAATTATACTAAGAGCACCTGCGGGTTTTACAAATTACAACTGGGATAATGGAATCAACGGCATTGATACGGCAATTGCTGTATTCAATCAGCTCCCTCCAAAACTTTATGCAACTGACGCATTTGGCTGCCTGTCAGTTTCTGAAGACACAATTATTCAGCCTCTATTATCAATTGATCCTACGATTAATCAAATTGGCGATTCCATTTTGAAAACATTTTTGCCTGAAAATCTTTCAATCAATTGGTATAAGGACGGACAATTGCTAACTGATACAATGAATTATCTTGTTTATCATGGTGCAGGAACTTATACAGCCGTATACCAAACCGGTGGTTGTACCGATTCCATTTCTGCCGGCATTTATCCTGACTTTTTTTCATTGATTGAAGACGAATATCAGGTAAATAAATTAAGATGTATTGGCGACACTGTTCATTTTGAAAATCTTTACACACTTAACTTTGGCATTGCGCCCTATCACTTTCAATGGTCACCGGCATCTTCGGTGAGCAGTGATACCGTTGCTAATCCATTCACAATTGCAGGTACAGATACTGTTTTCAATTTAGTAGTAACAGACTCTGCCGGAAATTCAATTTCTGCGGAATTTCATTTACACATCAACACTCCAATGCAACCGTTGATTTCTGCAGTGAATGATACCAATTGTTATCAGCAAACCCACCGCATTATTGCTCCAAATTGTGGAGCAGGAGTTTACAATTGGCATCTCGATAACCATTCAGTATTTACAACCTTTCAAAATTATGTTGATGTGAATCTGAACGGACAATGGTATTTAGTATATGATAACGGATGTCTCAATACTTCCAATACTATTACAACCTATGAATATCCACAGCATCAATTAAGCCTTGCCGCAACGAATGTTCCTTTGGATTTTTGTAATGTTGATTCCATTCTACTGATTGCAAAAACCGACGATCCTTCACTGATGAATTTCAGCTGGGAGCGAACTTATTTAAATGTTTTCTATTTCACTGAACAATTAAATACTAACAATGACACACTCACGATCAGACAAGGAGGGAATTACAATGTTACGATGACTGATACAAATGGCTGTATGTATTTTGAATCTTATTCCTTTTCGGGTGTGCTCAATCAAAATATAAACACAACGATTACTCCGACAGGTGTTTACTCAGCCTGTCAAGGCGACACAATTACTCTGACAGTGCATTCACCTCAAAATTATTCTTACAATTGGTTTAGTGCTGATGATCCCCTTCACAGTTTTGGGAAAGACAGCATCTTCCTTGCCTCTTACAGTGGCGAGTACGTTGTTCATATCTACAACTCTTTTGGTTGTGAAGGATCTGATACCGTCACGGTCTCATTCGACTCACAACCTTCTACTCTTTTCCTAACTTACAATAATTACATGATCTATGGTGTGGTGAATCATTATCCATCGTATGCTCAATGGTATCGCAACGATACATTGTTAGTTGGAGAAAACAATGTGAACATTCACCCGACACTTGCCGGAATTTACAAGTTAGTGATCGAAAGTGCATGCGGTAATCTGGTTGATTCCATGCAGATCAGTTGCGGTGCATCGATCAGTTATACAATGCCGACCTGCGCAGGTGCTTGTGACGGATCGGCTGAAGTGACTTCGTATGGAGTACATCCAGTCACACAACTCTGGTCGAATGCATCCGGACAAACGCAGATCAACGGACTTTGCACCGGAGACTACTGGGTACAGGTGACGGATTTTAACGGTTGTTATTCGTTGGATTCCGTGCATATTCCTGAGCCGTCGATGTTAGTGATCAACACAACTACCTCTCATGCGAGTTGCGATACCTGCGCGGATGGCAATGCAGTGGTCACCATTCAGGGAGGAACAGCGCCGTATACGATTTCGTGGAGCAATGGAGACTCGACAACCAATGTATCAGGATTAGCGCCGGGAACTTATGCCGTATGCGTGACTGATGTAAATCAATGTTCGGCGTGCAGCAATGTTTTGATAGAAGGAGTGATTGGAATTTTTGATCCGGAGTATTCGAATCAGGTGTTGATGTATCCGAATCCGGCGATTACGTCTGTTCATTTGGAAATGAAAGGCAATGGGTTTACGGGGGAGAACAGAGTTGTGGTTACGGATTTGAGCGGGAAGAATGTGTTGGAAAAGAATTTCCGCGGTGAGAGTACGGATTTGAATGTGGGTGTGTTGGATGCTGGAATGTACTTTGTACGCTTAATTACTGACAATGGGAACTTTGGATTCAACAGACTAATTGTTAGCCGCTAGCAAGTAATCTTTTTTACCACTAAGTACACAAGATACACTTAGATTCACTAAGACGGGTGGGCTAATTCAGAATTCAGAATTCAGAATTCAGAATTCAGAATTTACTTACTAACGAGCGCCTTCTTTAGAACTTCCGCCATGGTAGAACCGATAACGGCCGGTGAATCTACTACTGTAATTCCGCATGCGCGCATGATTTCCATTTTCGCTTTGGCTGTGTCTTCGGCACCACCTACGATAGCGCCGGCGTGTCCCATACGACGACCTGCAGGGGCAGTTTGTCCGGCGATGAAGCCTACGACCGGTTTTGTACCGTTCGCTTTGATCCAGCGTGCTGCTTCTGCTTCGAGGCTGCCTCCGATTTCACCTATCATGATGATGCCATCAGTTTCAGGGTCGTTCATAAAAAGTTCAACTGCTTCTTTAGTTGTAGTGCCGATGATTGGGTCACCGCCGATACCGATGGCAGTTGAAATGCCGAGTCCTGCTTTCACGACCTGATCGGCCGCTTCATATGTCAATGTACCGGATTTAGAAACGATACCGATACGACCTTTCTTAAATACGAATCCAGGCATGATACCGACTTTACACTCTTCGGCTGTGATCACACCAGGACAGTTTGGTCCGATCAAACGAACATTTCTTCCGGCAAGGTAATTTTTGACTACAATCATATCCTTCACCGGAATTCCTTCAGTGATTGTTACAATAAGCGCAATGCCTGCTTCGGCAGCTTCCATGATGGCATCGGCTGCAAAAGCCGGGGGAACAAAGATGATGGAAACATTCGCGCCGGTAGCTTTAACTGCCTCAGCAACAGTATTAAATACAGGTTTATCCAAATGCTTACTTCCACCCTTGCCCGGCGTCACTCCGCCGACTACATTGGTTCCGTATTCGATCATTTGTGTGGCATGGAAAGTACCTTCGCTGCCTGTGAATCCCTGTACGATAATTTTGCTGCTTTTATTAACGAGAACGCTCATTGGAAGATTTGTTTATTTAAGGCCCCGAAAGTACGGATTTTTAGGAATTGCGTGCATCTTAGTGATAAATTTGCAGCATTAATGAACGACTGATAACCGGTCAGGAAAATCAAAAAAGAAACAGGAAAGCAATGCACCCGGCACATAAACATGACACCATAGTGGCACTGGCCACTCCCGCCGGATCGGGGGCTATTGCAGTTATTCGTATGTCAGGACCGGATTCGATCCGCATTGCTGAGGACATTTTTCACCCACGTAAGAAAGGAAAGAAGCTGAGTACGGCCGGAAATTACTCTCTCCATTTCGGTGAAATAAAACAGGTGCGGCGGTCATTGATGAAGTGTTGCTATCGGTTTTCGGAAATCCGCATTCGTATACCGGCGAAGACATCATTGAAATTTCCTGTCATGGCTCCACTTTCATCCAGCAACAGATACTCAGGCCGATCACCATGGCGCCCGCTATGCTGAAGCCGGAGAGTTCACGCTCAGGGCATTTCTGAACCGCAAGATGGATCTTTCGCAGGCTGAAGCTGTAGCAGATCTTATAGCGTCAGATTCAGCAGGAGCACATCACCTGGCCATTGAACAGATGCGCGGTGGATTTTCCTCAGAGATCAAACGACTTCGCGATGAGCTCATACATTTTGCTTCATTGATTGAACTTGAACTCGACTTTGCAGAAGAAGATGTTGAATTTGCCAGCAGAGATGATTTACAACGTGTGATCGTTCGATTGCAGGATTACATCAGCAAGCTCATTGAATCGTTTGATTACGGAAATGTAATTCGCAACGGCATTCCTGTGGTGATAGCAGGTAAGCCCAATGCAGGCAAGTCAACTTTGTTGAATGCCTTACTCAATGAAGAGCGCGCCATCGTCAGTGAAATTCCGGGTACAACACGCGATACGATTGAAGAAGAAATTGTGATTTCAGGAGTGAAATTCCGGTTCATTGATACGGCAGGTATTCGTCAGACGCACGACGTTATTGAAAAGATTGGAGTCAATAAAGCTTTTGAAAAAATGAAGCAGAGTCCGCTTGTACTCTACTTGTTTGATCTCGCCGACACCGGACCGGAAGATCTGAAAAATGAGCTCGAAGAAATCCGCAAAGAAATTCACGAAGACATCAAGCTGGTTCCGGTCGGAAATAAAGTGGATAAAGCAGGCTCGGCCGAATCACATTCCGAGTTTCACGAATTTCAAAACCTGCTTTTCATTTCCGCCCGTGAAAAATCAGGACTCGATTCAATTCGTTCGCTCCTCACCTCTTTCATCGCTGAAAGTAAGAAAGCACAATACTCGGCTGTAGTGACAAATGTCCGTCATGCCGAAGCCCTTCGCCGCACCTCCGACGCTCTCACCCGCGCTTTCAACGGACTTCAAAACAAAGTCACCAACGATTTCATTTCCGGCGATCTCCGCCTGGCCCTCTACCATCTCGGCGAAATCACCGGCGAAATTACGACCGATGATTTGCTGGAGAATATTTTTAGTAAGTTTTGTATTGGAAAGTAATTCCTAAATTCACACTATATATCAAATTCAGAATTCAGAATTCAGAATTCAGAATTTTTAAAAACACACCCATGAAAAAAAAATTCTACACTCTCCTTTTCATTTGCATCTCACTTGCTTTAAATAGCAGTGCACAATGGCAACAAACCAACGGTCCGTTCGGAAGTTCTGTTCGGTCAATCGCTACCGATGGAACAGATCTGTATGTAAGCACATCGCTGGGCGGATTTTTCCACTCAACCGACAATGGAGTTTCCTGGCCTGATCAGTCGAGCGATAACATTTATTATTCTTTTTCAGATTTATTAATCGACGGCACAAATCTTTTGGCAGCTTCAGGAAACGGAGTTGTAATTAGCGCGGATCATGGCATGACATGGACTGCCAGCAACAACGGTATTAGCGGTGCAGCACCAACTTGTTTTCTGAAATCCGGAGCCAATATTCTTGTCGGTACATCGGGTACCGGCGTTTATGCATCATCCGACGGAGGTGCCACCTGGAATTATTCATCGATAGGGATGACTTCCGCTAATGTTAAATGTCTCTATGAATTCGGTTCAAGCATTTTTGCCGGCACTACATCGGGTTTATACCTTTCGACTGATGGCGGACAAAACTGGTCGCTGTCGATGAGTGGTATAGGCGGAACGGAAATTCTAAGTCTTACAGGCCGTTCAACCTATCTCTTTGCAGGTGTGACCGGTTTTGGTGTTTACCGCAGCGACGATTACGGCGCAACGTGGAATCTTTATTCAAACGGCCTCCTTCCACTTATTACTATGTAGCATTGGAAAGTATGGGTAATGATGTACTTGTTGGAACTTACGGAACGGGGTTCTGGATAACGCACAACGATGGAGGACTATGGGAAGAAGTTGATATGAACATTACAGACAGAAATCCATCAGCAACGGTTACTGATGGTACTACCTGGTTTGCAGGAACAGAAGCAGGATTTTATTCTGCTACGGATCCTACATTAGGATGGACAAGAAGAAATGAAGGAATGCCTGCGAGTTACATTACACATATTACAAATAGCGGATCTAACATTATTGCTTGTACGAATGCTGACGGAATGTACAGTACAAATGATGGCGGCCAAAACTGGCAGGCATGCAATAATGGCTTCGGATCAAATCAGGCTCAGGCCGTTTATTATTCAGGTAGCAGAGTTCTGGCCGGTACAATTACCGGAGGCTGTTATTACAGTGACGACAATGCACAGACTTGGCAATCCGCTTCCGGTGGTACCGATAATCCGAATGCAACATGCTTCATCAACACCGGGACAGAAATCATTGCGGGCACAACAGGAGTAGGTGTCTTTACTTCTACAGATAATGGTACAACATGGTCACTTGCAAGCACAGATCTGAACGGGCAATACATAGCAGGATTCGCCACTAATGGAAGCGGCTCATTGATCTATGCAGTAACCTATGGCGGTGGTATTTATCAATCTTCTGATCATGGAGTAACATGGAACTCCGTAAATAACGGCATTCCATCGCCCTCAGTCTTTTCAATTGCGAATATGGGTGACCTGATGTTTGCAGGAGTTGCCGGTAGCGGAGTGTACACAAGCATTGATAATGGTTTGAATTGGAATCCGACCGACCCTGTTTTAAATGGCCGTGATATTATTTCCTTCTATGTTGATGGTACAACTGTGTTGGCCGGTCTTTATGGTGGCGGCGTATATGTAACCAGAGATTCCGGAACAACATGGACTCCTTTCAGTGATGGCCTCATCAACACTTACATTTCAGGATTTGTCATGGACGGAACCGATGTGTATTGCTCCAGTGAAGGTGCCGGCGTTTGGAAAACGACGATGTCGGAAATTCTGGGAGCTGATCAGAATGTAATGAACGAACAATCACTTTCTGTGTTCCCCAATCCAACAAAAGGTTTGATTTCAGTTGCAGGAATTAATTTTAAGAATGCCCGCAGCATTGAAGTACTCAACAATCTAAGTCAGGTACTTAAAAAAATATCTGTTACTTCAGATAACCCTTCAATAGACCTTTCCGGTTTACCAAACGGATACTATTTATTGAAAACAGATAATGGTCGTTTTGCAAAAGTGATATTGAACAAATAATTAGTCGGAAGAATTGAAAAAAGGAAAAGCGGATTTGCATAAATAGCAGATCCGCTTTTTTATATAGGTGTTCTTGAAATTCTTATTTAAGAATTGGTTTTATGAGTGCTATTTCTGATTTGGAATTTCTACAACAAAGAGCGTTCCGGCACCGGGCGCTGATTCAACACTGATTCTTCCATTTAATTTATCTATCGCTTCCTTTACAATATATAATCCCAGGCCACTTCCGGCCGATTGTGTAGATACGCGGTAAAACATTTTAAATATCTTTTTCTGATTTTCCTTGCTGATGCCAATACCGTTATCTTTTACGCAAATAGTGCACTTCAGATGATCAACATTAATGCTAATGTTCACTTCAGGCTTTGTTGCCATTTTATTTTGATAGCGAATGGCATTTGAAATCAGATTGCTTAAAATAATTTTCAACCGCAAGCGATCGCCGATGAATTCTTTTGAATCTGTGATCTTAACGTTGAACAGAGGAAGGACATAGCCTTCTCCCATGTATTTCAATTCAGAAGTAATACTTTCAGTAAGTTCGGTAAAATCGACCGGTTCAAGTGTCACTTCACTGCGGGAGTTTTTTGAATAATCCAGAATGTCGGTGATGAATCCATCCAGTTTCTTGGCACTACCGGAGAGCAGAGCGAGATGATCGGCGACCGACGGGTCGGTGTTTTCTTCGGTGGCAATCTCGAGTACACCCATCATTGAACTGAGAGGCGCTCGTAAATCGTGAGTGACACTATATACAAAACTGTCGAGTTCTGAATTAATTTTTTGAACTTCTGAATATTTGTCAGACAGTTCATCCATCATTTTCTTTTGTTCTGTAATATCGACGGCAATCGCCAGGAACATGTATGGCTTACCGTTATCATCCTTAAATGGAACAATAGTGCTGTCGATCCAGAAAATCTCGCCATTTTTTTTCTTGTCGCGCAACTCCCCTCTCCAAATACCTCCGGCAAGAATAGTTGTCCATAGCTTCTCCATATATTCCTTCGGGTGAAAACCTGAATTGAGTATCTTATGACTACGACCAATGAGCTCATCTTTCTTATAACCGGAAATCTTACATAAATTCTGATTGGCGAATCGAATGATTCCATGCAGATCTGTTGCCGAAACAATCAACGACTGATCGAGTGCAAGCTGATAGTCGGCAGTTTCCTTCATACTCTCTTTCAAACGACGCTCCATTTCCACTCTCCTTGTCACATCACGCAAGATTCCCTCATGGTAAATTACTTTACCCCGATCATCATAGGTATAGTTACCGTGATCTTCCACCCAAATTTCCGAGCCATCCTTTTTCTTTAAACGAAAAATCGAAACCCCTTCATCCAGGTCCTGCTGAATGGCATTCTCTCTTTCCGAAGATTCAAAATAGAGTTGCGTCTTAATATCGATAGCCATGAGTTCCTCCTTTGAGGAATACCCGAGCATTTTCACCAAAGCAGGGTTAACATCAATAAATTTTCCGTCGTGAGAACTTTTGTAAACACCGTCATGCATGGTTTCAAAGAGATGACGATATTTCCGTTCACTCTCTCTCAGTGCATTCTCCAACTCGTCAATTGTCATCAATTCGGTGTTCATATGATTGGATGTATTGCAGCAGTCGGCCTTTTATATTTTATGCAGAATGCCGGATTGTGTTCTATTTTATGATGTCAATTAAAAAGTTTGATTGTACTTATTTTGAAGTTACTTTATCACTAACCGGACTTACGCCCATAAGATCCTCAATAACTTTTCGGTCAAGCGGTTTATTGACGAATCGCACCACATATCTTGAATGTTTGGCGCGTTCGTGATCAATAGGATTTAAAGAGGTTGATAACATGATCACCTCAATGTTCTTACGAAATGCTTCGGGAAATTTTTTGAATTCTTCAAGGAATCCGAATCCGTCCATTTCCGGCATACGGATATCCAGAAATATCTGCTCAGGGACAGGAGCATTTTTACGCTCGAGATCCCTCAGATGACTCAATGCTGAAAAAGCCGATTCACATAGAATCACTTCTTCGGCATAACCATATTTTTTAAGATTTCTTTCTGCGATGAATCGATCCACATGCGTATCATCGACCACCATCACTGATTTGTACTTCTGCCTTGGTTTCATGTTGTTTTGCCCAATTTTCTCGTCCTACAAGGCAGCAGAAGTGTAAAATGTATAAAAACATCCTCATTGAATATCCCACCACGAATATTTCAAAAATTTCATTTTTTGTTTCCACACACTTTCAACCGTTGATCACTAACGGCACACTTCTACTGAACCTGTATTTTAATTTCTTTAAATCTTAATAACATGTGTCAGGATGTGTATCGCTATTTTACGGTGCAGAAATAAAGTGTGCGGGGAAATTGGGGGGATTTCTTACAGATTGGAAACAAATTCTGAATTCAGAATTCAGAATTCAGAATTTGTTTCTCATCTGAATTTATTTTCCAACTACGAATCGTATCGCCGCTGACTTTCGATTCATTTCATCTGAAATTCTCAAAATGTAATTCCCGGCAGTGATGTTTTTAGGGAGTGAAAAATGTTCTTGGTTAAGTCCTGTTTTTCTTGGCGAATTCTGAGTGAAAGTAGTCAATAGCTTTCCTTCGGCATTGAGTAATTCGAATGTGAGGAGTTGTTCGGAACTGAGAGTATATTGAAGATTTATGCTTTCCAGGACAGGGTTAGGATATAACTGCACCTGATTTGAATTCATCAAATCTTCGAGGATTCCTACATTCCCGGAGGCGAAAATTTTTGCCAGAAAGACATCTTTTGCACCGCCATTATTAGTTGTACCAACGGCGAGGATATTTCCATCAGATTGAATGGTGAGATCAAAAATATTATCATCCAGTCCGTGAAAGTCATAAGAAAATTCACCATTGGTTCCGAAAGTATTGTCAAGTGTTCCGTTCGTATTGAAACGTAGCAGAGCGATATCAGCAGAGAGACCTTTGTAACCACCAATGATAACCTTCCCATCTTGCTGAATGGCCAGCCCAAGGTATAATCAGCAGATGCTGCCCCTGTCTACTGTTACAATTCCCTGATTTCCGAAAGTATAATCCATGTGTCCGGTAGAATCTAAACGGGCCAGACCGAAATCGTAATTATCGTTGGTATTACCGGTAGTTGCGATAGCAGCAATTACAATTTTCCGTCAGGTAAAATTCGTACACGTTGTCCGTAATCTTCCGTAATGTAAAGCGGATCAAAATCAACTTCAGTAATCCCATTCGTTCCAAAAGTGTTATCAAGTGTACCATCCGGGTTATATCGGATTACCAGGCATTGTGTTCAAGTCCGTTATTTGTTGTTCCGACAAGCACAATTTTACCATCAGACTGCAATGTTGCTTCTGCAACGTAATCCTCAATACCATGAACAGCAGTGTTGACCTTTCCCAAAGTTCCGAAATGTGAGTCCGGGCTTAAAGAGAATCAATCCTGTACAATGCAATCTGATAATGTGAATTCACATAGGCCAGTCCGGCTCCTAAAATTTTTTGATCCGGCTGAACCAGTACATCGTATATTATTCCATCCGCAGTTCCCGGATTAGGCATATAAGAAGCGATCAATGTCCCGGAGGAATTGAATTTTGAAAACAGCATATCATGATAACTACCGTTAAAACGTTTCCCGCCGACAATTATAGTTCCCGAGTTCAAGACATCGACATCGTAAGCGAAATCAAACTGACTCTGATAAACATCTGCAATAGAACTTCCATTTACACCAAAGCTGTTGTCAGGATTTCCAAGAGCATAGTAGCGTGAAAGAGCCAGATCACTAATGTTGTTCGTATAGGTATACCCTGCTATCAGTATTTTTCCGTCAGGCTGAACTTTGACTGCATTTCCATCGTCCCACGGCGTGCCATAATCTTTGAACACCACTCCTGTGCCGGCGAAAGAACTGTCGAAGCTGCCTTCCTGGGCAAAAAGCAGAGTTGTTTGTGAGCAAAGCAGAATGAGTAAGAGTTTTTTCATAGTTTGAGTAATTTTCATAAAAATGAATATTCCCAAGCCATTAAAGAATAATCAATTTGTAGTACATCTGAAGATCCTACTCACAAAGAAAATCACCAACTTTATTCTTTATCAAATCAGGCAATAAAGAAATTCTAATTAAGCTTAAACTGAAACCCAAACGACCAAATCACCTCACCAAAAAAGAAATGATGATGTGCTTTGCCTGTGCCGACAGTGAGTACGTCGGAGTAATTCGCGAAACCGCCTTTGAGAGATGCTTCGGTGAAAAAGTGATCGAAGAATTCATATCTCAGTCCGCTGTCGAAGGCCCAGATCATACCGGCTATGTGAAAAACATTGTCGAGGCGCTCGCCGAACATGGTGACGTCGGTCTTCGGAATAACGATACCCATTCCAAGCTTTTCGGCTAAAAACAGGTGGTGCTTCTCCCCTTTTGATTTCCAGATTTCGTAACGACGCAGATAATTCAACATGAGAAAATTTGCACCGTTAGTATGTTCGAACTTCAGAAATGAAGGGCTTACGAGCGTATCCTGATCATAATATTGTCCATGAATAGTTCCGGTTAAATGCGCTACCTGATTGTCGACCATTACATATTTTGCGTGATCAAAATTTATTTCAATCCCCCAGTTTTTGGTTGAGTAGTAACCGAATCGATAAACATATTGAGGAATGGCCAGATCACCTCCAAAAATCTGATCAAACCCCGGGCGGTCTTTAGCTTTTACGTCAGACAAGGTATAATCGTAATGATCCGATCCGTCATTTGAAAAATGAAGATCACTTCGGGAGAAAAAATCTTTGTTGTATCCCCAGGCGCCATAAAAGGTTCCTTTTAATTTCTTTTCCTTTTTAACCGGGGTTTCTTGTGCAAATGCACTAATTGATAGAAAAACAAAAGCGATCAGACTGAGTTGGCGCATATAACCTTATTTGTATGCAAAGAAAAGAAAAAGCATTGTTCCTGCGAAACGGAGAACAAAGTAAAAGACAAAGTTCACTGATTGGCAAAACACTTATTGTTCCTGTTGTTCAGAATACTAGCTATTTACCTTATGATGTTTAAGGAAAATAATGCTGCAGTAAGGAAAAGCAATACCAGACCCATTAAGAAAATATAATCGGCAATGACTTCCAATCTTGACCTTCCGGAGCGTATGGCAAGAAATGAAAAAATACAGGCTGACATGAAGAGAATAGTAGCAATGATCGTCAGCTCATCAATAATGGTTTTATCTGAAAATGAAAAAAGGTGAATGGAAGTAATTACGACAAAACAAATCCCCAGAAGATTTGATGAAGCATTTAAGACATGACCACTGGTTCTCGGTTCTTTTTGCATAATAAAAATTGGTGATTAGTAATCAGAGGCGAAGGTCAAACAAATATGGTTAAGAAACCATGAAATCATTACCTAAAATATCTAACCGCTAAAAGGCCTTGATTACTAATCACCAACGAAGTGTTATTTCTTTGAATCTACATTGATGTGAATTCCTTTGTCTTTAATGATTTGTGTCTTTCCGTCTTTACGGATCATTACACCATTACTATCGATTTTTACCATTTCATCATCCGGGCCGCTGATTACGACGCCGTTTTTGTCAATCCTGACCTGGCTTTCGTCATCGGAACCTCTGATATCAACAGTTGCATTAGAGTTTCCGCCTAAAGTTCTCTCCTCTCCGGTACAATCAACACATTGCAAACCTTTGCTTGTCATTTCCCATGTACGATTCAACATATCATCGTCCTGAACACTGGTGATATTATCAATGTCATAGATGAAATTCTCCAGTGACTGATCAAGATAAACTCTCTTTCCAACCGGAACTCTGAGAATCAACTGAACTTTTTGTCCACGGTACTTCTCCCCTTTGTCGATGATGAAATTTCTGGTAAAACGCATCAAAGAATCGGTTTGATTGAAGGCATAGGTAGAATGAGTTGCACGATCTGCTGCTTCTTTCTTAGAGCTGCCGCGTGCATAGAAGATTTCTTCCAGTTCAAATGAATCGGTATTGCTCTTAAGAATATCCAACTTGATTTCTTTTGATTTCAACTCATTGTTTTCAGAGAACACCAGTTCATCCAATTCATCTTTACCCCAACGATCATAGTACTTTTCCTTTTCGTGCGACTTCTTACCATCCAATTCGAGGAATAAAGTATTAGAAGCCGGTTGCATCAGAGTAATAGAACGACGTACACTTTGACTTTCTTTAAAGTCATTTCCGATTTCAAGTCCGAGTACTAAACAAACTACGAGAGCGGCAAGCCAAAGTCCGAGAGCTGTAAATCCAACGTAGCGTGTACTTCTCTTAATATTGAAGAGCATTTTGACACCGCTGAAAGCAAGCATTACAAATGGAATTCCGATCAATGCGACTGCAGCAACGAAAGCGAGACCAAATTGGAAATTCGAATTGAAGACATGATTAAAGAATTCCGGATAATGTGTGCCCGGAAATTTAAACAGGGCAAACATGGAAGCGAACATTCCGAAAGCGATAACCAGTCCGATGAAGACAAAGAAGATGGCCAGTAATTTTCCGATGAAGAGGAAGAACAGTTTGAAAAGTTGTCCTACACCTTCAAAGAAGCGGCTCACAAAATTATCGCGTTTGGGTTTACCGCTCTCCTGAACATTCTTTTCGATATTCGATATATTTACCGGTTCACCTCTCATTTGGAGTTTCTCCACTGAAGATTCTGCTTCTGGAATAATGATCCAAAGAATGATATAGAGGAGAAAACCTGAGCCAAATACGAAGATAGAGATCGCGTATGCTAAACGAATCCATACAGGATCCAGATCAAAGTATGCGGCGATACCTGAACAAACACCACCCAATACTTTCTGGTCGGGGTTACGGAAAAGACGCTTTTGTCCTTTGAATTCAGGTGATGAACCCTGAGTTGAAGCAGATTCATGTTTCTCTTCCTTAGCAGATTCCGATTCTTCTGAGAACTGATCAGGGCGGCCCATGATAACGGTGACTTGTTCAACATCATCAAGTGTGATCACTTGCTTGCTGTCTTTGACCCGTTCCTGGAACATTTCTGCGATACGTGATTCGATATCCTGCATGATTTCGTCACGACCTTCTGCAGAAGTAAAATGTCTGCGAATTGCTTCGAGGTAAGCTTTGAACCGTTCGTAAGCATTTTCGTCGATGTGGAAAACAATTCCACCTATGTTTACTGTGACAGTCTTATTCATGGTAATCAGTTTTTTTTGTGGTCAGGTTTACTGCTTCAACCAGTTCTTTCCATGTGGTGTGAAGTTCAGCTAAAAATGTTCTTCCTAATGGAGTCAATGAATAATATTTTCTGGGCGGGCCCGATTTTGATTCCACCCAACGATACTGAAGAAGTCCCCCGTTTTTTAACCGGGTTAGCAGCGGATACAATGTGCCTTCCACCACGATGAGCTTGGATTCCTTCATGCGGGCGATGATATCGGAAGGATAAACCTCCTCATTCGCCAGGATGGAAAGAATACAAAACTCGAGCACTCCTTTTCGCATCTGAGCCTGTGTATTTTCCAGATTGCTGCTCATTTGATTTTTCTTTTAGTTATTAATACCCTTTTTTTACTAAAGGCAATTGAATTGAAATTACTGATGCAATGAAAGGCGATTTCTCAGTGCTGCCTGTTCAGGTTGTGTAGTGCGTGACACTGAATATGCATCCAGATTCGAACAATAAATGTTTCCGGAGCCATAGACTTTTGAAAAGCTCTCGCCTGTGCTTCCTGAGGTGATAATCTTACCACTACCCTTCACTACCATTCCGATAGTCAGTGTGCGAACATCCATACGAATGCTTCCGGTGCCGTTTACTTTTAGCAGAAGAATATCGCTATTTATAACGCCATTGGCATAGACTCTTGCTGAACCATTCACTTCAACCAGACTAAGATCACTTACGGTGATGTAGATGTTTACAGGACGATTGTTATTGCCATTGATGATTAAAGCACCATTCTGAACGTTGGTAGTTATTGCAGAGATCACTTGCTTCTCGCCTTCCAGTTTTACTGTAGGCCCATCACCCTGCGTTAAGATGACATTCGCCGGAGTGTTGATGACTACTCCATAGAAACCTGAAGCTGTACGTGTGTCTGTGATTTGATCTAATGCACTGCTGGCAAATACCACCCCTGTTCCGATGATCAGTAGAATGGTGAAAAGTAACCTGGCTTTCATGATAGTGATTTTTGAACTGTAAAACTTTTTAGAACTATGTATTACCTTGCTTAAGGTGATACAAAGATATGGTCATAGAAAGGTATTATGCAATACAAGGTACTAAAATTTAATTGGCTGATTAGCTAATTAGCTAATTATGAGAGTGATAATTTTTATGGCCGGGGCTCTTCTCTTGGCCTAATTGGATAAAAATGGAAGAAAATGCTTGTAATCGGCTCTTACTTTGACAGAAAAAAAGCATGGGAAAAGTCGATTTTGGGCTTTCCTCATGCTTTTCGATTTCCAATTGTGATCTAATCCCCTATCAGGAGCTTTTGCACTGAAATCATTCCATCTTCCGTTAATGTGCGAATCAAATAAATTCCTGAAGGAAAATTCTTTGTTTCCAGCACGATTGTTTTACCTGCTTCGACTTGATTTTCATAGACAATTTTTCCTTCGATGCTATAGATTGAAAAGCGAATTCTTTCAGTAGAAGAATTCAATATTGAAAATTTATCTGCTGCCGGATTGGGAAATACAGAGACGAAAGAGCTTTCATTTGCTTGAGCAATTCCATTACACACATCAAAGACTACAGTAATCGAGTCACTGCCGATACAGGAATTGCTGTCAGTCACCTGAACATAGATCAATTGCGTATCCGGTACGGATGAAAATGCATTGTAAGAATTCAACGTCGACATATCCTGCCATTGCCAGGCAAGATAATTTGATCCGGCACTCAATTGGAGTGTATCGTTGATGCAAATAGTTGTGTCAGGCCCGAGATCAATTGCAGGCGCATGGAAGACAAGATGATAATTGTCGGAGTGAAAAGAATGACCGCTTGAATCTGTAATCATCGCCCAGACCGACTGACTCGTTGTTAATTGAATGGTAGAATCCGTAGCTCCGTTTGACCAGAGGTAAGAAACGCCGCCATGAACGGATAATTCAGCAGTATCCCCCTGACAATAGAATTGATTTATTCCGGCAATTCCGATTCTTGGTGCATATCCGCTTGAATCCGTTTTTATGATATAGGCATCACCGTTACTTTCACCGGAGATAAGAATGCTTTCATCCGGATAGAGATCAAGATGATTGGCAATTGCTGAACCGTAGCCGAAAAATTCGTGTGTCCAGATTGTATCGCCAACAGGAGTTGTTTCTGCAAGGATTATTTTGGATTGTGAATTCCCGAACGAATTAAAAAGTACCAAGTAATTATCATTTGACTTTTGCTTGATATCAGCAATCACAGTAGCTGAATCAAATTCATAAGGGTAAATCATTGAAATACACCAGTTTGATCATATAAATTAGAATTGAATCATTATGAGTATCCAAATGGAAAATCAAACAAAAAACCGTTATCATTCGTTGCAAGGATAATATTATCAGTACCATAATCAAAAGGATAGTATGAATCGAATCCATTTGAGGATTGTATTCGAACTCCTTGCAATGGCAAAAGATTTGCCCATGAGCATAATAGGTTATTCCTGACGAATTCGTCGAAATCACGTAATCCGCCTGCATAGGATCTTGTATTTATTAAGGCGGTATCATTTAAATACAAATAATTAAAAAAATTTGCCCCGTCCTCATAACTGATATAATTATAAAGCCCATTGGGAGTCTCTTCAATACTCACTCCTCGAAGCGAGAAGCCTCCCCAATGTGTATTGTATCTACTTCATGACCTAAAAAGTGTTCCATTGCCCGAAAGTGTTCGATCATATTACGTTCGTAAAACCAATAATCCCCACTCCATCACTACATATTCTCCTGTCGTCAGCTGCCGAACTTGTCTGACTCGTTCCTGAGCTCCACTACTGTCGAATGTGAAAGTCCATTCCGTATTTCCCAGCGAATCTGCTTTTGAGAACATAATCGCCATTTTGTCCACCGCAAATCAGGTAGCCCTAAATCGGGAACACTTTTTGCGCCTTTGCGACAGAAATCAATGCATAACCGGTATAAAGCTTTTCGTAATAGGATTGAGCATAACTACCCGCAGTCAAATCGAGCATGCAGAGAAGCACAAGCAAAGATTTTCTCATGATAGAAGAGTATAAACTGAAAATGAAATTTACTGACTATCCTGTCATCAATTTCATTGAAAGGTTCTTTTTAATTCACTTTTAAGAAATAACACTAATGATCATTGGTTCCCTACAACTACCACTTTAAAATCACCTGCAAAATTGCCTGAGGTCAGTTTCCCGAAGTAAATACCATTGGGAAGATCTTTTACTGAAAACGCTATTTCATTTGCTTTCGGATATTGATTGAGCTCCAAAACCTGTCTGCCATTCAAATCAAAAAGTTGCAATGTGACTTTTCCATTAAAGCATTCCTGAAATCTGACGTGACATTCACTGTTTCCCGGATTTGGGTATACACTGGCCGTTATACCGTGAAATGAACCACTGTTCAATGTGAGAGCCGGCATTTCAATGGCCCAGATAGCAGGAGAATTTCCGAAACCAACTTCAGCCAGATAGATGATGTTGCTGTCGATTTCCTGATCAACAGGATGATGAAATCCGCTGGCAATTCTTGAAGCATGGAAGGAGAAATTCTGCAGACTGCTGTCATAAACCATGTCCAGATCGAGAATATCTTCACCGATATCATTGAATGGAGAAAGCAAAGTAGAATATCCGGAGATGGAAGTATCACCTCGTGTATAGCAGGTCACAAAGCCATGACCACGGTAAGGCGGATCAAAAATGCTGTCGGTATCGAATACTAATCCGAGTGGTGACCGATGAGCAGTGAAACTGTAGATAGCTGTGTCAAGATCGCTGGCATCAAGAACTGCACCGGTTACTGTATCTCTGAAAGCATCACCGTCAGGACCATAATTTTTACAAGGAAGTGTCAGTTGAAATCCAACCGGCAATTGAGGAAAGGTAGGATCGTTGGAGAAAAAATTTTGTTGCCACGAAGTACTTGTATGATTGATCAACGGATCATTTGCAGGAACAAAACCGGGATACTGCTGAGGATTCCAAGTGCTTCCCATTTGCCACGGGAAACCATAATGTCGTCCGGCTTGAATCCAGTTCATCTCGTCATCCATATCACGGTCGCCGGAATTTTCAACACCAAATAAATGATGATGTCCATCGTAGCGGAAGTCATAAGTATTTCTGATTCCGCGACAAAGAATCAACTGCTGTGCATCAAGTGCGGCAGAGTCGTCCGGAATCACCATAGCATTTGCATTCAGCGGAATTCGAAGTATGCATGACGTGAGTGATTTGTTTCTGATGTTTGTATATAACCCGTAACGTGTCTGAATTTCGCCATGATCGCCGCGTGAGCCGCTGCAGATATAGAGCGAGTCACCGGTTTCATTGACGATGCTACCGCTAAAGAGATGATCAAAGTAATCCGCCGTCTCGTAGGCATCGGAGTGAGCCACCTCCGACCAAACTCTGCTCCCATTCGGCTGCAGTACACCACGTGCAATGACACCTCGTGTCAGAGTGTAGCGCTCGTCGTATTTCCGGAAACATACATTACACTATCATGAAAAGTTAACCCCTGAACGTAAGTGACCAGATGAAGATTACTATCTGCAACAAGACTATCGTAAGCCTGCAATCCGGTCGGCTGAAACACTTCATAAATATCTCCGCCCATCGTTGCATAAAACAAATTACCGGTCACAGGATCCTTCGCCATTCGGGTAACACCATCATGAATGTTCAATACCTTCTGAATCGAAATATCAGATCGTAACGAAACCGGAGTGCTTTGAGCAAATACCCTGTTTATACTCAAAGCAAAAAACAATAAAGTAAAGAGTAGTCTTATATTCATGGTATGTTAAAATTTGAAGGTTGAAAAATTGGAAGAAAGCAAGGTATGGTAATTTTGGAAAAAAACAATGGGAAGTAAGTGGTAAGTAGTAAGTGGTAAGTTGTACTGCGAAAATACCAAGTATCTACCTACTTTCCATACAAATAGAACGGGCAGATAAGGATGAACCCATTGGAAGAAAATAGAAAGTAGTAAGTGGTAAGTAGTCATGCGAAATTAACATGTCACAACTTACTTTGAATACAAATATCAGTGGTGGATAATAATTTAGCCAACAAGGTTCTTAAAGGAATTGCAACCTAATTCTCTACTTACTACTTACCACTTACCACTTACTAAAAAAGGTAAACAACCAACCGGTCATTTACCTTTTCAGCAGTTAATAAGTAACTGATTATTTTCCTTTGATGCCGAGTAATTCTACTTCGAAAATCAGGACTGAATTTGGTTCGATTCCCGGAGGGGAGTTTTCACCATAAGCAAGTCCCGGTGGGATGAAGAATTTGTATTTAGCACCAACTTTCATCAATTGAAGACCTTCTGTCCAGCCTTTGATAACTTGTCCGAGCGGGAATTCAACCGGTTCGCCACGCTGAACAGATGAATCGAAAACATTTCCATTGATTAGTGTTCCGTGGTAGTGAACTTTTACCGTATCAGCAGCTGTTGGCTGAGCGCCGGTACCTTCTTTCATAACCTGATATTGAAGACCATCAGGCAATTCAACTACACCCGGTTTTGATTTATTGGCTGCGAGAAATTCTTTTCCCTTTTCAACATTCGCCTGACCTTTTGCTTTCTTTTGTCCTTCAACAAAAGACTGTACCTTCATCTGGCACTGCATATTTGTAAGCAGCAGGTTGGTATCACCTTTAGCGGCAGACTGAAGAGCCATTTTCAATACTTCAAAATTTAAAGAATCAAGACCATCCTTTTTCAGGTTTTGACCGATCAGAACTCCGAGACTATAGGAAACTGAGTCTGTAGAAGTCTGCAGATGAACAGACGATTTACCCTTTTGTCCTTCGCAGGAGAACAGTGTAATCAGACTGAAGCACATTGCGAGTGCGATTACTTTTTTATTCATTTTTTTCATGATTAGCGCGCGAAGATAGAAATAACTTATGGAACCCCTAAAAAGCCACCTGAAACCTTATGAAAATTTCATTCTTCCTTGATTTTAATACGGTCACGCTTTAAAACCAACCATTTGCCAATCCGAAGTTGTGAATTTGTAGCAAAAACTATATTTGTGCCCATTATCTTTCTATTGTGCCAAGAGTACTCTGTATTATAAATAGATTAAATCTGGGAGGCCCTGCATTTCATGTGGCCATTCTGACGAAATACCTCTCGCCGGAGTATGAAATGAAACTCGTTGCCGGCACCAAGCAGGATTCTGAAGAGAGTTCAGATTACATCGTTCGTGAAATGGGCCTGAACTTTACAAGCCTCCCGGAGATGCATCGATCATTACATCCGGTCAGAGATTACAAATCGTACAAGGAATTAAGAAAGATCATCCGCGAATACAAGCCTGATATTGTTCATACTCACGCTGCCAAAGCAGGAGCTCTGGGCCGGCTGGCTGCTCTTAAAGAAGGTGTACCGGTTATCATTCACACTTTTCATGGTCATGTGTTTCACAGTTATTTCTCGCCTCTGAAGACTAAGATTTTCCTTGCTATTGAACGCTATCTGGGCAAGCGATCAAGTGCCATAATAGCTATCAGCGAACGTCAGAAAAAAGATTTAGCATTCAAATATGCCGTAGCAAAGCCGACAAAGATCAGAATGATTCCTTTAGGCTTTGACTTATCAAGATTTCAGGAAGGAACAGAGGAAAAACGGATCCGTTTCCGCGATAAATACTTTGTGAGCGACGATGAAATCGCTGTTGGAATTATCGGACGTGTGGTTCCGATAAAGAACCATTCCATGTTCATCAATTCAGCAAAAGCAGTTTTGGAGAAAACCGGTAAAAAAGTACGCTTTTTTATCATCGGAGATGGTGAAAGCAGAGATCACTTACTGCACGAAGCGGCGGTTCTGGGGCTTGATTACACCTATTTTCCTTCGACTGCAAAAAAAGCAGTCTTCACCTTCTGTTCGTGGATTAAAGATGTTGATTATGCTGTAGCCGGACTTGATATCGTGGCCATGACATCCTACAACGAAGGAACACCTGTTAGTCTGATCGAAGCTCAGGCCGGAAACAGGGCAGTGATTTCCACTAATGTCGGCGGAATTGAAAATGTGATCAGTAAAAACGAAACAGCTCTGTTAGTTGACAGCAACAATTATGATCAGTTTACAGCTGCATTATTAAAGCTGATTGAAGACGATGAACTCAGAAATCAGATGGGATCCAAAGGCTGGGAATTCGTGAAAGAAAAATTCCATTTTACACGTATGATCAGGGAAGTTTCGGAGCTGTACAGAAGTTTACTCAAGAAAAGATACGGCAGGTGAAAATAAATTCATTATTCGGCAGAAAATTCTATTTTTGTTGGCTAACGACCAACATGCGAAAGCTGCTTTTTATTTTACTCACTCTTACCTCCTGTTCCGGTCTTGCGCCCAACAGGATGTTCAAGACACCGAAGGATTACAAATTTGCCGTAGATACTGCGAATGCTGATCCTTCCGCCTATAAAATCCAGATCGGGGACAAACTCGAACTGCATATTTTCTCCAATAACGGATTCAAATTAGTTGACCTTACCGATGCAGGACCATACGGAGCTACAGATAAATCTAGCGCCGAAATTCTCACCTATCTTGTTGAGCCTGATAGCCTCACGAAGTTTCCGGTATTGGGTCGGCTCAACCTTGTCGGCTTGTCGTTAAAAGAAGCAGAAACCAAACTTGAACAACTTTACAGCAAATACTACAATGATCCTTTCATTGTTCTCAAAGTTGTAAACCGGCATGCCATAGTTTTCCTGGGCGATGGCGGCAAAGGGTTCGTTGTAGAGTTACAGAACGACAATACCACACTTTTTGAAGTATTGGCCAAGGCCGGCGGAATTTCCGACCTGGGTGAAGCCGGCAAAATCAGAATTGTGAGAGGCAATCCGAATAATCCTTCCGTCTACGCCGCAGATATTTCCTCGGTAGAAGCCCTGAAAAATTCCGAACTCAAAGTTTATTCCAACGATATTATTTATGTTGATGCAGGTTCACGACTTGCAAAACGTATTTCCACCGACGTAGTACCAATCCTCAGTCTGGCAACCACCATTTTTGTGGTATTAAACTACGTATCGAAATAATCCATGGCTAAAAAGAAGATATCACATATCAACGAAGAGTTTGACCTTAAACTCTTTGCTATCATTGTCAGGAAGTATTTCTATCTTTTTCTGATTCTCCTGTTTTTCTCTCTGACGTTCTCACTCCTCTATCTCCGCTATACTCATCCTGTCTATCAATCGGAAGCGGTTATAAAAATCGGACTAGTCAACAATGCCAATGCCGTACTTAACCTCCAGAATCAGCAAGTGTATGATGCCATGGGTATTGGAGGAAATTCACTTGCAGGTGATATCGAATTGTTACGATCAAAGTTGATGGTCGGAAGAGTGTTGTCACAAATGCCGCTCGATGTTTCCTATTTCGCACAGGGAAATGTGCTCGACTATGAGTTGTATAAACAGACGCCGTTCGACGTGGAATTTCAGCTGCTCGATTCTTCCTTCTATGGTGTCCCTGTTTACATCAGCTTTCTTAGTGAACAACGATATCAGATGCACTTTGAATTTGGCGGCGATAAGATTTCAGGCATTTACAACATTGGTCAGTGGTACACTTTCAAAGGTGTGAAAGCGAAGGTTAACATTCTGAATTATCACATCATTGAAGTTCAGCAACGCAAGATTAAGCAGGATCCATTCTATTTTGTAATTAACAATCCGGAATCACTCGTTGATCAGTATTACAACAACATTGGTATTACGCTTACGAATCAGTTTGCCCAGACTGTAAAACTCTCCTTCAAGGACAACAACGCACTCAAGGCAGCTGATTTTGTAAATACAATGGCTAACGAGTATGACGATTACGATAAAGAAAGCAAATCGCAGGGAGCTAACAAGTCGCTTGATTTCATCAATGAAACCATTCTTGCCATCGACAGTGAATTGAAGCAATCGGAATTGCAGGTGGAAATGTTCAAGCGTTCCAATAAGATTACAGATCCGACTGAAACTTCAAAAAAAGTACTTGATCACATTAATTCTCTGATCGATCAGCGCGTCGAATTCCAGCTTAACGGCGCGGTTTTAAACAGACTCGAAAGAGATCTTCAGGCCAATTCAAAACTCGATCAGCTTCTCCCCTTACTAGCCGGCAGCTATACGGACGACCTTATTCAGTCGCTGGTAAAACGTATCCAGGAGCTAGAAGACAAACGAGTGACGATGCAGTTCACAGCAACTTCTGAAAACTCTGCCGTAAAATCACTTGATCAGGAAATTGTTCGTCAGCGTACCATTCTGATGAATTCAATTGCCAATGCAAAAAAATCGATCAATGAAAAGATCAACAGCATAGACGAAAGGATTGGCGAATTTGAAGGAGAATTTTCACAGATGCCGGGTAAAGAAGCTGAGATGATTCGACTGGAGCGACTTTACGAAGTGAATCAGAAATTCTACAACTTATTGCTGGAAAAGAAAATTGAATTCTCCATTACCAAGGCCGGGATTGTCACCAACAATATCATCCTCCAAAAGGGCCGCATTGCAGTTCAGCCAATTTCTCCTAACCGGCGAGTAATTGTTGCCGGAAGTTTGCTGATCGGTTTTATAATCAGTTTCCTGATCATTTTCTTCCGCTATTTATTCTACAACGAAATTACATCTCTCGAGGAAATCAATCAGTATACAGATGCAGCAATGCTCGGTATTATTCCAAAATACAAGAGCCAGATTCCGGTATCGCAATTACTCGTCGACAAGAATCCGAAATCAGCCATTTCAGAATCATTCAGGTCGGTTCGTACCAATTTGCAATTCATTAATAGTGAAAGCGGACCGAAAGTAATTGCCATTACCTCAACTATATCCGGAGAAGGAAAAACCTTTGTGGCTATCAACCTGGCCGGTGTAATTGCCTTCTCAGAAAAGCGCGTACTGATCATTGACCTTGACATGCGGAAGCCGAAAATTCACCTTGGCTTTAACGTCGAGAATAGTCGTGGTATGAGTACAATTCTCATCGGCAAAGACTCACCTGAAGAATGTATCAACAAGAGTAATCTTTCCAATCTGGATTTCATTACAGCAGGACCGATTCCTCCGAATCCGTCGGAATTGATCCTGAGTAAGCGAATGAATGAACTGGTGGAGTATCTGAAAACTCAATACGACATTATCATCATCGATACCCCGCCGGTTGGAATCGTAACAGACGGTGTGGAAGTTATCAAGCGTGCAGATTATCCTCTTTACATCGTACGAACATTGTATTCAAAACGTATCTTTATTCAGAACCTGAATAAACTGATCGAAGAAAATAAGATCAATAAATTGTCGGTCATCCTGAACGGTGTTGATACAGCCCGCTTCAAATATGGCTATGGTTACGGTTATGGATATGGTTATGGATACGGCTACGGTTACGGCTATGGGTATGGTTATTACGACGACGACAAAAAGAAAAAGCTGACCGGCTGGCAGAGATTCAAACAACGGTTTATGGCAAATTGATTTTTATGAAAGTGTTACCGACACCGATAGAAGGCGTTCTGTTGATTGAACCACGCGTATTTTCGGATAACCGAGGAAGTTTCTTTGAAACATTCAATGAGAAAATACTGGTGGAAGCCGGAATCACTCTGCCTTTTGTACAGGACAATCAAAGTATCTCTAAAAAGAATGTCATCAGAGGATTGCATTTTCAAGTGCCGCCGTATGAACAGGGAAAACTTGTTAGAGTTGTCAGAGGCAGTGTACTGGATGTTGCACTTGATCTTAGAAAAGGATCAAAAACATTCGGGCGACATTATAGTGTTGAACTAAGTGCCGATAACAAACTCGCCTTATGGATTCCACCCGGATTTGCTCACGGCTTCTCCGTGCTTGAAGAAGATACAGTATTTCAATGCAAAGTCACTAATTACTACCATCCCGCCTCTCCAGAAAGCGGCATCTTGTTCAATGATCAGGAATTGAATATTGACTGGAAAGTTTCCAATCCGATTATTTCAGAAAAAGACAAAGTACTTCCGGGATTCCGTGAATATTGTCTTGCTATTCCATCGCACTGATAAAAAATTAATAGGAACCAAACAGGTTATTTCGCTGAAAAGAAAGTTGATATATGAAAGACAGTTACTTCTATCTGGTATTTGGTTTTTTCTTTGTCGTTTCAGTCTTGTTTTCATTTCTGATAAATAATCTATTCCTCAAATTCGTAAAAACTTTAGGAATCAGAAATCAGGATGACACCATTATTAGATGGGGTTCACAATCAAAGCCTGCAATGGGCGGGTTTTTCATTTACATTCTCTTTCTGTTATCCATCATCGTATATCCGGTTTTTCTTCGACAGTAATCAGGTATTTCTCAATAAACAGTTCATCGGGATTTTACTTGCATCCATGCTCGGCTTCCTGCTTGGACTGGCTGATGATGCATACAATACCAAGCCGATGTTAAAATTGTCGACGCAAATTACTTGCGCAGTCATTTTACTTGTGAGCGGAACAGAAATAACGATCAGCTATCTTGAAGTTGTAAACTATATAATTACGATCTTCTGGGTAGTCGGCATCATGAATTCCCTCAACATGCTCGACAACATGGATGCCATTACCAGCACGGTTTCGATCAGTATTATTCTGTCAGCTCTGTGCGTCATGATTTTTCACCGCGAATTAAACAGCGTATATTTTCTTGAAATGCTCGGTGTCATGGGAGCCTTAATCGGATTCCTGTTTTTTAACTGGCATCCGTCAAAGATGTACATGGGCGATACAGGCAGTCAGTTTCTAGGTGTATTTCTTGCAGCCATGGGAATCCGTTATTTCTGGAATGCAGAACCGCCATCCGGTGATTTCATCAGCGCACGCAATTTATTCCTTCCGCTGATTGTCTTCATCATGCCGATTATTGATACTACTACCGTTGTGATCAACCGTATTTCGAGAAGACAGAATCCGTTCGTAGGAGAGAAAAAGATCACACCACACATGCCAGCGGCCTATCTTGGTCTGAGCGATCGTCAGGTAGCGCTCGTATTCTGGGCCATCACACTCATCAGCCTGATGCTGGTCGTTGTGATGGAACGCTTTCTTAAAACCTGGTCGCACGTCTACTCTGCCCTTTTCGCCATCTACTTTTTCCTGATGTTCGGAATCTTTTTTTACGCCTCAAAAGTTGCAAGCAGGAATAAGAAGTAAATTCAGAATTCAGAATTCAGAATTTATTTTACTCAAGAAAGCCACCAATTCTTTTACGGCTATTCCACGGTGGGAGATATTATTTTTTTCCTCGGAAGTCATTTCTGCAAAGGTCTGTGTATAGCCATCGGGAACAAAAACAGGATCGTAACCGAAGCCACCCGTACCGGAACCACTTTCCGTAATCCGGCCATTGACAATTCCTTCGAACAGATATTCCTTTTCACCCAATCGTAAAGCGATAACGGTAATAAATCTTGCTCTTCGGTTGGTTTCACCTTTGAGTTCAGTCAGTAGTTTGAGAATATTATCAGCAGGATCGCAGGCCGGTCCGGCATAGCGGGCTGAATAAACACCCGGTCTTCCGCCGAGTGCTTCGACTTCCAGACCGGTATCGTCGGCAAAGCAATCCATTCCAAATTTATCACTCACATATCTCGCTTTTATGGATGCATTTTCAGCAACGGTAGCGCCTGTTTCAGGGATATCATCTTCACTGTCGATGTCTTTCAGACTAAGCAATGTTATACCCTTCGGCAACATAGCCTTCACCTCTTTAAGTTTATTCTGATTTCCGGTTGCAAAAACTAGTTTCATAGCCGGTGAAGTTAAAAATTATCCACCTGAAAATTGCTTGGAATACATCAACCGGCTATATCAAATGAAAAGTCAGGAACTGATCTAAGGTGAAAAGTGAGATACACATTCTACCATACCCGGCATTTGTATTGATAAAAAAGAAAAAATCCGGCAGCAGGAATCGGCCTTTCACAGCCTTCCCGGAGGTGCCTGCCAATTAGAGCATTCCGATACTCAGAAGTCGTTTAAGAATCCTTATATTTGGAATCTCAGTCAATCACAATGAAAGTAGCATTAATCACGGGTATTACCGGACAAGACGGAGCCTATCTTGCGGAATTCCTACTAAAAAAAGGATACATGGTTCATGGCATCAAACGCAGAAGTTCGCTTTTGAATACAGACCGAATCGACCATCTCTATCTTGATCCGCATGAGAAGAACATCAACTTCAAATTACACTACGGTGATTTGACCGACAGTACCAATCTGATCCGCATTATTCAGGAAGTGCAGCCCGACGAAATTTACAATCTCGGCGCTATGTCGCATGTAAAAGTCAGTTTTGAAACCCCTGAATATACAGCCAATGCCGATGGTATCGGTACACTTCGTATCCTTGAAGCGATCCGCCTGCTGGGCATGAGTAAGAAAACGAAAATCTATCAGGCTTCCACTTCTGAACTTTACGGTTTAGTACAGGAAACTCCTCAGTCGGAAAAAACTCCTTTCTATCCACGTTCGCCGTATGCTGTCGCAAAGTTATATGCATACTGGATTACGGTAAACTACCGCGAAGCATACGGAATGTTTGCCTGCAACGGAATACTTTTCAATCACGAATCACCGGTTCGCGGTGAAACGTTTGTTTCAAGAAAGATAACCCGCGGAGTAGCTCGTATCGCTCTTGGTTTGCAGGATGAATTGTACATGGGGAATCTTGATTCCAAACGTGACTGGGGACATGCGAAAGATTATGTGGAAGCGATGTACCTGATGCTTCAGCAGGAAAAACCTGAAGACTTTGTGATTGCAACCGGAATCACTACTACGGTGAGAGACTTTTTACGAATGTCATTTCTTGAACTCGGAATTGAATTAGAATTTAAAGGAAGCGGAAAAGATGAAAAAGCATTTGTCGTAAAATGCAACCATCCGGAATTTCAATTGCCGAAAGGGAAACAAGTGATGAGTGTAGATGAGCGTTATTTCAGACCGACTGAAGTTGACCTCCTTCTTGGTGATGCTACCAAAGCACGTACTCAACTTGGCTGGAAACCGAAATATAATTTGTCGATGCTAGTGAAAGAAATGGTCGCCTCTGATCTTGAATTATTCAGAAAAGATAAATACCTGAAAGAAGGCGGACATAATATTCTGAATTATCATGAATAAAGATTCCAGAATATACATTGCCGGTCACAGAGGAATGGTTGGCTCTGCCATTACCAGAAATCTGCAAAGCAAAGGATACAAAAATCTTATTCTGCGAACTTCAGCGGAGCTGGATTTGAGAGATCAGAAAGCGGTTGAAGAATTTTTCAGGCAGGAGAAACCTGAATATGTTTTTCTTGCTGCTGCAAAGGTTGGTGGTATCAATGCCAACAATACTTACCGTGCAGAATTCATTTATGATAATCTGGCCATTGAACTCAATGTGATCCATAATTCGTGGAAACATTCTGTGAAGAAACTTTTGTTTCTCGGCAGCTCATGCATCTATCCGAAGAATGCACCACAACCATTGAAGGAAGAGTATTTGCTTTCAGGATATCTTGAGCAAACCAATGAACCCTATGCGATCGCAAAGATTGCAGGAATAAAATTGTGCGAATCGTATCGGGCACAATACGGCTGCAATTTCATTTCAGCCATGCCGACTAACTTGTATGGCCCGAATGACAATTACAATCTTGAAAACTCACATGTACTTCCGGCACTGATTCGCAAGTTTCATGAAGCAGTTAACAAGGGCGATAAAAGTGTGGTTGTATGGGGAACCGGTAAACCATTCCGCGAATTTCTTCATGCCGATGACCTTGCTGAAGCCTGCTATATTCTCATGCAGAAATACAATGAAAGCAGCTTCATCAATGTCGGTTATGGAAAGGAAATCAGTATCCACGATCTGGCTCATCTCATCAAATCCGTTTCAGGTTTTGAAGGT
>JAXLTM010000019.1:0-62052 GCA_046330055.1 Bacteroidia bacterium | reverse complement strand
TCTTCATGTGCCTGTAATGAAAGCGGCTTGTTTTCTGATCTCCAAATAAAACAAATTAATTTGGAATTGATCTTCTTTTCAGAGGCGAATAATAACTTAATGCAGAGCATCGAATTTCATAGAAAATGTAATTTGTATTGATGATGGATTTCTCTTCAAATTGATTGTTTTTCCGAGCGTATCATATGATTTGATGATTGTCGGGTGTTCCGCATTGCTTCATTTTTGTCTCACTTTATTTAACGGATCATTCATTCCCCGTTTCCCATGAATTACTCGGATTATTTTTAATACATACTAACTAAAAAACCACAACTATGAAAAAAAGTGTACTTAGTAGATTTTCCTTTATTCTAAGCCTTGCATTTCTAATTTTATCGGGAATGCGTTCTTCGGCTCAATGTCCTATCTCATTCACAAACGTCTCTCTTGATGGAGGTGGCAGTACAACTACTGTAAGTCCCGGTGCTACTGTGAATCTGACTTTAGATTATGATATTAATAATCTATTTTGTTCTTCCTGTATTGTTCAGCATGTAATTGGGCTGGATAATACACCGTTGGATTGTGTTTACGATGGTGTGGCCGCTTCTTGTCCTTCCACCACTACAGGCTCTTACTCATTGGCAATTACAGCGCCTGCTACTCCCGGCCGGTATGCAATTAACGTTAGTGATCAAACCGCACAGTTTACGTGTGCCGATGCACAAAATCTTTTTGCTGCAGCAACAAAAACGCAGATAGGTACAATTACGGTTTGCGGAGGAGAATATTTCGACAATGTTACGTTGAACGGAATTGGCAACGATATCACCGTTGCTCCCGGAGCTACTGTTTCTGTCGCCCTAAATTATGAATTCAGTAATGAAATCTGCCCTTCCTGCATTGTACAGCACGTACTTGGAATGGACAATACTCCGCTTGATTGTATATATGATGGCGTTGCCGCTACCTGTCCAAACACAGAATCGGGTGCATATCTTTATTCATTCACTGCTCCGTCAACGCCGGGTACCTACGCAATTAATGTTAGTGAGCAAATGGCACAATTTACCTGTAGTGACGCTCAAAATCAATTTTCAACAGCAAACAAAACGCAAATTGCTACTCTAACCGTTTGTCTACCGAAATCATTCGACAATGTTTTATTGAATGGAATCAGTAATGACATTACAGTTTCGCCGGGTGATGCTGTTTCTGTTTCGCTTGATTACACATTCAACAATGAAATTTGTTCATCATGTATCGTACAGCATGTTCTGGGGCTGGATACCACAGCAATGGATTGCATTTATAACGGTGTAGCAGCATCTTGTCCTAATTCTGAAACGGGTTCTTACTCCTATTCGTTTACGGCTCCAACCACACCCGGTGTTTACGCTATCAATGTTGGAGAGCAAACAGCCCAGTTTACTTGTCTCGATGCAGAAAATCTATTTGCGGCAGGTTCAAAAACTCAGATTGCAACACTAACCGTATGTGGTGCGGAATCATTCAACAACGTTTCATTAAATGGTATCAGCAATGATATCACGGTAGCTCCCGGCGATGCTGTAACAGTTTCGCTTGATTATGCTTTCAGCAATGAAATTTGTCCGAGCTGTATTGTTCAGCATGTTATCGGAATAGATAACACTCCGCTTGATTGTGTGTATAACGGAATCGCCGCAACGTGTCCCGGTCAGGAAACGGGTTCGTATTCTTATTCATTCACGGCACCAACTACAGCAGGTGTGTATGCAATCAACATCAGCGAACAAATGGCGCAGTTCAGTTGTTTAGATGCAGAAAATTTATTCTCCGGTGCAGGAAAATCACAAATTGCCACACTCACGGTTTGCGATGGAGTTTCCTTTACAAATGTTGACATGAACGGTCAGGGAAGCAATGCTTCTGTTGCCGTAAATTCTACTGTGAATCTGTCGCTCGACTATAATGTAAACAATCAAATTTGTTCGAGCTGCATAGTACAACATGTTGTTGGTCTTGACAACACTCCCATGGACTGTGTATATGACGGAGTAGCCCCAAATTGCCCTACATCTGATGCAGGAACTTACACATACACTTTCACCGCACCCGCAACTGCAGGGACATACGCCCTTAACATCTCCGACCAGAAAGCACAATTCACTTGTGTTGACGCAGAAAATCTTTTCGCCGCCGAGCCGAAATCACAGATTGGAACACTCGTAGTTACTTCCGGAGTAGGCATCCAAGATGTTGCGACAGAAGCTTCGTTTACAGTTAGCCCGAATCCCTTAAATGAGAAGTGTACTGTCTCAATGAAAGTTATTAAGGAAGGCGATGCACAATTAAAAGTGATAAATACTTCCGGTCAGATTGTGTATGCGGAATCGCTATACCAACCGGCCGGCGATTTCAGTAAAGTTCTCGACTTAAAAAACCTTGCTGCCGGAATATACACCCTCCAGTATTCCACTCAACATCAAACAATGAAAAAGCTGTTAGTGATAAAGTAGATCAATTGTTTTGAATTGTTAGAAAGCCCGGCTACACCACCAGTAGTCGGGTTTTTTTTTAATTATGAATTGGCGGAATCATAACAGGCATTAAGTTGGGGAGTGCTAATTTTACATTGGAACAAATTTATTCCCCGTCACATAAAAAAAGTCAAATCGCGTTTTTTATTGAATGAGCTATGTGATGGTGCATTTATTCAGAAAAGTAATACTGCCAGATTATTGAATTATACTTTATGTTATACTTTAAACGGTCAGTTTTTGCGATAATAGATTCTAGCAGATGGCCATATACAATTTTCAAAAGTATGGATTTGACCTGGCAATGATTTTTCTTTCTTTTTGTTTCGCCAAAAAGAAAGAAACAAAGAAAAAGGCGACCACGCGCAGCCTCCTTCTCGGCCTACATATTTATTCAGCTTTCAATGTAGAAACATTTGTTTTTTGAATAATCTTCTTTCTTCTAACCTTCACCGAGAAGGAGGCCGCACGCGCGTGGACGGCCGCCCACAACAGTCTGCTTCTCATATTCCTTCTTCAAGTTTTGGTGTTTCTTGCTTCATTAGCAAATTCACAAAACCTACCCGTTTCCAGTATAGAATTGAAAATTGTTTGTCCGGAATTGCTTCCGGGTAAATAAAAAATTTCAAAAATCACAGGAAGAAAGAGAGCTATTTGGGACATGAAAACCTTGAAAAAATCCCCATAACCCTAAATAATCACCTCCACCTACGACCTACTACTTACCACTTACCACTTACTACTTACCAATTACTACTTGCTCCCCTGAACTTTCGCCCCCCATGCTTGTTTAACGAATGATTAGCAATTTCCTCAAAATGAATATCACTTACCCCCGTTTATAGCGTCATTTGACCCCAAACCCCTTATTTTTCCTATATTTGTAAACGCCGTTCAGAAAGATGGATATAACGCCCGGTAAATTATTAAAACAGATCACCTTTCCGGAAGATTTGCGGAAGATGAAAGAATCCGACCTTCCGGAGGTTTGTCGGGAGCTGCGCGATTATATCATTGATATTGTGTCGGTTAATGGCGGGCATTTTGGTGCCTCACTAGGCGTGGTTGAACTGACGGTTGCCCTTCATTATACATTCAATACACCCGACGATCCATTAGTTTGGGACGTAGGTCATCAGGCTTACGGACATAAAATCCTGACCGGTCGTCGCGATATTTTTCATACCAACCGGATCTACAAAGGCATCAGTGGTTTCCCAAAACGAAATGAAAGTGAATACGATGCATTCGGCGTCGGGCATTCTTCGACTTCCATTTCGGCAGCATTAGGAATGGCCGTTGGTTCACGCCTTCAGGGAAATAACCAGCGTCAGCACGTGGCCATTATCGGCGATGGTGCGATGACGGGCGGGATGGCTTTCGAGGCATTGAATCATGCCGGCGTAGAGAATTCGAATCTGCTCGTTATCCTCAACGATAATTGTATGAGCATTGATCCGAATGTTGGTGCATTGAAAGAATACCTGACCGACATTACGGTTTCTCATACTTACAATAAAGTAAAAGATGAAGTGTGGCGCCTGCTCGGAAAGATCAGCAAGTTTGGTCCGAACGCTCAGGAGATTGCTTCGAAAGTAGAGAATGCAGTGAAAACAACTTTGCTCAAGCAGAGTAACCTTTTCGAATCACTGCGCTTCCGTTACTTCGGTCCGGTTGATGGTCATGATGTAACACGTCTCGTAAAAGTACTTCACGATCTCAAAGATATTCCCGGTCCGAAAATTCTGCATTGTCTGACTGTAAAAGGAAAAGGCTACGAACTTGCAGAGAAAGATCAGACCAAGTGGCATTCGCCGGGGCTGTTCGATAAAATCACCGGTGAAATTTTCAAACCGGCCAATGCTGCACCAACACCACCGAAGTATCAGGACGTGTTTGGAAATACGATGGTGGAATTGGCGGAAAAGAATCCGAAGATTGTCGGAATTACTCCTGCCATGCCAAGCGGATGTTCATTGAACATTATGATGAAAGCAATGCCTGATCGTGCATTCGACGTAGGTATTGCTGAACAACATGCAGTCACTTTTTCAGCCGGACTGGCAACACAAGGACTCATTCCATTCTGTAATATTTATTCCTCATTCATGCAGCGCGGTTACGATCAGGTAATTCATGACGTGGCATTGCAAAATCTGCACGTCGTATTTTGTCTTGACCGCGGAGGAATTGCCGGTGCTGATGGACCGACACATCACGGAGCATTTGATCTTGCCTATTTCCGTTGCATACCGAATATGATTGTGAGTGCACCGATGAACGAACAGGAGCTTCGCAATTTGATGTACACTGCTCAGTTGCCGGAAACCAATGCGCCGTTCAGCATTCGTTATCCGCGTGGTAACGGTGTGATGATCGACTGGAAAACACCATTTGAAAAAATTAAAATCGGACAGGGACGAAAATTACGCGACGGAGAAGAAGTTGCTATTCTTACTATTGGTCATCCGGGAAATTTTGCAGTCAAGGCTTGCGACGAACTAGAGAAAGAAGGATTGTTCCCTGCGCATTACGACATGCGTTTTGTGAAACCGCTCGATGAGGAAATGCTTCATGATATTTTTTCAAAGTATAAAAAGCTGATCACTGTAGAAGACGGATGTCTGATGGGAGGATTTGGAAGTGCAATCGGCGAATTTATGATGACTCATAATTACACGGCACGCGTCACCCGATTGGGAATTCCTGATCGCTTTATCGAACATGGCGAGCCGAAGGAGCTTTACAACGAGTGTCATTTTGATTCGAACGCAATTAAAGAAGCGGTTCGTCAATCCGTTGGTGAGAGTGTGGTGCTTACGTACTAGTTTTTCTCTGTGGTAACTTGTGTTTCTTTTTGAACATTCTTGTGCGCTGAGACAAGTGGGAGAAATTTCCCACGGAAATCACTGAAATTTAAAAGTGAAATCACGGATATTTGATTACACTACAAAGCGGTAACCTTCGCCTTTTAGAGTAATGATTTTTATTCGTTCATCGTGACGGAAATATTCTCTGAGTTTTCTGACATACACATCGAGATTTCGGCTATTGAAAAAACTATCGTCACCCCAGATTGAAAGAAGGATTGATTTTCGCGAAATGGTTTGATTCCGTTGCCGGGCAAACAAAGCAAGCAATTGTGACTCTCTGTTCGAGAGGGAGAAGGTTTCATCTCCGAAATGCAATTCAGAAGTGAGCGGATGAAAAGTGTAGGAAAGCAGTTGGATTTTTTCATTCACCAAATCCTTGTCGGATTTTCTGCTTCCCAATGAAATCTGATTGTTGATTCTGACAATCAGCTCGTCAATACTAAATGGTTTTCTGATATAATCAGTTCCCCCGGAGTTGAAACCTTCAACTAAATCCTGAGTCTGGTCCTTGGCAGTGAGAAAGATTATAGGTAGATCGGGATACCGCTCTCTGATTTCTTTGCCAAGCGTGAAACCGTTTTTTCCGGGCAGCATCACATCGAGCACGCACACTTCAGGGTCAAACGTTGAAATGTCATCTAAAATTTGTAAGCCATTTTTTCGCCACAATATTTCAAAGGAACGATGCTCCATCGACTCAGTAACAATTTTTCCGAGCGAGCTTTCATCCTCAACGTATAACACTCGTGTTTTCATGCTTTCGGTAGTGTAATAGTGAAAAGAGATCCTTTAGTTTCAGATCGGTGATAACTGAAACTGCCATTATGCAGCTTCATGATGTTCATCGCATAGTTGAGGCCAAGTCCGTAGCCCTTTACTTCGTGAATATTATTCGAGGGCACGCGAAAAAACTTGTCGAAGATTCTGCTTTGATATTCTTCAGGAATTCCAGGCCCTTCATCGCTCACACAAATTTTTGTTAGCCCCTCTTCATTGCTGCATGAAATCAGAATAGTTTGTTCAGCAGGTCCATACTTGATTGCGTTGTCAACGATGTTTACTAATACCCCGGTAAAATGAAGACGGTCGGCATGAATAACAGGGTTCGGGAGCGTTTGAAACTCTGTTTTAATTTTTAATGAATGTTGATTTCGCAGTTGAAACTGATCAACTATTTCAGTGATCAGTTTAGGCAGGTCAATAGATTCTTTATGAAGTTGAATTTTGCCTTCTTCAAGTAAGCTGCTATTCATCACTTTTTCAATCATCAACTCTAAGCGATTCATTTCAGATTGGGCTGTTGAAATGTAAAAATGAAATCGCTGTTCTTCTTTCAAAGGATCAATGTTTCTCAATTCCTCAATGGCAATCTTCACCGTACTCACAGGAGTTTTTAGTTCATGAGAGATGTTGCTCAGCATTTCGCTCTTTATCTTTTCCAATGAAATTTGTTTTTTAAGATTCCGGAATGAAAAGTAAAAGGCCAGTCCTGTGAGCAGTAATAGAATTAAACCGGATAGCATCTGAGGCAATATCCGAATCAGAAGATAGTGATTTGCTGAGCTGAAGGTGAGATTTTCGGGAAGCTCGCTCGACTCAGAAGAAAAAAAGATCACCGTATCTGCACCGGAGTGAATGGCAGAAGCCGGCAACCATGTTGGAGTCAGAGGTAATTTATTTCTTTTCAAAAAGCTGTCAAGTGTAATTCTGAATGCTGCAGAATCGGATTTCATAAAATAGACATCTTCAAGAAATGAACTGTCATTACTTGTCGTCATTGATTTTTTTATGATCAACTTTAAGCCATTATGAATCACATCTTTTTGAAATTCTGATTTCCTGTTAAGGATGATTTCATGTTTCACTTTTCCTGATGGCTCGGATGGTATAGTAATATCATCTTTCAGGATGAGCGAATCCGGCAGATTCAAGGGAGATACCTTTGCAGTAGCCATGGTATCTTTTACATCAATTTTAATTTTCATGGCTCCAGCATCCATCAGGAGTGGAGATATAATTTTATTCCGGATTAAAGAATCAATCGACTCCCGTCTTGCAGCATCTATATTTAATTCAAGAGCCGAACGCAACTGACTTTTTTCGGAGCGATATTCTCCTTGTAGCCAATAGCCAATGAACACGGTTAAGAGCAATTGAGCCGACAACATCAGCAATCGCGTCTTTTTTATGATGGCATTTCCTTTCATTCCTGTGATTCCAAAAGTATAATCTGCTGCTGCCTAAAACAATCAATTAACCTTAATTAACCTTAATTACCTGTGGATTAACCGAAGCATCTTCAGGAGGAAGCTATCTTCGAAATAAAAACATGAAATCACTTCTCATTTCCGCCTTTCTTTTTTTGGCGCTGGTGTGCAGGGCACAGCAAGGGACTGTGCTCTACAAAGTAACAATGAAATTCAATATTCATTTTGATGGTGCTGACTCTGTACTTGCTCAGAGTATGCCGAAAGAACATTCTTCCATGAAAAAGCTTTCATTTACCACGGATCAATTTATACTTCAGAATGAAAAGGAAACGCAGGAAGCAGACGATCAGGAGATCTCTGGTGGAAATAAAATCGTTATTAAGACGGATGAAGGCAATGATAAAATCTATTGCGATTTAAAAACTCTTCAGAAAACCGAGCAGCGGGGATTTATGGATAGAAATTTTCTCATTGTCTCAAATCTGGGCGATTACAAATGGAAGCTTACCGGTCAGCATAAAAAAATTCTTAACTACGATTGTCAGCAGGCTGTTCTTGCAGATACCGGCAGACACATCACCGTTTGGTTTACACCCGAAATTGCAATCAGTGCCGGTCCCGAAGGTTTAGGAAATTTACCGGGGCTGATTCTCGAAGCTGAGTTAAATAATGGTCAGGTAATCGCCACAGCTACTTCAGTAGATTTGAAAACTGCCGTGAATGCATCTGTATTTGTCATTCCGCATGAAGGAAAGAAAATGACAAAGGATGAGTTCAATAAAATGGTCAAAGAAAAAACAGCGGAGATGGATGACGGGAAAGGTGACGGTGGTAATGTTATCATCAAAATCAAGCATTGATGCCTGACAGGATTTTCTTTTTAGCATTTCTGCTATTATCCATAAATGGTATAGCTCAGAATTCTCCGCTTCAGGGTCATGTACTTGATACAGCCGGAGCCCCGCTACCATATGCTACTGTTTCATTGCTCTATCCGGAAGATTCTACACTCGCTTATTTTTCCATGACCGGCGAATCGGGAGAGTATACGTTGAGAAATGTGAAGTCCGGAAATTATCTGTTTCAGGTAGCCATGCTTGGGTATTCAACTTATTGGAAAAAGATTGAACTCCCTGCGCAAAACTTTGATGTGATTTTGAAAACGAAGTCAAAAATGCTTTCAGAGGTTTCGGTTGAAGGCGAACGGATTCCGTTTTTGATAAGAGGAGATACCATCTCATACGATGCCGCTGCATATCGTGTGAAGCCTGATGGAGACGTGGAAAGTTTATTAAAACAGATGCCGGGAATTCAGGTGGACCAGAATGGAAATGTAAAAGCTCAGGGCGAAAAGGTGAATAATGTTTTAGTCGATGGAAAAGAGTTTTTCGGCTCTGATCCAAAGATAGCAACCAAGAACCTTCCTGCTGATGCGGTGAAAAGAGTAGATGTGTACGATAAGAAATCCGAAGAGTCGCAGATGACAGGAATCAAGGATGGCCAGCGCGACAAAACCATCAATCTGGTATTGAAAGACGAAAAAAAGTCTGCTGTTTTTGGAGAGGTCAGCGGAGGCTATGGAACTGAAGAACGTTACAAGGCCGGAGCAAAAATATTTCGGTTCAATGATAGAATACATCTGGCTGGTCTGGGGATTATCAATAATGTTAATCAATTCGGATTTTCATTCAAAGACTATATGGATTTCAACGGTGGTCTGTCAGCTCTGATGAATGGTGATGGTGAAGCACGTGTTACCGTGGAAAATGATGAAAGCACTCCCGTAGATTTCGGGCAAACGATTGACGGCTTGCTGACCAACGGCGCAGCCGGATTAAATTTCTCATTTGAGAAAGTAAAAGACAATCGCACGTCGGTTTCATATTTAGGTAATGGAATGGATAAATTCTTGCTGCAAAATACAACTCGGAGTTATACGACTGATGCAGAAGCCGGAATCCAATCCAAAGAAAATTTACGAGAGAAGGATCGAAATTTTGCCCATCGGTTAAATTTCTTCAGGAAAAATAAAATTGATTCTACAAAAATATTTTTGACATCGTGCAATGTATCATACAATAATCAGTCAACCTCTGATTATTCCAATTCAACAACAGCGTTAAATGATCAATTGATAAACGCTGCAAATGGAGTTTCAACTTTGAAAGCGAATGGCCTGAAAGGGAAACTCAGTGGTTCATACTTGAAATCCTTTCAAACAACTTTACGATTGCTGAAAGCCTTTGGCGATTTTGATATTCAGTTGAAGAATTCCGACAACACAATACAAAACAATATTGAAACGAGAGTTGACACAGGGAGAACGGCAATGGATTACATACAGGAAATGGATAATCTGCAAATTTCCGCTCAGGCGGGATTGCAATTGACGTTTAAAGGAAAATCTTCTTTTGCTTTTGATCTTGTATCTTCCATTGGCCGGAAAGTAAGTGAACGAAAGAGGGCAGATCGGTTTGCGACAATTCCTGATGAGACTTCATTTGAAGAAAAGCTGCAGTCGGCTTATTTATTTTCACAATCAAGTATTGCAATTCGTTCTTCAAAAGAAAAGATCAACTGGAAAGCGGGCGTGTTGTTTGAGATGGGAAAATTTCAAAACTATTATCGCACTTCGGATAGAGTGCAGGTAAATCTCATGAAGCTCTTACCTTTTTTTCAATGGGAAAATAGCTATCGCAGCGGTCGGCGTTTGTCGGTGGAATATTATTCCCATATTAATTTGCCTCAAGCCGTCGAATTGGATACGATTTTAAATTCGAATGATCCCATTCAACATTTTTCCGGCAACCGTTATCTGATACCGGAGACGGAGCATTCAATTTTTACGCATTGGATGATGTTTGATCAGTTTTCATCTACTTCGCTCACATTAATGTTGAATGGAGTATACACCTCAAACAAAATTCAATATGCAAGATCTTATGATTTAAATAATATTTTGCATATGACAGCAGTGAATGTAAGTAAGGATTATCGGTTGCGAGCAGGCTTTGAGTTTTCTCGTCCAATTCCACATGTGCCGATTGTTGCTGAATTAGATGGAGAGAGTTCCTGGAACCGGGGATACAATATCATCAATGAAAGCTTTGGTTATTATGATGAAAATGTCCATTCATTGACTGTTAGGCTGGAAAATCGGAAAAAGAAAATAGTGGATTGTTCACTTGGAGCGGATATGCAATGGCATACATTGAGTTACCGGTTTTATGATGCTTTGAAAAGTAACTACAACAAGATTTCTTATTTCAGTGAACTGCAAATAACGCCGGGAGAGCGAATCGCAATTGAGCTCAATGCGTCTTATTCGGTGTACACAGGAGCAGTTTTCCCAAACCGTACGGGAATACCGCTAATGACGGGCTCTGTCTCTTTCTTTTCCAAATCAAAACGGGCAATATTTACTCTAAATTGTTTTGACATCTTAAATCAGAACAAAGGAATAGAAACAAGTAGTGACTTTACTTCATTTCAGGAAAGGAGATTTAATACCTTGAATCGGTATTTCATGCTGACGTTTACATGGAAGTTGAATAAGTTTACCGGGAAAGATGGGGTAGATGTACAGATAAAAAGCCGGCATTGATTTTCGCATATATGCGGTTGGATCAGGAAGTATCCGGATTTAGTTTTACAAGATGGATTCACTCGAAACTATTTCCCGAAACCATCCTTGTTATTTTGCAATCATCAGAATAAAGAATGATGTCGCTTTGTTTGCAAGACGAAGCTATTCAGGTATTCTTATTTCTGCGTTGAATCATTTTGTTCATTTTGAAAAGATGCAGATCAACGGTTATGTGATTCATCCGGAAGGTGCACAATTATTATTTCAAACTGAAAAGGAAGCCGAAGAATTGATTCGAAGGCTAATCATTTGCGTCAGCAGGCAGATGAAAGATTTTATGCAGAACAATGAAGCGGTTCAAAGAAATCACTTACTGCAACTTTTGCAAAAAGAGAATGACTCCTGGCTGGAGTTAATTCATCTGGAAGTGGTCGATAGTCCGAAAGTTGCCGGTAGTATTCTTCACGACATACATCATCTGCCGGTGAGAGAATTTATTGCTGTCAGCCCGGCTGCCTATGTTTTATCAAGCGCGTCTGCTTATAGTGAGAGCAGGAATCCGGTTTTGGTTTCCTGTATCAAGTAACATTAAAAAACAAGAAGTTAATTGCGATAAATGACAACATTTCTGTTTAATTCTTATCTGATTTTCTAAACTGACTTCATGAGGTGGCCGCTGACTTGGATTTAAACAACAGTACAGATCTGTTCGGATACATTTTCTTGCAAAAAATAAGAGAATCACAAATACTTTTCTATCTTTAACACGCCTGTTTGTGTTCCACCTGTTTGCGCCGGGAAGAATCATACAGGAAATGAAGCCGAAAATTTTTCGTCAAACCCCACCCGAATTTCAAAAGCTTCTGAATAGTCATTAAAGGGAATTCAATATTAAATTGACTTGAAGCATGAATAGTTCTGCACTCATCGCCATTGTGGCGATTATTGTTCCATTATGTGGTGTCATCGTCGCATTAATGTTTTCAAATCGTCGGTTAAAAGAAAAGGCCGGTAGTGCAACAGCTGCTGTTTTTCCCTCGCAATGTTTGCTCCAGCTGGCGCAGGCAATTCCGTCGGCTTTTTTTATGATTGATGAAAAGAATCTCATTGTTGCAATCAGTCAGAAGGCAGAAGTGCTGACAGGTTATAAAGCTGCCGAAGTAATCGGAAGGAACATTCGCGATGTATTACCCGGTTCAATTCCATCCGATGAAACACCTACTGATGTAGAAATTCTCAGTAAGTCTGGTGAAGGTTTTATTGTGAACTGCTCAACAAAAGAATGTAATGCTTCTTTTGGGAAAGTACAGCTTCTTCATTTTAGCTAAAAGTCAGTTTCAGTAGAAGAGGATGAACAGAGGCCTACAACATTTGACTTACTGTTGAGAGTGTATAATTCTCCATATTCGTCATTCTGGGGGTCTGACACATTCAACAAGAAGATGATTTATGTTTCACCGGGAACAGAATTGGTATACGGACATCATCCTGAAGAATTTTTAAGTAATCCCAATTTGTGGTTTGAAGTAATACTGGCAGAGGATCGCCACATCGTTGAACGTGCTTATCCGGACATGCAGGCAGGAAAGATTGTTGAGCTGGAATACCGGATCAATCATAGTAAACGCGGCATTGTGTGGGTTGAAGCAAGGATGCTTCCTACCATTGATTCACAAGGACGCTTTGTTAGATTAGATGGAGTTACCGTTGACATTACCTCACGAAAGCAAGTGGAGTTGAATCTTCAGGAACATGAAAAAAACCTGAAAGAAGCTCAGCGAATTGCATCCATTGGAAGTTGGCAATTGGATCACGTGACAGGCAAGATGAAATTGTCGGAAGAAATTGAAAGGATATTTGAATTTAATACGAATGAAATTGAACCCAACTTCCCGCATTTTATTAGCTTCATTCATCCGGAAGATGTTCAGATGGTTGTTGAAGGATTTGAGAAATCTATAAAAGAGAAAACCTCATTCGACTTGATGTATCGGATTCAACTCCCTGATACGCGGGTGAAATATATGCAGAGCCGTGGCGAAACCGTTTTTGATATTGATGGTAGACCGATGCAATCAATAGGTACCACACAAGACATGACTATTTTGCGGATGGCAGAAATGGCGCTGGCTGATCGGGAGGCACGTCTGGAAACTATTTATCAGAATGGCCCGGATTCAATTAAGCTGACGAATAGGAACAATGAATTGTTGGAAATGAATCCGGCCGGATTAAAAATGATTGAAGCCGATTCGCTCGAACAGGTACAGGGGAAATCATTGCTCGAAATCGTAAACGAGCCATTCAAGAAAAGATATGCTGAAGTGACGGAGGAGATTTATTCCGGAAAAACTGCGATCTTCCAATATCAGGTTACGACATTGAAGGGAAATCTTCGCTGGTTTGAAAGTCATTCTGTACCGATGCGCGACACCAATGGAAAAATAATTGCCATGTTGTGTGTAACACATGATATCACTGAGAAAAAGCAAGCCGATGAAAATCTTCGCATCTCCAATGCTGAATTCCGTCAGTTAGCTGCACACATTGAAAAAATCCGCGAAGAAGAGCGCATGAATCTTTCCAGAGAAATCCACGATGAGCTGGGACAGAAGCTCACAGCTTTAAAGATGGATGCAAAGTGGATTGGCAAGCGCATGTCAGCAGCGGACAAGGAAGTGGAAGAACGTTTCAATTCTTTCAGTCAGATGCTCGATAGTATGGTGAAGAATGTACGCAAAATTGCTTCGGAACTTCGTCCAAGTGAATTGGAACATTTGGGATTACAACCGACATTAGAGTTATATGCTCAAGACTTTGAACGGCGGACAGGAATGAAAGTAAGTTTTCAGGCCGACATAAGCGCATTCACTTCTACGCCTGAAATATCCATCAGTTTATTCCGTATTTTTCAGGAAAGTCTGACCAACATTGCCCGTCATTCAGGGGCAACAGAGGTCAATATTCTGGTGTCGATCGAAGAGGGTGACAACTTCATCATGAAAATTCATGACAACGGAATCGGGTATAATGAAACACAGGTTAAAACAAGAAAAACTCTTGGCTTACTTGGTATGCGGGAACGGGCCAGATTGCATGGCGGAGATTACCTTATCAGAAGCATTCCCGGATTCGGAACACAAATAGAAGTAAGCATACCGTTAGGAAAGAGTGGAGCTGTTGTTCAGTCAGAAACAACATAAGTTTACAATTGCTGCCTTTTTTCTTCTTAGTAAGAACAGGCGTATACGTTCACTTTGTACCAGGATCAATCAATAAATCGCTGATATGAATATTGAGCGCATTACTGATTTTAAGTAAAGTAAGGATGGTTGTATTAATTTGTCCGGATTCAATTCGGGACATGCTGGCTTTTTCAAAATTGCAGGCTGAAGCTAGTTCAATCTGGGACATATTACGCTCCATCCTTTTCTTGCGTATACGCTTTCCCAGGTCAATTAAAAATTTATCTTTTCGCATAAAACACTAGTTCGGAAACAAATAACAGCAAGAAAGTCTGAATAATGGTTGCCCTAAACAACAACTAATAGCTACGCCCTTCACTTACCTACATTGTTTTTGTGAGGTGTAAAAGTCGAATAAAAAACTAAAAGTTACTGGAAATCAGTCCGTTTATTACGATACAATCGCCTGTATTCCGGGAATAATACAAATTGGCGTATTAGTACCCACCAAGTCAAATTTGTCCGGAAAACAGCCGTTGATCGCCGGCCAGGCTTAGAAATTTTCTTACCATTTTGAGAATTCAACTAAAAGAATTTGATGTTACGGTTCTCTCCTTATGCTAAAACAATTTTTTTCAGCACTATTATTATTTGATGTAGGTTCCTTAAATAATATCTGGTAACACTTATCTGACAAAAGCCATTTATTGATAACTTATGAAGAATTTCAAATAGAATTTATTATTTTCAAGAAATGAAAAAGGCCGCTCAACTCTTTTTGACTTTTGTTTTTTCTAATCAATTTGGTTCTTTCGGGCAAAACTGTTCAACCATGAATCTCACCGAAAGAGCCGAAGTTGGCTCGGTGTGCAGTGAAATGGTGCTTACAACAATGCACGATGCCAATGGCTTGCCTTATTTGTATGTAGCAAACAAAGAGGGCGGTTTACGTATCTATGACATCAACAATATTTCGTCTCCTCAGCCGGTTGCGCAGGTGGCGGTTTCGCAATTGGGGAGTTTGCATGTTATGAATGTTTTTCAACGGGGAAATTATCTCTATCTCTCTTTAGGAAATTCATTCACCAATCCGCAGGCCGCCGGTTTGGCAATCGTTGATGTAAGCAATCCGGGATCACCTGTGGTGACGGATTTTTATCAAGTGCCGGGCACAAGTTCTGGTTCAGGAATGACCTATGTCGAAGGCGACTTTGCATACTTATGCGCTATGCGATCAGGTTTGGTGATCTTAAACATCGCAGATGTTCACGATATACAAGCAGTATCAAGCTATATGCCTGACATTAATTACCCATATAACAATCCTCCCAATCCTAATTTCTACAATGCGAGATGTGTTGAAGTGAAAAATGGCATTGCTTATCTGTGTTTTGATGCAGGCGGTTTTAGAGTAATCAACTGCGTAAATCCACAATCACCGGCGGAGACGGGACACTTTGCAAATCCATTGCTGTATTTCCCTTTCAATTTGACGAGAGCATATAATAACCTCGTAATTGATGACTCCCTTGCTTATGTTACGGTGGATTATTGCGGTGTGGAAGTGCTCGACATTCATGACACCTCGTCAATCAATTTAATCGGTTGGTGGAATCCTCAAAATTGCCCTAATAACAATTGGTTTACAAGTCCGGTTCATACCAATGAACTTCGTTTGAATAAAGTCTGTTCTCAGTTGTATGTTTCTTCAGGCAAAAGTGACTTTTATGTTTTGGATATGAGTACACCGAATAATCCTGACAGTTGCAACTATTTTGGTGATGTAGCAGACACTGCAGGAACCTGGGGAGTTAATTATTACTCTGATCAGATTTATCTGTCCTATGTATGCACCTTCGGAATTCCATTTACTGCGACTTACACAGGCTTCAAAATACTTCAATATACTCCTTGTGTTAACAATGTTGGTTACACTGAGCCGAATTCAAGTCTGGAAGTATTTCCTCTTCCTGCAACCAATCAGATTAATTTCGTTTGCCGGCAGATCTATAATACATTTCATCTGACAGATTTATTTGGCAAAACAGTCACAATGCAAATTGATTGCGATCCGGGCACGATGAAAGGCAAGATTGATTCACAAGCATTGCCGGCAGGGGTCTATTTTTTGAATGCAACCGGAACTGGCGGAACAGCGGTAGCAAGGGTTTTAATTGCGAAGTAAAAATCAGTTCTTAATATTTTCATTGCAAGCCACATTATCCGGATTGTAAGATTCCCTTGAAATTACAGGAATTTTCATTTGTAAGAAATCACCGGAAATGAAAGGAGTGAATGATTATTTCAATGAAATTTCAGTAAAAACAAATCCAAAAGCTGGAATTCTTTTGTAAACAGTTTGCACTTTTCATGTTAACACTCTATGATTAATTCCATAAAAGGTTATTGGTATGAGGTGTAAAATATCCTCTTGCCATTAGCCTATGTGGGAAAAAATTAAACTACTCATTTTATCTTTTGTGGTGCTTACAGTAAGTAAGTCATCTGCGCAAACGTATACGCTCAATGCAGCTTCCAACGGAACAACCGTGAGTACATGCGGCGGAACATTTTATGATTCCGGAGGCAACGGAAGTAATTACGGCAGTAATGAAAATTATACCATTACTTTCTGTGCAACCGGAGGGCAATGTTTGCAGGCAACATTTAACTCCTTCAATACACAAAGCGGAAATGATGTGCTGACCGTTTACAATGGCAGTAACACATCAGCACCCGTGATCGGTGTATTCTCAGGTAATACGGTGCCGGGAGCAATTACAGCATCTGCGGGCTGTCTTACATTCAAGTTTGTTTCAAATAATAATCAGAACCGTGCCGGATGGAATATCACATTAAGTTGTGTTGCCTGCGGAACTATTTTTAATATGACCAACGGAACACAGAATCTTTGCAGCGGATTGTTTTATGATGGCGGTGGTTCCGGAAGTAATTACAGTAATAACTCTAACATTGTTGAGTCGTTTTGTTCTTCCAATTCAACTTGTATTCAGGTTGTGTTTACTGCTTTCAATACACAAACCAATAAGGATACTCTGACAGTATTCGATGGACCAAATACATCAAGTACACGTATAGGAGTCTTCAGCGGAAATTCACTTCCACCTATGCTTGTTGCCTCAAGTGGGTGCCTTACGTTCAGATTTAAGTCAGACGGTTCAACCAATAATTCAGGTTGGGCTGCAATTCTATCTTGCGTTACTTGTCCTACTTCTCCTTCCGGAACGGCAGATTATACTCAGCCTACAGTCGGACTTGCAGGATCTAATAACGGAGCCGTGCTTGTAAATACCTGCGGAGCCACATTTGCAGATGACGGAGGTATTGGCGCGAATTATTCCAACAGTGTTCCTAACGTTTATCGAACATTTTGTCCAAGTACATCCGGTATGGCTCTGCGTGCAACATTTTGGTCATACTCTACAGAATCAGGAAAGGATTATCTCGCGATATTGAATGGGGCGACACAAAACAGTCCGCAATTTGGAAGTGGATCAACGTGGTCCGGAACTGCAGCAAGCTATGCTGCATGTATGGCCGCAGGTCTTGGCCCGTATGTTTCAACTGATCAGAGTGGGTGTCTGACATTCAGGTTCTCATCAAATTCTAATACTACAAGTTCAGGATGGACAGCAACACTTGATTGTGTTCCTTATGCGGCCGGTCCGAATGGGACAGACAATAATGATTGCAGTCGTGCAACATTAGTGTGTACGAATCAAAGCATCACCGATGCTAGTACAGGTCCCGGTATCAGCGCAGATAATTCAAATGGGTGTATTCCGGCAGAAAGTTATACCAACTGGTATACAATTTCTGTTTCAGCAGCAGGCAAACTTGGATTCGTGTTAAGTCCTGTGACCAATACCGACGACTATGACTTCGCTTTCTTTGGCCCTAATCCAAACTGCGGAAGCCTTGGTTCACCTTTGCGTTGTTCTTATGCAGCAAATGCTTCGACTTATCCAAACACCGGCATGAGCTCATCATTGAATGCAAGTACAAATACAGCAGCATCAGGAAGCAACGCTGGTTCTGATTTCAGCGAAGACCCTACCGGAAATGGTTATACGGATGAAGTGAATGTAAGCGTAGGTGAAACTTATCTTCTCATGATTTCAAAGTGGAATCCGGGAGGAAACGGATTTGCTCTGAACTGGGTACTTTCGAATGGAGCATCAATTACATGTTCTGCGCCATTGCCGGTTGAACTTTTAATGTTCAACGCAGAGCCGGTTGAAAAGACAGTAGATTTGAACTGGCTGACGGCTTCTGAGATAAATAATGCATACTTCGAAATTGAGCGATCATCCGATGGAAAGAATTTCTCAACGATTGGGCGCGTGGTTGGTTCCGGAACAAGTACAACAATGAATTCCTACAATTCTGTTGATTACGAACCACTGATGGGGCTTTCCTATTACCGTTTGAAACAAGTCGATTATGATGGTAAAACAACGTATTCTGACATTGTTCCCGTAAAATTTGCTACTTCAAAATCTCTGCTGACGATTCAACCGAATCCGGCAGTAAATGAAGTAGAAGTAATTTCCTTTGTCGGAAAGAATTCGACGGCAGTCCTTAAAATCACAGATTCATACGGTCATACCGTGATAGAATATCCATGGGAAGAACATGATGGCCTTAACAGGTTGCAAATAAATGTTGCAGACTTGGCAAAAGGTATCTATTTTGTAACCCTGGAAAACGGGCCGGAAATTTCGAAGATCAGATTGGTCAAGGAATAAGCCGTGTCCGGAAAAAAACCGGCACCGCTTGAAAAGAAACATATTTCATTTTCTGAAGATCACATGCTTTTATGTGATCTTTTTTGCATTGTGGCGAGCGGCTTTTCTGTATCTGAATATAAAAGCAGAAGAGAATTTCTCATGGAGTGCTGCATTCCCTGCTTTCGTTCACGGCTTGCGCATGGATCTTTCCATGGTTGGTTATACATTGATTTTGCCACTCTTCCTGTTTTTGATTTACACATTTTTTCCAAAAAGGATTTTCAACAGAATCAATTACTGGTATCATGTTGTAATCATCATAGCCTGGACGCACATAACGCTGGCAAATATTCTTCTTTATCATTACTGGAATTCGCTTATTAATTACCGTGCACTAAGTTATCTGGCCGACCCTACAGAAGTGTTCAGTTCATTAAGCGCAGGGCAATCGATTGGATTGCTGGTGTTGATGATCATTCTTTTACTAATTTTCATTTTCATCTTCCGTAAATTCTTCTATTCAGAGTATGAAAGTGTTCCCGGTAAAAAAGCATCGTCGGCTGTTGTATGGTTGTCATTCGTGGCGCTTACCGTAACCTCTATGCGTGGCGGATGGCAGATGCTGCCGATGAATGAAAGTCTTGTGTATTATTCAAATTCCAATTTCCTGAATCTTTCTGCAGTGAACCCTGTGTGGCATCTGATGTATGATGTACAGACAGCAGGATTATCTTCAAGGAACCCATTCCAAACAGAAGATCAGGATCTGGTGAAGAGTTGGATTCACTCTGCATTCGAAGTAAAGGCTGATACTTTTCCGCAAATCATTGGCAGCGAGCGACCGAATATTGTTGTGCTCATGCTTGAGAGTTACACGGCTGATGTGGTTGCATCGCTTGGTGGCGACAAACGCACAGATCCGTTTCTTGAAACGGTGATTCAAGACGGAATTTTATTTGATTCGATTTATTCCAGCGGAACGCGAACAGATCAGGGAATTGTTTCCGTGATCAATGGCTGGCCGGCAACACCGTATCATTCTATCATGCGTTCCAATGAAAAGTCGGCGCGATTACCTTCTCTGGTAAAAGTTTTTGGTTCGCGGGGCTACACCACTTCTTTTTACTATGGAGGTGACAAAAATTTTTCGAATCTGAATGCATACAATGTATCGCAGAACTACAATCGGATCGTGAGTAAAGAAGATTTTCCTGATGCAAGCATGTCGGGCAGATGGGGAGTTCACGACCAGTTTGTTCTCTCAAAACAATTAAGGGATTTGAACAAAGAACAGCAACCGTTCTTCTCTGCAGTTATGACATTGAGCAATCATGAGCCGTTCGATGTTCCGGGTAAAACACGTATTCAGGGAAATACCGATGCTGACAAATTCAGAAACACTTCAGCATATACTGATGCATCATTGCAGACTTATTTTGAGGAAGCCAGAAAGCAGCCCTGGTATGCGAATACATCTTCATTATAGTTGCTGATCACGGACATTATTTGCCGGAGGGCCGCATCATTATGCAACCATACAGTCGTCACATCCCTTTAATATTTTATGGTGAAGTGATCAGGAAGGAATTCCGCGGTACGCGAATTCACAAAGCCGGAGGTCATCACGACATTCCTGCTACCTTATTGAAACAATTAGGAATTAATCCTACCACTTTTTCCTGGAGTAAAAACCTGTTGAATTCGTACACTGCTTCTTTTGCTGCATGGCAGTTTGAAGAAACAGCCGCCTGGATGGAAGGAAGTAAATGGGTGGTTTACTCATACAATATCAGGAAGGTGGTCACCCACTCTTTTCCGCTTAACCTCAACGAGCAAGATACACTGGTGATGAAAGCAAAGAGGTATATGCAGGGGCTTTATGGGCAGTATCAAGCCTATTAGTAAGTAGTAATTAGTAAGTGGTAAGTAGTCGTGGTGGGATTATTCCTGGCAATTCGGCGAAGCCATCCCAGGAACATTATTTCAGAACAATGTAACGCAATGCTCCGATTGTGAAAGGATATCTGACGACAAGCAGAACTTCTACCTATATCTGACAACAAAAAACAGGTTTTCAATATTTGAAACGGCTCTGAGTATTTAGTAAGATGCTGTGGCGAAAGAATTACGACTAGTCAACACTACTTACCACTTACTACTTACCACTTACTCCTCAAGGTTAAACGTTTCCATAAACTTCGTAGTATAATTTCCTTTTCGGAAATCTTCGTTACGCATGAGTTGTTGATGGAAAGGGATGGTAGTTTTTACACCTTCCACTACGAATTCGCTGAGTGCGCGTTCCATGGTATCGATGGCTTCCTGACGTGTTTGTGCAACGGTGATCAGTTTAGCAATCATGGAGTCGTAATTTGGAGGGATGACGTAGCCGGCGTAAATGTGTGAGTCGACGCGTACACCATGTCCGCCGGGAACGTGCAACACGGAAATTTTTCCCGGAGACGGGCGGAAATTATTGTAAGGATCTTCGGCGTTAATGCGGCATTCGATGGCGTGCAGATTCGGGAAATAATTTTTCCCGCTGATTGGAATTCCTGCAGCGATCTTGATTTGTTCTTTAATGAGATCGTAGTTGATTACCTCTTCCGTAATCGGATGTTCTACCTGAATACGTGTATTCATCTCCATAAAGTAGAAGTTACGGTGTTTGTCGACAAGAAATTCTACGGTTCCAACACCTTCGTATTTCACGGCGAGAGCAGCTTTAATTGCAGCTTCACCCATAGAGTCGCGCAGTTCAGGAGTCATGAAAGGAGAAGGAGTTTCTTCAACCAGTTTCTGATGACGACGTTGGATAGAGCAATCACGTTCTGAAAGGTGACACGCTTTTCCGTATTGATCACCTGCGATTTGAATTTCAATATGGCGGGGTTCTTCGATGTATTTCTCTAGATACATTCCATCGTTTCCAAATGCAGCACCGGCTTCCTGACGTGCAGAATTCCAGAGTGCTTCAAAATCTTCCGCTTTCCAGACGATTCGCATACCCCGGCCACCGCCACCGGCAGTTGCTTTCAGGATTACAGGGTAGCCGATTTTCTTAGCCACTTTCAAACCCTGCTGCAGGTCGGTAAGCAGTCCGTCGCTACCAGGAATGGTTGGAACGCCGGCACGTTTCATCGTATCTTTTGCATTTGATTTGTCGCCCATCTGATCAATCTGATCAGGAGTTGCGCCGATGAATTTTACACCGTGCTCAGCACATATGGCGCTGAACTTTGAATTTTCAGAGAGAAAGCCGTAACCCGGATGAATCGCATCGGCATTGGTAATTTCAGCAGCCGACATGATACGCGGAATGTTCAGATAAGAATCACGGCTGGGTGGCGGGCCGATACAAACAGCTTCGTCGGCGAACCGAACGTGCAGACTATCTTTGTCGGCAGTACTGTAAACTGCGACGGTATTTATGCCCATTTCTTTACACGTACGAATAATTCGGAGTGCGATTTCACCACGGTTTGCTATGAGAATTTTCTTGAACATACGGGAGAGGAAAATTGAGATAGTTACTTTTTCAAAGTACAATCACCACCTCGCAGGGCAAAGTGGTGATCGTACATAATTCTTTTATGCGGTAAGATTAGCTAGGATCTACAAGGAAGAGCGGCTGATCGTATTCAACCGGACTGGAATTATCTACCAGTACTTTTACGATTTTGCCGGAAACTTCTGATTCGATTTCGTTGAAGAGTTTCATTGCTTCGATGATGCAAAGAACTTTTCCCGGCTTGATTTCATCACCCACATTTACAAAAACCGGCTTGTCCGGAGAAGAAGAACGGTAGAATGTACCGATCATCGGCGACTTGATGGTGATGTATTTTGATTCGTCGGCTCCTTTTGGTTTATCGGCTGCCGGAGGTGCTGAAACTGCTGCCGGTGCAGGTGTATGAACGGGAGCCGGTGCAGGAGCTGCAGGCTGATGATGGATTACTGCCGGAGCAGAGGCAATCATCATTTGTCCGTGTGTGGTACGAATGGTGATTTTTAAGTCTTTTTGTTCTAAGCTTACTTCTGCAACCCCACTGCTCTGAACGAATTTAATCAGACTTTCAATGTCTTTAATATTCATAGTTGAATCAGTTGCTGGTTTTGGCTTGGCGACGGAATTTTTTCGCTTCATGCTGATTTTGAGTTACTTCCATAGGGTATCCTACGGCCGTTAAATTTTTTGGAAATTCAAACCTAATTTAAATTTCGAACTTCTCAAAACGGATTTGGTTTTTTTCGAAAAAATTGGACTTGACAGGCGAAAAGGCTTTAAAAACAAGCCTTTACTGGCTTATTTTGAATCGTATGCCCATTTCACCCAAACTGATCCCCAGGTAAAACCACCGCCAAAGGCGGCCAGAATGAGATTATCGCCCTTTTTAAGCTGATTTTCCCACTCCCACAAACAAAGAGGAATAGTTCCGCTGGTGGTATTGCCGTATTTCTCAATATTCAACATGACCTTTTCATTTCCGACACCCATTCTGCGGGCAGTCGCATCAATGATTCGTTTGTTTGCCTGATGAGGAACGAGCCAGGCCACGTCTTCTGATTTGAGATTATTCTTCTCCATGATTTCAGCGGAGACATCGGCCATATTGGTAACTGCAAATTTGAAAACCGGCTGACCATCCTGAAATACATAATGCTCACCTGCATCCACTGTTTTGTGTGATGCCGGTTTCACTGAGCCGCCTGCTTTCTGGTGCAGATACACACGTCCTGATCCGTCGCTTCTTAAAATGCTGTCAAGGATTCCGACGCCTTCAGTTGTTGGTTCAAGTAGAATAGCACCTGCGCCGTCACCGAAAATCACACAGGTTGCGCGATCTTTATAGTCGATGATACTCGACATTTTATCGCCGCCGACTACGACTACTTTTTTGTATTGGCCCGACTCAATGTATTTTGATCCTGTTACCAGTGCGAAAATGAAACCTGAGCATGCAGCCTGCAAATCAAAACCGAATGCATTTTTTGCACCCACCTTATCACAGATGATATTTGCAGTTGCAGGAAATTGAAAATCGGGTGTAGTGGTAGCGCAAATCAGCAATTCGATTTCTGATGGATCGATACCACGTTTTTTACAGAGTAGTTTTACGGCTTCCACGCCCATATCTGAAGTACCAAGACCCTCACCTTTAAGGATGCGGCGTTCTTTGATTCCGGTACGGGATGTTATCCATTCGTCGGTTGTATCAACCATCTTCTCCAGTTCCGCATTAGTAAGAACATACTCCGGAACATACCCGCCGACGGCAGTAATAGCAGCAGTAATTTTCGACATAATCAGTGTTGTCTAAACAGGCGCAAATGTAATGGAAATGTTGGCTTATGCAATGGAAAGCTGTAGCCGGTCGGGCTTCTGCTTTTGTAAAGAAAAGAAGACCAGTGAAAGGAAATTTCGTTGTGACTTGCAAATTAAAATTCTTAATCTTTCATTTATGATGCTCTAAAAGCCTTTGAACCTGTAATTAACCCATACGATTTATAAATACACATCCCCTATGAAAAAACAGTTACGTTTAATGATTGTTCTTGGTGCATTTGTTTTTGCACAAAGAGATGCAGCTGCGCAGGCAGTTTGTGATTCCATGTTTATTCCTTGTTTCAATACTACTTCGGGGACAGGAATATTCTTTGATGTTGAGGCGACTACTGATGTGACCATTGAAGGGTTCTCTATGATGTCGCAAAATTCCGGTAGCAGAGATCTTGAAATCTATACCAAATCAGGAACAGCTTCCGGATTTGAAGGAGATGCCGGACCGTGGACACGCATTGGCACAGCCAGTGGCTTTGATCCTGTTCCAGGAATTACTTGCCCGCTTCCGGTTAATCCGCTCCCGATTCCTATTAATGTTTGCATTCAGTCGGGTCAACGTGCCGGCTTCTACATTGCCACTGTTAATGGAACCGGAACTTTCGAATTGTATGACACGCTGACAACAGGCGATTTGTTCAGTGATGACAGTAAAATAAAAATGTATGTTGGAAGAGGCACTTTTTCAATCGGTTCCTTTACCGGATTTATTACGCAAAATAAAATTCTTCAAGGATCAATCCAGTATTCTTGTGGATGTACAACAGGAATCAAGGATCAGTCGATATCTGAAGGGGTGAAACTTTATCCTTCAGTCACGGAATCTGAAATCAGTCTTGATCTCACCAATGCCGGCGTTTCATTTTCTCAGATGCGCGTGGTTGATTCATTCGGAAGAACAGTTTCGGAATTCGAATTGCAGCCGAATGAAAAACAAGTGATAAAAGATGTATCCTCCCTTTCAGCCGGAATTTATACTGTCCTGCTTTCAGGAAAAGATCGTACTGCTCAGCTTAAATTTATTCGGACACGCTAAGCATATAAAATATCAGTTCAACCCTGCAGAGCTCAGCCTGAAAGCAAAAGCACTGCAGGGTTGACTTTTTTCAGCCACATTCATTTTGTTGCTATTGGCATCAGCGATCCTTTAATTCATCAAAATTGTGAATACAGGTTAATCACTTTCTATATTTTCATTTTGCGTTACTCTCAAGGTAGAATTATTCAGTTCATTGTAAACCACCCGACCAATGAAAAAATTCTATCTCCACTTTTTATTCTTACTGCTATCTATATTAGCAAAAGCCCAGGATAATTGTTCAAATCCGGTTCGCATACATCTATGCCCCGATACGACTTTGCTGAATCAAACAAATGTCGGAATGCTCAATGATGCTCCGGCTTATATTAATATCACGGGTAACGACATTGTCTATGAGATTTCCGTTCCGGTAAGTGCTATGAGGCTTTATGTAAGTCTTCTGAATGCTAATTCATGGATCAGAGGTACGCTTTTAAGAGATAGTTGTACCGGTCCGGTAATGACTGCAATGTATATGTATAGCGGCAGTAATTATACATTCAATGTTGGCGGTTCATCGAAGTACTATTTGTGGCTGGATTCATACAATGCTTTCAATGCAAATATCTCATTCGGTGCAGATACTTCTTCTACATATATCAATCATCCGGATACTCAGGGCAATTTTCAGTTAGACACATCAGGATGTGCTACTCCGTCATTCTTTCCAAACAAAAAATACTATCAGGTAAAATTCAATAACGTTATTCAAACGAATCCAATGACACTTGCGCCTTTGTATGTGCCGGGTTCACTTTGCATAGCTACTTTCATTCGCAATCTTACGGGCGATGAAGGTGTAAAGAGATTCACATTTTCTTTTGGAACAGGGTATTCAAATATCAGTATGCCGGATACTATTCCCGGATTTTATAATGCAGGTTATTGGTTAAAAACCAATACAGGGTTTAATTCATTTACATATACTTTCGTGGATGCAGCCTATATCGGAAGAGGTGATTTCACGGGAACGCCGAATTCGTGTTTGCGATATGAATTTTGTTTTACACTCACTCCAAATTCTAATAGTCCTGCCATCACCAACATCAATGTGCTTTTCAGTACCGATGGATATGGAGCAGCATTTTCCGGATATACTTATTCAGGTTGTTGCCCATCAGGTTATCTGAATTGTCACGGCAGCGGTGGAGGCGGAGGTTCATCAGGTGTAAATTCATTTGGCTTCGGGATGAATGATCCGGGAGGAGTTGCACTGCCTGTTGGTTTGATTGATTTCTCCGTAAAACCCAAGGGCAATTCCGTATTTGCAGAGTGGAAAACAGAATCTGAAATCAACAATGATCATTTTACATTAGAACGCTCAGCCGATAATGAACAGTGGACAGAAGTTAAAAAAGTTCAAGGTGCCGGAAATTCAAGTATCATAAATATTTATTCAGCTACTGATGACTATCCACTCAAAGGAATTTCATACTATCGTCTGAAGCAAATTGATTTCGACGGAAAAGAAACGATCTTTCCATCTCAAGTCATCGATATGAATGATCGCCTGCAGGTGAATGTTTATCCAAACCCGGCACGGGAATACATTAACGTTTCATCACCTTCAAATGAAAATCTTAAAGTTGACTTTTACAACCAACAGGGAATGCTTGTTCATTTGCCTGAATCAGGTTCTGCGTGGGATCATCATTTGAATACTTCTGAAATTCCCGATGGAATTTATATCTTGCTTATCTCCGATGAAGCCGGTAAAACAGAGAGAAGAATGATTTCTGTTTTGAAAAATTAATAAGATCATTTCGGTAAATAAGGACGGGTTGATAATTATCACAAACCAATATCGAAGCAATGAGCACCGGAAATAAACCCCAATCCTACCGACTCCACAAATTATATTTTACGATACACCAAATTGCTCTGAATCCATCCTTCCATCCGATCTTCTTTCCTTCTTCGTAAGTTCGTCCATAGTAAGAAATACCTACTTCGTAAATTCTGACCTTCGGTATTCGTGCTACTTTTGCCGTTACCTCAGGTTCGAAACCAAATCTTCTTTCCTTAAGATTAATTTTCTGAATGATTTCGGATTTGAAAAGTTTGTAGCATGTTTCCATATCGGTCAGATTCAGATTAGTGAACGCATTGGAAAGCATCGTTAAAAATTTATTTCCGAGTGAATGCCAGAAGAATAAAATGCGATGTGGATTACCGCCCATGAAACGTGAACCGAAAACAACATCTGCAAAACCTTTCAGAACAGGTTCGAGAAGCAGGTTATATTCATTCGGGTCGTACTCCAGATCGGCGTCCTGAATAATGATGTAATCACCGGTGGCTTTTGCAATACCGGTGTGGATCGCAGCACCTTTACCTTTGTTGACTTCGTGAACAAATAGTTTGTAGTCGATTCCGGATTTATTGCTGAAGAACGCTTCAATTGCTTTGGTCGTATTGTCTTTGGAGCAATCATTCACAATGATTATTTCTTTCGAAAGCCCGCCAATGAGATTTACCGCTAACACCTTTTCTAAAATAAGGTGGACGGTTTTTTCCTCGTTGTAGCAAGGGATAACGATTGAAAGTTTTCCTGACATAGGATAAATGATTCTGAAGCTTCGGCATCAAAGATAACCGAAGATCTGAATTTCATATAACGTGATGATGGAAAAGCATTAAAATCATTACATTTTTTCCTGTTTTTTCACGTGCAGTGAAATTTATACTTGAAACGGTAGGGTTTTGTGATAATATATATCAGGAATTAGCCATCTACAATCTACAAATGTAAGGATAGTAACTTGCCCTGATTTTTCTTTCTTTTTGTTTTCGCCCCGGCGAACACATCGCCAAAAAGAAAGAAACAAAGAAAAAGGCGACCACGCGCAGCCTCCTTCTCGGCCTACATATTTATTCAGCTTTCAATGTAGAAGCATTTGTTCTTTGAATAATCTTCTTTCTTCGAACCTTCACCGAGAAGGAGGCCGCACACGCGTGGACGGCCCCCCACAACATTCTGCCAGTCATATTGCTTCTTAATATTTTTGTGTCGCTTGTTTAATTTTCAAATTCACGAAATCTAAGCGTTCAGAGTATATATTCAGCTTTAGTCTTATTTTCGTTCCCGAATCTTAAAACTATGAAGCAACGCACCACACGCTCTAGAGCAAATACCATTACATACATTGCCATTGCCATCCTTTGTCTGATAGGTTTGGGTGTGAAGAAATGCCTGCATGGTTGCAATGCTCCTTCCGGTAAGACGACAACAACAACCGCAGGAAGTCCCGGTGTCAGTGTTTCGGAAGAGTGGCGTCATCACAAATTGATTTACACCAAACACGCCCGCTGCAGAATGGAGTGTCGTGATATTACTGAAGGTGAAGTAGAACAGATATTGGCCGGCGGAACCATCAACGAACAAAAAAGTAAAGAAGAAAACGATGAAGCGGAAGGACATTGTCCCTCATTCGCTCTCGAAGGCACCACTACCGACGGCCAGCACGTCCGCATCGTTTTCGGAGCGTGTGATAAAATAACGAAGGTGATTACGGCGATAGACCTGGACAAAGAACATGTTTGCGATTGTAAATAAGGCGAGCTTTGAAAATTGAATATTGAAAAATGAATATTGAATATTAACGATCAATATTCATTTTTCAATATTCAATTTTCAATCAGACCGCTTCCTTACTAAACGCCCACGCAATCTTCTCCGCCAGTTTCGCTTCGACTACGTCGCGGCTGAGGAGGATCATGTTTTTGATTGCTTTTGCTTTACTGATGCCGTGTGCGATAATTACGTTGCCATTGATACCGAGTACGGGAGTTCCGCCGTAATCTTCGTAATCGAAACGATCGAAGTATTCATCGCGGATACCGCGTCTGCGGATCATGGCGTAAAAAGATTCTGCTTCTTTGAGAATTACGTTTCCGGTAAATCCATCGCACACTACTACATCAGCCATTTCATTGAAGAGATCGCGGCCTTCGACATTGCCGATGAAATTAATTTCCGACATGCCTTTTAAAAGCTGGTGAGTTTCTTTCACCAATAGGTTTCCTTTTTCTTCTTCTTCGCCGATATTCATCAATCCGACTTTCGGATTTTTGATGTGCATGATATTCTCTGCATAAATAGAACCGAGGATGGCAAATTGTTGCAGCACTTCCGGTTTGCAATCGGCATTCACGCCAACATCGAGGATGAGTCCCCAGCCGCCTTTGAATTTCGGAAGTGGAGAAGCAATGGCAGGACGAAGTATTCCATTCACTGCTTTTATGCTGAACATGGAGCCGACAAGCATAGCGCCTGTATTTCCTGCGGAAGCGAAAGAGTCAATCTTTCCTTCTTTCAACAGGTGAAAGCCAATGGCGATACTCGATTTTTGTTTTTGCTGAATTGCTTTGGTAGGATGCTCGGCCATGCCAATCACTTCAGGAGCATGAACGATGCGGAATTTTTCGGCAGGAAAATTTTCCTGTTGAAGTATTTCGTTGATTTTATCCTGATCGCCGATCAAAACAAGTTCAACGTTGTCTGCCAGTTCGCGACGAGCTTCAATAGCTCCTTTCACTGTTTCAACCGGGGCAAAGTCCCCACCCATTATATCGATGCCTACTTTCATATTCAAGGGTCAAAAATGCGATTGATTGATCTGATTGTTTAGAATTGGATGAACTCTGTTCGATCTTCTGCAACTAAGGTAAGAAAATCAGAAATAGAACGGAGGGTTTTGTATAAAGTTAAACGCTATTCGTTACCTGATTACGTTTCTGAGTGTGCGGGAGAGCTCAAAGTAACAAAATTTACAGTATTGGGAATTTCTGTTGATTCTTGTAACTTATTTGGATTCCTGCGGGTGGCCGTCCACGCACGTGTGCTCCCGTCTCGGAGATGCAACGAAGCACGGGTGTTTAAATTCAGTAATGCCATTAATTAGAATTTAGTGGCGGTCTTAGATATGGAGAGATGGGAGTGGTGCGTGGTCGCCTTTTTCTTTGTTTCTTTCTTTTTGTTCGCTTCAGCGAAAAAAAGAAAGAAAATTACTTGTTGAGAGCTTCAATACTTTCATCCTTTGTTCAAGACTAATGTTAAGTATTGAAAGCGCAAGAAGATTCCATCTTTCATCATATTAAAAAAGCAGTTACAAGATCCCCTGCAACTGCTTCAAAATTGTTTCCGGAAGAATTATGCATTCGTCTCCATCACCACTTTACCTTTGTAGTAAAGTTTTCCCTCGTACCAGTGAGCACGGTGAAACAGGTGAGGCTGACCGGTAGTCGGGTCAGTTGCAATAGTTGGAACCTCAGCTTTCCAGTGGGTTCTTCTTTTATCTCTTCTGGATTTCGAGTGTCGGTGTTTCGGATTTGGCATTTTATTCTTTTATTAAATTGTTTTTGTTGTATGATATCGCCGGTAACGACGTATTAATTCAAATTTATTCCTTTGAGTCCTTCCCATCGCGGATCAACAGGTGGTTGTTCTTCTTTCTGAATGTGTTTTTCCATTTCTTTCAACACATCAGGATTGCAGCTCTGACCATTTTCTTCTTCATCGTGAACATTGCGCATCGGAACCTGAAGCGTGATGAATTCATAGATGAATTGTGAGAGATCCATTTCGTATGATTTCACAGGAAGAACGATGACGTTTTCAGAATTTTCGTCTTCATTCTCATCGGAGAACTTGACTACGATTTCATCATAAGATTCAATCGGCAGCGAAAGTTCTTCTAGACAACGATCACATGTAACGGTGATTGTTCCTTCCATGGTGAAGTCGATGAGCAGCATGGATTCTTTTTTCTCCACGACTACGAGTACATCTACTTCGCCCGACTGGACGATGGAATTTTCGAATTGTTGAAAGAACGCACTGTCAACCTGAAACTCGAACTCATGTTCTCCAAAAGGAAGACTACCGAAGTTGATAATATAATCCCTGGAGCCGCTCATCGTTTCAATTCCTTTAAAATCAAAGGGGCACAAAGGTAATAAAAAACCATTTTGGGGCAAGGGAAACCTCACGTTTACAGAAGGTTTAGCTGCTAACATCCGCTCTTATTTTCGTAGTTTCGCCATTCAATTCAAAGCACTGCAAAAAGCACTGAAATACCTGTTTTTTCCGCTTCAGTGGATTTGGCGTTCGATCTACTTTATCAATGCCGTTTTCACTTTTTTCGTCTTTTTTCCGCTTTTTTATGTTTTACTGAAGCGGGAACAATGGTTCCGTTATGTCTTCAAACTGAAGAAAATCTGGGCCCATTTCATCATCTGGCCATTACTGCTTTTCTACAAAATTGAGCGAAAATCGCAATTAGACCCCAATCAGGCCTATGTTTTTTGCCCGAATCACACGTCGTACCTCGACATTATGCTCATATATATAAGTATACCGAACTACTTCCATACGATGGGCAAGGCCGAGTTATTGAAAGTGCCGTTTTTTCGTCGATTTTTCCACAAAATGAACATTCCGGTCAACCGGAAGTCGCACGTTGCTTCGCATAAGGCCTTTTTGAGAGCCGCATCTGACATTGACCGCAAAATCAGCATTACCCTTTTTCCGGAAGGCACCATCCATCACCACGGTCCGGTGATGGGAAGGTTCAAAAACGGACCATTTCGCTTAGCCATTGAAAAACAGGTTCCTATCGTTCCGGTGACGTTTATGGATAACTGGCTCTTGCTGCCCGATGATTATTACCGCAGGGTCGGTCACCCCGGAACGGCGCGCGTCATCATTCATAAGCCCATAGAAACCAAGGGGATGACCGAAGCCGACCTGGAAGCCCTGAAGGAAAATGTATACAGAGTAATTTCAGCCCCTCTTGAAAAGGAGTATCCGGAATCATTCGAAAAAAGGGGTTAATTCGCCGTTTTTCAGCAGAATTCTTCGAACGCCATTTTCAGGTGTTCGGCAATCATTTCAGCGCTGCGACCTTCAATATGGTGACGTTCAACGAAGTGCACCAATTTTCCATCTTTAAACAGAGCGATTGAAGGAGAAGACGGCGGGTAAGGAAGCGTATATTTTCTGGCCTGAGCCGTAGCTTCAAGATCCTGTCCGGCGAAAACGGTAGTGAGTGAGCGGGACTTTGAATTTTTGAGCGCCATTCTCACACCCGGGCGGGCACTTCCGGCAGCACATCCGCAAACGGAATTCAGGACGAGCAGGGTAGTTCCCTTAGCGGTGGGAATAGTGGCATCGACATCTTCCGGCGTTTTCAACTCTGTAAATCCGATCGAGGTTAACTCATCGCGCATAGGAGCGCAGATATATTCTGGGTATGGCATTTTATTGAAATTATTTACTGCAAAATTACAACAAGAAATCATCTGTTTTCACACTCAAAGTTTTTTCTCTTTCAAAAGCCCTTAAAAACGGGCAGGTTTCATTTCCTTATAGAGAAAAAGCGTGTATTTCTTACAAGTGAAAGGTTGCACGCGGCAGTGCTCAGTGTAACCGGAAGGTACAGCTATCTTGCATTCAAGCTTTTACATTGAACATGAACGCACTACTACGAATTGTCACTATAACCGCTCTGATGGCTGCTTTTGTTACTAGCAGCCTCAGAGCTCAAAATATCCTGGATAATAAGATCTACAGGGTGACCGCTTATAAGAAAGGCGACAACAGCATCACCAGTACATCGAATTATGCAGAGGTGATTCCGCCTGTGAGCATTTATATTCCGTCTGCATTCACACCGAATGGAGATGGAATCAATGATGCCTTTTTTGTGAAGGGCGAAGGAATCCGCGACTTTCATTTATACATCTACAACCGCTGGGGAGAAGTGATTTTTGAATCTACCAATGCAAAATCACAATGGGACGGAACATTTCAGGGAAAGCCGGTTCAGCAGGATGTGTACGTGTACCAGGTTTTTGCCAACGGATTAAGTCCGAAGGGAAAAACAGGATCGGTCACAGTTATCTATTGAGCGTATTGATCATGTATAGATTAAGGGCAGGTTTTGCAGAACCTGCTTTTTTTTGCCCAATTCCGGAGGAATGATGTTCGTTACGAAACCCCACCTTTGATCCGGGCGTACAATTGAACTCAATCTTACGGAAAATGAGTACGCGCTACACCAATGTGATGCTCGTTGATGACAACGAACTCGACAATTTCATTAACAAAAAGCTGATCGAAAGCGAGCAATTTGCTTCGACGATTTACGTCAATCAATCAGCCCACGCTGCTTTGGAAGAATTAAAAAAGCTCGCTGCCACACCCGATAAATTACCGAACATTATTTTCCTCGACATCATGATGCCGAACATGGACGGTTTCGGTTTTCTCGAAGAGTTTGATAAGCTCAACGAAACCATTCGCAAGCACACAAAAATTGTGATGCTCTCCACCAGTGAAAGTTTCAAAGACTTAAACAAAGCGAATCAAAATAAATACGTCTACAAATTCTTAAACAAGCCGCTGAATAAACCGGTGTTGGATGCGATTCGGATATAGTAAGTAGTAAGTGGTAAGTAGTAAGTAGATTTTGTTTATTAGAAAGAGTGAGCTTCTTTCAATTGATTTTTCATTTTAGGTTTCGCCATTTTATTTTTTTAGCTTCTGACTTCTGGAATTTGACTTGTTTTCTCTATTTACTAATCACCAGTTCCCCGCATCTGATTTTCTACTGAAGCTTGAACTTTAAACAAGATAGATTCCATTTTCAAAATTTATGTCTCTTGAGTATTTTCCATCAACGAATTGAACATCTTCCGCAGAATTATCTGCCGGAAAGGTCATAGATGATGAGTGTCCCGATTTCATTAATATGTGAAGAATTAATAGTAAACCGATTGCCGGCGGGATTTGGAGAAATTAACATCGGGACAAATGGCGGCTCATCAATAGAACCAACGAGTCCAACACATCCGTTGTTTCTGTTCATCGTATCATTATGTAATGAAAGTCCGATGTTGAGTTTTGCTGCCAAGGAGAGGTGCTAAAAGCAATATTATGCATCCCGATCAGTAGTATCTATTCAAATTTTAAATTGATTGTCTACGCATAACGGCATTGACTGAATTCAGAGTATCGCCGAGTGTAGAATCACAGTGCGTGAGTTCAATTTGAGGAATCGCTCCTGAGGTTGAATGAGGAGCAACTAAATTCAAAGGCCCATGTCCCATAATCACCAAACTTTTGTCGTCATTTTCGTAGAAGTCAATTGGGCGTAGAAGAAAGCTTTACGCAAACAATTTCCATTTAAGTCAACTTTAATAATCACAAGCGCCCATATGCGTCAGTAGCACTCCCTGCCAAAACCAGATAAGTACTATCTGACAGAGAATGAGATTTTGAGCCCGCCAATTGAATGCAGAGATTACGGCTTCAGTATCATAAAATTTTCGCGACCAGGGCTGCCTGCAGTATCCGTTTTGAAAGCAACTTCGCTATCAAACCTCCGGTTAAAATATAGCCATTCTTTATTGCTTCAAAAGAAATAATTCCGGAAGAAGTAGAACTGCCGGTGTAATATGTGTCCAGATTAAGTTTCCATTTTTGTCCAGTTTGGCAAAAGAAAGAATTTGAATAAAACCAGGCTCAGAACCGGAAATCATAATAGTGGAATCATATGTTCTCTTTGATGCATAATTTCCACTCTGTTACCATTTGCCATAATTTTTTGCGACCAAAGAAAGTTACCAGACGAGTCATTTACAATAGCCCTGTAGAGAAATCGTTAACGCCAAAAATCATATTATGGTCCATGCATTCCGCCAAACAAAGTGCATTATAATAAGTTACAATTGAAGTACCATAATAAATGCTTGCCCATTGTACATTTCCATTGTTATCTATTTTTGAACATAGGGCACCTTGATGTAGATTAATGGAATCGAAAGGGTCCTGGTGATATAATACCCCTGTTATTGGAAGCAGGTACAACAGCTCTGTAATACGCATTAAAGCCATCCTTCGACCATAAAAAATTCCCTGCACTATCAATTTCGCCGAACATACCACGATTCAATTCACCTACCATAAAAGTTCCTCCCGCATGACTTTTACATATTGCACTAGCAGCAACAGAATAATTACTATTATCAAAGGTATAAGAATAAAGAGGCGCCGTGAAAATGCAGAAGCAAAGAATAGAAGTAATACGAATAAGGCAGAAGATAATTTATTCATGGCTGAAGAAGAGTTAAGTAAAATGTAAAACTCCGATTTGTTAAACAATGTATAAGTGTAAATATAATATTTATTTGAAAGAGATTCCGACTTTCAAATAAAAGCCGGGCAATAATTAATAAAATATACGCCTGATTATTACTGCCGGATGTACTTTTTGCTTTTACAAACTTGGATTATTTGTGGATAGCTGCACAAGTGAGGCACGCGAGTCCCCTGACCCTGGGCGGAATGTTCAGCGGATTTATTTCGCAGGTACATTGCTTTCGTAATCGAGCGTCATTCCGCCAGGAATTGGGGCGCTGCTCGTATATTTTTTAAAATCGCGAATGATGTGCTAAGATTTCTAACACTTGCCCGACATGCAAGATGAATATGGCTCGACATAATTACATGCGCAAAAATCTCAAGACCTTTTTATCGACGCCTAATTCAAGCTATCGCAAATGATGTCTATATGTTCTTTTCGCAAGAGAGCGTCGACCCGGTTGACGGTAGTTGGAGTAAGAAAGTAAAGAGCATCTTGTTTGTGAATTTGAAAAGAGTGAGGCATGGTGCAAAAATAAATTGTGTGCAACGGGGTTGCAACCAATGTATGATGGAAAGTTTACGCGGATGTTTTGGCTGCACCAATTTCGGGCGGAATGACGCTCGAGAGTGAAAGTATATCAACAGCAAAAAGAAATCCGCTTAACATTCCGCCCGGCGTTAAAGATGAAATAATTATAGTATATTTATGTTGCGGGGAAGATTCCGCCTAGCTGACTTGGTTTGTTATCGTTGCTCATATTCGAATCCTTGCCTCAAAATTATTCATTTTTTAAAGATAATCAATAATCGATGTCTGCAAAAACAGCCAATTGCACTTTCGCTCTGTGTAGAATTTACCATGTTGTATTTCTTCATCTCAAGAACAATTCATGACATTTCCATTATTGAGAAAACTAAGTATATTTGATCTTCGAACTTTTAAAATCTTCTTATCATGAAATTTGGAATACTGTCATTCATCCTGTTCATTGCTTTACTTAATTCTTTATCCGCTCAATCAACCTTTCAAAAAGCCTATGGAAAGTTTGATGACGAGTTTCCAACTGCAATTCGGCAAACAAGCGATGGTGGTTTTATTGTTACCGCAGGTTTACCTATGCTTATGCGATTGAATGGAATTGGAGATACTATGTGGACCCGTACTTTTGAAAACTGTAGTGCCGCATGTGTCGACGAAACGGCTGATCATGGATTCATTGTAACAGGATCTTATCTCCAGCTAGTTCCAACATATATATATGATGTAAGCCTGATCAAATTTGACGGGCAAGGCAATATTATTTGGGCAAAAGCGATTGGAGATTCAGATTCTGATTATCCCGGCTTTGTAAGCAATACTTCTGATGGAGGGTATATATTTACCGGAAACACTTTTGATCCATCAATTGACATTGTTTCATCTTTTCTTGTAAAAATAGATAACAACGGAAATTTTCAGTGGTCAAAAAAAATATCTGGAGGCGGGGTCAACTTGTGCGCCTCATTTGCACATGAATTACCCGGAGGAGGATACATTCTTGGTGGGAAGCTTTACAAATCTCCTCCCTACGAGGAGAGTGTCTTTTTAGTAAAAACCGATAACTCAGGGAATATTATTTGGTCAAACATGTACAGAGATTCAGCCGAATCTTCAAATACAGATGGGGGAATCGCACAAACATCTGACGGAGGTGTTTTGCTCTCTTTCAGTACTGCGTATACAACTTCTATATCTCAAATAAGATTGGTTAAAACAGATAATGCAGGAGCCGTTGTTTGGGCAAAAGCCTATTCGCATTCCGATGGATTAGTTGGAACTTCCGTTTCTGAAATTGCTAATCAATCAATCATTATTGGAGCTTACAAAGTTCCACCAACACCATTCAATCAAGTTGATGAATGCATAATCATTGCGGACTCCGGCGGTCATCCGAATTCGTCAATAGCATACGGGGGATCGAATTATGAAATAACGAAAGATGTACATCAGAATTCCGATGGCGGTTATATAATAAATGGTTACACTTCCAGTTTTGGGGCCGGTCATTCTGATATCTACATAATTCGAACCGACAGTTCCGGTGATAGCGGTTGCAATCAATCAAATTTTATTTTAAACGAAGCTATTGCTCAAATAACGGACTCCGCATTAGTACTTTCCTGCATTCCTTGGATGACGCCATATTCTATTACCATGAATGAAATGGATAGCGCACTAACAGTTACAACAATTTGTTTACATGACGGCATTGATGAAAATTCAATAGCCGGAAACGTGATCTCTTCATATCCCAATCCATCCACGGGCGAGTTTGAAATACAATTTCAGAAGCCCATCGATCATGGTGTTATCATTGTTCGAAATTCAATAGGAGAAATTGTATTTTCAAAACACATTTCAACTCTTTTAACTGAAAAAATAAATCTCAACAACCAAGCATCAGGAATTTACTTCTTGCAGGTTTATAATGGTGTAAAGTATCTTGAGAGTAAGTTAGTAGTCATTCGTAACTAATATTCGATCGATTAGTTCATCATTCCTTACGGAAAAATTAAAAATCCTTATCATTCCGCCCGGTGTCAAAAATGAAATAATTATAGTATGTTTATGTTGCGGAGAAGATTCCGCCTAGTTGAGGATGCTATTCAGATATAGTAAATAGTAAGTGGTAAGTAGTAAGTAGATTTTGTTTAAAAGATGGAGAGAGCTTCTTTCAATTGTTTTTTCATGTTAGGTTTCGCCATTTTATTTTTTGGCTTTTGACTTTCAATTTAGTTTCTGGTTTTTTTCTTTTGACTTGACCATACATAATTCATAATTCATAATTCATAATTCATAATTCAGAATTCTTTCCCTATCTTGCATCTATGAACCACACCGTCCTCATCATAGACGACAGCGAAATCGATGTTCTGGTAAACAGACGATTGATGGAGCTTACCGGATTTTCTTCGTCGATCAAAAGTATGACGACAGGGGAGGAGGGTTTGCATTATTTGCAGAATGAGATTTCGAATGCGGCGAATGCTCCGGATTATATTTTTCTTGATATTCATTTACCCGGAATGACCGGCTATGAATTCATGGATGCCTTCAGAGAGTTGCCCTCTTTCATCACCGATAAAACAAGAATTATTGTTCTGTCCGTTTTTCAAAAGCCGGATCATTTGAAAGTGATTGCGGAAAATCCGTTTGTATTAGGACAGGTTGAAAAGCCGCTCACGAAAGAAGTTTTACGTGAATTGTCAGAGCATGATCGCTTGCCGGTTACCGCTTCTTTTTAAAAAACTCTTTCATCAACGACGCGCAGTCGTTCTCCATCACTCCGCCTATTAGCACTGTTTTCGGATGTAAAATGTTTTTCGAGACATTCTGAAATCCTTTCTTCTCATCACGCGCACCGTAAACAATTCTGCTGATCTGCGTCCAGTACGATGCACCGGCACACATCACACACGGTTCAATCGTTACATAAAGTGTACAGTCAGTCGGAAATTTTCCGCCGATAAAATTGGCCGCAGCAGTGAAAGCCTGCATCTCTGCATGGGCTGTTACATCGTTGAGTCGCTCTGTCAAATTATGTCCTCGACCGATGATCCGGTTTCCATGCACAATCACCGCTCCAATCGGAACTTCGTCGGCGTCGAAAGCTTTCATGGCCTCCTTGAGGGCTTCTCTCATGAAGTGGATGTGGTCGGTTTCGGGCATGGTCGAAGGTAGTGATTAGTAATTAGTGATTAGTAATTAGCTTGTGGCGATGAGCGATTGGCGATCAGGAATTGGCGATCAGAAATTTGCAATTAGCGTTCGGTTTGACTTAAATTGATTCAAAGATCAAAAATCAGAAAGTTTATATAACCACGACATAAAGATCATATAACGCATTCAAAATCAAATTAATAATTCATTATACATTCGCAGTTCACTGATCGGTAAACAAATGATAACCAACCTCTGATCACCATTCGCTAATCGCCAATTTCTGATCGCTGATCACCGATCACTGATTGCTTCGAATCGCCACTTTCTTCTCCCCAACCGCCAATCACCCCTCGCGATTTCCTATCTTCGCCAACTAATTATTCAGTTATGTTACGTACTCATACCTGCGGGGAATTGACCCTTCGTGATGCCGGGAAAGTGGTTACGCTTTCCGGATGGATGCAACGTTCAAGAGATCTTGGCGATGTGGTGTTTATGGATTTGCGCGACAGGTATGGTATTACACAGGTGGTATTCAATACTCAGATCAATGCTGAATTGTGCGAACGCGCCAAGAGCATCGGTCGTGAATTTGTTTTGCAGGTCAAAGGAAAAGTAGCGGAACGCAGCAATAAAAATCCAAAGATGCCGACCGGCGAAATTGAAATCATCGTCGACGAGTTGAAAGTTCTCAATCAGGCGCAGACGCCGCCATTCACCATCGAAGAAAATACCGATGGCGGCGATGATCTTCGAATGAAATATCGTTACCTCGATATTCGTCGTTCACCGGTTCGCGATGCGCTCATGTTACGTGCACGTGTTGCTGCAGCTACTCGCGACTATCTCAACAAGCAGGACTTCATCGAAGTGGAAACGCCTGTTCTCATCAAGTCGACTCCGGAAGGAGCACGCGACTTTGTAGTTCCGTCGCGCATGAATCCGGGTGAATTTTATGCTTTACCGCAATCACCGCAAACCTTCAAGCAATTGTTGATGGTGGCTGGAATGGATCGTTATTATCAGATCGTAAAATGTTTCCGCGACGAAGATTTGCGCGCCGATCGTCAGCCCGAGTTTACGCAGATCGACTGTGAAATGAGTTTCATCGAGCAGGAAGACATTCTCAATATGTTCGAAGGCATGACGCGCCATCTTTTTCGTGAAGTGAAAAATGTTGAGTTAGGTGAATTGCCCCGGATGACGTATGCAGAAGCGATGAGAGATTACGGCAACGACAAACCGGACATTCGCTTTGAAATGAAATTTGTAAATCTGACCGAGACTGTTCGCGGAAAGAATTTCAAAGTATTCGACGATGCAGGAATAGTTTTAGCCATTTGTGCAAAAGGTTGTGCAGCATATACGAGAAAGCAATTAGATGAACTCACCGACTGGGTGAAGCGTCCGCAAATCGGCGCAACCGGGTTGGTGTATGCCAGATATAATGATGACGGCACATTGAAGTCGTCGGTCGATAAATTTTACAACGAAGACGAACTCCGCAAATGGGCGACAGCCTGCAAAGCGGAAAAGGCGATTTGATTTTAGTCCTCGCCGGCGACGAATCCAAAACCAGAAAAGCGATGAGTGAATTGCGTTTGGAAATGGGAAGTCGCATGGGTTTACGCGACGGAAACCTTCCGTCCGTTGTGGGTAATCGATTTCCCATTACTGGAGTGGAACGACGAAACCAATCGCTGGCACGCCATGCACCATCCGTTTACTTCACCCAAGCCTGAAGACATTGCTTTATTGAGAGCGATCCGGGCAAAGTGCGGGCGAATGCTTACGACATGGTCATTAACGGCGTTGAAGTAGGCGGAGGATCCATTCGTATTTTCGACAAAGAGCTTCAGTCGAGAATGTTCGGTATTCTTGGTTTTTCGAAAGAAGAGGCCCAGAATCAATTCGGCTTCCTGATGAATGCCTTTGAATTCGGAGCGCCGCCGCACGGTGGAATTGCCTACGGATTTGATCGATTGTGTTCGCTCTTTGGCGGTGCTGATTCCATCCGCGACTACATTGCCTTTCCGAAAAACAACAGCGGTCGCGATGTGATGATCGATTCTCCTTCGGCAATTTCAGACCAGCAGTTGAATGAATTGCAAATTGCAGTGAAAAAGGCATAAGCCACTCCCGGGATTTATTCTTCCGGAATTATTTACTGTCAAATAAAATATAGCATATTAGCTGCCGTTCAAAGCTGAATTTTATCTCTCGCCATGCTGGCAAATTTCTTACTCCCGGTTCTTCGAACGCTTGTTGCGGAAGCCGGGATTTTTGTTGTCGCACCGCTTTTATCTTTCTATCTTTCTCTCCACCACCGGAACTTAATCAACCACAAATATGAAAGCCGTTTCAAGGATTGCCATCCTTTTCTCGTATCCGTTTACGCCTGTACACGGACGACCGTCGAAGTATCCTCCAGAAATTTTGGTGAGGAAGTCGAACGTCAGCAAAACCTGATTTTTACTTTCGACCTTCCGCTGGTCGCAGATTCACTCACCAACAATTGGGATACACTTGAGTACATTCATTTCACTCCTGATGTGAAAGGAAAGTTCAAATGGAATTCTCCAACGGAATTAGTTTTTTCTCCGCTCACCGGTTTTGGTGCCGCAACAGACTATACTGCTGAATTGCAAAAATGCCGTAGTGAAACGTTCCGATAAACCGATCAGCTTGCCGGTTAACAAGAAGTTTTCTTTCATACTCCGTATCTCAAACTGACAAACAGTACAGCGTACTGGGCTGCTTCTGCCAGTCATCCGGGCATGGCAGCTTTGAAATTATCGCTCTTTCAACTACAAGGTTGACCCGAATACCTTGTCGAAATCGATGAAGATTTACATGAAAGATAAAGTAGCTTCTTATACCATGGAGTCAACAGCACCCGGTGAAATGCTGATTGCTGTCATTGATGGAATAAATCCGGAAGAAGCCGATCAGGTTCCTTTGAAAGTTGTTGTAGATAAAGGTTTGCCGACTATTGAAAGCAAATATCAAACAACAGCGGCACTGGAATCTTCACTCTCTGTTTCCTCGCCGGAAAAACTTCAGATTACCGATGCTGTTGGCGAATACGATAATATGACGCCGCGCATTCACATCTTCACTACACAATCGGTTGATTTTGCTTCGGCACAACAGGCAATAAAAATCGACCCGAAACTACCTTTCACACTTGAACAGGCTTACAATGGATTTTACATCAACGGTGCATTCAATCCGGGTTCAATGTATCATGTAGAAATCGCTACTACCTTAAAAGGGTTTCTCGGCGGAAATCTTCCTTCGGCTTACACATCACAGGTAAGTTTCGGTGAAATGGAGCCTTCATTGTCATTCGTCAATAAGAAAGGAATATATCTTTCATCCAAAAGTTCACGTAATCTTGCCTTGAATGTGGTGAACATTCCAAAAGTTCACGTGACCATCTATCGAATTTATGAGAATAATATCACACACTTTTTGAATTCAAATCGGTACAGCGACGGCTGGTATGATGATGATGGCGAGTATTACGACGAGGGTTCAACCTATAACATTTACGGCGTGGAAAGATATGGTGATCCGATATTGGACCGTATATATGATACAAAGGATCTGGCGACGTTGAACAATATCAAACTCCTCAATCTGAGTTTTGAAGATGTTTCATCGTACAAAGGAATTTATCTCGTTACTGCTTATTCTTCCGAAGATCAGTGGAGGCGTGCAACGAAACTGGTTTCTGTTTCTGATCTCGGTTTAATGGTGAAGGAGACTTCCGATGAATACTACGTATTTGTGAATTCGATAAAGTCAGCCGAGCCAATGTCGGATGTGAATGTAAATCTGATCAGTTCCAATAATCAGGTCATTGCTTCTGCTAAATCCGGCCGCGATGGAGTAGCTGTATTCAAGGACATGAAATCCCGCATGGGGCGTTTTCGTACATCAATGGTTACGGCGTCGGCAGACAAGGATTTCAACTATGTTCCGTTTTCAGAGAATCGGGTCAATTCTTCGCGGTTTGATGTAGGAGGAAGAAGAGTGAATGACTCTAAGCTAATGGCTTTTGTTTATGGCGACAGAGATATTTATCGTCCGGGCGAGAAGGTTAACCTGAATACAATTGTACGGACAGAAGACTGGATTCCGTTCAAAGGTATTCCGGTAAAAATTATTGTGTACAATCCCGGCGGCAGCGAATTCAAAGTAGTTCGCGGAACGCTGAGTCAGCAGGGAGCATTCACAACAAGTTTTGATTTGCCGGAAGCATCGCTGACCGGAAATTATTCGGTAGATGTATTTTCTTCGAACGATGTTCGTATTGCTTCGTATTCCATTTCGGTAGAAGAATTTCTGCCGGATAGAATTGATGTAAAGCTCTCTACTTCGAAAACGGAATTAGGCAATGGTGACAGTCTGAAAGTAAATTTGGTTGCTACCAATTTGTTTGGCCCGCCGGCGGCCGACAGAAAATATGAGATGACATTTAATGTAAACCGCTCAGTCTTCAGATCCAAATATTTCAGCGGATATAATTTTGATATTCCAACCAGGAACTCCTCCGCCTTAAGAGAAAATGACATTCGCGAAGGTAAAACCGATGCGAAGGGAGAAGCCTCGGAACTATTTGCTTCCGATGCATCATGGGCAGATCAGGGTTTACTGAGTGCTAAATGTTTTGCGACAGTAACGGATGAAACGGGCCGTACGGTAAATCGTGCTTTGACATTTCCGATTTACACTCAGAAGGTATTTTACGGAATTAAAATGAACGATTATTATGTAAACCGCGGTGAAAAGTTTGATATCCCGCTGGTGGCCTGTTCAAAAGACGGTAAGGGCGTTGCGACAGAGGGACGTGTGCAAATTATCCGTTACGACTGGTATTACACTGTTGAAAGCAGAGGCGATGGTGGGTATCACTATTTGTCAAAGAAAAAAGAAGTCCTATTGAGCGACATGGTAGTGAACATACCTTCAACAGGAATGGTCTATACATATATTCCTCGCGAATCCGGCGAATATGAAATCAGAGTTAGGCGCCCGGATGCAGAAACGTATGTAGCTTCCAATTTCTATTCATATGGCTGGGGTTATACGAGTAACTCTTCATTTGAAGTGAGTACGGAAGGCGAAGTGGATATTCAGCCTGACAAAAACAAATATCAGGTGAATGATAAAGCTAAATTAATTTTCAAAACGCCGTTCAACGGAAAATTGCTGGTGACCATTGAATGCGATAAAGTAATTGAATACCGTTATCTGAAAACTGAAAACCGCTCGGCTTTCCTGGAAGTTCCATTGAAAGATTCTTACCTGCCGAATATTTATGTTACGGCAACGCTTTTCCGTCCGCTCGACGAAGGCTCCATTCCACTCACTGTAGCTCACGGCTTCATTCCTCTCATTGTGGAGAAGCCTTCGACTAAGATTCCTGTGAGTATTGAATGTGTGGAAAAATCACGCAGCAGGACTAAACAAACCATTAAAGTGAAAGCTGCACCGAACACGGAATTGACAGTTGCTGTAGTAGACGAAGGTATTCTTGCTTTGCACAACTACAAAACTCCTGATCCGTTCGGATTCTTCTATCAGAAAAAAGCATTGATGGTAGATGCATACGATGTCTATGCTGCATTACTTCCGGATCTGAAATTACGTCGTTCATCAACCGGTGGCGACGCCATGTTTGCCAGCGCAATGGGCAAGCGTGTGAATCCGATGAATAACAAGCGCGTGAAATTAGTTTCAATGTGGAGTGGAATTCTGAAAACGAATTCAAGTGGCGAAGCGAGTTATACGATCAACGTGCCTCAGTTCTCCGGCGACCTTCGCGTAATGGCATGTGCGTACAAGGATGGAAATTTTGGCAGCGGCGACAAACATATGAAGGTGGCCGATCCGATTGTAATCAGTCCGTCGATACCGAGATTCCTTTCTCCGGGCGACTCACTCTATATGCCGGTAACTATTACTAATACCACTTCAAAACCTGCGATGGCAACAGCAACGGTGAATGTGAGCGGTAATCTGATCGTCAGCGGTTCCGGAAGTGAGAAAGTCGAAATTCCGGCGAACGGAGAGAAGCGTGTGAACTTTAAGATAGCAAGTCGTCCGGCCGTTGGTTATGGTAAAATCGTTGTCGTTGTGAATTCAATGAATGAAAATTTCTCCGACAGTACCGATATCACCATTCGCCCTCCAAGCTCACTTCTGAAAGTCAGCAGTGACGGGGAAATCACTGCAACAGGTACCATTGATATGACGAATGATTTTGTTCCGTCCTCAGTGGATGCGAAAATCACCATCAGTCAGAATCCGATGGTGCGTTTCGGTAAATCACTTTCTTACCTCATCGGCTATCCTTACGGTTGTGTGGAGCAAACTACATCGAAAGCATTCCCTCAGCTATATTTCTCAGATCTGGTCAAGAATATGCGCTTTGGTAATTCTTCAGGTGAAAGTCCGGTTGCCAATGTTCAGGCTGCTATTACCAAACTCCAGGGAATGCAATTGTACAATGGTTCTTTGAGTTACTGGCCTGGTATGTCGGAAGAAACCTGGTGGGGAACCAACTACGCTATTCACTTCCTCATAGAAGCAAGAAAAGCGGGTTATGAAGTTAACAATGATGTTATTCAAAATGCACTCTCCTACATGGCTCAAAAAGTGAAAGAACACCGTATGGAGGAGCACTATTATTACTACTCCTATAATAAGTGGGAAACAAAACGGGTTTATTCGAAAGAGAACTTGTATTCTCTTTTCCTGATGGCACTTTATGGCAAAGCTGACGTGGCAACGATGAACTTCTTTAAGTCTAATCTATCTATGCTGGCGTTGGATTCAAAATACTTGCTGGCCTGCGCTTATCTGGCCATCGGTGAACGCAAAGCATATGAAGAAGTATTGCCGAAATCTTTCGAAGGGGAAGAATCAGCGCGTTGTTTCGGAGGCAGTTTCTATTCTTATCTGCGTGATGAGTCACTTGCTTTAAGTACACTCCTTGATGTGGATCCTGACAATGTTCAAATCCCGATAATGGTGCGCCATCTTTCACAACAAATCAATAAAGAAACGTATCTCAACACTCAGGAAGCAGCGTTTTCTTTCCTTGCCCTCGGTAAATTTATGCGGAGGATATCTCAGGAAAATGTCACTGCTACAGTAATGGTAGATGGAGCAAAGATCGCCGACTACACCGGCGGGGAGTTAGTCATAAAGAAAGGCATTGCAGGTAAAAAAGTTCAGGTCAGTGTTTCCGGCAAAGGCAAACTTTTCTACTTTACTGAAATGGAAGGACTGTCCGTGAAAAATACCGTGAAAGAAGAAGACCGTTTCCTGAAGGTTAGAAAGACGTTTTACAATCGTTTCGGCCAGCCGATCAATGTGCAGAATGTAAAACAAGGCGACATCATAGCCGTGAAACTTACGGTAGAGAATCTCGAAAAATCTTCCGTCGACAATGTGGCAATTACCGACATTCTGCCTGCCGGATTTGAAATCGAAAACCCACGTATCGGAGAAGTGGCTGATATGACTTGGATCAAAGATATGGCAGGGTACCAGTACATGGACGTGCGCGATGACAGAATTACATTCTTCACCAGCGAGGTGAACATGAGGCCAAAGGCATTCTATTACGTAACACGTGCCGTTTCTACAGGTAAATACCTTATGGGACCGGCTTCGGCTGATGCCATGTACAATGGCGAATACCATTCTTACAATGGTGCGCAAACTGTCGTAATCCGCTGATCGCGTATCAATGAAAAAATATCTTAGCAGAGAATTTCTGCGAAGACTGGGAGAAAGAGTACTCTTGCTCTTTCTCTCAGCCTTTGTCCTCTTTTTTCTGCTCGACATAATTTTTCCGCTGAAAGTAAAAATCCCTTACAGTCAGCAAATCGTTTCGTCGGATCGTACGCTCATGTCGGCTTTTCTCAGCGAAGATCAGAAATGGCGTATGTATTCCGAGCCTGACGAACTAAGTCCGGAATTCAGAAAGATCATTCTTTACAAAGAAGATAAGTTTTTCTATTATCACTATGGCATTAATCCGATTGCCATCTTTCGCGCAGCATTCAATAATATTGTTTACAGAAAACGAACATCCGGGGCGAGTACCATTACGATGCAGCTGGCCAGATTGCTATATCCGAAAGACAGGACATACCTGAACAAGATTTCAGAAATGTTTCGTGCCCTGCAACTGGAACATACCTATTCGAAGGATGAAATTCTGAATCTGTATCTGAACCTTGTTCCGTATGGAAGCAATGTGGAAGGAGTGAAGGCTGCCTCTTTGATTTACTTCGGAAAAAAGCCTGATAAGCTTTCGCTGGCACAAATGACTACGTTGGCCATCATTCCGAATCGTCCGGGCTCTTTGCGCCCCGGAAGAAACACAACAGCCATTGTTCAGGCCAGGAATAAATGGTTACGTCGAATACAGGAAGATGGCATTGCTTCAGCCTCATTGGTTGAGGATGCATTAACAGAACCATTGGAAGCAAAGCGGAACGAATTGCCGCGAATGGCGCCTCACATTTCAATTCGCCTGCATCAGCTTTTTCCTCAGAAGCCGGTTATTCATACAACGATTAATCTAAGCCATCAGCAAACACTTTTAGGAATTGCGAAATCATATACGCAGCGACTGAGTGTATATGGTATTTACAACTGCGCCGTTCTTGTCATCAATAATAAAACGCATACCATTGAATCGTACATCGGCTCACCGGATTTCAACGACATGCTCCATGCCGGTCAGGTCGACGGTATACAAGCCATCCGCTCACCCGGCTCTACATTAAAGCCGTTGGTTTATTCAATTGCTTTCGACGACGGACTGCTTACACCTAAATCCGTTATTGCCGATGTACCTGTCAATTATGCCGGATATTCTCCGGAGAATTACAATTCAAAATACAATGGAAATGTGACAGTGGAGTTTGCTCTGTCCAACTCCCTCAACATTCCTGCGGTGAAGACGCTGAATATGGTCGGACTGGAATCATTGATTGACAAAATGCGGGAAGCAGGTTTTGGTCAGGCCGTCAATTCAGCTAACACACTCGGCTTATCCGTAGTTCTTGGCGGATGCGGTGTGAAGCTGGAAGAGATGACAGCCTTGTACAGCGCATTTGCAAGCGGAGGTAAGCTATATCATCCATCCGTACTTTTTCCTCCTGATACACTTGCAAAGCCTGTCAATCTGATTAGTCCGGGTGCGGCTTTCATGACAACAGATATTCTTACAAAAATTGCCCGACCTGAAATGCCGGCGGACGTAGTGAGCAGTCAGATGCACATTCCAAAAATTGCCTGGAAGACCGGCACATCATATGGAAGAAGAGATGCGTGGAGCATTGGCTTCAACAAAGACTATACAATAGGAGTGTGGGTCGGCAATTTCAACGGACTTGGTGTTCCGGAATTGAGCGGAGCAGAAATGGCCACGCCGCTTTTGTTCAAACTCTTTAATTCGATTGACTATAACAGCAGCAATGAATGGTTTCATGCGCCTGATGATGTCGATTTCCGGTTGGTTTGTTCAGAATCCGGAAAAGTGCCTGAAGAATTCTGTCAGCATCGTATCATCGACTATTTCATTCCTAAAGTGTCGACCAATGTACGATGCGATCACATGAAGAAGGTGTTTATTTCTCCTGATTCATCTATTTCGTATTGCACAGCATGCATTCCGGATAACGGATATAAAATTGTGGAATATCCCAATCCCGAACCGGATCTCGTTGCCTTTTATGAAGCTGAGCACATTGCTTATCGAAAGATTCCGCCGCACAATCCAAAATGCGAAAGAGTCTTTGAGGGCAAGGCACCCGTGATTACATCTCTTGCCGATAAGCGTGAATATCGTTTGGAGAAAGATGAAAAGAATCCCGGTCAGTTGATGTTATCCTGCACCGTTTCAAATGATGTAAACCGTGTTTTCTGGTACATCAATAACCGTTTTTATAAAGAAGCAAAAGCCGGCGAAGAACTATTCTTCACCCCCGACCGCGGCCGCATTAAAATTTCCTGCAGTGATGATAAGGGGAGGAATGTGAATATTGAAGTTACGGTCCTTGATTTATAATTAGCTAATTAGCTGATTAGCTAATTAGATCCGGAGAATCGGAATTAGCGATAGAGTTTTCCTTCAGATTCTTTAATGATCCGATAAGGTTCCTCTTTCAGGAGAATAAATGAATCCAGATCTGCATAATCGGTGAGTGAGCAGAGATTCATGGCGGAGGAGATGCCGAGTGTGGTTTCGACCATGCAGCCGATCATTGTTTTCATCCCGAGACGACGGGCTTCTTTCAGGAAACGAATAGCAGTAAGATAGCCGCCGGTTTTCATCAGCTTCACATTTATTCCGTCGAAGCATCGACGTAGTTCATCGAAGTTAGCCTGATCGGTAATGGCTTCATCGGCCATAAGCGGAAAAGGAGAGTAGCGTTTGAGGTATGCTGATTCTTCCACCATCGCAGAAGGCATGGGTTGCTCGACGAATACTAATGGAAGTCGTTTGATTTTTTCGAGCCAGTAGATGCATTGTTCCACATCTGTAAATGCCTCATTGGCGTCGACCATGACGGGTTGCCGGCAAAAAGAGAGCAGGTATTTCGTGGCATCGAAAGCGTCGTCCTGATTAACTTTTAATTTAATAAAAGGAAAGCGTTCCAACCGGTTTTCATCATAAAACTCTTTGATGCGGCCGGTTTCCATGATCGGAATGGTGTATGAAATGGGAATATGGTCGGCTTCTTCCAGTTCAAGGTAAGAAGAAACCGTTTGGTGTTTTTGTTTAGCCCGGAAATGGATCCAGGCCGACTCAATAGCAAAGGAAAGTGCATGCGAAACATTTGCATGTGTAAGTGCCGAACGGAGCTGCTCAATTCGAGTGCAGTCTTCCGGAACGATTGACCTGAAGCGGGCAAACTCTTCCATACATTTCTCGGGTGATTCTCCGTAGCGAACATTTGGAGCAGCTTCGCCGAGAGCAGAAAGGTTTCCTTCGCTAACTTTTACGATGACATTAGTCTTGGCATCAGTCGCATTTCGGGAAATCTTCCACGTGTATTTGAGTTCAAGAAGGATTGTTTCTGCTGTCCATTCCATGGCAGGTAAAATTAGAATCTATGAATGATCTCTAAAAGAAAAGTCCCTCGTTCAATCAGAGCGAGGGACTTTATCATACCGCTTTTAGTGCGGGAAGCGTTTAGCTTACTTTTTCTTTTTAGCTGCTTTCTTAGCTTTCTTAGCTTTCTTAGCAGCTTTTTTTGCTTTTGCCATAGTTTTTAGTTTTTTGTTTGTTTATGACTACTCAAACATAATAAATAAAAAAAGGTTACAACAATTTGACGAAAAATTTTTTAAACAATGAAATGTTGATTTCAACAACGCATGTTTTGATGATTGATTGAAGTGCTTGAACTGTTTTGAAAAAAATGCGAACCTCGGAAAGCCGCATGGGAAGCCATGTTCAGAAGGTCGAAAAAAATCGCGCAAGATTTTTTCTTTTTTGGAAGAAGAAAAAAGTTGTTTTGAAAACTTCCCGAAGTCAACGTTATTAACAATCGAAAAATCGGCCGGAAGTCAAAAAAGTGTCGAGTTGGATGACTTTGACGACAAAAAGTTGGAGAAAAAGTGCTTCGAAAGTTGATCAGAGCACTGCATTTTTACTTTCGATGAGAGTTTTCATGTCGGTGAATGATGATTTGAATGATCGAAAGAGAAAAATCCGTTCAATGTGATAGTGATTTCGGTAAGAGAGCGAGTCGTGCATACATTTTTCTTTACTTTTGATCTCAGCTCAACAGTAAAAGCCGATGTTATCTGCATTCAATGACAAGTTAAAGACGAAAGAACTGAGAAATCTTCGATTGCTCAATCTCTTCAGCTCTGTTTTTGTCACTTTGATGGGTTTCATCTTCGAGTTTTTCTATCACGATGGCTATATTCTAACATCGGGATTGATGGTATCGATGCTTTTGACCTCGAATTACTTTTTATCCTTCTACAGTTCATGGTATCGTAAGCATTTCACGAACATTTCTTACGCTTCTATCTTCATTCTGCATTTCTGGGCAGTATATGTAACCTATCTGCGGTCATTTGAAGTGGATTTGCTATTGCCGGTGGCGATATCTACGTTCACTTTTTCCCTCGTCTTTGACCGCTATTACAAAAGTTTGTTCTTCATATTCGTCATCACCACCTTAATGATGGTGCTGATGATGTTTTCTCATCAATGGCGCCCGCCGTATGCCATTGCCATTATCACTTTGTATTCGGGAGCTTTTCTGGCAGAAGAAATTCTCAAACGCAAAAGCGACTTTCAGTCCGAAATCAGCAAACAGGAGCATCGTTATTTGTCGCTCGTGGAGAACATGAACGACGGACTCATATATATAGATACCGAAAATTGTATCACATTTATCAATGACCGCTTTTCCAGACTTACCGGTTATACCCGTGAAGAGATTTTGGGAAAGAAGATGGAAGACCTCATTCCGAATGTCAAAAATGAAAAGGAAACTCTCGAAATGTTCGAGCGGCTGGTAGCCGGGCATACGATTCGGGCTGAAGTACTATTAATGAAGAAAGACGGCGAATGGATATGGCTTCAGGTATCGGGCTCACCTTATTATGGCGATGATGCGGCAAGAATCGGATCAATGATTGTCGCCATGGATATTTCCGGACTAAAGAGTATCGAAGAGCTCCTGAAAAAACGCGAAGAGGGTTACAGGACATTCATTGATCAGAGTGCTGTCGGAATCTGGAGAGCAGAATATCGTCAGCCGATCTCTGTCAACCTGCCGGTTAGCGAACAAGTGGAATTACTTCTCGACACCGGTATTATTTCCGAATGCAACGATTTTATGGCGACGATGTATGGTTATCATTCATCAAACGATCTTATCGGTCGCCGGATCAGAGATTTTTATTACGTTGAAAATAATTTTGACGAAGAGAAGACCCTTGAACTGATGCGGAAGTTCATTACAAATAACTACAGGATCAGTAATGCAGAGTCAAAAGAGCTTGATAAAGCCGGCGGAGTTCGCTTTATGCTCAATAATAATATAGGGATCGTTGAAAAAGGGTATCTCGTCAGAACCTGGGGAGTTCAAACCGACATCACCGACCGTAAAAAAACGGAAAAGGAACTGGTTGAAACAAATCAGGAGCTCGACACCTTCTTTTATAAAGCATCGCATGATTTGAAAGGCCCGTTGGCCAGTGTGATGGGAATTGTCAATCTGGCACGTTTGGAGAATACCGATCCGCTGAATGAAAAGTACTTCACCATGATTGAGACGAGTGTAAAGCGGTTGGACAGAACTCTGCTTGACCTGATTGAACTTGCCAGAACCAGAAAGGGGACAAGCAAGATCAGTCACATCAATATTTTCTCCATGGTAGAAGAAATTCTGCATTCATTGCGCCACCTGCCCGATTTCGGAAGAATCAACTTTGAAGTAAAGATCGATCACAAATTGGAATTGAAGGCAGATAAGGTACTTGTCCTCTCCGTATTTCAAAATCTGATTCATAACGCTATCAATTATTGCAATCATCAAAGTCCGTGGGTAAAGATTAAAGTGGATAAAGAGTCAGAAGGCATTGCCCTGGAAGTTGCTGATAATGGAGACGGAATTCCTGAATCGATCAGTGAAAAGGTTTTCGATATGTTTTATCGCGGCCACCCGGATTCCAGCGGCTCAGGTTTGGGATTATTCATTGTAAAGAATGCTTTGGAGAAGATGGATGGCGATGTAAGATTTGAAAGCGAAGTAGGCAAGGGAACTACATTCTTTGTAAAGATTCCTGACACCAGGTAGACACATAAATAAAGAACAGATGATACTGAGAGTAGAGCACATTGGAATAGCAGTTAAAGACAGAGCAGCTGCCGGAAAGTTGTTTGAATTGCTTTTGAACCGCCCTTCCTATAAAACAGAGGAAGTGGAGCGCGAAGGGGTCGTTACAGAATTCTTTCAAACCGGAGAATCCAAGATAGAATTACTTGAAGCTACAAATCCGTCGAGTCCGATTGCAAAGTTTATTGAAAAAAAAGGCGAAGGCATTCATCACATTGCTTTTGAAGTTGACAATATCGAAGCTGAAATGAAACGACTGAAAGAAGCAGGTTTTGAATTGTTATCCGATGTTCCAAAATCAGGAGCTGACGATAAAAAGATCGTTTTTCTTCATCCTAAAAGCACGGGAGGAGTATTGGTTGAACTTTGTCAGTCGGTTTAAATCTCCTTCTTACCGAAGACTGCTTTCAGGCTTTTACTATTCCTTTGCCGAACTTTTAGATTGCTCTAAAAAAATCAGATTTGCTTTTTTCTCTTTGCCTTCGTCTGAGATGATCATTTGTCCGTCGGATGAGAAAGTCAATCCTTCGGGTTGACGGAAAATTCCGGGATTAAGCCGGACAGCGCATTTGTAATTTCCATCGTGGTCGAGCACGAGCAGAGTTTTATCTACAGAGGAGAGAATGTAAACATCATTTGTTCCCGGTTCAATAGCTATTTCAGAAGGTTCAAAAAAGAACTCGCCGTCATCACTTCCGGAGAATAGTTTTTGAATCCACGATTTGCTTTCAGCATTTCTCTTTGTCAGTGCCAAAACAGTGTCCGGGTTGATAATGTACGCCGGATCTTTTTTCATAATCATTGAATCAAGCCGGAATTCATAGACAGCTTTCAGGCCTTTCTTTGCCGTACCTTTTTCAGGTTTTCCTTTACAGGCTATTAATAGTCTGTTCATTGATGCATCGTAACATAATCCTTCGCAATTATTCGCTTTGCTGAGAAAGGTATGATGCACCACTGTACTTCCTTCCGGGTTTTCCGGCTGGTCGATTTCAAAGATATCGCCATTGCTTCGCAGGACATAAATAGTGTCGTTTACATTTTCTATAGCTTCATAATCTTTGTCGCCACCAAAGTCAATGCTCTCTTTCAGTTTATCTTTTTTGATATCATATATAAAGACTGTTCCCTTTTCATCCTGCACACAAGCCAGACGGTTTTCAGTATAGAAAGTAATCCCTGAAATTTCTTTGAGTTTTGACGGCAATTTAATTATCGAAGAAGGGTGTTCCACATCATATTTAAAGCACGTTGAATGATTTTCAGAACAGGAAAACAAAAACAAGGATGCAAAAATTCCCGGCAATAATTTATTCATATCTCTGCAAAAGTGTAGTATGGATATTAAAAATGCATGAATTCCGCATAGAAATGCCTTAGAATGATTGTGTGACTTTGGCGCGGATAAGAATTCTTTTACATTTGGCAGTAATGATTCTGCAAAAAAATACGATAAAGGCGGTTTCTCTGATTCTTCTCTGGGGATTATTTGCAATTCCGCTGCAGGTTTTTGCCGGTGCGTATGATGATTTTCGGAAAGCGCAACAAAGCGGGAACGATACGGCATACTGGCAATCAGCCCGACGACTTGCAGATGAAATGTGGTTATCCGGTCAAAAGGATGAGGCATTTCAAATGCTGTCAACTATAGATGCGCATACACGACATCTCGACGATCGCATGGTTCTTGCCCAGGACAGGCAGGTCAGGAATATCGCTGTGTATAGTTTATTTCCGGTTCTGATTGCATTCTCCTTTTTTGCTTTCGTCTTTTACCGAAACCGCCGTGAAATGCATTTTCGCAGACGGCAAGCGGAAGTTGAAATGAAAGCATTGAGAGCGCAGATGAATCCGCATTTTATTTTCAATTGCATGAATTCGATTTTGAAATTCATGAAGGAAAATAATCCTGAAATGGCCGGAGATTATCTGATTCGTTTTTCCAAACTCATCAGAGCAGTGCTTGAAAATTCAAATCACAAAGAAGTGACACTGGAAGATGATTTGTCGGCGCTTGAACTCTATATTCAGATGGAGCAATTGCGTCTTCAAAACCGTTTTTCATATTCGATAAACGCAGATCAGAAAGTAGAAAGGGAAGACGTTTACATTCCTCCCTTGATTCTTCAGCCTTTTGTAGAAAATGCCATCTGGCACGGCTTAAGCGGCAAGGAATCCGATGGCAGGCTCACTTTGGAATATCAGCGCAACGGTGATTTTATTTTCTACAGTGTCACCGACAATGGCAATGCAGAAACGACATCGGCAACAGAGAAGCCGAACAACTTACCCGGAGTGAAAAAGACATCAATGGGTACATCGATTACCCGGGAACGGATTGAACTGCTCAACCGCACGAATGAGAATAAGGCAACGGTTGAAGAGCAAATACTCACCGATGCACAAGGCCGGTATTGCGGAAGAAAGGTCACTGTTATTTTGCCTTATAAAGCCGGATAAGCCGCAATAGTTGCCTGATTCGGAGATTTTGCTTTAATTCGTAAAAGAAGCAAGCCCATGTTTTCCACCCTGATCATAGATGATGAAAGAGACCAGCAGGTACATCTGTCGGGTTTGATTGAAAAGCATTTCCCTCAATACAACATTCTGGATATTTGCAGTACGGTCGACGAAGGAATTGAGAAGGCACACAAACTTAATCCACAACTTGTATTTCTTGATGTTATGCTTCCGCCCAAAACAGGTTTTGATTTTCTGGAAGGAATGAAGCAGATAAATTTTGAAGTTATCTTTTCCACTTCTTATGAAAAGTATGCTTTGAATGCAATTAAGCTAAGTGCCGTAGATTTTTTGCTAAAGCCCTTCGGACTTGATGATCTTCGTCCGGCGTTACAGAAATTTGAAAAGCGATTTACTGAAAAAGCATCCCTAAGTAATTTGCAATTACTGCTGGAAAATGTCAGAACCAACACTTCCGACAAGATGCGGATTGCTTTGCCCGTGATGAGCGGATATTCATTTGTTCAGATATCGGATATTATCCGTTGTCAGAGCGATGACATGTATACAACATTTTTCTTTGCCGATAAATCAAAGCTAATGGTTTCAAGGAGCATGAAAGAATGCGAAGAGTTACTCAGTGATTACGGCTTTTTCAGAACGCACACTTCACACATGATCAATCTCCGATACCTGAAGGAATACATCCGCGGCGACGGCGGTCAGGTAAAGCTTACTGACGGCAGTGTCATTGATGTATCAAGGTGGAGGAAGGAAGAGTTTTTGGCAACTGATAGGCTGTGATTAGTAAGGTTAGTGATTAGTAATTAGTGATTAGTAATTAGTAATTAGTAATTAGTAATTAGTAATTAGTAATTAGTAATTAGTAATTTGTATTTAGAGGTTATTTTAAAAATTCAGAATTCAGAATTCAGAATTCAGAAGCGATCCCCCCGTTTTCCTCTCCCATCCTGCCGCTTTCCTATTGATGCTTTTTAGGCAGTTGAACATTCCGCTATTTCGTTGATGTTTTCTATGTAGAAGCAAAAGCTGCTTCTGTTAGTCTATGTTGATTAAAAAGCGGAACCGTACCATGACCACTCTTGCCAGAGAGAAATTGAGTTACATTTTGAATCTTTTGTGTGTTCCGTTTTTGATATTATTCATTCTGCTTAGTATTATTTCAGGAGTTGGTTCGGGGCCGGATCCTGATGATGAATGAGGGTTATAACAGGTTCCGGCATTTTAATATCAATAGTTTATAATAGTTGTATGTCAGTTTCTGCCGGAAACCAAATGGAATCAACCGTTTTCTGATTAGTGATGGAATGCCATAAATGAAAAGCCAAGATTTGCAGCAACATTAAGCGTAACTCACTAACATAAATTCAATAACCATGAAAAAACAATTACTCATTCCCATGCTGATTTTGCTGGTCAGCAATGTCTTCGGACAAATTGTAAGCAGCAATGCCTTTTTACAGGGCAATTATGTTGAAGTAGGAATCGGACCATGCGGTACGTTTGGGACTTCAGTCAGCGCACCATCCGGCTATCATCAGCGCGGAGGTTTCGGAAACCGCCTGGGATTCGTAGCGGATCCTGCACAAGACGGATGGGCGGTAGGTTCACCGAATTATATTGGAGATTATTTTTTGCCGGGTACTCCTGAGGAAGGTTTTGGAATGACAATAAATGGAATTAGTTATAATAACAATCAGCTTTGTGGTCAGAGTGAAATCCCCGGTTCCATCATCAGCTATAATTCATCGGCAAATGAAGTTTCTGCCATCTGGCAAGGGACAATAGCAGGACTTACGATTACTTCAAGAACTTATGTTCCTGTAAACTCTTTGTACTTTATTACAGAGGTAAGCGTGACGAATACCAGTGCTTCTCCGGTCAATAATGTTTATTTCATGCGAAATGTTGACCCTGATCAGGAACAACCTCTAACGGGAAATTTTACAACTTCAAATGCTATTGTATACCAAAATCCGAACGCCTGTAATCAGGCGCTGGCCTCAGGAACGGGCCTTGCTTATGGAAGTTATCTCGGTTTAGGTTCAATTGATTCAAGAGCAAGAGTAACGTTGGGAGGATTTTCAAATCGTTCTGCTTCTGACATTTGGAATGGAATTGGTCTTACAACAACCGGAACACATACAGGTGATGAAGCCATTTCCATTGCATTCAATCTTGGCAATATTGCACCCAATGAAACGCAAACCTTTGCTTATGCCTATATCCTGAATTCTTCACAGCTTACACAAGCACTTGCTGCAACCAATATCGGTTTCGATGCAAACGGCGTTAGTGCAGCAAATGGTTCAACTACTAACATTTGCTCCGGCACTCCGGTACCAATCAATCTGACCAATACCGGAACATACACCAGCTGGACATGGTCACCTGCTACAGGTTTAAATACTACTGCCGGCACCAGTGTAATTGCCAATATTACTTCACCGGTCACATATACTGCTACGGGAAGCGGAGCTTGTGGAACTGTAAATGTAACAGTAACACTTAATCCTGTAATTACTCCTGCACCCGGAAATGCAGGGCCATTGACTGGTCCTTCAACAGCAACACTTGGTCAGAGTGGGCTTACGTATTCAATTTCTCCTGTTGCGAATGCTACTTTTTACAACTGGACACTCCCACCCGGAGCAGTAGTTACTTCGTCGTCTTCTTCGTCGAATAGTATCACAATTCGTGCATCGAATGTTTCCTGGTGTGGCGATATCGTTGTGGAGCCGGCCAATGCATGTAATACCGGAGGCTCCTCTTCAATTTCTGTTTGTTTCGGAAATGCAGTTGGAGTTTCATCGTTGCCGACTCAGATTTGCGGCGGCGCAGCGTTCAATGTTCCTTTTACTGCAAGCGGAGTATTTAATTCATCGAATGTTTTCACGGCGCAATTGAGTGATGCATCGGGCAGCTTTGCTCACCGGTTACCATTGGAACATACAGCGGAACAGTTTCGGGAACTATTCCGTGTATTATTCCACCATCAACGCCATATGGAACAGCGTACAGGATCCGCGTTGTATATTCTAATCCATTGGGCGTGGGAAGTGATAATGGATCAGACATCGAAATTTCTTCACCGGTTTTATCTCCTCTTACTTCTTCGAATCCGCTTTGCAATGGTGGAAATGATGGTACGGCCTCAGTTCTGGCAAGTGGTTATGTTGGAACGCCAACATACGATTGGTCAGGTTCACCTGTAGGTGATGGTACGGCAGCAGTAACCGGATTGAATTCCGGGACCTGGTCATGCACAATTACTGACGGCGCAGGCTGTACATCATCCGTATCATTTACAATTACAGATCCGCCTGCATTGACTGCGAATGCAACTGTCGTGAATGAAATAGAATGTAACGGAGGTCAGGCATTGGTGAATATCTCTGCAAGCGGCGGCACAGGAGGTTATGCCGGAACGGGAGATGTGAATAGCCACTGCAGGATTTTATACTTATACAGTAAGTGATGGGAATGGATGTACCGCTACTGCATCGATAACGATTTCAGAGCCGATGGCTTTGGTAGTATCTGCGAGCTATGATCCAATTATTTGTTTCGGTGGCTCTGCTGCAGTGATGCTTTCGGCAACAGGAGGAACAGCACCCTATTCCGGTGCTTCAGTTTATTCTCAGTATGAAGGAAGTGTTTCCTATACCGTTTCTGATCAAAACGGATGTACAGGATCTATAACTGTCACACTGACTCAACCGCAAAAGGTTGAAGGATTTGTAACATCAACACCTACCGGTTGTGCAGGAAATGACGGTACAGCAACTGTCACTGCAAGCGGGGGCACAGGAACATATTCCTATCTGTGGGGAGATGGTCAGACAACTGCTTCTGCAACCAATCTTGTCAGTGGTGACTACACTGTAATAATAACAGATGGCAACGGTTGTACAGGATCAGCGACGGTGAATGTTGGTACATCAACAGGATTACTTTCAGCACCGGGAACAATCACCGGTGCAGCAGGAGTTTGCCGGAATTCAAGTGGCATTGTTTACTCAGTTGCACCGGTTGCCGGAGCAATATCCTATCAATGGACACTTCCATCGGGAGCTACAGGATTTTCAACAAGCAATTCCATTACACTGGCTTTTGGAAATGCATATGCAGGAGGTTTCTTGTGTGTTGCAGCCATGAACGCCTGCGGTGCAGGAGCAATGAGTTGTATGAGCGTACCTGTGTATGCCACATATGCTTCGCAGCCTTTGCCTGTTAGTGGTCCGTCAATCGTTTGTGGTCCGGGAGTATATACCTTCAGTACATCTGCAACCAATGCACAAAGTTATACATGGACGGGATCAAGCGGTGTAACCATTCAGAGCGGACAAGGAACCAATACTGTTCAGGTTAGTATTGCTGCAGGTTTTACATCCGGCTCACTCCAGGTATTTGCTTCGAATTGCTATGGAAACAGTTCAGTTCGCGGAATGCTCCTTTATGGAATTCCGACGCTGATGAATCCGATTACCGGAAACACATTTGTTTGTGCCGGAGGAACAACAACTTTTTCAATGAATCTTGTTCCGGGAATTACGACGTATAACTGGTCAATCACCGGTGATGCAACATTAATTTCATCCGGAACAAATGCAACACAGGCAACGGCTACATTTGTGATGGGATCAGCATGGACCAGTGGTACAGTTACACTTACGGTAAGCAATGCATGCGGAAGTTACAGCCGTTCATTCGCAGTTCAGTCAGTACCCAATCAGCCCGGTTCCGTTTCAGGTCCAAATACAGGCTTGTGTAATTTAAGCAATGTAACCTACACCGTTGCAGCGGTAGCCGGAGCAACATCGTATTCATGGACAGTTCCTGCAGGAGTAACGATAGTTTCATCTACGACACAATCCATCACCGTTAATTTCACTTCAACATTTACAGGATCAGGAAGCATTTGTGTAACGGCCAATAATGCCTGTGGATCATCCGTAGCACGTTGTTACAACATCACATCACGCCTTGCAATTCCCGCACTTAGCGGTTCGGCCAATGTGTGTAAATCAAATGCAGCTGTTCCATACACAGTAACACCAGTGGCAGGAACGCTTTCTTATACTTGGTCAGTTACAGGCGGAGCAATAATCACTCCTTCCGGAAATACTGCGAGTACCGATTACAGGACATCAACCGGGACATCAGCTACGATAAGAGTGAATGCAAACAACAGTTGCGGAGCATCACAGCCGGCAATTCTGAACGTAACGGTGAATACAGCTTGCAGAGAAGCGGAAGAAGAAGTGTTTAGCTTACATGAGTTGACTGCATACCCGAACCCGGCGGGAGAGCAAATCACACTGGAGTGGAGTTCATTCAGTGTTTCAGAAACCACAATTCGAATCATTGATCTAACAGGGCGAGTAATGAAAGAAGTATTCACTATTACCCACGAAGGCGACAATCATCAATCGTTTGATTTGTCGGATCTGCCTGCAGGCATGTACACCATCATTCTTGAAACTAAAGAAGGCAGAGCAGAGGTTAGAGTGGTTGTAGAATAAACTACACTTTCATAATCGGAAAGTCGGGAAGGCCCTTGTAAGTAATTGCAAGGGCCTTCTAGTTGCCGGTTTCCTGTTTAATAATACCATTTTCCAGATTGTGATTGAGTGGCTGGAGGAGGAAACAAATATTTGCATATGAAATCGGAGCTAGCTGAAAATCCGCAGAAGAGTAAGCATTATTACACATCAAATGAAAACGATAATTTCTTTCTTAATTATTTCAATGTTTTGTTTTAGACTCACGGCGCAAACATCAGAAGGCCCGGAGCTTAAAGAGAATATAACTTCAGATGGTTCAACCCGTGAGCCATCTCAAAAAAACGATAAAGATGATGATGAATCAGAATTACCTGTAAAAGCAAATGTCAGCCTCTTTGCTGCTACCTATACTCAGTTCAAATCAGTTCAGGATGATGGTCCGGAGAATTTTGTGCAACAAAAGTTTTATTTGAGTTGGCCGCTTGTTTCCAAAGCTACGATTGATGCTGACCATTTTAAATTGGTTTTTCTAAGAAATGTTCTCCTTCCTGAATTGGAATTTTCAAGTATCAATAGTGAGAAAAATAGTCTTATGAATTTTGTAGAACCGGACTCACTTTATCTTTCTACGAGTACGGGAAGTGATACATTAGTCTCTTTTAAGAAATATGTAAATACATTTGATTTGCTTCGGTATGCATCTTTTCGCTGGAACAACAAAATCAACATTCTGACTATGATTGTGGCAACAGAGTCGTCTAATAAAGAGTTCTTAAAAATTTATTTCG
>JAXLTM010000018.1:0-62891 GCA_046330055.1 Bacteroidia bacterium | reverse complement strand
TGCGGAAGTTTAAGAAATTAGTTTGGATAAAGTCACCAACTATTTTTCAGTACAATGCCCTTGGTTACAAAAGTCTGTTTCTCACACTGTTTCTCACGGTATTCTGTCTCTCCCTCCGGACCAACAATAGTCACAAATTACTAATTACTACTCACTAATTACTAATTACTACTCACTAATTACTAATTACTACTCACTAATCAATGCTTTTGCCTCAGTACTACGCTAATCTCAGAAATAAAAAAAAGCATCCCGGGAGAGAGGGGATGCTTTTACAACCTACCACATAAAAACACATTGTCCTAATATCTGGACACGAAGCCTTGAGAAGAGTGGCAGTTTTGGCAACTGGCCCCTCTGTTTTCTGAACCGTAAGTAATATTTCCATGTACATCGGAAGAAGTCCATACCCAGCCGCCGGAAGAATTATGATCAGCAGAAGAGCGGTACATGATATCGTAACCGGTAAGGGTTCCCTGAGCATCGTATTTTTCTTTTACGATCATTGAATTGCTCGGGTAATTTCCGGTAGAGCGTGCAGCAGCAGCAATTGAATTCATTTTAATTTTCGAAGTACTCATCGTACTTGCAGGCATATATGTAAATCCGGAGTTATCGGATGCCATGCGTGACAAAGTTTGATCAGAAACCGTCGCCTGACTGTCGGTTTCTTTAGTGCAAGATTGCATGAGTGCCATCCCGGCAAACAGGCAAGCAAAGAGAGTAAGTTTTCTGGTCATGGTTTTTTGAATTGGTTAGATAAATATAAACCGAAGACCCCTGCTGATTGTCGTAAAACTGTCAGGCTTTCCCTGACAGATGAAGCAGGCCGTTTTTTATCTCAAAATCTGCAATCGGTATGCATCCAATTTGATGAATATAAATAAAAGGATGGTGAATGACCAGAGTGAAGACCCTCCGTAACTAAAGAATGGAAGCGGGATTCCAATGACAGGTGCAAGTCCGATCGTCATTCCGATATTGATCATCAGGTGTACAAACAGAATGCAGGCCACACCATAGCCATAGATACGCGAATAAGGTGATCGCTGTCGTTCGGCTACATATATAATGCGTGACAGGAGTGCAACAAATAACCCGATAACCACTACACTTCCCAGAAATCCCCACTCTTCTCCAACAGTACAGAAGATAAAATCGGTACTTTGCTCAGGCACGAATTCATATTTCGTTTGTGTCCCCTGCAAATAGCCTTTCCCGAAAAAACCTCCGCTGCCGATGGCAATTTTACTTTGAGCCACATTATAGCCTGCTCCTTTGAGATCAATTTCTTTCCCGAGCAAAACATCAATACGAGTCCGCTGGTGCTCCTGAAGTATGTGATTGTAAAAATAATCTACTCCATAAACGATACCAACTGCTATCAGTGCAGCACCGGCAACAATCATAATATTTTTCTTGTTGCGGCGAATAAGCATCAAAAAGATCAGTGCAATGCCGAGAATGATTCCCAGTAGTATTGTTTTCTTTACGAGCAAAGCCAGTACAAATAGTGCAACGGAAACAAGTCCGAGAAGGAGAATGTTGCCCGACAAACCTTCTCTGTACAAAACAAGAATGAATGCTCCGAATACCAGTGCTGAGCCTGTATCATTTTGCTTAAGGATGATCAATGCCGGCAAGCCAATGATGATTCCGGATATTATTTTCGTTTTCAGGTCCTGAATTCTGATATCCAGTGAGCTGAGATATTTGGCAAGAGCCATATTGGTAGCAAACTTGGCGAACTCTGCAGGCTGCAATTTGTAAGCCCCGAGATCAATCCAGCCATAGGAACCTTTTACATTGTGTGAGAAGGCGAAAGTTGCAAGAAGCAACAGCAACATCAGTATATATATCGGATAACTGAAGGCCGCATAAAACTTTCCGTCGATTACCAATATCATGAGAGCAATGAAAAGAGCACAGGCAATCCAGATGGTTTGCTTTCCATAGTTCTGAGTGAAGTCGAAAATGCTCTGGTGTTCATCGTTGAATACGGCAGCGTAAATATTCATCCACCCGATGAAGACCAGGGCCAGGAAGATTCCTACCATGACCCAGTCAATATTCTGAAGTATGCCTCGCTGATCTCTTCCCATCAGTTGGATGTTTTAATTGATCTCACTTTTACGGCCTGTACTTTTACTGTTGTATCTTTTTTCGCAGCCTCTCTTTTCTCCTGATAAATCTTTGGAGCAACAACTCCGTTCAGCATTCGCTTCTCAAGTTCCGGACGACTAATCGAATCCGTCAGATACTTTTCAATCATCAGCGAAGCAATCGGTGCTGCCCAATCGGCTCCCCATCCACCATTTTCTACCATGATACCGATGGCGATTTTAGGATTTTCCATTGGAGCGAATCCTACGAAAAGCGAGTGATCTCTTCCGTGCGGATTCTGTGCCGTTCCTGTTTTACCGCATACGGTAATTCCCTTGATTTTTGATCCGGCAGCTGTACCTGACTCCACCACACTCTCCATACCCTTTATAACAATATCATAGTACTGCGGATTCACATCGGTAAAATTCTTTTCAGTAAACTTCTTTTCAAGTTGAGCATTCTTCCCGATTTTTTTCGCAATGTGCGGGATATAAAAGTATCCTTTATTAGCAATGATACACATTGTATTAGCCATTTGAAGCGGCGTAATTCCCAGCTCACCCTGACCGATAGACAATGAAACAACGGTTGAAGATCTCCAGCGCCCTTTGCCGAAATATTTGTCGTAATATTCTACTGAAGGAACATTACCTTTCAATTCCTGAGGCAAATCACTGAACAATCGTTTGCCGATTCCAAATGTAAGCACGTGATTACGCCAGGCCTGGTATCCTTCTTCCGTAGAATTATATTTTTTCTGATCAACGATACTTCTGAAGACATAACAATGATAGGTGTTACATGAATGTGAGATAGCAGATTCAAGAGCAATCGATCCGTGTCGGGCATCACATTTTACGGTTTGAGATCCCATATGATAAGCACCATCGCAATAGTAAGCTGTATTCGGAAAGAGGACTCCTTCCTGTTCGCCGATCAGGTCATTGATTAATTTAAAGGTTGATCCCGGCGGATAATAAGCCATCAGCGCGCGGTTAAACAAAGGCTTTGTAGGTTCGAATAACAACTTTGCATAATTTTTTGTCCGTTCTCTTCCTACCAGCAAATTCGGGTCATAAGACGGATTACTGACACAGGCTAAAATTTCACCGGTAGAAGGTTCAATAGCTACCACAGCGCCAACTTTATTCTGGAACAACTGCTCACCATATTTTTGAAGAGCGGCATCGAGTGTAATCGTCAGGCTTTCTCCGGCAATGGCAGCTGTGTCGTATGCGCCATTCTGATAACTCCCCTTTTCACGGTTAAACACATCCACCATGACCCGGCGGATACCGCGTTGTCCACGCAATACAGTTTCGTAGGATTGTTCAATTCCGCTTTTACCGATGTAGTCACCCTCGCGGTAGTATGGATTTTTCCGAACGGTTGAAGTGTCTACCTCACCGATGTAACCGAAAAGGTGAGCAGCCATTGGATCAGGGTACTTTCTCAATGTACGAGGCTGCACAAAGAATCCCGGAAACTTATACAGCATTTCCTGAAAAGTAGCATACGTAGTTACTGAAAGCTGCTTTTCGAAAATGGATGCTTTTACAGGCGAGTATTGTTTGGCTTTTCGGAACTTTTCGGAATAATCTTCCGGTGTAATTCCAATCAGTTTGCATAATTCAAGGCTGTCGGTATTCTTGGCCTGCTTGGGAATAACCATGAGATCGTATACCGGTTCATTATAAACAAGCAATTTTCCGTTCCGGTCATAAATCAAACCGCGGGAAGGGTAATCGATGACGAGGCGAAGTACATTGTTGTTGGCCGATAATTCGTAGCTCTTATCGATTACCTGCATGTAAAACAGGCGGAGCAGGTAAACGAATGCTACCGAGAAAAAAATAAAATAGATAACGTTTTTCCTACCCGATGATGCGCTCATTTCTCTTTGAAGATCTTCCGAATAAATACAGACCAATAATGATCAATGCGATGGTGATTGCAGAATTCAGGATTGCTTTCCACAGGGTGACAAAGAATTCACTGAAACGGAAAACCTCAACGTAAAAATAAGTGATATGATGCAATGTAACCAGTATGCTTACATAGGTTATGAACCACTTGAAGCCCATGGCACCCGGTGTGAGTCTTGTTTCGCTTTCGTATCCGTCGCGTGGTGCGATCAGCCGGAGCACTCCCGGTCTGGCAAAAGCAACCACAACACTTGCTGCAGCATGTATACCTCCGCTCGAACTGAACATATCGATTGTCAGTCCCGTGGCAAATGCGATAACAAGTAAAAGCCACTTCGGTGTTTCAACCGGCAACATCAGAACAAAGAGGATATAAATGTACGGGTTGATATAGCCGCTGAATTGAATATGATTTAAGACCATGACCTGAAGAAGAATCAGGATGAGAAAACGCATTATGTGCTGGGAAATCTTCAGAATCATCTGCCCGAGCCCTCCAGCGCTCTTTGCTCTTCTTCAACCGGCTTTTCCAGGGAGTCGAGTTCTGCTTTAAACAAATTGCTGACGATGTATACGTAAGTAAGATTTCCGAATTCAGTTGATAATTTCACGGAGATATCCTGAAAAGTACTACCCTTTCCCGACTCAACTTTATCAACTATACCGATTAAAACACCTTCAGGATAACGTTTGGAAAATTCCGTAGTGATGATGGTGTCTCCTTTTTGAACCTTAACATGATTTTCAATATCGCTGAGCGTGCCGTGAGTGGCATCAATTCCCTCCCACTGCATCGATCCGATGAACTCCGTTCGTTTGATACGTGCACTGATTTTTGAACTCTTGTGAAGAAAGGACATGACCGTACAGAAGTGATCAGAAACATCTTTCACCACACCTACTACACCTTGTGGACAGATAACACCTTGTCCGGGCATTACACCCTGGTTACTTCCGCGATCGAGTGTGAGATAATTATTTCTCCGGTTAGTTGAGTTATTTATGACTTTAGCAGTAAGAAAAGTGTACTGTTGATTCAATGTTGTATCCGTCACATTCCGGCGAACGGCACTGTCGATGTAAAACACGCTTGGCATCATTGTGCGCAAAGCAGCATTTTCCCTCGAAAGGGCATCGTTGGTGAAGCGGAGATTGATATACTCAGTAATAGAGCTGACGGTAGAGTTTACTTTCGTCGCAACCTGATTGGTTGAATTAATAAAACTCGCGCGCTGAAAATTGTTATTCTGAACGATGAGGTAACCGCACAGAGTTTCCAGCAGAAGAAAAAGAATAAGAAAGTTATACTTCCAGAGGAAGAGAAAGAGATTACGCATTCGTCAGGCGAGAGTCCTTGGAGAAATTAGCGTGCTGAAAGATGCTGTTACGGAATGAGGAACTTGAAGCGACCGATATTTTTCAGTGCGATTCCCGTTCCGCGTACAACGGCACGTAACGGATCTTCAGCAACGTGAACAGGTAATTTCGTTTTGATGGCAATTCGCTGATCCAGTCCGCGCAATAATGCACCGCCACCGGTCAGGTAAATTCCGGTACGATAGATATCAGCCGACAATTCAGGAGGTGTCATTTCAAGAGCTTTGAGAATCGCTTCTTCAACTTTTGAGATGGACTTATCAAGTGCATGTGCAATTTCAGAATAGCTCACGGTAATTTCTTTCGGAATACCTGTCATGAGGTCACGACCATGCACTGCAAAATCAGGCGGCGGGTTTTCCAATTCCGGCAACGCTGAACCAACTTCAATTTTGATTCGTTCGGCAGAACGTTCACCGATAAGTATATTATGTTGACGGCGCATGTAATCCCAGATGTCGTTGGTGAAACCGTCGCCCGCAACACGGATTGACTGGTCGCACACAATACCGCCCAGGGCGATAACGGCAATTTCACTGGTACCACCACCGATATCGATGATCATATTTCCCATTGGCTCTTCAACATCGATTCCGATACCGATTGCGGCAGCCATTGGTTCATGAATAAGGTAAACTTCTTTAGCGCCGGCATGTTCGGCTGAATCACGTACAGCTCGCTTTTCTACTTCAGTGATACCGGAAGGAATGCAGATCACCATTCTCAGAGAAGGAGTAAACAAACTTCCCTTTGGGCTAAGCATTTTAATCATTCCGCGGATCATGTGCTCGGCAGCATCGAAATCGGCGATCACACCATCCTTCAGCGGACGCACCGTTTTGATATTCTCATGCGTTTTCCCGTGCATCATCATTGCCTGTTTGCCAACCGCTATAACTTTACCGGTCATACGGTCAATAGCAACAATCGATGGTTCATCCACTACGACCTTATCGTTATGAATGATCAGTGTATTGGCCGTACCAAGGTCAATCGCAATTTCCTGAGTTAAAAAGTCGAACAATCCCATGCTGAACCGGAGGAAAAACCTCCGCAATTTTTTGTTATTAGGTTAGATTTAGTCAGATTATACTACGAACCTCTTACGCAATTCCTTGTAGATGGTTCGCTTTGATTGATTTAGATACTGAATTTTTTTGCTTCACTCAGGCGTTGATAAATTACAGAATTGGCTCCCCGGGAATCCGCTGCAACTTACTGAAAGGCAGAATTTTAGTGTTTAAAGTGACGAGTACCGGTCATGACCATGGCCATTCCGTGTTCATCACAATAACGCACCGACTCCTCATCTTTTACCGATCCTCCCGGCTGAACGACGGCTTTGATTCCGGCTTTATCGGCAATCTCCACACAATCCGGAAACGGGAAGAAGGCATCGCTTGACATTACAGCGCCGTTCAAATCGAAGCCGAAGTGTTTTGCTTTGGCAATAGCCTGCTGCAAAGCATCAACACGTGAAGTTTGTCCTGTTCCGCTGGCCAGCAATTGTCCGTTGCGTGCAAGTACAATCGTATTCGATTTTGTATGCTTCACAATTTTATTGGCAAAAACCATATCTGCGATCTGCGAAGAAGTCGGAAGCACTTTCGTTACCGGCTTCATATCGGATGCAGACTCGGTTTTATTGTCTTTGTCCTGAGATAAAATTCCATTGAGTACTGTACGGAACTGGACAGCTTGATTTTCGAAATTTTTCTGACGAAGAATTATTCTGTTCTTCTTTGTCATCAGCATATCCAGAGCTGCTTTATCGAAGTCAGGTGCAATAAGGACTTCGAAGAAAAGCTGATTCATTTTCGCAGCCACATCATCTGTCACTTTGCCATTGACACAGATAATTCCACCGAAAGCTGACACCGGGTCTCCTGCCAGAGCATCATCCCAGGCTGCGCTGAGTGAAGAACGACTGGCAAGGCCGCAGGCGTTATTGTGTTTGATGATGACGACTGTAGGTTCTGAGAATTCACCGATCAGATTACATGCAGCATCAATATCGAGCAGATTATTGTATGAAATTTCTTTCCCGTTCAACTGATCAAACATGGCTTCGAAGTCGCCAAAAAAATATCCCTTCTGATGCGGGTTTTCACCATATCGAAGTGTACGGCCTTTATTCAAACTCTGACGGAAAACATTGATTTCTGCTGTACGGTTGAAGTAATTAAAGATGGCAGTATCGTAGTTGGATGAGGTTGCAAAAGCATAAGCCGACATAAGTCTTCGGTCCGACAAAGAACTTTTCCCCTCTTTTCGTTCGAGAATTTCATTCAAAAACGAATACTGATCTCTGGAAGGAATAATCAGCACATCGCTGAAATTTTTTGCAGCCGCACGGATGAGGGAAATTCCTCCGATATCTATTTTTTCGATGATACTTTGTTCATCGGCTCCACTTTTTACGGTTTCTTCGAATGGATACAAATCAACGATGACGAGATCAATTTCCGGGATCTGAAAGTTTTCCATTTCGGCAACATCACTTGCATTTTCACGTCTGCTGAGAATGCCACCAAAGATTTTGGGATGAAGTGTTTTAACCCTTCCACCGAGGATGGAAGGATAATCAGTAAGGTTCTCCACAGGCACCACAGGCAAACCCAATTTCTCAATAAACTCCTGCGTACCACCGGTTGCATACAACGTTACCCCAAGTTGATGCAGCTTCCGGATGATCGGCTCCAGATTGTCTTTATAATAAACTGAAATAAGTGCGCTATTGATCTTTTTTTCGTCTTTCATCCCCATTGAAATTGAAGCGCAATTTTAGGAAAATTAAGAGCCGCAGATGCGGGGAGTAGGAAATAATTTCGGAGAGAAGACAGGGGATTGGCGACTGGCGATTTGAGATCAGTGAACAGTGAACAGTGATCGGCGATCGGTGATCGGTGATCGGTGATCAGTGATCGGTGATCGGCGATCGGTGATCGGTGATCAGTGATTGGCGATCGGCGATTAGAGATTAGAGATTGGAGATCAGGGATAAGAGATCAGGGATAAGAAATGAGGGATAAGAAATCAGGGATAAGAGATAAAAATATGCTGTGAGCGATCACTAATCAGATTTCAAACCCTAATGCTGAATTCGACCCCAATCAATAACCACCTACCTCTCACTACTTACTAATTACTACTTACTACTTACTTCCCAAGGTTTCGGTTAATTTCTGTTAACCCCACCTCCCATTTCCCCCAGAGTTTTACATTTGCATCGTGTCAAACGGAACGAGTCACTTTTCAATCTTTCTTCGCCTTTTTCGGGAGAGCTTTTTATTTGCTTTCGAAGCCTTGCGGGTAAATAAACTGCGGACGATTCTATCGCTTCTCGGTATTACCATCGGCATTTTCCTGATCATCGCCGTCTTCACGGCAACTGATGCATTGGAGAATAAAATCAAAAGCGACATTCAGTCGCTCGGCAAAAACGTTGTCTACGTCCAGAAATGGCCATGGGTACCTGAAGGTGATGGCGAATATCCATGGTGGAAGTACATGAACAGGCCTGTACCTTCATACCGTGAAGTGATCGACTTGCGACACCGGACTACGACCGATCAGGCTATGGCTTATGCTGCCGATATCAATGGTCAGGTCGTAAAATACAAGAGCTCTTCGATTGAAAATATCAATGTAAGTTGTGTAAGCGAGGAATTCGATCAGGTTCGTAATCTTGATTTAGTGGATGGACGCTTTTTTACCGATGCCGACCTTGCCGGCGGTAGGCCTCTGGCAATTATCGGATCCGATGTAAACTCAGCGCTTTTTCCTGCAAATAACGGTTTGGGTAAAGAGATTACTGTTCACGGCTTTAAGCTCACAATCGTGGGTGTTCTGAATAAAGAAGGCACCAGTACTTTCGATAACTCTCTCGACAACTACGTTTTAGTACCAATGAATTTTGCCCGTAATCTGGTCAACTTCCACTCCAGAGATTTCGATCCATACATTATTGTCAAGGCCAAAGACGGCATCGAGTTGGAAGAAATGAAAGACGAATTGCGCGGAGCATTGCGAACCATGCACAGTCTCAAGCCCGGAGAATCCGACGATTTCTCTCTGAATGAAATCAGCCTTTTATCAGGCAGCCTTGAACAATTATTTCTGATTCTTGGTATGGCCGGTAAGATCATTGGCGGCTTCAGCATTTTCGTCGGAGGCTTTGGAACGGCGAACATTATGTTCGTTTCCGTAAGAGAGCGGACCAATATCATCGGCATCCAGAAATCACTGGGAGCAAAGAATTATTTTATCCTTCTCCAATTCCTTTTTGAATCGATTGCCCTTTGCTTATTCGGCGGATTGTTGGGCTTGCTCTTGGTTTTTGTCTTATCGGTTATTGTTTCATTGGCTGCCGGCATGTCGGTAGTCCTTTCACCCGGTAACGTCGTCATCGGTTTGGGCATCAGTGCCACTATCGGAATCCTGAGCGGAATTATACCGGCGATAATGGCGGCGATTATGAATCCGGTAGATGCAATCAGGAGCAATTAAGAAATTCCGAATTCAGGCTTTTCCTGAAAAGAGGCTGAAATGTTGGCAAATCGCGGGTTCGGGAATAAGCTTTTTTTAATATGTTTGCGAAACAGCGCTGAAAATTGAGTTTGCTGTCACCACCTGAACATGAAAATAAATTATTGGCGAGCGGGAATATTGATTTTCTCATCATTTTTTATGCTTCTCTGGTCCGGTTGCGGATCGGATAAGCAAGGCGACGAGATCGGTACTTTAAAAAACAACGACTTCCCTGAAACTTACGATGTTGGAAAGAAAGATATTTTCATTGCCAATGGTGTGAAAGGTCCGGAAGACAAATCCGTTTTTGCTCAACACGTAACTACATCCTGGAGAAAATATGCTGAAGGCTCAAGCAGCCGCCTCACTATTTTACTCACCGACACTACTGCGCCCTGGCTTGGTCTTGCACACGGCCTGAAATCAATCGGCGTTCCATTTACAATTACAACCGATTACCACCGTGCCATCGAAAGCAAGGTGATGCTTGTTTATCCTGTTATTTCCGGAGCAGCGCTTTCACCGGATGCTTTGCAGGCATTGGCAGCTTATCCGCGCAACGGAGGAACTATTATCGGCACACAGGTTTTGGGAGCACTCAATGAAGTGTTCGGTTTTGAAGAACCGGTTCCGAGTAAGCAACATTTTGAAATCATTATCAATCGCGATTCTACTTCAAGTATCACCGGAGAATTCAAAGAAGCAAAAGAGACTCATATTTCAATTGGAAATAAAGAACGTTTTAAGGAAACTATTGGCACTTACAGTTATTCAAAATCAAAATTACCTCCAATTGCTACTTATGAAGATAAATCAGCTGCCATAACCCAACGCTTTTATGAAAATGGACGTGCATATGCTATCGGTTTCGATATTGGATTTCTGATTCTGAAAGGTCATAATATCCGTCACGAAGATTTCAACCGCTCTCCGCAGAATCATTTCGAACCAACGATTGACGTTCTTCTTCGACTGATAAAAAACATTTATATTGACAGCAATCGCGATGCAGCATATGTTTGCAGTGTTCCTTACAATAAGGATCTGGCCGTCTGTATTACGCATAACATCAACTTCAAAAAAGCATTTACTCAAGCACCTGACTTTGCAAAAAAAGAGAAGGCGTTGAATATACATTCGTCTTATTTCATCCAGACACAATACATCAACGATTCCCGGGACGCTATTCTTTTCAGTGACGATGATTTTAAAAAGCTGAAAGAGATTTCTGCTGCCGGCATGGACATTCAAAGCAATTCCGTTTGCGGATCTCCGTTGTTTGATCAGTTCGAACAAGGAAGCGGAGAAGAAATTTATTCTGATTACCGTCCGTATGTAATGGCCTACGAAAAGACATACCATGGTAGCATCTTCGGTGAAATGCGGGTGAGTCGTTTCCTGCTTGATCATTATCTGCCGGGCAATAATACATCAGCATTCCGTTCGCCTTACCTGTACACACCATTTACATATCCGCAAAGCTTATTGGCGAGCGGTTATCGTTTCAGTTCTTCTGTACCTGCAAATGCAACGTTGACACACTTTCCATTCCAAATGAATTTCAATCGCGAGTACGATTCAGAAACAGATGCTTTTGAATTTCCTGTAACAGACGACGATGAAGTACCGCCATTTAATGCTGAAGCCCGTTTACAGTCTGCATTGAAGCTTGCAAAGAAAATTTCACGTTACGGTGGATGCTACATCGGCCAGGTTCACCCGAATCAGGAAGGCTGGAAAGTGGAAGAACAATTTGTAAAGGCCATGAAAGACGTTGCATGGATCGGCACCATTCGTGATTTTGGTTTATGGTGGGCTGCACGCAATGAAGTGACGGTTGATGTGAATTATGTCGGCGGCAAACGTGTCGTTACAGTCAATGTTCCAAAACGCATGGAAGGTTTAGCCATAATGCTTCCACTCCGCTCTACGCCTACTTCTATTGAAGGAGGTGGTTCTTATTCTGTAGATGGCAAACTTGTTATTTTCGAATTGGCGGAAGGGGTGATAAAGATTACGTTGAATAATTAAGTAGCTCTAATTTTTCCACTCGCCGCAACGAGGCAAGCTTCAACCACAGAAAGTATTTTTGAAACCCCGGAGGTTGGTCAACTCAATCTGGCCTTGTGATCCTCTGTGAACCTTGTGAACTCTGTGGTAAAAAATCTTCTGTTTACACCCCTCTCCCCAGCAACTCCAGTAAAAAATTATTCGCTGCATCTACCGATTCAATATCTTTTACGGAAAGTGAAAGTTTTGATTTTTCTTCTCTCAATCTGACTTTCGAAGAATTCTTCTGAACATATTTCAGAATACCTGTAAAAACTTCCGACTGATAAAAAGGCGAAACCTGATTGCTCACAAAGTAGCCGATGAATCTTCCATTCTTTAAAAGAATTTTTTCAAACCCAAGTTTCTCTGCAGCCCAGCGAAGTCTGATGGTAGCCAAAAGCTCTTGTGCAGGCTTAGGTAAGGCACCGAAACGATCGCGTAATTTCTCAGTGAAATTCTGCAACTGATCTTCGTTAGATAGGCTATCGAGTTCTTTATATAATATCAATCGTTCAGTAACAGAATTCACATAATCTGCCGGAAGTAGAATTTCCATATCCGTATCGATCTGACAATCGGAAACAAATTTCCTGTCTTTGATTTCTTCGGCAAACAAATCGGCGAATTCATTTTCTTTCAATTCATGAATGGCTTCATCCAGAATTTTATGGTACATCTCGAAACCGATTTCTGAAATAAATCCACTCTGCTCTCCGCCGAGCAGATTTCCGGCGCCTCGTATATCCAAGTCGCGCATGGCCACATTGAAACCGGAGCCAAGATCTGAGAATTCCTCAATGGCTCGCAATCGTTGTTTGGCTTCATTCGTCAGCACAGTCATTGGCGGAGTGAGCAAATAGCAGAATGCTTTCTTATTTGAACGGCCGACACGTCCGCGCATCTGATGTAAATCACTCAATCCAAAATTTTGTGCCTGATTGATGATGATCGTATTTGCATTTGGAATATCAAGTCCTGATTCAATAATTGTAGTAGCAACCAGAACATCATATTCTCCGTCAATAAAGGCAAGTAAAATTTCTTCGAGTTTATCTCCGTCCATTTGTCCATGGCCGACAGCTACTCTCATTCCCGGACACAGTTTGGTAATTAATCCGGAGATGTCATGAATATCCTGCACGCGATTGTGAACGAAGAAAACCTGTCCATTGCGCGACACTTCATACTCGATGGCTTCCTTAATCACCTTCTCATTGAAGGTATGCAATTCTGTCGTCACCGGATGACGATTAGGAGGTGGCGTTGTAATTATACTCAAATCACGCGCACCCATCAGTGAAAACTGCAATGTACGCGGAATTGGCGTTGCCGTTAGCGTGAGCGTATCTACATTTACTCGTAAGGCTTTCAGTTTTTCCTTAGCAGCAACACCAAATTTTTGTTCTTCATCGATAATCATCAAACCAAGGTCCTTGAACTTGATGTCCTTGCTGAGAATCCTGTGAGTACCGATAATAATATCTACTTTCCCCTCAGTGAGGCGCTCAATGGTTTCCTTCTGCTTTGCTGCAGATTTGAATCGATTGATGTAATCCACCGTGCAAGGAAATTCCTTTAACCGGTCCCGGAAAGTATTGTAATGCTGTAAAGCAAGAATTGTTGTAGGAACTAAAACAGCAACTTGCTTTCCATCAGTCACTGCTTTAAATGCCGCACGAACGGCAATTTCAGTTTTCCCGAAACCGACATCGCCGCAAATAAGCCGGTCCATCGGATACTCACGTTCCATATCTCGTTTTACATCACGAGTTGATTTAACCTGATCAGGAGTATCTTCATAAATGAAACTTGCTTCAAGTTCATTCTGCAGATAAGTATCTTTATTGAAAGCAAAACCCTTGGTCGCCTTTCGCTTTGCATAGAGAGCAATAAGGTCTTTAGCAATATCTTTAACCTTCTTCTTCGTCTTCTGCTTGAGAGTTGCCCAAGCTGCACTTCCCAACTTGTGTAAAGAAGGTGTTGTTCCGTCTTTCCCTGTATACTTCGCAATACGATGGAGTGAATGAATGCTTACATAAAGAATATCATTGTCTTTATAAATCAAACGCACTGCTTCCTGCGGCTTGTCATTAACCATGATCATTTCCAACCCTGCAAAGCGGCCGACACCATGATCAATGTGTGTCACGTAATCACCCGGCTTGAGTGATGAAAGTTCTTTAATTGTCAGCGCTTCATTTCGGCTGTAATTTTTCTTTAGTCTGAAACGATGATAGCGGTCAAAAATCTGGTGATCCGTATAGCACGCAAGTTTCAGATCATGATCAATAAATCCTTCGTGTAATGAAAGCAGCAGCGTAGTGAATTCAACTTTGGCAGAAATTCCCTTCTTCTTTTCCAGATCTTCGAAGATGGCATACAAACGTTCAACCTGTTTGGCAGAGTCGGCGAAGATGATATTCTTGATTTTCTTCGACTGATTTTCCTTGAAGTTGGTAATGAGCAAATCAAAATTTTTATTGAACGACGGTTGCGGTGAAGTAGAAAAAGAATACGACTCGCCTCCCTTGAAATGATGACGCTTTCCAAATTCAACCGTTGCACGTGTTTGAAGTTTTTCTTCGATGATTTCAGGAGAATCAAATATTTCGTCAATTTTCGAAGACTCGTAACTCTTATTTTCCTCCACATCTGTTTTCAGTTTCGAAAGACTGACATTCAGATATTCTATTCCTGCAGAAAGGTCTTTTGTCCATACTACACAATCATTCGGAATAAAATCCAGGAAGGAAGTTCGGCTATCTTCAAGCAATTTCGTTTGCACATTCGGAATGATCGTAATGTGATTCATAGCCTGAACCGACAATTGCGTTCCCGGATCAAATGTTCGGATGCTTTCCACATCATCGCCAAAAAACTCGATACGATACGGAAGTTCATTGGCGAAGGAATAGATATCGATAATACCGCCACGAACGGAAAACTCACCGGCCTGTGCTACGAAATCGACGTTTTCAAATTCGTGATGGAGAAGAAACTCATTGATAAAATCCGTCGACATCTTTTCGCCCACTCTCAGTGTAATGGAGTTGAGCTCAAGATTTCTCCTCGTCACCACTTTTTCAGCGATTGCTTCAGGATAAGTAACCACGACGACAGGAGATGATTTATTCAACCGACTAAGCACTTCAGCTCTGCTCAGAATTCCTGCATTATCCGTTTCGGCGATATGAAATGAACGTTTGTAGGACGCAGGAAAAAACAGAATTCTATCCTGTTCAAGCAACGACTCAAGGTCATTTAGAAAATACGCTGCTTCTTCTTTATCATTTAAAAGAATAACATGCGGTTTTTCAATCTGCGAGCAAATCGCAGCCAGCACCACTGCATCCGCCGAGCCCGAAAGCCCTTCCAGATGCATATGCTGCTCTCCCCCTGCATTTAATCTTCCGATAACCCCAACGACGGCAGGCCGGGATGTATAATATCCCAGCAATTGATTACGATCCATTGGGGGCGAAAGTAAGGAGAATAATGGTTGCTTGGTTGCTTGGTTGCTTGGTTGCCTGGTTGCTTAGATGCTTGGTTGCTTGGTTGCTAAATTTAAATTCCAATTTCTTTTAAAAAAAATGGGGCGATCCGGATAAAGATAAATGACTAGCAAATCACCTGACAACCGGAAAACCAAGCATCTAGGCAACTAAGCATCCAAGCATCTAAGCAACTACTTCGTCTCCACCTGCGAATACTTCGCCATAAACTCTTCGGCCATGTTGACCATGTCGGCAGAGCCGATGAAGAGAGGAGTGCGTTGGTGTAAAGATGTTGGTTGAAGATCCAGAATTCGGCGGAAGCCATCGGAAGCTTTTCCTCCGGCTTGTTCGATGATAAAAGCCAAAGGATTGCATTCGTACAAGAGACGAAGTTTCCCTTTAGGAGATTTCAGCGTAGATGGATAAATGAAGATACCGCCTTTGAGAAGGTTCCGATGAAAATCAGCTACGAGTGAACCAATGTAGCGTGATGAATACGGGCGGGTTGTTTTGCTGTCTTCTACCTGACAGTATTTGATATATTGTTTCACTCCGTCAGGGAAGTGAACGTAATTTCCTTCGTTGATGGAATAGATTGTTCCGTTGCGCGGGCATTTCATATCAGGGTGCGACAAACAGAACTCCCCGATACTTGGGTCAAGTGTAAATCCGTTTACTCCCTTTCCTGTAGTGTACACGAGCATCGTTGAAGATCCGTAGATAACATAACCGGCAGCGATTTGCTCTGTACCTCTTTGCAAATAATCATTCTCTTCTACAATTCCGCTGAAAGAAGTTCGACGATAAATCGAGAAGATGGTTCCGATGGCAACATTCACATCAATATTTGAAGATCCATCAAGCGGGTCCACACAAACAACATACTTTGCATTCTTGCTTACAACATTATCGATTTGCACGAGTCCTTCGTTTTCTTCTGAAGCAACAGCACACGTTTCGCCACCGGCAGAAAGTGCAGCAATGAATTGTTCGTTTGCAAAAACATCCAGTTTCTTTACTGTTTCACCCTGAACATTGATCGTTCCGTACTCACCAAGAATGTCCGCCAAACCTGCTTTGTTGACTTCACGGTTTACAATCTTTGCCGCAATACCAATATCACGAAGTAAGCGAGAAAGCTCCCCTTTGGCATATGGGAAATCAGCCTGACGTTCGATAATAAATTGTCCGAGGGTAATAACTTTGTTCATAGTAAGTGATTGTGGGTGCAAATGTAATAATTGGCTGAAAATGGATGGTTTTGATCGCTATCTAATTATATTACAATGCTTTAGAGTAAGTGGTAAGTAGTAAGTAGTAAGTAGTATATAGACTTAGTGAATCTCTGTGTTCCTAAGTGTTCTCAGTGGTAAAAAAGAATTCATTGCACAACATAACCTTCCCCCTCTTCCCCCGAAAAACAATATCTTCGCCCACCTGAACACCCCTCTATCATGAGTACTGCGACCAGCTTTCCGAAAGAAAAAATAAAAGTTCTTTTACTTGAAGGCGTTCACCCTGCTGCCATCCGAATGTTTGAAGAAGCCGGATACACCGATCTTGAAACTGCAAAAGGTGCAATGAGCGAAGAAGACCTTCTGAAAAGAATTTCACAAGTACATCTTCTCGGCATCCGTTCCAAGACACAGCTCACCAAAAAAGTGCTGGATGCCGGAGAAAAACTTTTAGCAGTGGGTGCATTTTGCATCGGTACCAATCAAATTGAAATGGCAAGTGCAATTGACAATGGCATTGCTGTTTTCAATTCACCTTTTTCCAACACACGTTCGGTCGCTGAATTAGTGATAGCACATTGCATCAATTTGATGCGTCGCGTTTTTGAAAAAAGCGAAGCGGCTCACAAAGGTTTGTGGTTGAAAGATGCAACCGAAAGTTTTGAAGTTCGGGGAAAAACATTGGGTATCGTCGGCTACGGACATATCGGTTCACAGGTCTCAGTTCTTGCTGAGAATATGGGAATGAAAGTGATCTTTTACGACATTGAACCAAAACTAAGTCTTGGCAATGCTATGGCTGTGCGTTCACTCGAAGAGCTGCTCCAGCAATCTGATATCGTGACATTGCATGTTCCCGGCCTGGATTCAACAAAAAATCTGATCGACGCCAAACGTCTTTCTCAGATGAAAAAAGGTGCCATGCTGATAAACTACAGTCGCGGCGAAGTCGTGGATCTCGATGCAGTGAAAGAAAGCATGGAACAAAATCATTTACGGGGTTTAGCTGTCGATGTTTTTCCATACGAACCAAAAAACAATCAGGAAAAATTTGTGACGCCGGTTCAGAATGTTCCGAATGTTATCATCACTCCGCACATCGGCGGATCAACGGCTGAAGCACAGGAAAGCATTGGCATTGACGTAGCGGGAAAACTGATCAACTTTTTAGAATCCGGTTCTTCTACAGGATCGCTTTCCGTTCCCGCTTTGAGTTTACCGGTGCAACAAGACACACATCGTCTATTACACATTCACAGAAATGTACCCGGCGTATTGAGTGAGATTAACGGTTTGCTTTCACACATGAATGTCAACATCCTTGGACAGTACCTCAAAACAAATAACGCCATCGGTTATGTGGTACTTGACATTGATAAAAACACATCTCCCGGCGTTTTGGAAGAATTGCGTAAAGTAAAACATACTATTCGCGTCAGAAATCTTTATTAAAATGGAAGTGATCATACGGAAAGGAAGAAAGGAAGACATCACTTCGCTTCACCATCTCGTGAGCGAGTTAGCGATGTTTGAAAAAGCACCGAAGGAAGTTACCAATACGATTTCAGAAATGGAGGAAGACGGATTCGGGAAAAAACCGGTCTTCGAATTTCATGTAGCAGAAGTTGACGGAAGGATTGTAGGCATCGCACTTTATTTCATAAAATATTCCACCTGGAAAGGCAAAGGTTTGTATCTCGACGATCTGATCGTCACTGAACACATGCGTGGAAAAGGTATCGGAAAAAAGCTCTTTGACGCCTATATGGAAGAAGCCAAACATATCGGTGCAAAACAGGTTCACTGGCAGGTACTCGACTGGAACACTCCTGCTATTGACTTTTACAAAAAAGTCGGAGCAAAGATTGACGCTGAATGGCTCGATTGCAAGCTTACGGAAAAACAAATCAATCAATACCCAAATCAACAATCAAGGTTTTCAAATTCGGCGGTGCATCGGTAAAAGATGCAACGGCTGTGAAGAACGTTGCACAAATACTTACACTTTTCAAAAAGCAAAAACTTGCCGTTGTGGTTTCTGCCATGGGAAAAACCACAAATGCATTAGAGAAAGTTGTTTCTGCGTATATGAAAAAGGATGGGGATGTACGAGCATTGCTCGATGAAATTAAAACCTTCCATACCGACATCATAGATCATCTCGGTTTCAAAGCAGGAGATGAAATCTATGGAGATGTAGAAAATTCTTTTGTTGAAATTGACTGGGTGCTCGAAGATGAACCTACACGCGAATACGGCTTCTATTACGATCAGATTGTTTCGCAAGGTGAATTGATTAGTACAAAAATTGTGAGCGCGTACCTGAATTTAGCAGGAGTAAAAAACACATGGTTAGACATTCGCGATGTTCTGTTTACTGATAACACTTACAGAGAAGGAAAAGTGGACTGGGACCTGACCACAAAATTAGTTGGCACTAAAATCCCTGCTCTGCTTGAAAAAACCGACATCGTACTCACACAAGGTTTCATCGGAAGCACATCTGAGAATTTCACAACCACGCTGGGCCGTGAAGGTTCTGATTATACGGCAGCGATTCTCAGCTTTTGTCTGAATGCAGAGGAGATGATTGTCTGGAAGGATGTCAGCGGTGTCATGAGTGCCGACCCAAAGCGCAGCGATGACGCTATGAAACTCGACCAGATCAGCTATCACGATGCCATTGAATTGACTTATTACGGAGCCACTGTAATTCATCCGAAGACGATCAAGCCGCTGGAAAATAAAAACATTCCATTGCGTGTGTGTTCTTTTAAAGCTCCGGCCGACAAAGGAACAAGCATTGGGAATTATCAGGCTACCAAGCCATTGGTTCCATGTTTCATTTACAAGGACGATCAGATACTGTTTTCCATTTCTTCGAAAGACTTTTCATTCATAGCCGAAGAAAGTATGAGTATGATCTTCGGAATATTTGCAAAACATAAGATCAAGATCAATCTGATGCAGAATTCGGCTGTCAGTTTTTCTGTTTGCGTTGACAATGATCCGTACAAGATTCCTGCATTGCTTGATGAGTTGAAAAATGAATTCCGTGTACTTTACAATAGCGATTTAAAGCTTGTAACAGTTCGTCATTATTATCCTTCCACAATTGAGCAGCTCATCAAAGGCCGCAAAGTACTACTCGAACAAAGAAGCCGGCAAACAGCGCAGGTGGTTTTAGCGGAATAAATAATCTCCGTGTCTCTGTGACTAAATGGTAATTTTTTCCCACTGAAATCACGGAAATTTAAATTGAAATCACGGAGATGGTCTTGGTCTTACATAAAAGGGAAATACGCTATCAATCTTTACCCAAAATTTTCACTAATTTCACTCTTTGCCTGCTCTTAAATTACTTCAACTTTCAGACTCAGTATTAAGATACTTTTGAATGAGAATTGGAATTTTCAGGTTCACTAAATTCCTTTTTGAAATAACATACAGGCTTGCGCAAACAAAATTATTGCCCTAAATTCGATCCTGAGCAAACCTATGACAATAAACTTCCTGCATGAATAAGATGGCTAAATTTTATCGAAATAAATTTTTCAGAAATGGAATTGCGGCAGCAATTGGATTCTTTACACTTTCCTATGCACACTTTAATCATAACAGGAATTACGAATTATTACTTGTCATCTTTGCGATTTGTAGTATCTGGTGGCTATCAGCAGCTTTTTGGATTAATAATCATTTAAAAAATCGGAAGAATACAATTGATGCGATGGACAGTTCCGGTTATAGAACAAAACAAATTGCATTCGAATTGTTTTTCGCACTTTGTGTTGTTCTATCCATTAGAAGAATAGCATTTTCCGATACACTACTAATTACAGGCTCTATTTTATACAGTGTTTGGCTTCTTTCCCGATTTCGGAGTATTTATTATTACTTCAAAACCTTCACAAATTAGTTTTAAGGCACCTTTGAGGTTTGAAACATTAGAGACTTCAATTCTCTTTATAACAAAAAATTACAAGCCCCCGGTATAGTAGCTCTATGATTCTCCGTGTCTCTGTGACTAAGTGGTAATTCTTTCCCACCTGTTGCGGCACTGCGCAAACTACAAGATCACATTTTTTATTTTCGAATACAACACCTCAGAAATTTTCTGGTGCGATTCGAACGTCCATCCTGCAATGTGAGGAGTAAGAATCACATTTTCGGCGGAAGTGAGATACTGCCAGTCGGGGTTAGAAGAAAGTCCGGCAGATTCAATGCTGAATTTTTCGAATGAAGTATCCTCGTATTCGTAAACATCGAGACAGGCTCCAAGGATTTTCCCCGATTTCAAATTAGCAACCAGATCAGCAATGGAAACGCATTTGCCACGTGCAGTATTAATTAACCAGAATGGTTTTCTAAAGTGCGAAATGAATTGGCTATTGACTAAATAGTTTGTTTCATTTGTGAGTGGCACATGCAGGCTCACTACATCGCATGATTCGAAAAGTTCTGCAAGCGTTGCCTCTTTTACGAATTCGTTTCCGAATCCTGATTTGTATTTATCATATGCCAGCACTTTGCATTCAAAGCCTTTGAGCTTCGAAGCAAAAGCGTTACCCATATTTCCATAGCCTATGATGCCAACTGTTTTACCTTCGAGTTCATGACCGCGATTCCCTTCGCGAATCCATTTTCCATGTCGAACCTGCTGATCGGCACGATTCAGATTATTGAAAAGTGATAATAACATTCCAAGTGAATGTTCTCCAACTGCATTTCGGTTTCCCTCCGGTGAATTCATACAGGCAATACCTTTTGAAGCTGCATATTCCGTATCAATGCTCTCCATCCCCGCTCCCGCCCTTGCAATAAATTTCAATTGCGGCGCGTGATCAAGGATGTTTTTGTCAATGAGAATCCTGCTGCGAATGACTATTCCATCTGCATCCTTTAATTGTTCAATAATGGCAGGCAAAGAAAATTCGTGAGCAGCAACACAATGGTGGCCGTCATTTGCGAGAGCATCATTCAGAAATGGATGAACAGTATCAATAAAAAGAATTTTCATTGTTCACCTCCGCTTGTTTTCAATGCAGCGACGAAATTCGTCAGTTCAGTAAATTGCTGCCACGTTAACGCTTCTGCTCTCAGACCGGAGAATGGAATCTTGTCAGCGTTTTCCTTACCGACTACTGATGTCATCGCATTACGTAATGTCTTCCTGCGCTGATTAAATGCAGCCTTCACCACAGTCCGAAATAGTTTCTCATCACAAGGAAGCTTAAAATTCTCCTTTCGTTCAAACCGAAGTACGGCGGATTTCACTTTCGGCGGCGGAGAAAAATCATTTTCGTTTAACTGCATAATGAGTTTCACCTCATACCATGCCTGTATAAAAACGCTGAGAATACCATAATCTCTGCTACCCGGGTTTCCGGCAATACGTTCGGCGACTTCCTTTTGAAACATTCCAACTACTTCCGGAATCCGGTCGCGGTAATCCAAGACTTTGAATAAGATCTGTGATGAAATGTTATAGGGGAAATTTCCGATGATGGCGAATTGCGCAGGGAAAAGTTTACTGAGGTCGGCTTTCAGAAAATCATCGTGTATAATATCGTTCTGTCTGAAAGGAAAATGATTCCTTAGATACTCAATTGATTCATCATCGATATCCAATGCTTTGCAACGGATGTCTTCTCTCGAAAAAAGAAATCCGGTAAGGATTCCCATACCCGGTCCGATTTCAAGTACATCTTTGTACCGGCCTTCCGGCTCAAGAGCTGTTGCAATTTCATTCGCAATTTCCGGATCTTTCAGAAAATGCTGTCCTAAATTCTTTTTGGCTCGAACCTGATGCATGGTGCAATTTAAAACTTATAATCCTTATATCCCTCACTAAATTCATCGGGTACAAAGGCAGGGTTCAGGATCAGGCTTTTGATTTCGTATTGTTCAAAGAAGCCTTTTGTATCAAAAATGGTTTGTTTGATGGGGAGAAAAGATGTTTTGTCGATCAGGAAAGTGAGTCGCCGACAATAAAAATTGGGCAGCTTAATGATCTGACCGGCCTTCACCGACTCATAATTCTTCACCGACGGATTCGCCATGAGAACGGCGTAATCATTTAAGAAATACTTTGACGCAATCGATGTAATGGTTTCACCTTTTTGAACGGTGTAATTTGTCAGCGTGTATTCCTTGTAATCATAGGTAATCTGTATGCACGTATGGTTGTCCCACGTCAATGTATCGTCGATGGTGAGATACTTATAAAAGCCATCACCCATTTTTCCCGAGTAATATCTGATCATGGCTGCGATTTGTTCGAAGCCTATTTCTTCAATCGTATGATGACCATCTTCTCGGAGAAGTGAGCTATGCGTATTGAATCTGATATTTACATAGGGAAATCCGCCAGGGCTGATTAACACTTTTGCATCCGGACGATCATTGATCCACAGAGCCTCCGCACCTGCATTGGGCTTCACCATATACAGATAAACCTTCTTGGGATTGTATTGCACTTTGGCCAGCACTTCAGAAATACTGAACTTTCCCGAAGGCAATCGCTCTGTCTGTAACATTGTAAACCTGGCCGACTTCACATTTTCACAGGCGGAAATCATTTTTTTCACCAGAACAGCTTCCGGACGATCAGCTCCGAAAACTACATGAGTCAAAAGAATAAACAGCAACGTAAGAAAAAACAGACACCTACTCATTTCACTACTTCAAGCAATGTGCGGAATGCAACGAATTTGTCTTTATACTTTTCAATCATCTGCTTCCTCAACGCCGGTGCAAAGTTTGTTTCATACTCCTTAAATTTCTGCATGCTCTCACAAGTATACTGAATGGAATAAGTCGCGCCACCCGATTCCTCATCGCCCAACACTTTCAAAAACCGAAACTCCAAAAACATTCCCGTCTGCATCACCTCCGGAATATGAACATTCTTCATCCACTCCAGCCATTCATGTTGTACTGAGAGATCGATGTTGGTGGTGACGTTATAGAGGATCATGGTGTGGGTTAATTTGCTGATGTGCTAATGTGCTGATGTGCTAATCTGCTGATGTGCTAATGTGCTAATCTGCTAATGTGCTAATGTGTTGATATGCTAATCTGCTAATTTGCTAATCTGCTAATCTGCTAATTTGCTAATCTGCTAATCTGCTAATGTGCTAATCTGCTAATCTGAAATTGTACCAATTAGCTAATTAGCCAATCAGCTAATTCACCACATCCCCCCTCAACCCCCTATACCTCTTCCGCGATTCGGTGACGAAGACGCTGCCGGGGTAATTGATGATGAGTTGTTGATAGAGGTTCATGGCTTTTTCTTTGTTGTTGAGCTTGGTTTCGTGAAGTTCGGCACGGCGGTAGAGGGCATCGTCGGCGATAACGCTGGAGCTGTCTTTGTCGACGATAAGTGCGTAGAGTGAATCCTCTTTTTGCCACTCGTGCTTTTTATCCATGATGTCGGCCATTTTGAACCAGGCATCATCCACTAATGAATGTGAAGGAAACTGACGAAGCAAAGTATCTAAAGTCAACAAAGCTTCATCGTTTTTGTTTCGATAGCTTAGAAGATCTGCATGAGCATAAAGCATGAGTGCATCAGTGGTTGAATCCAGGCCCTGATTATCGGAGATCAGCAGTGAAAGAGCCAGGGCATCATTGGCGATGAGTTGTGAGGTAGCAGACTTCAATACATCTAACTGCGCCTGTGCCCATTGAAAATCGCCACGGAAATAATCCAGTCGCGCACCACGGAATTTTGCTTCCTGCCCTAATGGATCATGTTTGAAATCTTTGTCGACCTGCGCGTATAACAAATCCGAATCCCATACATCTCCCGTAAAAAGCAGAATATCTCCCAATTCAAGTTTACATTCAGCTTTCGGCTGAATGTTTAGTCCCGGCATATCGATGGCATCATCGAGCTCTGCAATGGCAGAATCAGTTTCATCGAGATAAAATGCACGAAGATGTGCAAGTCCTTTGATGATGGAAACCGTACGCGGGCTTCTGCCTAATTCATCCAATGTAATCAGGTAGTCCTTTTTGAGTTTATCAAGATCAGCTTTTGTGTACGTATTGCTCTCGGTGACTTTCTTATTGTAAGTGTTGAGCAATTCCATTCTGGCTTGTATATAATTCGAAGACGTAGGGCCCTTATCGATGACATATTGATAGCACTTAAGAGCAACATCATAATTCTCATTGGAAGCAGCCATATTACCGATCGACATCAGCCGGGTTCCGTCTTCCTTCTGTCGTTTATCGAGTGCTTTTGCCTGTAAGAATGCCGAATCAAAATCTTTTTGCTGAATGAATAACCAGATCAGCATTTCTGAAAATTCAGGCTTATCAGGATTTTTCTGAATGCGTCGTAATAATGAAGTACGCAGGTATTCAGTTCTTGAATTATCCGGATCAATACCCACACGTGCCTGCAGAACATTCAGAACACTTTGCTGTGTCATCGGATTATCTTCTACGGCATTCAGATATTCATCCGTCATTTTTGCAAAGTCGCCCTTCTGATAATACACTTCAGCAACCTCAAAATAGAAATCATAAATACCCCGAAGCATATTTCTTCCCTGCATATATGTTTGCAAAGCATATTCACTTTCGCCTTTCGACATAAAAACAGCAGCGAGCGTCATGACAGATCCCTGATCGGGTTTAAGCATTTTCAATGCTTTATCATATTGTGCTTTTGCTTTGTCGGACTGACCTTGTTGAGCATAGATATAGCCCAGATCCACATAATAATTCGGCTGGTCTAATTTTTTGATGATCTTCTTCGTCAGCTTTTCTGCTTCGGAATAATTCTTCATCGCCAACAGGCAGCGGTAATATTGAGGATACGTTCCGAACGGATCTTTATCCATCAGCTTATCATACAACTCAGCTGCCTTTTCATATTCGGCATTATTGAGATATTGATCAGCGAGCTGACGGTCCTGCGATGATTGTGCAGCGCCGGAAAAAAAGAAGAACAGGCTGACCAAAAAAGTCAGTGTCGCAATTGCATTGCGAAGGGCTGTATGTATGGATGATTTTCTGATCACTTGATGATATCGAATCCGGTATATGAACGGATTGCATCAGGGATGATAACGCCTTCGTCCGTCTGATTATTTTCCAGCAAAGCTGCCACAATACGAGGAAGCGCAAGGGCGCTGCCGTTGAGAGTGTGAGCAATTTGTGGTTTATCAGAACCTGCGCGATAACGAAGCTTCATTCGATTTGCCTGAAACGATTCGAAATTTGAAACAGAACTTACCTCCAGCCATTTTTTCTGAGCAGCTGAGAAGACTTCAAAGTCATAAGTCAGAGCGCTGGCAAAACTCATATCGCCTCCGCAGAGACGAAGAATGCGGAACGGCAGTTGAAGGGAACGAAGTAATCCTGCCACATGTTCCACCATGGTATCGAGTGTCTGGTATGATTTATCCGGATGTTCCACCTGTACGATTTCTACTTTATCGAATTGGTGAAGACGATTTAATCCGCGTACATCTTTTCCATAGCTACCTGCTTCACGACGGAAGCATGGAGTATAGCCACACATTTTTATCGGTAATTCTTCTGCCTTGACGATAACCTCGCGGTAAATATTTGTTACCGGAACTTCAGCAGTCGGGATGAGATAAAATTCATCGAGTTGCACATGATACATCTGTGCATCCTTATCCGGAAGTTGTCCGGTACCATAAGCTGAATCGCGATTCACCATGATCGGCGGTTGAATTTCGCGATAGCCTGCAGCTGTTGCTTTATCAAGGAAATAATTAATCAATGCACGTTGTAGTCGCGCGCCTTTACCTTTATAGACCGGGAATCCGGCACCTGTTAATTTAACACCGAGTTCAAAGTCGATGATGTCATATTTGGCAGCGAGTTCCCAGTGAGGTTTGGCATCGGTTGTAAGTTCAGGAATGTTTCCTTCCTGATGTACCACTTCATTGTCTTCCGGGGTTTTTCCTTTCGGCACACGGTCAGAAGGAAGATTCGGAAGCTTGATGATTTCATCGTGCAATTTCACTTCGAGTTCGTTCAACTGAGTCTGAAGTGCAACCGACGATTCTTTTAGTGCTGTACTTTTATTTTTGAGGTCATCGCCTTCTGCCTTTTTTCCTGCTTTATAAAGTTCACCAACTTGTTTAGCAAGGGTATTTTGCTGGAAGAGCAATTGATCCAGTTCATTCTGAATTTTACGCTTAGCCTCATCGATCGAAAGAACTTCGCCGACGATTCCACGCGCATCAAAATTTTTCACTGCAAGCCTTTCGATAACGAACTCACTCTTTTCACGAAGGGTACTGATAGGTATCATGGGATGGGATTGTGGGATAAAAATACATAAATTAGTAAGTGGTAAGTAGTAAGTGGTAAGTAGTTTTTACGAAAGTCCTGATACCGGAAACCGAACGTTTAGCCAATTTTTAAATAATGTAAACCTCTGCATAATGCCCAATTATTTCGGACTTTAAGATAACCCGATTTCTACTTACTACTTACTACTTACTAATCCAGTGCTGTATTAATAAAATCCACCATCGGCTTCATCAATTTTGCTCCTTTAGCGAGTTCTCTGGCGAAGGAGGGTTTCAGGACTTCGGCATCGGTGAACGGGTGCCAGACGATGAATGAATTCAGTTTGAGGTGGTGGATGTATTTGTGGTCTTTGTCGTAACCTTTAGGAGTAGTTTTCAGAGCGTACTCCTGATCGAAGCCTCCGAAGTATTTTTTAAACTCCTTTCCGTCGAGAATTTTCCGGAGTTTATCGCCGTTGTAGTCAATTTCCTGACGGATCTTTTTTATCAGATCACCCGGAGGCATCCATATTCCACCGGCGATGAATGATTTTCCCGGCTCTACATGCACATAAAATCCGGCCGTCATCATCTTCTTCCCCCCCACATTCATGGTTGCGCCCATATTTACTTTATAGGGCGACTTATCTTTTGAAAAGCGTACATCGCGAAATATCCGGAACATACAATCCTTCGCCGACATTCCGGCGAAACCCTTTTCAAATTTGGTGATCTCCTTCAGAAACTCATCAATCAGTTCTGCTACATCTTCTTTGGCAGCCAGGTATTTCTCCCTGTTCGCATCGAACCATTCTTTGTTGTTGTTTTTCTTGAGGGATTTGAGGAAGGTGAGAGTGGCGGGGTTCATGAGAGTAAGTGGTAAGTAGTAAGTGGTAAGTAGTTTTTTCAGAATAATTTAATCAGCTAACGCAAATCTAAAGAATTCATAGGAAGTGGTAATAAAAAAAGGTAGCGTTAAAATGGAGTTTGTCAATTATTGTTACTGAAGGTGAAGAGAAAAGCACCAAAAGGAATACCGGCCCCTTCTATCAATAAATAAACAGCGAACTCTTGAGAAGTCATTTGAATAGACCGGTAAATTACTTTCAAACAAATGAAAAATTGACTGCAGAAACTACTTACTACTTACCAATTACCACTTTCAAAAAAAAAGAGCCCCTCTTCCGAGACGCTCTTCTTATCATTTCAAAAATCTTTTTTTTGCTTATGCTTGCGCGATTGGCATTACAGATACATAACTCTTATCATCTGCTTTCTTTTTGAAAACAACTTTGCCTTCGATCAGAGAATAGATGGTATGATCTTTACCGATGCCCACATTTGCACCCGGCATATGTTTAGTACCACGTTGACGAACGATGATGTTTCCGGGAATCACATGCTGACCGCCGAAAATTTTGATGCCAAGACGTTTACTGTGTGATTCGCGACCGTTTTTGGAACTACCGACCCCTTTTTTATGTGCCATGACGTTTTGTTTTTCTTTTTAGTGAATGAATTAATTACGCAGAGATTCCGTCGATCTGGATTTTAGTAAGGTCCTGACGGTGGCCGGTTTGTTTCTGATAACCTTTACGGCGTTTCTTTTTAAAGATAATCACTTTATCTCCGCGGAGGTGGCCAACGATGTGAGCAGAAACAGAAGCACCCTTAATTGCAGGGGCACCAACTTTTACTTTTCCGTTATTGTCAACAAGAACTACTTCGTTGAATTCCAGCTTTTTACCTTCTTCTCCGAGAAGACGGTGAACGATAACGGTCTGGTCTTTTTCTACCTTAAACTGCTGACCGGCGATATTTACAATTGCGTACATATTCTTGAATCTTAATAGGTTCAACTCCTCATTTTTTTTGAGGGATGCAAATGTATGCAATTAATTTAATTTTCAAAACTCAATTCGTGTTAAGTTTTTTGTTTTTCTGCCATCTAATCTTCGTACCTTAAAGTCTGCGAAAATACAGGAAAAATCACCCTATAATCCTGTTGTCGCAGAACACAACACACTGCACCCTAAAAAATCACACAAAAAACGAAGATTTGAACTAAACCCTACCCAACATTGCTTTATTTACGTATTTTTTGCGTCGTGCAACTGGTCACGATGCTGGTGACATGTCGTCATGTAAACGATCAGACCTTGCACAGCTCTCGGGAACACATGAATCACCTATCCAACGAATCCAGTCTTTACTTGCGCCAACACGCCGGGAATCCGGTTGAATGGTATCCATGGTCGACTGAGGCATGGGAAAAAGCCAGAAAGGAAAACAAACTTGTATTGGTTTCTATCGGCTATTCTTCCTGTCATTGGTGTCATGTGATGGAGCGTGAAACTTTCGAAGACACGCTGACAGCAGAAATCATGAACCGCTATTTCGTTTGCATCAAAGTGGATCGTGAAGAACGACCGGATGTTGATGCCGTGTACATGAAAGCAGTTCAGCTCATGACCGGTTCAGGCGGATGGCCATTGAATTGTTTTACCCTTCCCGATGGTCAGCCTATCTATGGCGGCACCTATTTTCCAAACATAAAGTGGAAAGATCTATTAGTTCAACTTCATGAATTCTATGTAAAGAATCCGGAGAAAGCCCGGCAATATGCACAGGAATTGACGCAGGGCATTCAACATCCTGATTACACGCCTGTCCATCTTACTGATAACAGTATTCACAGTTCAGTGGTTGATGCTACTGTCAATTCCTGGAAAAAATACCTCGACAATACTGAAGGCGGCCCGAATCGTTCGCCGAAATTTCCACTCCCGAATAATTATGAATTCCTCCTCCGTTATGCAGTAGAGAAAAACGACGGAGCCTTGCTTGATCACGTAAATCTCACTCTGAAAAAAATGGCCTACGGGGGAATTTACGACCAGCTGGCAGGCGGATTTGCACGCTATGCCACAGATTCACTCTGGAAAGTTCCTCATTTTGAAAAAATGCTTTACGACAATGCACAATTGATTTCATTGTATTCAAAAGCATTTCAGCTCACCAAAGATCCATTGTACAAAGAAGTAGTTTATCAAACCATTGCATTCCTGAAGAAGGAAATGAGTGACGGTAACGGCGCCTACTTCTCAGCATTGGACGCCGACTCAGAGGGAGAAGAAGGAAAATTTTATGTCTGGTCGAAAGAAGAATTGCAAAACCTTCCGCTCGAGAAATTGCCCGGCAATGTCGAGCGGGAATTATTCTACGATTATTTTAACGTGACTTCTGCAGGGTATTGGGAAGACGACAAGTATATTTTACTCCGTAAAAAAAGTGATTCGGAGTTGGCAGCCAAATATCATCTGGAAGTAAATCAGATTCAGGATTTCATTGCATGTGCCAAAGAGCAACTTCTTCAGACGAGAAATCAACGCATCAGACCATCGCTCGATAACAAAGTAATTACTTCATGGAATGCCATGATGGTTTCGGGTCTGTGCAAAGCCTATGAAGCATTCGGGGATCCGGCATTTATTTCAGAAGCTAAATTATGCATGTCGCATCTGATGAAGACAGCTCTGAATGCCGACAACATTCTACTTCACACCGGCTCACAGCGTACCAAAATGCGTTCAGGTTATCTCGACGATTACGCATTTACGACAACAGCATTACTAAATCTCTATCAGGCCACCTTCGAAGAAAATTACCTTCGCCAGGCGCACGATTTTGCAGAGAAAGCGATCGGACTTTTCTATGATCCGAATGATCGTTTATTCTGGTACACTTCTCATTTGGAAAACACACTGGTCAGTCGTACAAAAGAAATATCAGACAACGTTATTCCCGCCTCCAATTCGGAGATGGCAATGGCACTTTACCTTCTTGGTCAATACTACGACAACTCGCATTACGATGAGATGGCATTGCTGATGTTAAAAAATGTGCAGAAAGAAATGCCCGGCTGGGGATCGGCTTACAGTAACTGGATGATGCTTCAGATGAATCTCACCGGCAATTTCCATCAGGCCGTAATAACAGGATCTGATGCTGAAGCACGAAGAAAAGAATTAGCCTCACATTACATTCCAAACATGATTCTCGCCGGCAGTCAGCACGAAAGCCAACTCCCGCTTTTAGAAAGTCGGGTTATAAAAAACAAAACCTTCATCTACGTCTGTTCAAATAACAGCTGCAAATTACCGGTTGAGACGGTGAAGGAGGCGGTGAGAGAGATGAAATTCTGAATTCAGAATTCAGAATTCTGAATTCAGAATTCTGAATTTTTGAGCAATTTCCAATAAAATAATTCGAACCAAGGGGGTTACTTTTTCGTAAGTAAAACCATGGAAAAAATCCACAAACTCCTTGTAGCCAACCGGGGCGAAATTGCGATTCGTGTTTTGCGCGCCGCTTCGGAATTGGGCATCCGTACTGTTGCAGTTTTTACTTATGAAGACCGTTATTCGCTTCACCGTTTCAAGGCGGATGAAGCGTACCAGATCGGCGAGGATCATGATCCGCTGAAACCGTATCTGGATATCGAAGAAATCATTCGCATCGCAAAACAAAATAAGGTTAATGCGATTCACCCGGGTTACGGCTTCCTCTCTGAGAATGTTCGCTTTGCTCAACGTTGTCGCGCGGAGGGAATCACTTTTGTAGGTCCGCAGCCGGAAGTAATGCAGCAACTGGGCGATAAAGTTCAGTCGAAACTGGTAGCACGCGCCTGCGAAGTTCCCGTTATCGAAGACAACAAGGTAAAACTCACGACGCCTGAACTTGCACTGTCGGAAGCACGTCGTATCGGTCTGCCTGTTATTCTCAAGGCCAGCGCCGGCGGCGGTGGTCGCGGTATGCGAGTGATTCACGATGAGGAAAGTCTGGAAAAAGCTTTTCGCGAAGCACAGCGCGAAGCAGGAAATGCCTTCGGCGATGACACCATCTTCATCGAAAAATATGTGGATGATCCTAAACACATCGAAGTACAAATTCTCGGTGATAATTTCGGAAACATCGTTCACCTCTTTGAACGTGATTGCAGCGTGCAGAGAAGATTTCAGAAAGTGGTTGAGATCGCTCCTGCCCCATCGCTTAAACAGGAAACGAAAGATAAATTATACGAATATGCATTGCGCCTTGCGCGTCACGTGCATTACAACAATGCCGGTACGGTAGAATTTCTCGTCGACAAAGACGAAAATATATTTTTCATCGAAGTAAATCCACGGATTCAGGTGGAGCATACCGTAACGGAAGAAGTTACCGGCATCGATATTGTCCGCAGTCAGATTTTGATTGCCGATGGCTTATCGCTCGACTCCCCTCGTATTGGCATTCCTTCTCAATCGACATTGCATTGCAACGGTTCAGCCATTCAATGCCGGATTACAACTGAAGATCCGCAAAACGATTTCAAACCTGATTACGGAACGATTATCGCCTACCGACATGCCGGTGGTTATGGAATTCGTCTCGACGAAGGTAGCTCTTATCAGGGCGTAAAAGTATCGCCGTTCTTCGATTCTATGCTCGTTAAAATTACGGCGAAAGGAAGAACGTTGCAGGGAGCACAGAAGCGTTTGCTACGCGCACTTCGTGAATTCCGTATTCGGGGAGTAAAGACAAATATTCTTTTCCTTGAAAATGTACTCACTCATCCTGATTTTGAAAAGGGACAGGTTACTGTACGCTTCATTGAGAAAAATCCCGGCTTGTTTCACTTTCAGGCACGACAGGATCGTGGAACAAAAATTCTGCGTTACCTCGCCGAAGTGATGGTCAACGGTCATCCCGATGTTCAGAAACCTGATCCTTCGAAAAAATTTCTTCATGCGAAAGTTCCCGTCTTCGACCGGAATGAAAAGGTGACTCCGGGTACCAAACAGTTGCTCGATGAAATGGGTCCTGAGAAATTCGCTCAATGGCTGAAGTCTCAGAAGCAGGTGATGTTTACCGATACCACCTTCCGTGATGCACATCAATCGTTACTCGCCACGCGTGTACGTTCGAATGACTTGCTGAAAGTTGCCGAAAGTTTTGCCCATCATCATCCTGAATTATTCTCCATGGAAGTTTGGGGTGGTGCGACATTCGATGTAGCCTTACGTTTCCTTCACGAATGTCCGTGGAAGCGATTACAAGCCCTTCGTTCGGCGATACCGAATGTCATGTTGCAAATGCTGATTCGCGGCGCCAATGCTGTTGGTTATACCTCCTATCCTGATAATCTCGTCGCCAAGTTCATTGAAAAAAGCTGGGACAATGGCGTTGATGTTTTCCGCATATTCGATTCATTGAATTGGATTGATAGTATGAAAGTCAGCATTGCGGCAGTGCGCGAGCGCACGGGCGGCATTGCTGAAGCCTGTATCTGTTACACGGGCGACATCATGAATCCTGATCGTCAGAAATTCTCTTTGCAATATTATCTGGATATGGCCCGCAAACTCGAAGATGAGGGCGCACATATTCTCGGCATTAAAGACATGGCCGGGCTTCTGAAACCGTATGCTGCAGGATTATTAGTGAGTGAATTGAAAAAAGCAATTGACATTCCGATTCATCTTCATACGCACGACACTTCAAGCATTCAAAATGCCGCATACATGAAAGCGATTGAAGCGGGCGTTGATGTGGTCGACGTTGCACTAAGTTCTCTTTCCGGATTGACCAGTCAGCCGAATTTCAATGTGCTCGTTGAAGCATTGAAGAATACACCATATGAAGTCAAGACGAATGTTGATTCACTGAATGCCTTTTCAAATTATTGGGAAACCGTTCGTGAATACTATTATCCATTTGAATCAGGTTTGATGGCCGGTACGGCAGAAGTTTACAAGCATGAAATTCCGGGCGGGCAATATTCCAATCTGAAACCGCAGGCGATTTCATTAGGGCTTGAAGAGCGAATGGATGAAATCAAAAAAGCCTATGAAGATGTCAATGCCATGTTCGGTGATATTGTGAAGGTGACGCCATCTTCCAAAGTAGTAGGCGATATGGCCATGTTTATGGTCAACAATAAATTTTCGAAAGAAGATATTTTCAACAAACCGAATCTCTCTTTCCCTGAATCGGTGAAGAGCATGTTCCGCGGAGACCTGGGTCAGCCATATGGCGGCTGGCCGAAAGATTTGCAGAAAATTATTCTGGGCGATGAAAAGGCTTATACGGATTTACCGAACGCACATTTAAAGCCGATTGATTTCGAAAAGGAGTTCGAAGCCTTTCAGAAAAAATTCGATAACTATCAAAGCTTTCTTGATTTCCTCTCCTGGAAATTTTATCCGAAGGTATTTGAAGAATATTACAACTTCAATAAATTTTTCGGAGATGTGAGCCCGTTGCCGACGCCGGCATTTTTCTACGGAATGAAGAGCAATGAAGAAATTCTCGTCGACATCGGAACAGGTAAAACGCTATTGATCCGATTGCTCTACATTTCTGATCATACTGACGAAAACGGTTTCCGTACCGTGTTCTTCCGTTTGAATGGTCAGACAAGAAGCATTGAAGTGCATGATAAAAAAGCGACGGTGGTGAAGGCGAGTCATGCTAAAGCTGCCGGTGATAAGCAAATTGGTGCACCGTTGCAGGGACGACTTGCAAAAGTTTTCGTCAAGGCCGGTGATGTTGTGAAGAAGAACACACCACTATTCACCATCGAAGCCATGAAAATGGAAACGACGATTACTGCTTCAGCTGATATGAAGGTGAATCGCATTGTCCTCAATGAGGGAACGATGGTGGAGACGGAGGATTTGGTAGTGGAGAAAGAATAAGCCGGAAGCCAAAAAATTTGCTTTCCTGTAGGAGTACTTTAGGATGTCTTAGTGGATCTTTGTGTCACTTGTGTCTCCGTGGTGAATTTTTTTTCCCACGGAAAGCGCGGAAATAAAATTGAAATCACGGAAGGATCATAGAAATCAGCTTACTGCTTCCACTCTTTGAGGTAAAACGGTTCGTACAGGCCAACATTTTCGAAATCGTCTGCCTTCCATTTTGATTCAGCTAAAACTGCCATGAAGCGGGCTTCGGGGTAGAAATTTTTCAGAATACGAATTGAAGATTCTCCTGCGAAAAGTGATTCACATTTATCGGCACCGTCACCGGCAAGGAGGAGCGAATTGGATTTTCTTTCTTCTGCGAGAAAATTTTCATCAACAATGATGGCTTGTGGTACTTGGAGGCAATTGAGATCCTCATCAAATAAAGCACAGTAGACTTCCATTCGGCGGGCGTCAATCATTGGACAAAGTAAAGCGCCATTTGATTCGGCTTTCATTCCGTTGGCCATTGCTTCGAGTGTACTGATACTGATGAGCGGCTTATCCAATCCGTAACACAACCCTTTGGCCGTGCTCACACCTATACGCAATCCCGTGTACGAACCGGGGCCGCTGCTGACGGCAATAGCGTCGGTCTGCGCAAGAGTTTTGCCGGCGTCGGAAAGTACGTCCATGATCATCAGCGTCAGTTTCTCGGCGTGAGAATAACCTTCGTTGACAGATTTTTCAGCGAGAACTCTTCCGCCATCTGACAATGCAACCGAGCAATTGGTTGTTGCCGTTTCTATACATAGTATAAGTGCCATTGAAAAAAGGCCGGATCAACCGGCCTGTATTTATTTCTTCTCTTTATTATACAATTCGTCCTTCTTTACAATCTGAACGGCGTCTTTATCTTTCAAGGTCTTTGAAATCGTACTGAACGGATAAGAAACTACTACATCGCCTTCCTTCAGTCCGCTTTTTATTTCAAAGTAATTATTATCCTGAATTCCTGTCGTAACCGGAACAAGTTTAGCCTTGCCATCTACCACTACAAAGACACATTCAATGTCCTTCTTTTCATCAGATGAACTGCTTTCCTTTTCATCCTTGACCTCAATCTTACTCTGATCTTCCATTTCAGTGTTATCCGACGACTTCTTTGTACCGAACATATCCTTCGCTGTTGTATCTCGTGTCGTCACCGCAAGAATTGGAACCGATAAAACATCATTAGCTTTTCTTGTACGGATATCGACAGTTGCCGACATGCCCGGATTGAATACAGAGCGTTCAGGATGTTCCTTATCAGCCAGCATTTCATACGACTCACGAAGCACACGAACCTTCACCGTAAAATTTGTCACCTGATCAACGCTTGTTCCGCTGATGTTTGCTGAATTAGCCACTTCAGTAACTACACCTTTGAATTTTTTTCCCAGGTAAGCATCCACTTCGATAATAGCTGTATCCCCGTTGTGAACACGTACGATGTCATTTTCATTTACATCTACATTCACTTCCATCTCATTCAGATTTGCCAGTGTGAGCATTTCTGTACCGGCCATTTGAGAAGTTCCAACTACACGTTCACCTTTCTCCACATTAAGTTTGGCAACCGTTCCATCGACAGGTGCGAAGATTGAAGTCTTGCGAAGATTATCCTGAGCTTCTTTCACTGAAGCTTCAGAACTGCGTACGTTAAAATCCGAAGAAGAAACACTTTGTTGCGAGGCATCCACTTCAGCTTTGGCAACTTCGTATGCTGACTTCACTGCTTCCCAGTCGGAAGCAGAGATTAATTTTTCATTGAATAATTTTTGATTGCGATCATACGTCAGTCGTGCCTTTTCCAATTGCGACTGTGCCTGAATCAGGCGGGACCTTGAGCTTTCGAGATTAGCTTTGGATGAATTCAAAGCAGCTACAGCACGATCGAGATACGACTGATAAATATCCGGAAGAATTTTTACCAGCAAATCACCTTTCTTCACGCGATCACCTTCCTTGATATTCAATTCCACAATTTCACCTGAAACATCGGGGCTGATTTTAACTTCTACTTCCGGTTCAATTTTTCCGCTCGCGGAAACGATTTCAACCAGATCACGCTTCTTTGCTTTTTCAACGGCTACCTTTGTAGTTTCCACGCCGCCGATCCAGCCGGCTTTTTTACCAATGATGGCGAAAAGGATAATGACGACCATTACAATGATCAGCCATTTCATCAAACTGTTTTTTTTCTTTTGCATAAATCAGCAATTAAAAAGTAAGAGGTTTACCGAGGTAGAAGTCAATTATTTTGAGTCGCATGATGTACTCATATTTCGCCTGCAGCAAATCAGCCTGTGCCTGCGACAAATTATTTTTTGACTGCAGATAATCGTATGAGCTGATGAGTCCAAGATCGAAACGCTCCTGATTAAAATTGAAAGTCTCTGTCAGCGCTTCCACTCTCTTTTGACCTGATTCATATTTATGCTGCGAAGCAATGGCATCAGCGATGGCCTGTTGAACATTTTTGAATAGTGTCTTCTTATTCGACTCGTGATTCAATCGCGTTTGTTCGAGACTGATTTTCGCTCTGCGAATACCTGTACGCGTTTGCCATCCGTTAAAGACCGGAACAGAAAGAGAAAAGCCCACAGATCTTCCAAGGTTATCGTTGAATTGCTTTTTGAACGGAGTTTCACCGTAAACCGGAGTAACGTTAGGCGAGACCGTAAAAACAGAATCGCCGGTGGAAGTGTATCCGGAAAAATAAGTAGAAGGTGTGCCGTATACGAAGCTCTCCACCTGCTTGCTTGAAGTAGAATAACTCGTGCTTAAGGATCCATTCATTGAAAGTCGTGGGTAACGGGAACCTCTTGCAATTGCCAATGATTTCTCGGCGCTCATCACTTTATATTCGGAGCTGGCAATATCCGGTTGATTAGTAAGAGCTGCAGTATAAACACCATCCGTATTGAATGCAGATGCATCAACGTTTGGTACGGCAACATCGGGCCGCACCACGGCAAAGTCTTTCACTGAATCAAGCTCAATCAACTGCGTAAGGTTAAGAACCGATTGATCGTATTGAGCCTTTGATTGAACTAATCTGAGTTGGTCGCTTGCTAATTGTGATTCCAGCTCAAGGTAACTTCCCTTATTTACCGATCCCAGTTCATACATCCGTTTCATCTTATCACGCTGAACAGCGCTGGCATCGACTTGAGCTTTGGTAACATCGTACAATTCCTGATTGTACATCACAGAGAGAAAATCGCTGACAACATTGAGCTGAATATCATTTCTGATTTTCTTTAAATCGTTTTGAGCTGACAGGTAATTTAGTTTTGACTGTCGTAACGCATTCTGAACCTGAAACCCTTCAAACAAAGGCATAGAACCGGAAAGCGAGAATGAATTGGATTGAACCTGATTGGTCGTGTATGAATTTGTATAAGGGTCAATGCTTCTTCCGAAGAAATAATTTTGTCCGACGCTTCCATTGATGGAAGGAAAAAACGAAGCATAATTTTCATCAACCTGAGCCTTTGCCTGTTCTTCGTTTAATTCGGAGATGCGGATCTGAATATTTTTATCGAGCGCACGGTCGATACATTGTTGCAGCGACCAGGCATTTTGCGCAGAGGCAGAAAAGCAAAGCAAAAACAAGCAGCTCAGAGCAAGCAGACTTCGTAAAGCAGATTTCATTGTCTTTCGGATGGCGAGCGAAAATAGAGTAAATGTGGATGCGAAGGTATGGATTAACGAAGATTAACCAAATGAGTAAGTGGTAAGTAGTAATTGGTAAGTAGCCGGGCACTACTTTCCACTTACTACTTACTACTTACTAAATTCTGCCGGTTTATCCAGTACGGTTTCCAGGCTTACTTTCACGATATGACCCATATTTTTGCATTTCATGAAGAGGTTGTTTTTATAGTGGTCGGCGAGTTCGGTGCGGAGCTGATCGATTTTTTCTTTTCGGCTGATGGTATCGTTTTCCATGACTTCGAGTACGGAGGCCAGACGGAAACGGGAAGTTTTCATACGCTTGGCCATGAGAGTACGTTCTTCGAGCTGGTATTGGCGGACGGTTTCGCGGTTGATATATTTGATACAAAGCTCCACATAAGGGTTATTTTCCTTGAAATACTGAGGAAGGTACAATGATTTCCTTCCTTCATAGCATTGCTGATCGAAGTCGATTGCCCGAAAGCGAAACTGGGTATCGTCGAAATCGGCCGTCATGTCGATGACGAAGTTATAGCTGCGCATATCGCCTAATAGCCTGACGAAGCAACGTTCGTTGAATTTGATGAACTCCTTAGCCAACCGTGTCGCGTTCACGGCCTGATCCTGCAGGTTCTGCTGAATAAACTGATCACCGGGAATACCGATGATATGTTCCTCGATGAGTGTGTCGGCATCGACCAGATAGTGGATGCGGTTAGGTGAAAGAATATCTTCCAGCTCCAGTCCGTAGACACGCGAAGCATCTGCCAGTTTTACGTAGAAATAGTCGTAGTTATCGTTGTACTGATTCTTGATCCTGATTCTGAAAGGTCGCGAATTTCCGAACGGACAGTAGTCGATGCGGTCAACATAGAGGTGTTCCATGAGCGACATATTCCCTTCCACCTTCATCATGGCATACGTCATTACAAGGCGTTTATTGAGTTCTTCGGTTTCGGTGGAATTATAGAAGACGGTTTCCCAGAGGGTGTCTTGTCCGGCTTTATTAGTCAGCGGGATGGAATAGTTGTATCGCAAAAGGTCCTGATAAACGAAAGGCAGTTCGCAGGTGCGGCCGAAGTCTTCGAGGTACATGAAGAGTTCTTCGGAGATGCGGTAGCTGTCTTTCTTTTTGGAGATTTCGTTCATGACGGGTAAAGTTAGTCATGAGCGGGCGACGAAAATGGGGGCTTGCGGGGAATGATTAACAACTTTTTCAGCGGTGCAAGGGGGGAAAAGGCGAGTTACGAGGAAGGCCTTTTTTACCACAGAGGGCACAAGAGCCACATAGAATCACTGAGGGGCCTTTAGTAGAGTCGCCTTTGTGGATCTATGTGGCCCTTGTGACCTTTGTGGTAAAAAAAAACTGCCGTCATCCCCTAATCAAGCAACACCGGCCGCAGCCACTTCTCCGCTTCTTCAATCGAGAATCCTTTTCGCTTTGCATAATCTTCCAACTGATCGCGGTTGATTTTGCCGAGAGCGAAATATTGGGCATCGGGATGTGCGAAGTATAATCCACTAACAGATGAAGCAGGATACATAGCCAGACTTTCAGTCAGCGAAATACCGGTTTGCTTTTCTACATCAAGCAATTTCCAGATGGTGAGCTTTTCGGTATGATCGGGTTGCGCAGGATATCCCGGCGCAGGGCGAATGCCACGGTATTTTTCTTTGATCAACTCTTCATTGGTCAGATTTTCCTGTGCTGCATAACCCCAGTATTCTCGACGAACTTTCGTGTGCACCAACTCCGCAAAAGCTTCTGCTAAACGATCAGCAAGCGCTTTGAGCATGATGGATGAATAATCGTCGTGTTCCTTTTCAAATTTCTCCAGCCATTTCTCCATTCCGATTCCGGTGGTAACGGCAAATGCGCCGACAAAATCAGTATCTAAAATTTCAGGAGAAGAACTATGCTTTTGCGCCGACTTCACTCCCACTACCTCTTTCGGGCGGATAAAATCTGACAATGCAATATTCGGAACACCCTGCGATTTCTTTGTCTGCTGGCGTAATGTATGCAGTCGCGTAATTTCACTTCCGCTTTCTTCATCGAAGACACGAATATCATCACCATCTGCTACTGCAGGGAAAATTCCAAAGACGGCATTTGCCTTTATCCATTTCTCCTGCACAATCCGCTTAAGCATAGCCTGTGCATCGTCGAATAATTTTTGAGCTTCAGCACCTCGTTGCGGGTCCTTCAGGATTTTAGGATACGAACCTTTCATTTCCCAACTAATGAAGAATGGTGTCCAGTCGATGTAAGGAACAATTTCTTCCAATGGAAAATCGTTCAGCGTCACCTTGCCCGATTTTACCGGTGCAGCAATTTCAACTTTATCCCAATCCGTTTGGAATTTATTCTTCCGTGCTTCTTCAACACTCACCAGTTCAGTCCCTGCCTTTGCATTTTTGTGATACTCTCGCAAACGTGCATTTTCATTTTTGTTATTTTCAATGAAAGCGTTTCTCTGATTATCGGACAAAAGACTGCTGACGACAGCCACACTTTTCGAAGCATCATTTACATGTACTACAGGATGATTATAATTTGGTTCAATGCGAACAGCAGTATGCACTTTCGAAGTGGTTGCACCACCGATCATGAGAGGAATTTGAAATCCTTCACGCTGCATTTCTTTTGCAACGTGAACCATTTCATCCAGGGAAGGAGTAATCAATCCGCTTAATCCGATCACGTCAACATTTTCTTTTCTTGCCGCTTCGAGAATTTTCTCTGCCGGCACCATGACACCAAGATCAACGATGTCATAATTATTACAAGCCAGCACAACGCCGACGATGTTTTTTCCGATGTCGTGAACGTCGCCTTTCACCGTTGCCATCAGGATTTTTCCGGCCTTAGCAGCTCCTGCCACTTTTTCCTGTTCAAGATATGGCGTGAGATAAGCAACGGCCTTTTTCATTACACGTGCACTCTTCACGACTTGCGGGAGAAACATTTTTCCCTCACCAAAGAGATCACCGACGATATTCATTCCATCCATCAATGGCCCTTCAATGATGTGCAACGTTTTTTCATAACCGGCACGCGCTTCTTCCAGATCGGTTTCAATGAAGTCGGTAATTCCTTTCACGAGAGCGTGTGCGAGGCGTTGTTGAACAGGTTGCTTTCTCCACTCCAATTCTTTTTCGTCTTTCACTAATGCCGAACCTTTCAGTGTTTCAGCAAGAGTGATCAGTTTTTCTGTTGCATCATCAGTGCGATCGAACAAAACATCTTCAACTGCCTTGAGCAAGTCGGCAGGAATTTCATCATACACCTGCAACTGACCGGGATTCACGATACCCATATCCATTCCTGCTTTCACGCCGTGAAAAAGAAACGCCGAGTGAATGGCTTCACGAACAACGTCATTGCCGCGGAACGAGAAAGACACATTGCTCACTACTCGCTCACTTTCGCTAACGGAAGATTTTTTTTGATCCACTTCGTCGCTTCAAAAAAGTTGATGGCATTTTTCCGGTGTTCTTCCATTCCGGTGGCTACCGGGAAAATGTTCGGATCAAAGATGATATCCTGAGGCGGGAAATTTAATTTTTCAGTAAGTAATTGATACGCTCTTCCGCAAATTTCAATTCGTCTTTCATACGTATCGGCCTGACCATTTTCATCAAATGCCATGACAATGACGGCTGCGCCGTATTGACGAACCACAGAAGCTTGTCTTAAAAATTCTTCCTCCCCTGCTTTTAGCGAAATAGAATTCACGATCGATTTTCCCTGAACACATTTCAATGCTGTTTCGATCACTTCGAATTTTGAAGAATCGATTACCACGGGAAGTTTGGCGATGTCCGGTTCGGAAGCATAGTAATTCAGAAACGTCGTCATGGCCTGGTGTGCATCAAGCATACCTTCATCCATGTTGATGTCGATTGCCTGCGCACCGCCTTCTACCTGATCCCGTGCAACAGACAATGCCTCTTCAAATTTTCCTTCTTTGATTAAGCGCAGAAATTTTTTCGAGCCGGTAACATTCGTACGCTCGCCGATATTCATGAAATTAGAATCCGGTCGAAGTGTAACAGCTTCCAGTCCGCTGATGCGCAGATACGGTTCAATAGAAGGAATTTCACGCGGCTGAATTTTCTCTGCCAGTTTCGCGATATGACGAATGTGATCAGGTGTTGTACCGCAGCAACCTCCGGCAATATTTAAAAAGCCGCTTCTTAAAAAGTCGCTGACATGAAAGCCCATGTGTTCAGGCGTTTCATCGTATTCACCGAATTGATTCGGGAGTCCGGCATTCGGATAAGCCGACAAAAAGAAAGGAGCCTTTTGTGAGAGCTCTTCAATATAAGGGCGCATTTCTTTCGCACCGAGTGCGCAATTGAGTCCGATGCTGAGAAGATCAACATGCGATACAGAATTTAGAAATGCTTCAACAGTTTGTCCGGATAAAGTTCTGCCGCTGGCATCGGTAATGGTACCGGAGATCATCACCGGCAGTGTAATTTCTTTCTCCCTGAACACTTGTTGTACGGCAAACAATGCAGCTTTTGCATTGAGCGTATCAAAAATAGTTTCGATCAGGATGAGATCCACTCCACCATCCACCAATCCTCTTGCCTGCTCTGCATACGCAGAAGCTACTTCATCGAATGTCACTGCACGGAAGGCAGGATTATTCACATCCGGTGAAAGAGACAGAGTGCGATTGGTAGGTCCCATTGCACCTGCTACCCATTTGCGATAGTTACCTGTTTTAGCAGAGAATTCCTCCACAGCCTGACGAGCAATTTTTGCCGATTCAAAATTGAGCTCATATGAAAGCTCTTCCATTTTATAATCGGCCATGCTGATACGCTGGGCGCTGAACGTATTTGTTTCAAGAATATCCGCCCCTGCTTCCAGATACTGAAGATGGATTTCATGGATAATATCAGGGCGGGTCAGGGAAAGCAAATCCAGATTCCCTTTGAGCGGTTGAGAATAATTTTTGAATCTTTCGCCACGGAAGTCTTCTTCATTAAGCCGGTAGCGCTGAATCATCGTACCCATGGCGCCATCGATGATGAGCACACGTTTTTTCAGTTCACCTTTAATTGACCAGGCATGGCCGGCACGTTGTTGCAATTTGTTGGTCATTCGTATTCGATTAATAATAAAAAAAAATCTCTCCTGTTAAGTCAGGAGAGATTTATAAGGGTTTCTTATTTTCATAAATCAATCATGACTTATCTGGCTCCCGTAACCGGGAGGGCGAATTGGCACCTTCTCTACCGGCTAAAAGCCGATCAGGGTTGCCAAGGCTTCACAGGGCGCAATCCCTCCACCTTTCTTGATAAGTATTTCCGCCACGGGCGGATTGGGTAAGAACGAGGGGCAAATGTAGGAATAATTAGTTAATTAGCCAATTAGCTGATTAGCTAATGTGCTAATGTGCTAATTAACTAATGTGCTAATTAGCTAATTGGCTAATTGGCTAATTGGCTAATCAGCTAATTGCCTAATACACCACCACTCTCCTCACCCCCTGCTCCGCGCCGTTGGAGATACGAAGGAAGTAAACGCCGGCAGCAAGGTCGGTGATGGAAATTTCTTTTGTTCCTGAAACAGAGTTGAACTGCTTCACAACTTTACCGAGATTGTCGGTTAAGAGAAGATTAGCAGTGTGAGTTAGTCCGGTTACGGTTAATTTATCGTTTGCAGGATTTGGAAATACGGTGACTTCGGCAAATGAATTTTCTTTTACGCCTGATCCGACAGAAATTGTTACCTGATAATCTTCTGTCTCACCATAGCCGGCATCATTACAATCGCTTGATTGATCCATGATGTAACTAAAGTTGTAGATGTAACGCACGCGCATGCGGGTGAGGCCTAATTGCGCTCCTGCAGGAATGGTAATCGGTGCAATGAAATCACTGGAGAGTTCGGGGATGCTGTCGGAAATGTGGAAGTATTCATCCGGATCATCGAAGTCACCGTCGTGATTGAAATCAAACCAAACGGCTGCGCTATGATTTCCTGAACCGGTGCCGGAAGCAATAGTAATCGGGTAAACATCGGTAGTTCCAAGAGTGGTTGTTGCACTTCCGGTATCCGGATAAAGAATGTAATTATTCGGAAGGCCATTGCAGCCTGTGCCGTCGTTCAACAATGTATTGATCTGAACTTTATTCAATGCATCACATCCGGTATTGAAAACCGGAGTGCAATAGCATTGATCCGGCGGATTCATATTAATCAAAACCGGAACAGAATAAGAAGTGTTTCCGCTGCACGTTACTGCACACTGATAATAGGTTGCCGAGCTGATCATTTGCGGATTACTGATTGCTGAAGTATCATTTGGAATATCAGTCCATGTACTTCCATCAGGTGAGGATTGCCATTGATATGAAAGTCCGACTGAAATTTCTGCGCTGTCGAGGCTGAGAGTAAATTCAGTCGTAGTACAAACAGAATCGGAAGAACTAACCGTGATGCCTGCATCAGGAGGTGATGTACAACTGTTTCTTTGAAAGACAATCACATTGTCAATAGCCCACCACCAATCCCAGCTTCCCTGGAAGTTGAAACGAATCATGATTGACTGATGTCCCAATGCGGCAGATAAATCGAATTCAGAGTGTACGGCAGGATTTGGATAACCGATGTCAAGTACTGTAGTATCGGCAATTTGCCAGGTAGCTCCGCTGTCGACAGAATACAAAATGCTGCGGATGGAGCCTGTCGGGTCATTGATACCACGATACTGTTCATCGAGTCCGAGATACAGTGAAACAGTTGCGCTTGAAATATCAATAAGCGGTGTAGTCAGATTAGCATTTTCATCGATGTTATCATTTGTACTGTTACGATCCGAGTCAAAGATGGCATAGTGGGTATCGAAAGCTGAACCGGAGATAACTCTGTTATAAGGATTGTTGAAGAGCCAGAGATCAGCGGCAGGTAAGCCTGCGCTGTCATTCGTCCACCCGGAAGGAAGCAGGTTTGTTGAGAAAGATTCACTCAAGTACGTTTGTGCATTGACGCCATTCGCGGCCAGCAACATCAGTACTGTAAAAACTCGTATCAGTTTTTTCATGGTTGGGAGATTTAAGGTGTGAAACTTATCAGGATGAATGAAGCTTCAGTTCATTCTCTTCAAGGTACAATCGAAGGTTGGGGCGCAGGCGGCTTTTGTATACGGAGTGGCTTTTATCTTTCACCTTTCCGCGACGAAGTTGAATTTGCTCCTCCAACGTCATCATAGAAATTTCCTTACACTTCGGAGTACAGCATCCGTTCATTTTCTCAGCGCACTCAGTGCATTGGATAAAGAGAAGGTGGCAATCATCGTTTGCGCAATTCACATGCGTATCGCATGGTTTGCCGCACTGATGACAGGAACTGATGATATCATCGGTAATACGTTCGCCCATTCGTTCATCGAAGACGAAATTTTTTCCGATGAATTCAGACTCGAGTCCTTCTGCTTTAATTTGTCGTGTATAATGAATGATGCCGCCATTGAGCTGATTCACATCTGTAAAACCATGATGCTTGAAAAACGCACTGGCCTTTTCACAGCGAACACCACCCGTGCAGTACAGTAAAAGTTTCTGATCCTTTTTATCCTTCAGATGCTCCAGCACCATTGGTAATTCATCGCGGAACGTATCTGCATCGGGCAGGAAAGCACCGCGAAAATGTCCTACTTCACTTTCGTAATGATTACGAAGGTCGACAGCAATTGTACCCGGCTGGCGGAGGGCTTCGTTGAATTCTTTTGCTGAAAGATGTTTACCAACATTGGTGACATCGAAACTATCGTCGTTGAGTCCGTCAGCCACAATCTTCTTTTTCAATCGAACGATCAGTTTGATAAACGACTTGCCATTATCCTCCACGGCAATTTTTAAATCCACACCATTGTATTCCGTATGAGCATACAGTGTTTGCACAAATTTTTCGAAAAGATGTTCAGGAACTGAAATCTGAGCATTGATTCCTTCGCGGGCAATATAAATTCTGCCCAGCACCATCAATTCAGAAAATTCACGAAAGAGTTCATCCCGCATATTTTCAGGATGCTCTATAATGACATATTTATAAAATGAAAGAGTGACTCTTTTAAAATTTTCGGCCTCCAGCTTTTTGCGGAGCGTCTCTTTATCGTACAGATTTCGTAATTGCATAGCGCCGCAAAGGTACGAAAGGCGGCACTGCGAGGCAAGGGGTAAAAACGCGGAACTAGTTCTTTTTCCGATTCTTATACCACATAAAAACGCCGACTCCACCCATTAAATAAGGCAGGGCCATGAGGTAAAGAATGCCATTATTCAATCCCTTCTACATTAGTATCGTGTGCATCGTGACTGCTTTCTACCACACGGCGACACATGGCACACTGAGCATCGGCTTTAAAAAATCCAATGCTTAGGAAAAGTGCGAGGATGAAGAAGAATTTTTTCATCAGAATTTATAATACGGAGAGATCATGAGATAAACGATGACTCCGGAGAGAGTGACATACAACCAGATCGGGTACGACCAGCGGGTAATTTTCCGGTGCGACACCACCTGATTGGTAAGGCCACGGTACAAAGATAGCAAAACGAGTGGTAAAACAATGGCGGCCAGAAGGATGTGAGACGCTAACACAAAATAATAGAAGTATTTCAGTGAATTGTCTTTCGGAAAAGTAGTATCGCCATAGAAGGCATGAAAAGCCACATACGACAAGAGGAAAAAGGTAGAAAGCACACAGGCCATGAGATTTACCTTTTTGTGCATGTCGATATTCTTTTTCTTGATGAAGTAGAAAGAAATCAGCAGGAGTATAAATGTGCTTCCGTTGAGAATTGCATTCAATGCAGGAAGTACCGTAACCCAAGAAGGAATAGTTTCCTGTTTTGGAAGTCGATTCAAAACAAGAACGGCAAGAAAGATGGCAGCGGAAATAATATAAATCAGACGCTTGTAGAAGGCATCATTTCGTTTAATGGCGGTAACAGGCATTTGTTTTTACTTTTGAGAAGGGTCGACCATCAGCAATTTGATATGGTCAATGAGCGAATCCACTTCGGCATGATCAGTACCGTCGTAAACACCACGGATACGTTTTTGTTTATCGATGAGAACAATATCCTGTGAGTGGAAGAAATCATTTTCAGCAGTACGCATAGCTGCAGGTACTAAATAACCGTCGCGTGCCAGGTCATAGATGGAATCTTTATTTCCGGTGAGAAACCACCACACCGAACTATCGGCACGCATTTTTTGTGAATACTCTTTCAATGCAGGAACCGTATCCCTTTCCGGGTCGACGGTAAATGAAAGCATTCGGATTTTTTTATCGTCTTTGAAAGCAAATTGCACACGACCCATTTCTTCATTCACTTTTGGGCAAACCGAAGGACAGGAAGCAAAGAAGAAACTGGCAACATAAATTTTATGATCAACATCCTTATCGGTAATTGTTTTTCCATCCTGATTGATCATTGAAAAAGCAGGGATGGTATGATACGACGTATCACCTTTCGCCGAAACATCGATTGGTCCAAGGATTGGCAGGGTCCTAAAGTGATTATGGCCGGTAACAAGTACCAGCCATAATACTACGGGAAATGCCAGAATGATAAGCGGAATGATTATCTTCTTCATTCACCTTAATAGATTGTATGCGCAAGGGCACTGCCTTCATAGATCGCAATGAAGATGAGATACACGATCAGGATGAAAGGAAGCAACAATGACCACTGCATCGGCATCACCTCAAATTTCAGGTGCATGAAATAGCCGACGATATAATATGCTTTAACAAGCGTAAGCGCGATGAAAGTAATCAGCAATACATTTTTAGGAATTCCTGTGAATGAAATTGCCACTTCGAAAATGGTTACACCGAGAAGGATGAAGAACACCTTCCAGATCATTTTTGTATTCAGAGCACTGTGTGCTTTGTCCTCACTGGCGTGAGATACGTGTTCGTGATGGATATCAGACATGTTGTATTTTGTTTTCCGGTGAGTGAATAATTATACGAGGTAGAAGAAGGTAAAGACGAATACCCAAACAAGGTCAACGAAGTGCCAGTAGAGACCGACTTTCTCTACCAATTCGTAGTCTTTTTTCTGTTCACAGAATCCCTGAGCAACAAGGATCAGGACGATAAGGTTAATCATTACTCCACTGAATACGTGGAAGCCGTGGAAACCTGTAATGAAGAAGAAGAAGTTGGCGAAGAGCGGCGTATTACCGTATTCGTTTTCGCGCATATTGGCGCCTGTAATATGATGTGTTGAGGTCGCGATGAGTTCTTCGGCTTCTTTACCGGAAACTTTTGTACCATCCGTAAACATCAGTTCACCTTCTTTATATTCGTTGGTACGGGCAAAACGGCCATCAGCCAGAATGTAGGCACCACCTTCAGAACCTTCGATGAAGTGATACCATTCCCATGCCTGAGAGCCAAGGAACATAAAACCACCGATTACGGTAAGAGCCAGCCATTTTACAGTTGATTTCTTATTCAGATTATGACCTGCATCTACAGCAAGAACCATTGTTACTGATGACATGATGAGGATGAACGTCATCAAACCAACGTAGGCTAAAGGCACCGAAGAATGTACAAAAGGGAAGTGTGTAAAAACATCACCCGGTTTCGGCCAGATATCGGTGAAGCGGTGACGCATTGCACCGTAGGCGATGATGAGGCTGGAAAATGTGAATGCATCAGAAACGAGGAAGATCCACATAAATAGCTTGCCCCAACGAGCGCTGAAAGGAGAACCGTCGCCTCCCCAGATTGATCCGGTTGTTGGTGCTGTTACTGCAGAATGATTAGCCATGTAATTCGTGTAGGTTTATTGAATGGTGTTAATCGTATTTTTTTAGTACGGGTTTCTTTTAACGGATGTAAAGTAAAAAGAAAAATAAATACACCCATAGTCCGCTCAGGAAGTGCCAGTATATTGTACACATACTCACTCCGTTGTGCTTTTCTGAAGTATATTTATTCTGATTGGCATGCGAAAATACAACAATTAGGGCGATAATTCCAGCCAAAAGGTGCAAAACATGCAGGCCGGTAATCACGTACAAAAATGATCCAGCCACATTTCCAACATTCGAATTATCAGCCAGTTTGTCTTTTCCCGGGATATAGGTAAAACTGGTTTTGATATCCTGTACTCTTCCCGTGAAGGCAATTCCCTTGTGGAACAAATCCGACCAGGCCAGGTATTGAATCACCATGAAACCTACGCCAAGCAATAGCGTGAGCAACAAGGCCGTACGCATGGCAGAAAGATTATTTTTCCGGACCGAACGGCGTGCCCATTCCATGGTAACACTGCTGGCTACTATGATAATGGTGCTGATAGAAAAAAGTGAAGGCAGTGCGAACTGAACCCACTTACCTTCTCCCTGACGGACAATATACCCGGACGTCAGTCCGGCAAAAAGCATAACGATACTGATGATGGCAAACCAAAGGAGTGATCGTTTGGTTTTAATCTGAATCTGCTCTTCCGTTAGGTCAGCCATGGCTGTAGAGGTAAGTTCCATTCTTTATTAAATTGAAAATAATTTGCTCAGCATCCAGATGATCTGAACAACAGGCAGGTAAATGAATGATCCGAACATCAGTCGCTGTGCGGATTTCATTTCCATGTCCCGGTATAAACGAACTGCCTGCAGCGTAAACATCACTCCGCAGAGCAGCATTAGAATCGTAGTGAACATTCCTGTAAAGCCGAACATTTTCGGAATCAATGCCATGGGTACAAGACAGATGGTATAAACTAGGGTCTGAAATGCTGAAGCTTTATTTCTTTCGCCCCCGTTCGGCAGCATCTTGAAGCCGGCTTTCAAATAATCATCGTGCAGCACCCATGCAATTGCCCAGAAATGCGGGAACTGCCAGATGAATTGAACTGCATAGAGAACTAATCCTTCCAGACCGATTTCATGTCGTGCCGCAATCCATCCGAGCAGCGGAGGAAATGCACCGGGCACGGCACCAATCATAACGGAAAACGGTGTTACCTTTTTGGAGGGAGTGTAAACAAGAGCGTAAAGAAGAAGAGAGAGCAGGGCTAAGAGTCCGCATAACTCATCTACCTGAAACCAGAGAATGGCAACTCCGGAAATGCCCATGAAGAAGGCGGCAATCAATGCTTCTGTAGTCGACATTCTTCCTGCAGGGAGCGGACGATTCATCGTACGATCCATCAGTTTGTCGAGGTCTTTTTCAATGACCTGATTAAAAGCATTCGATGCACCGGTCACTAAAAATCCGCCTAACGAAAGCAGTCCGAGTGTATACCAACTGAAAGAACTCCCCATGCCAATGACATAGCCCATGGCGGCGGAAAACACCACTAAAGTAGATAAGCGGAACTTCGTCAGTTGAACGTAATCCTGAACGCGGCTGACCAGTGTCATGGATTCGGGAATTCCCAAGGATTTTTCCTGCATTTTCTTCGTAAAAACCGGCCTGCAAGGATAGGAGTTTTTTCGGGAAATAAAAAGATACCCCTGTATTTCAAACTAACTGATTTTCAAACTGAAAGTAAGTCTTCGACGAATAAATTGCTGAGCTCCTTTTCCTGAAGAAGTCCGGCCGAAATTTCAACGAATCTTTTTGACAAACGATTCCTGAGGTAGGAATCGTGGATCATCCGCGTATTTTCCGATGAAATGTACCGGCCATCATGCATAATCTTCAGCAATTCCTTTTTAATGCTGATCGGATCGGCATAAGGAAGCGCATAAGTGTTTTCAAAGCCCTTCAGTAATTCAGCAGCCACTCCTCCACCCAGATAAAGCACGGGTAAACCGGTTGCGAGGTATTCGTACAGCTTCGATGGAATTGCTGTATTGAATTCTTCTTTCAGGCCGGCAACCAGAAGCGACGACGACTGATAATACGGAACCGTACGCGTCCACTTCAACTTGCCCGGAAGAAATACATTTCGCACATCTTCCTGATGAAGGTATTGCTGAATCTTTCTTCGCTCACTGCCATCGCCGATAAGATTCAGGCGAATCCCTTTGACATTTTAACCGCATCAATCAACGGCATGATCACCTGACTATGTCCGATGTTACCGACATACGTAATGACATATTCATTTTTCAAGGCAGTCGGATGTAATCCTTGCAACACCTCTGAATTTATCATCGGCAATGCCATTGCTCACCACATGAATAACATCACTCTGAAGAGCGCCATTTTTTTTCAGCCACTTCTTCTCTGCTTCATTGGTAACGGTAACAGCGTCATACTTTTTTAATGCACGGTGAATGATGCCTGAAAAGAGTTTTTTAATACCCCGCTGAATAAAGTTCCGCTCCGGCAGATAATGCCATACCAGATCACGCACATCGGCCACTTTTTTGCCGGCCTTTGAATAGCGGCACACGCTATGAAGCAGGAACATGAATGGCGCTGTGACTAAAACCAAATCCGCCGGTGTCTGATTGGAAGCCCTGACCACCTTGCGGCTGTACCACCATTCAAAGAATGCCCTTACCGGGAAGAATGATTTCGGGTAAGCTGGCAGGTAGACATAGTGAACAGTGAGGCTATCGCTCCACTGTTCGCGGTCAGGAGGATATTTTTTACCTCTTTCGGTAAGCGTATATACATGCACATCAAAACTCGCAGAAAGCACTCTGGCAGCGGTTTCCATCCGATGTGAGGCGGCTGTATTTTCCGGGGTAAAATGAGAAGAGATTACGTTAATGACTTTACGTGACAAAGGATGAGTGGGTTTGGCATTGAAAATTGTGGTGTGAAAATAGTGATTTTTTAATTGAGCACCTCAATTAGCTAATTAGCTAATTAGCTAATTAGGGTGTTGTAGGGCTGCATGCTTTTAGCAAATTGTATCAGCGTGCCAAACTTTCTGCAAATCGCTTTTGGAAGTTTCATTGAAAAGTTTATATTTGTGAATAAGCAAACTTTTGGTGCAAAACGTTTTTCAATTAGGCAGAACTGTACGTCATTTCAAAGCAGCGCAGCTTGGGAATAAGTTCCAATATCAGCTGGTGAAGTTTTGCTATGACAAGAATATCATTGCGCCGCCAAAAGGTGAGTATCCTGAAATAAAGTTTCTGGAATTAATGCCGATGGCTTATACATGTTCAAGCCTGACAGATTCCGGATTTTCATTTTTGGGCAAATCCCACACTTTCAAAGACGAGATTGACTGGAACATTAAAAGTAACGGTAAGCTGTGGAATATTCGACTTAACTCTTTCGACTATCTTAACTACCACAACATTGATCCGAACGAAGGCAAGAGTGTCATTCTCGACTTCATCCGGAACTTCAAAAAGAATAAAACCCGGTTTGATGCACATTGTGCTTCACTGAGAGTGATCAATACGATCAAATTTGTCTCGCGGTATAAAATTGACGAAGCAGAAATTAATTCTTTCCTTTTCTCACAGTCTATTTACATCTGAAAAATTCCGAATTACATCTCCGGAACAATCATCTTTTAGAAAACGCTTTTGCTTTGCTTTTCGCAGCCGATTATTTTCAGGATAATCGCATGCACAAATATGCGGGCAAACTCCTGACCAGAGGTTTAAAGGAACAGATTCTTGACGACGGAGCACATTTTGAATTATGTCCGATGTATCACATCTGGGTGGTGAACCGAATGCTCGAAGCCATACAGGTTTTACGCAGAACAAGTTTTGCCGCTGTCACATTGCTGGAAAGTCTGAACAAGTACACTTCAAAAATGCTTGGTTGGATTTCACAGATGCAATTTACCAACGGCACACTTCCCTCGATTAACGACAGTGCGGCGGGTTATGGTCCTTCCGTGACGGCGATTTTAAAGACAGCCGGAGAATTAGGTTTGCAGTCAAAGTACTTCCGTTGAAACAATCCGGTTTCCGGAAATTCCGCAACCGGAATTTTGAATTACTCATCGACGTAAACGGATTAACGCCAAGTGAAGCTCCCGGACATGCACATGCCGATACTTTCAATTTCGTTCTGAATATTTTCGGAGATCCATTCATTATCGACACAGGCGTTTCCACTTACGAACCCGGTCCACAGCGTTTGTATGAACGATCTACTATGGCACATAACACCGTAGTGGTAAACGGCAAGAATCAAAGCGAAGTTTACGGCTCGTTCCGCGCCGGACGAAGAGCAAAGGTTCAGGTAACAAAAAGCACGGCCGATGAACTCGAAGCGGTACACGATGGATACAATTATCTGGGCGTTCGTCATCGTCGCAGCTTTACATTTGGCAAAGACCGTATTGTGATTCGCGATGTCATTGAAAGTAAATCGAAAGTAAAATGTTCAGCTTACCTGCACATTGATAAAAAAAATAAAGTTGCCCTGAGAAATGGTACTTTTCTTTCCCGCTTTTGTAAAATCGAATTCATCAATGGCGAAACATCAGAGCTCCGCGAAGGCAATTACTCCCCTGCATTCGGTCAGACATTGCCGTGTCAGATTTTGAAGACGGATTTTGTTGGGGAGTTGGTGACGGTGATTAGCCTGGGCTGATGTGGCTAATTAGCTAATGTGCTGATTAGCTAATGTGCTAATATGCTGATTAGCCAATCTGCTAATATGCTGATTAGCCAATTAGCTAATTAGCTAATTAGCTAATTGGCTATGAAGAATGAGTTTTTCATGCATTGCAACGTACTAGTTACTACTCTTGAAACTTCCACTTACACCTACACTTACACTACACTTACCCCAACTACAACAATTGGCAGATTTTGTAAGTAGTATTTCATAAGTACAAGCTGAAAACCTCTTTGTAAAATTCTTGCGTTTTAGGAATGGAGAGAACACTTACAAGAGGGCCTTGTAACTTTTCACTTAGGGATTTTGGATTATCAGAATCGAAAAGGACGACCCCTTGAGGCCGGGTGGTGATGTTGCTGGCGATGACGGGAATTTGGGCATCAATGGCTTCGCGGATAGAGAGAGCATCTCCGTCGCTTCGTGTTGGGCGCAGAAAAATGGTGGTTAGCGGCCAGATGGCTGACATCTTCACTTCCTTTTTCCAGTAGAGCAAAGAAGCGCTTTCATTTAAGCTTTGGATTGCTCCGTGAGTGTATGTTTTTTCCCAGACGCCTGCAGGGTCAATCAAAACGAGAATTGACTTCTCTTTGAAATTACTGAGCGACATCGCTTCAACAGCAAGATCGAATCCATATACATCTTTGCCATTGATCAGCGTCGGATGATTTTTAGAATGAGAAGAGATGGCAGTGAAGACATTCTTATATCCTGAAGTCAGTGCTTTCAAATCAGCATCCGGTTCAGATTTTTCAGAAGAAGGAATATAAGCCGGAATGACCACCGAATTTTTCACAGGCAATTTCTCCGCCATTTGCTGACTGACGCAGATAACTTTATTTGAAAGAGCAATTATCAATTTGGTACTTAATTTTTTTAATCCATAGATGTTGTGCTGTGTGTAGAACAATTTCTTTCCACAGATTTTAGCAAAGAGACCGATGACCACTTTTAAAGGATGTGCATAATGAATATGAATGATATCTGCTTTCAAAAAACACGAAAGAATTCCTTCGTTGCCATTTTTAGAGTCGGAACTAAACACCTTTCTTTTCCCAAGATCACAGACGGATAGATGTAAATCATCCAGTTCTTTTGATCGTTCCAGTAATCGGGACAAATGAACTGACACGCCGCCCATCGGAGGAGGCATTGGGCCAAACAACATTACTTTGGTGCGACGTTGTTTCATCGGCTCAACAAGTTTTTAAACAGAACACGATAGGACTTGACACAATTCTCAACAGAAAAATTTTGCGCCCGCAATTTCCTGTTGACCTGTAATGGTGATTTTAATTCATTGAGAATTGAGTCTGAAAGTTTACGCGCATCGCCGACAGGAACAAGTCGGCCGTATTTCCCATTATCCAGAATTTCTTTCGGTCCATGCGGGCAGTCGGTTGAGACGACCGGACAATTTGCACATAAAGCTTCGATGAGCACTGCAGGCAATCCTTCGTAATCGCTGCTTAGCACAGCCAGGTTTGACTGACGGAATAGAGCAAGTGAGTTTTTTGTTTCGCCGGAAAGTGAAACATCCCTTTCAATTCCAAGTTTTCTAATCTGCATTTCCAGATTCGCCCGCTCCTCCCCTTCACCGGCAATTATTAATTTACACTCCATCTGCTTTCGCACTTTTGAAAATGCATCAAGGAGAAGATCAAATCGTTTGCTGGCGGTTAATCGTCCGACTGCGGTAATTACAGGTACATTTATTCCGAAGAAGTCATGTGAAAGTGTTTCATTCAATTTCTCCTCTGACAGAATAGAAATAATTGGATTGTAAATGACACAAACTTTGCTTTCTGCCGAAGGAATCACATCAATGTAATCATCTGCTGCCCCTTTAGAAACAACGGTAATGGCATCTGCACGACTAATCCAGCGCTTCAGCAAAAACACCTGAAACTTCCGCTTCCATCCGAAAGTATTTCTTGAGATAGAGCTCTGTTCATTCAAAATGATTTTTCCTTTCCATCCCGACTGACGAGCAGCAGCCAATGCCATCACCTGAACATGCAATTGTGCTACGATGATAACATCAGGATTTCTTTCTGTCAAATATCGTTTGAAAGCTTTCACTCCTTTCGAAGCACGTTTTGAATTCAGATTACAAACCACAATTTTTTCAGAAAGCTGTTCAAGAAAGGCTCCTGTCTTCTCAACTAAAATCATATCGACCACACAACCCGATTCCGCAAGACCATTTCCAAGATTCACAAATGCGCGTTCAGCACCACCTGTACGCATGGAAGCAATCACTAAACCACAATGGATCGGTTGAGACGCCTCAGACATTTTCTATCCTTTCCCCAGTCGGAAAATTCCAGAAGCGACTGCTCAGCAGCATAGTCCAAGTCCGATTGAAAATGATTTATGGTAGAATGAATGATAAAAGACGAAGATCATCGGAATGATCATGATAAAAATATAGATCGACGCCATTCTTCTGTCGCCTTCAATATTCCGATCGAGAATTTTTGAAAACATGTACATCAGAAAAATAAATCCGGCTAAAGCAGGCAGTCCCCAATAAATCCAAAGCTGAAAGAATGCATTGTGTGCTGCCATGGCTGTATCAGTCGTAAAGCGATTGGTGATCCCGGCATTCACTGCCCATCCATGCCAGTAATTTCCGCTACCCACTCCGGTGAGAACATATTCGTCGATATTCTTCAATACGGCCTTGTACACTTTTGTTCTTGAGTCTTCTTCCTGCAATTCAGAAAGGCGAACTAATGAACCGAGTCGCACCCACACTACTTCAGGCACGGCCAGACTCAATCCGATGAGCAATACGGGAACGGCAAGCAACCATTTCTTCACCTTAATTTTCGCTTTGTACGTAAAGAGTAAAGCAGAAGCAAAGAAGATCACAGCACCGGTACGGGAGGCAGGAAGGAATACGCCTAGGATAGATGGAATTGTCAGCAATACAATGCCGATTCTTCTCCATCGCACTTTTTCAAAGTACGCCCAAATAATACCGATGATGGCGCCGATAGAACTGAAATAAGAAATGTCGTTTAGGTTTCCGCGCAGATAAAATTCTTCAAATGCCTGAAGCCGTGCATGCGAAGCATCAGAAAAATTATCGGCAGTAACATGATGTAACAACGGTGCTGTTCCGGTAATAATAAAGAAGGCCTGAAAGGCGCTGGCAAGAATGAACGTAAACAAAGCCACATCCATGGCTGCTGTATCCTTGCACAACATGACGATGCAGAACATTCCCAGTATCATATTCACATACCGTGTCACAAAATCATAGCTCGGATACGGATGCAATGTCTCCATGAAGACACAAATGAGTGCAAAGGAAATACAGGCTAAAAAATATTTTCCCTTAAACAAACGGATGAGAGTATTCAATCTCGTCAATGCGAGATAGGAGAACGTAAATCCAAAAAGCAAAAACGGCGTACTTGCTCCGTACACATTCGGCAAGTTCGCCTCAAAGTAAATTGAAAAGACCAGCAAAAAAATAAGCACACGGTCAAATGTCGAAGACACGTTGACAATAGGTTCATCGTATGTTTTTGCGGTAAGGAGCATTGTAGGCGAAGATACATAAAGCTGTGAAATCAAGCTAGAAGGCAAAAAATCAAGCCAAAAGTCAGAAGCCAAAAGCCAAAAAAATCAAGTCAAAAGCTAAAAGCCAGAAGCCAAAAAATCAAGCCAAAAGCTAAAAGCCAGAAGCCAAAAAAAATAAGAACAAAAGTGATGAGTAAAATAAAAAAATTGAATTCAGAAATAGAAATTCCATTTTAATATTAAATACAACCGGCTCATAATACAAAAACTTCCAAAGCGAGAAAAAAATGTGCTAATGTGCTAATATGCTAATGTGCTAATTTAAAAACCAAGCAACTAAGCAACCAAGCAACCAAGCAACCAGGCAACTAAAAAACTGATGCCTTAATCTTCAACTTCCTGCTCACAAAAAGATAGGCAGAAACATTGAGGAAGATCATCGACGTGGAAGTGGCGATGGCGGCGCCGTTGATGCCGAAAGGTTTGATGAGGAGAACGTTGAGCAGAAACTGCAAAGCGATTGCGCCGGCGTAGAAGAGAAAAAATTTTCGTTGGTGTCCGGTCATCATCATGAGTCCGCCGACCATGCCGGTAGCGGAGTTGACTAACTGACCGATGAGCAAAATCAGCAGAGCGACGTATGAGTCTTTGTAAGGCAAACCAAAGAAGCCCAGAATCATTTTTCCGAAAATAGCGAGGCCGATGATGACCGGCAGAGAGATGGAAAGAATCTGAAAGCTCGCATTGCGGATCATTTTCTGAAGCTTGCTGTATTGTCGTGATTCAAACATTCCTGCAATTCTCGGCATTACTACATAATCGGCAACGGCTAATCCGAGTGCAGAGAGTGTCGCTAATTTTGCAGCTACGGCATAGAAACCTGCCTTCATATTATTCAAAAAATAACCGACCATAAGAATGTCGGATTGTTTGAGCAGGAGATCCATTGCTGTGGTGAGAAACAATACCGATGATACGGAAATCCAGGCACGACGTGTATAATTCGCCTGAGTATCGCCGACAGATTCACGCAGTGCTTTTTTAGCTTTTCGATTAATATAAAAACAAATTATTGCTGACACGCCGAGATTCAACACCATGGCCGCATCGGCAGTAAGTTTGTTTTCGCCGCGATAATAGATCCACGACATAATCCCCATCATCACCGGAAATAAGAAGTAAGCCGGCAGCATTGATAAGCGGATACGTCGAAGTGCTCTGAGAACAGCAGCAGAGAAAGTAGTATAGGCTAAGAATGGAAGGAGAATCATAGCCCAGAATAATCCTTCAGAAAAGTCGCGGTTGAAACTTCTCGATTTACTGAGCAGGAAAATAAAGATTCCAATGGCACAGGCAATCACGAGTACCGTCATGACACGATTGGCAAATTTGATAAAACCAACAGCCGACGCTTCGTCGCCCTTTTCAAGAGATGACGGAAGGAAACGAAGAATAGCCGAATCGAAACCAAACATGCTCAACACTAAAAGCAGGTTAACGGTAGTGATGATCACCGTATAATCACCGTAACTCTTCGGTCCCATTAATCTTGCAAGAAGAATCTGCAGCAGAAAGATAAGTCCAAGTCCGGACAGGCGAAACAAGAGTGTCTGATACACACTCTTATCCAGCGTTCCCTTCTTTTTCAACTTATCTATTAACGATGTTTCTTCTGACATTTCTGATTCTTCCGGATCAATTTATTCGCGGGCAATATTACATCACAGGGCTTTTACTTCCTTCGCAGTTTTAAAAAAAATGTAACGATGAATTTAACTTCAACCTCGTTTCACCTTACATCCGCAAAAGTCAAGTATTTGTTTGCTTCCCGGAACGATGATTGAATTAAACTCTTTATGTCCGACGAGGAAAACCAGGATATCCGCTTCCATAACAGCGCGAATAGTATCTGTAATTTCCAACTCAGGATGTTTACGGATATTCGGTTCCACTGCCATTACATTGTATCCGGCTTTTTCCAATGCATGATAAATTTCCAGTGCAGGAGATTCGCGCAGGTCATCAATATCGGCTTTGTAAGCCAGGCCGAAGCAACCAATCTTCGGTGCTCTTCCGTTTGATTTGGTAAATTTCTTTACTGCATCGGTAATTTTATTTTTTACCCATTCAGTTTTATAATTGTTGATTTGTCGGGCTTGCCTGATCAGTTTTGCTTCTTTGGGGAATTCAGAAACAATAAACCAAGGATCCACGGCGATACAATGTCCGCCTACTCCAGGTCCGGGTTTCAGAATACGAACGCGCGGATGCTTACAGGCCAGATCAATGAGTTCATTCACATTGATACCTGCTTTATCACAAATCATGGAGAGTTCATTGGCAAAAGCAATGTTCACGTCGCGCGAAGCATTTTCCACGAGCTTACACATTTCCGCAGTGCGGCTATTGGTTTTATGCAGATTTCCTTTTACAAACTTCGAATAAAATTTAATGGCAGCTTCCGTAGATGCTTCATCAATACCTCCGATGACGCGATCATTTTGCTGCAATTCGTAAATCACACTTCCCGGCAAAACGCGTTCAGGGCAGTAGGCAATCCAGATTTTGTCCTTCAGTTCAGGGCGTTCACGAAAAATAATCTTTGCCATTTTCTCCGTCGTTCCTACCGGGCTGGTAGATTCGATGATGAAAAGGTTTCCCGGCTTCAACTGAGGAATAACCATTTTAGTCGCCTTTTCCACATACGACAAATCAGGCGCATGGCCTTCCCGAAACGGTGTCGGCACGGCAATCAGAAATACATCTGCCGGTTTTACCTGTACAGATGCCGTGAGAAATTTTTTATGAACGGCATAGTGAACCAATCCATCGAGGTCGGGTTCAACGATATGAATTTTACCCTTGTTGATCGTGTCAACAATTTGCTTGTTGACATCCACTCCCTGCACGGTGATGCCTTTGCTGGCTATCAGTGCTGCCGTTGGCAGACCGATATATCCGAGGCCCATAATTGTTACCTGCATGACTTATTAATTGAAATAAATTTTACTGATTACATCGGCGATACGAGCACATGATTTTCCATCGCCATATGGATTTACGGCTTTCGCCATCTGATCATATGCATTTTGGTCGTCCAGCAGTTTACTCATCTCAGCAATGATGACCTCTTTGACGGTGCCCACCAATTTAGCTGTGCCGGCCTCTACTCCTTCCATACGTTCGGTGACTTCACGCATCACAAGCACAGGCTTTCCGAGCAGGTGCTTCTTCCTGCAAGCCACCGGAATCAGTTAAGACGATGGTAGATTTTTCCATCAGCGCAATAAACTGAGGATAATCGAGTGGCTCCAGCAGATGGACATTTGGAAGATTGCTGAGGAGACGATTCACCGGTTCACGAACATTTGGGTTCAGGTGAACAGGATAGACAAACTGAACTGAAGGATATTTTTTAGACAATGTTTGAATTGCCTGACAGATATTTTCAAACGGCAATCCAGAAGCTTTCACGACGATGGCCGGTGATCAAAACCATTTTTTTATTCTCATTCAGAAAAGCATAGTCAAGTACACGACCCTGCTTTCTGAGTTGATCCAATCCGAGGAAGAGCGCATCAATTACCGTATTACCGACATTGTAAACATCGTCTTTGATGTTTTCAATTTCAACTGATCAACGGCCTGTTGCGTTGGAGCAAAATGAAAATCGGTAATATGTCCTGTCAGCTTTCTGTTCATCTCCTCCGGGAACGGAGAATACTTTTGATGACTGCGTAATCCTGCTTCAATGTGAGCCACGCTGACCTTCTTGTAATACGCCGCAAGTGCGCCTACGAAGAAGTTGTGGTATCGCCCTGCACGAAAACACAATCCGGTTTACAATGATCAAAAACCGGCTCGAGTTTTTCAGAGCATTGGCAGTTACATCAAACAATGTTTGATTGGCCAGCATGATGTCGAGATCGAAATCAGGTATGATATCAAAAAACTCCAAAACCTGATCGAGCATTTTGCGATGTTGTCCGGTTACACAGACTTTCACATCAAATCCATTCCTGCTTTGAAATTCCTTCACCAGCGGAGCGAGGTTTAATTGCTTCCGGACAGGTACCGAAAATGAACAGGAGATTTACTTTTTCACCGAAATAATTGGTTGAGATCACATACGAAAAAGCACCACGCTTTTACGTCAAATCCATTATACCTTAATATGTATAGACTTGTTGCAATTTCAGACGATTCTGCGGCGATGAGAAAAGCGCAGAAAAAACGATGGCAACTGTGTGACAATCAATGCACTGAGGAGCATTCCAAAAAGAACAAGCGTAGGGTTTTGAGCCCGGAAAAACCATGATGACAGTATAAAAACCAGATTGATAATATAAAGCGTGAGTGAAGCCTGGTAAGGCTTTAAGCCGGTTTCAAGAAGCCGGTGATGGATGTGGTTTCTGTCTCCTTTGAATGGCGAACGCCGGTGAAAGATGCGAATCGTAAATACGCGCAAAGCATCGATCAGCGGAACAACCATGATGGAGAAAATCAAGACAGGAGCGTAAGTGTAGTTGAACAATCCGACAGGATGTTCAGTGTGACAAATTTTTATGAAGTACAATGAGAAGACGGCGAGGAGAAATCCGATTGTCATCGTACCTGTGTCGCCCAGGAATATTTTTGCGCGATAAAAATTATAGGGCAAAAAGCCCATCAATGCTCCTGCGAGAGAAACAGAGAGTATGGCCATGAGCATTTCATCATACAAATAAAAAAGAAGGGCGAAAGCAAGCGAAGAAATGACACCTAATCCGGATGCGAGTCCGTCGATGCCGTCGATGAGATTGTAAGCATTGACGATAAACAAAATCAACAGCAAGGAAAGCAGAATTGAGAGTCCATAGCTGATACCATGAATTCCAAAAAGTCCGAATAGACCATTCAGACGAATATCTGAAAACAGGATTACAATCAAAGCCGCAACTACCTGTCCTGATAATTTTTTCCAAGGATTTAAAGGAGCGATATCATCTCTCAAACCAAAGAAAAAGAGAAGCACTAATGCCGTAATGATAAACACGTGATCCGGTTGAAAGAATCTCGCCGCCGACAAGGTAAAGGCGAACAACAAAGCGGCAAAGACAGCGACGCCGCCGAGCAGCGGAATTTTTGCTCCGTGAATTTTTCGGTGATCCGGTTCATCGAACAAATGCAATCTTCCGGCAATCCGAATGATCGACGGAATTGATGCAAATGCAACCATGAATGATATTAGAAAAACGAATAAGAGCATGAATTAATAATCAAAATAGAAGTTTTCGAGTGAAGTACGAATCCCAAAGGAAACAATGGTAGCCTTATCTGATTGAATATCGCTTTTAAATGTTCGCAAGGAAACGCCTGCT
>JAXLTM010000017.1:0-63893 GCA_046330055.1 Bacteroidia bacterium | reverse complement strand
AAGCACCTGAGAGAGGTACATATTTCAGGAACCTCAAATTCGCGTTAAAAAATAACGGACATCTTGTTCTCGTCGTTCCGTCGATTGAATCGGTTTTGTTAAGCGAATACGTTTATCAGGCGTACAAGATTAAAGAAGGAAATATTAAGAGTTCAAAGCCGAGTGCTGCCAGTGAAAGTAAAGAGTTTTGGTACTTTAAACAAGGAGTGGTCAATCTTGAAAATAACGCATTCACGAAACACTATTTAAAAGAAGAGCTTATTTCACTGCTGTCAAGAAACGGATTTATGGTTGAGAAAATCGGAAAAGTTGAATACAGCTGGGATACGCAAATTGAGCATGCACCAAAATCGCTCCGTGATCCATATCCTTGGGATTGGATTGTTCTGGCAAAAAAGAAAAAGTAGAAGCTGTTGCAGTAATTCGTTTTTTGACATTTTCCGAAGGAGTATCTCCTCGCTTTGCCTGCGATTAAAAATCTGCGCCTCTCTGTGAAGAAAATCTGCGTCCTCTGCGGGAAACAGATTTCTTGTATGAGGCCTCATAGTAAGCCAATATGCAATTCGAAGGTCTACGGATCTGAATTTGTTTCCCGCAGATTTCTCACGCAGATAGGCGCAGATTCTTTGTGAATGTTCAGGAAAGACGATTTAAATTGTCTCTTCAGGTATTTATGACAATACTGCTTTTCAATCTTCGTAGGGTAATTTCTGTCGACTGAAAGTCGATTCTTTAGCGGAATAAATGTAGGATTGTGGGAGATATTTAATTGGCCGGGATATTTTAGATTAAATATTTTGTTATCTTTCATCGTTACAGATTTTTAAACTCATAATTTTAACCCTAAATCACCGGCTCATGAAAAAAATCCTGCTCCTTCTCATTCCGTGTCTTGGTTTTATTTTGCTTTCGTTTGATGCGAAGAAAAAATCGTCAGTTGAAAATTCAAAATGCTTTAAATCACAATTCGCGCTCGTGCCGGAAGGGGAAGTAGTCGTGGATGGAACGTCTTCGTTTGTGAATGAGTTTTACATTTCAAAAACTGAGGTGGCAAATTATCAGTACAACAGTTTTGTTCAGTCCGTCGCTGCTTCCGGAAATACCGAACTGCTGTCGAAGGTGAAGGTAGATGCTGAAAACTGGGAAAAGTTTTGTTCAAATCATCCGCTTGTAGTGTCCTATGTAAACAGCCCTGATTACAGTTTGTACCCTGCCGTGAATGTGAGTTATGAGGGAGCAGTGGCCTATTGTCAATGGTTGACTGATCGTGCTAATGCTTCGGCGCCCGATGGCGTGACGTATGAATATCGTCTGCCAACGCGCGAAGAGTGGGTGAGAGCCGCCGAAGGAAAATACCATCGCCTCGACTATGCCTGGGGAGGTCCGGCTGTGAAAAACGCAAAGGGTTGTGCACTTTGTCAGTATAATCGTTCCACCGAACCACGTGCTTTGTTTGAAAGAACTTCATACACATCTCCGGCAAAATCATATTCTCCCAATTCAATTGGAATTTACAATATGAATGGCAATGCAGCCGAAATGATTTCCGAAAAGGGAATAGCTGTAGGCGGAAGCTGGGCTTCAAAAGCCGATGAGGTGAAGAATCTGAGCACGATGCATTACGATGGTTCTTCACCGCTTATCGGATTTCGTCCGGTGCTGGTGATCAAAAAGAAAGTGTAAGTACGGCAAGCCGACTCTTCTTCCTTGATATTTCGAAATTCTACGGAAGGTTTTTCGTCATTTTAATTTTTCTGCGAAAAGTTGTTCCTGATTCAATTTCCCTGCCCTTAAAAATCTGCGCCTTTTCTACGTTAGAAATCTGCGTCCTCTGCGGGAAACAAATTCAAAGCCGCTGCCCCTCAAACTGCATGATAGCTTTTAAGGCAACCACATACAAGTAATCTGTTTCCCGCAGATGACCAGATTTTTGATTCAGGCAGGTTGTTTTTGTAATGCGGGCAGAATTTCGTTACTTCACTAGAGAATTTAAAAACGTGATTCTATGAAAAAATTTCTACTCCTTCTGATGTTTGTTGTTTTGAATTTTTGCTTGTTTGCTCAAAACATTTCGTGGCTGCAGAGTGATTCGATCAGTCTGATTGCAAATCCTCAGATAGCTGCTCACAAACTTGCCGTTTCAACTACCGGAGCGATTGCTGCAAAGGAAATTTCCATCAATCAGATTTATTCAAGCGATGGATTCGGAGATTACATTGTCGACAATGTAGACACCGGTGGGTCGCTGCTCAATCGTATACATGTTGATGGAAAACTCGTGGTGACCGGACTTGCGACAGATCAGGCTGGCAATATTTTTATCGGTGGTAAATTCATGGATAAGCTTTATATAAACGGAGTTGATTCGCTCGTGAATACAGGAGGAGGATTTGATCGCAATTTTTTCCTGATGAGTTTCACGTCGCAGGGAGTTCTTCGCTGGAAGAGAAATTTATCGTTAACCAATTCTGATATCTATGATATCACTACCATGGAACGAGATGCCAATGGTGCAATCTGGTACGTTTGGCAACAGTCTACTGCATCACATTGTTCAGCTTGACACAAACGGTAATGAATTACTTTCCTACACAACTTCAAATACACGTTTATACGGCAACATAGTTTTTGATGCTAATAACAATATGTATCTCTCTGGTTCTACTCAAAGCGGAACCGTCGACATTAATGGTTTTTCGCAGACAGTTCCTGAGCAGTATATGATGTTTGTTTCACGTATTAACAATGCCGGACAAACTTCGTGGATAGAATTTGCATACGACATCACTTTTCAAGACCCTCAGGTAGTTGCGCTAAGTAATGGCGATGCCATCTTAGGTGGCACCAATATGGACTCTACGCATTGGGGGAATCTTGATTTTCCGGACAATTTTTTCGGAACAAATATTTTCCTGACAAGAATTGACAGTACGGCGAATTACCTTTGGGGATATTCGCTTCCTGTTAATGACACAGGTTATTTTGCTACAGGTACTGGACATTTTTTCGATGTGGATTCGGCGGATAATATTTATGTATGCGGATCTGTTCAGGGCACACTTCATTTTTCTCCAACGATTGCCGTTCAGATGGGCTTACCGGCAACTTATAATATGGCTATACTAAAGCTTGATGGCAATGGACAGATTTTATCACTCAAAACCGGCGGAACAATGAACTCAAATTATCCGCAGGAAATAAGAATGAATGGCAGAGAACAAGGTTTTCTGACAGCTAGTATCGGAGGTGAAGCCACGTTTGATGCTCAGACAACAGGAACAGCAGGAGTGACGTCGTCGATGTTACTTCGTTTCGACGATAGTAATTTCACATCGGGAATTAAGAATCTTAGTAGTGATGCTTTGCTTGCCTATCCGAATCCGTTTTCGAATCAGCTTAAAATTGTCGGCGTGAAAAATAATGAACCGGTTCAGTTGTACGACATCAGCGGTAAGCTTACTCACACTACAAAAGTGATGAATGAAGTAATACAGCTTCCTGAATTAGTTTCCGGTGTTTATCTTCTTCACATTGGGGAGAAGGTGGTGAGATTGGTGAAGGCGAATTGATTGACAGTTGAGTGGTGGCTTGTGAATTAGTGTTTACCTTTCTGAGCTTTCCTAAGGTGGATTATTAAAAATATGAACTTAAGGGCTGTTTGTTGCTTTCTTCTTTCGTTTACTCTTTTCTGCTGCAATGAATCCGGCAAACAACAGGATTCATTACATATTCCCACAGACAGTATCAAAGGAGGAAATGTTGAAGTTCCTAAGCAAGAACACATCGACATTGAATATTCTGACAGTGAGAGGGAGCGTTTTTTAGACAGCATAGGTAGTCTTCCATCGCATCCATTGGTGAAGCAAACTACATTTGCGACCGATTCAATTTTTAAGAATCAGTTGTCGATGAATAAGGTGATTTCCGGTAGTGATTTTGAAAAGTTAAAAGAGGTCATGAATAGTTCCGGCGAATGGAATCCGGATATTGACCTTGAAACAGCAAAAGCGATTTTTGGAGAGAAAGCTATTGATACAGCGCAGTTAAGTGACGGAAAATTGCCTCTGGTCGTTTATTCATTCGATAAGCACAAAAGTGATTGGAATGAATTTGCCATTTGTCCGGGCACAACAGCAAGCGGAGAATACGGCTGGACCTGCAAGCTTTATTTTTTCCGAAAGAACAGAATCGTGGCATGCCATACTATTGAACATCATTATGGATTAGAAATTAATCACTTCAAAGATGCCGAAGGGAGAACTGTTATTTATTATTCCGAAAATTTCGGAACAGGAAGTGGCATCTGGCAATGGAATTATTACTTCTACAAATACGATGGAGATAGATTGATTCCTGTTCTGAATGAATTGAAGGATGGAAATTTACAAAGCGGATGGGGAAGCAGAATGTTCCGTCTGGAAACGACCATCGTAAAAACGAATCCGCTTACGATGAAGATGACCTACTATCATCAGCTCTACAAAAATGGTGTTCCCGGCCCGAAGTTGTATCAAGGCAAAGCGATTGTTCATTATAAGTGGGACGAAGCTTCAAAAACCTACCAGGCGGATTACGATCATAGTACAATTACGAGAGCACAGGTGGTGTCATATTACATTGAGAGCGGGGATTTGCTGTTTATTAATTCACATTCTGGAATTTTGAAAAGCAGAATGACGGATAAAATATTGCGAGGCATCATCATGGATTATTTGAACGAAGCCATGAATGCCTGTTATCCATAATTTAAAATTCAGTAAGGCAAAGGGGGTCTTTTAATAGCTATGTTTTAATTCTTTATTGGGAAATTCTAACAGCTATTTTCAGTTATATTTTACATTTTGTCTTTTTGTGAAGAGGTTTTTGGATTCATTTTTTCGGTTGAGATGCTTTTAGTCAGGAACCATTTTCCCTCATATATTGAACGTGTTTTGCAGGATTGACCATTACCTTGGTAGCCGATTTCGAACTACAGCAAAATTGCTGTGAAATGAAAGTTTAAATCGGTCATATTAATAATATCGTTGTTTTGTTGATTTGGAAATTTACAGGTTGCAGTGGTTGAAATTATCACGGTAAAATTGAAATTTCAATGGTGCTCATTTAGCGAGGCGATATGGTTTGATTGAAATTGCGAAAAACAGGTCGCTCCTACGGAGCTAATCCATGGCTTGTTTGAATTTGCTACAAACAGGTGGCTCCTATGGAGCCGGGCTTGGTTCTGATGAAATTGAAAATGAAAAGAGATCCGTTCGTTGAACAGGGGAGACCTGATTTAATTTATTTGAAAAGAACATTCAGCTGAGCAAGACCGCGGTTGATGCAAGTTGAAATTTCATCTCGTATTTGATTAGCGGCGATAAAAATTTGGGAATGATAAATGTGCCAACAAGGTCATTTAATATAAAAGTGACATATGAAAATGAACAAGCCCGGCCCCGGAGGGGCCCCCTGTTCGTAGCAAGATTGGATACGACAAAAACCAGCTCCGTAGGAGCGACCTGTCCGTTGCCTGTAAATATTTGTTGCAGTTCAAAGTTTGCATGTAATTCAAAATTTGTGTGCAACCTCAAAACCCGGCATCGGATAATTGAATGTTAAAGACGAAATAAAAAATAATCGGCCACATCAAAATGCACATTGCCGACCCCGGAGGGGCCTCCTGTTCGTAGCAAGATTGAATACGACAAAAATTAGCTCCGTAGGAGCGACCTGTCAATAGCTTAAAAACGTAAGCAACAAAATCATAAAGTAATCCCAATGAACAAACCACCCACCCCGGCCCCGTAGGGGCCTCCTGTTCGTAGCAAGATTGGATACGACAAAAATTAGCTCCGTAGGAGCGACCTGTTCTTCGCAACGAGTTTTTTTATTATTAGAAATGAATTAGTTCGTAAGGCACAACATGTTTGAGCACGTACGCGAAAATATTTGCCTTTGTTATTTTAAAATCCGTCAATCAACAATTCTTAAAAGCTTCACAAACGGAAATTTGAACTCTAAATTAAATTTCATAAAACAATCACTTAACTATGGCAAATACCTATTCTCAATTATATGCTCAAATTGTTTTCGCTGTACAAGGTCGGCAAAATCTGATTTTACCTCAATACAGAGAAGAACTGCATAAATATATCACCGGAATTGTACAAAATCGTAATCAGAAAATGATGGCTGTGTTTTGTATGCCCGATCACGCTCATATATTAGTCGGAATGAAACCTTAGCTTTCAATTTCAGAATTGACGAGAGATATAAAATCATTGTCATCGAAATTTATTAATGACAGAAATTGGATGAATCAAAAGTTTAATTGGCAAGAGGGTTTTGGGGCATTTTCATATAGCAAATCACAAGCTCCTAAAGTCGTCGAGTATATATTAAATCAGGAGGCTATTCATAAACAGCGCTCATTCAAAGAGGAGTATACGAGGTTATTAAAGAAGTCGGGAATAGATTATCGCGAAGAATACCTGTTTGAATGGATCAATCAGTAGAACCGCCGTATTCAAGTCGAACGTCTGGTTTCAAAATAATGATATGCAATTTGCAGGAGCAAAGCTATTTACATGTCTGTAGGAATTGTGTCTGTGATGAAAAGTACTTCCTTTCACTTTAGTATTTTGTAGTGACATCAAACGGCCTGGTTAAAAGCCGGAGCGCAAATAAAATGCAAGCTGCTTCAGGAAAAAGATGTATTCGCTTGCAAGAGGCAATAAAATGAATTTCGGTAATTAGCATTCCGGTTTCCCTAATAATATTCACAAATCGTGTAATTCTACATCCCCGCATACAGGATTTTTGCGACAAAAATTATTCATGTAAATATTTTAGAATTGATTGTTTTATTATTGCGATCGAATTGATCACCTTTAATGGTTGTCGTACGGTTGCAATTGATAGCAAGAAATACAGAGGTGTTCGATTGTTTTGTTTAATAGCAGGAAATATGGAGTCGAAAATTAGCATACAACCTTGCACTTCTATGCAGGACTTCAAAGAGCTGATAGGTCTCTTTGAGTTGGTTTTTCAAATGAAAGATTTTAAAATCCCGGGCGATGAGCATTTGATGGGATTGTTAAACTCGAAAACATTTTATGCCATTACTGTCAGGTTGGAAGATCGTATCGTTGCCGGCCTCACATTTTATGTCCTCGAACAATATTATTCATCAAAACCATTAGCCTATATTTTTGATCTTGCTGTCCTCCCTGAATTCCAAAGGCAAGGGATTGGAAAAGCACTAATATCCTTCACCGGAAAATTTTGTGAGGAAAGGGGCTTTCAGGAAGTATTTGTACAGGCAGATAAGGCAGATGAACACGCTGTCGAATTTTACAGAGCCACTCGGCCCGATGAAGAAGAGCAAGTGGTAAATTTTTATTATACGCTCAGGAATGCTTAAACTTGTGTGGAATCCTTTTTCTGAAAACTAATATAAATTATTCAATGTCTGAATTTGCACCGGAAGAATTGTTTGTTAAAAAGTTTGTGATAAAAGAAAAGCACGAGCGCTATCTTGGTTTTCTGCAAAAGGAGAAAAGCAGAAGAAAGTTCACGAAAGAGCTATATCATTTCATGGATTTTGAAAAAGGCGTGTTCCGGGAAGTAAATGGAATTGGGAATGTAAGGAAAATCCTACGCCAGGAGCTTGGAAAAAGACCAATGCTTACCGACTGCTATGTGATTTCAGACAATGAGGAAATAGACGGAAAGCGTTTTGCCCTCAACGTAGCAATAGATGAAATTGCAGGGAAAGAAGCGACTATATTGATTTTTGGCCATTGCGATTTAGTTTACTATGAAGCAGAAGCCTTCGATGGCAGCTATATTAGTTTCTAAAAATGATTTCCCGTTTTGGACAGTATTTTGACAGGCATCTATTAGTTGTAAATTAGAGGAGAAAATAAAAGGAGGGAAGACATGCGTAAAATCATCGCCGCCATCAATATGACTATCGACGGATACTGTGACCACACGGCGGGAATTCCGGATGCGGAAATTCATCAGCATTACACTGATTTGCTTAAAACTTCGGATACGATTCTTTATGGAAGAGTTACGTATCAACTGATGGAATTCTGGCGGCCATTCATTGAGAAACCTTCGGGTGAACAATTCATGGACGATTTTGCAAGTGCTATTGACGGAATTCACAAAATAGTTTTCAGCCGGACGCTGAAAAGTGTTTCGTGGCCTTCGGCAAGTCTTGCTGCAAAAAGTCTTGAACAGGTCGTTGGCGAATTAAAGGAGCAAAACGGCACTGATGCTTTTGTAGGAAGTCCCGGTTTGATTTCTGCGCTGACAGAAATGAAACTGATTGATGAATATCAGCTCTGCGTACACCCTGTGATTGTCGGAACCGGTTTGCCACTTTTTAAAAACATTAAGAATAAAATTCAATTGAATCTCGACGCGACCAAAGTATTCAATTGTGGTGCGGTGATTCATTATTACAGAAGAACGGGTAGTTGAAGTTAGCTACTAATTATCGGAGCATTCTTTTCCAATAGCTTCTTTTGAGTTGTTTAACCTTTTTCGTTCGAAATTCCGGAGCCTATCTTCAAAATTTATGCGAAAAGCTTTATCGAAATGTAAATCAATGTTTGCAAAAAGCACGGTCAAAAAATAACCATCTTGTAATTTGAGGATAATTTGTATAATTGTCATAGTAATTTTGAGTTTTGCGGAACACGGGTAATTGGAAGGTTAGTCGGGTCGAATGAGAAATTGTTTTGGAGCTATTCAGTCGTTGTTGATCTTTCACCCTATGTGGTGTTCTCCGCTTTTTAAATGATAATTGGTGATCCGAAGCTTTTCTGCCCGGGATTTTGGTTATCAGGCTTGTTTTGATGAAGTCGCATTCAATATAAACCAACATTAATCATTAACCGATTCCAACCATGAAATCATCTGTCAAAAAATTTCTAAAATGGTCCGGCATTGTTGTCGGAGTAATGATTGTACTTGCACTTGCATTGGGGGCTTATATCTATTCAATTCTTCCGAAAAATATAGGAAGTCCTGTTCAGCTACAAGCGGAGTTGTTTCAGAAACCTTCACAGCCATTTCCAATGGATGGGAAGTATATTTACAAATCAGCTACCGAATTGGCATCACTGATTCGAAGCCATCAGGTAACATCTCTTGAAGTTGTTACTGAATTTCTGAATAATATCAAGAACAATAATTATAAGTACAACGCACTCATTTGGATTCGTGAACAGGAAGCTATCACTGATGCAAAGCTTGCCGATGAAATGATAGCCAAAGGTGATACATTGAACAAGCCCTTGCTCGGCGTGCCGGTAACCATAAAGGAAATCTATTGGGTGAAGGGCTCGCCTTCGACAATGAATGCAAAAATGTATGGCTTCATTGCACCTGAAGATGCTGTTGTGGTCAGTCATTTGAAGGAAGCCGGAGCGATCATTTTAGGTACAACAAATGTCCCTTACATGTTGCAGGATTATCAGACGCAGGGTGAAGTATATCCGACAGCAAGTAATCCATATGATACGACAAGAACGCCCGGGGGAAGTACCGGTGGAGGAGCAGCGGCCTTAGCAGCAGGATTTACGTCGCTTGAATTGGGTAGCGATCTCGGTGGAAGCATCCGTATTCCCTCTGTATTCTGTGGCTTGTATGGATTGAAAACAACCTTCGGTGCAATCAATATTACTGAAGGTGGTTCACCCGATACAGTTACCAAATACACCAGGCTTGCTTTGGCTTCCGGCGGACCTCTTGCACGCACTCCGGAAGACTTGCAATTGATGTGGGATGTTTTAAAGACAACTCCTCAGGATAAAAAGTTTTATACCGACATTCATTACTTACCAACTGAAAATAAAGCATTGGGTCAGATAAAACTTGCATGGATTGGAAATTGGAAACATGGAAACAGAACTGCTTCCATTGGATCTGATCTGACTTTTGCATTGGAGCGATTTATTGATTCGTTGCGGATCAATAATGTTCAGGTGACAGATACAGCACCGGATCTTTATGATGATATGGAAAAGAATTTCTTCGGAACTTTTTCTTCAATGATCGGAGAAGGTCAACCTTGGTTATTGAGAAAGTTGATAGGGATAGATCTGAAAAAATGGGGAGAAGGCGATACGGTTCCAAATGAGAATTTCAAAGCAGCTCTTGAAGCACTTGATGATGCTTCAGATGAAAAATGGATTCAGTTAGTAAATGACAGAAAAAAATTGATTGCAAAGTGGGAAGAGTTTTTTAAGCAATATGATTTTTTTATTTGCCCGGTAACCTATGGACCGGCAATAAAAAAATGCCCGCCTTTCAGTAATCTTACTTCGGATGATGGAGTACAAATGCCATATTTTCATTACTTTCAATACGCTGTAATTTTCAATGCAACAGGCCATCCGAGTATTACCATTCCAATGGGCCTTACAAAAAATGGGTTACCGGTCGGGATACAGATTGTGGGGCCATATTATTCGGAAGATCGCTTGCTCCAATTTGCAAAAATGATAGAACCATTTACTTCGGAATTTATTAAGCCTCAAAATTGAGATGAAGAAGATAAACCATACAGTTAGAATGAATCACGAGAGCCATTTGCGATGGTTGATCGCGGGGAGTTTTTTTGTTTCAATCGTAGCAGCATTTCTGAGTTGGTTGTTCCCTCCTGATTTTACAAAAGACCCACCTGACTTTCCATTGCCGGGGCTGTTGTTCGGACAACTGCAAACCGCACTGATCATTTTGGGCTCCACTGCCCTTGGAATTAAGATTACGGAAGAAAAGCGAATACTTCCTGCAATAGGTTTTACGATGCTGGCAATTTCTTACGGAGTTATTTTTGTTCTTTACCTTGTAAGCAGTTCCAAAGAAAGTATTGAAGAGACTTATAAGTTGTTTGGCGCAAGTTTGTTTCTCCTCATTCCTTCAGCTCTATTAATAGCCCGCTATAGTAATTTCCCAAAATGGGTAAATGTACTTACGGCATTGTACTATGTACCCTGGATTATTGAAGTAGTTTTGTTTTTCTCTAATGGAAACAAAGCAACAGAAATTGGTGGAGCTATCGATTTTATAGGGCAGCTTACCTTTAATGTTGTTGTCTTTGCCTGGGGAATAATTACACTGAAGCGAAAAACGACAGTTTAATCATATGAGAGCTCTTCTATGGATATGTTTTTTTGCAATCGGAATGTTTGTGCAAAAAAGTTCATCAACAGAAAAAAATCCATTGCGTGTTAAAAGGCTTGATTCAAATTATGATTGTGTAAAAAAACATAGACTTAATTCCTTTAAGAGATTATCAAACTACCCATTCAATATAGCAGCAGGTGTTATGCTTGTTTCTTTCGAATCAAAAATGATTGGCTATGTATTGACGCCTGACGGTAAGGATTCAACAGCATTAATCAGTGATGGCGGTGAATTGCCTGTAGAAGGTGACAGCCTGTGTTTTTCCAGACTGAAAGAACAAGTATTGCTTAGTAAAGAGCAGGTTGACAGTTTAACGGATATTCTCTATAACTATGGCTTCAGAGGAAATGTAAATTACGAAGTGAGTATGAACTGTTACTCACCTCATCATGCCATCGTTTTTCTGGATCATCAGGGAAAAATGTTTGAATTTATTGAACTTTGCTTTATGTGTAATGGTAAGAGACTAAGCTCTGAAGAGGTGGCTTGCGGAGATTTTTGTGATGGGAAGTACGAACTGCTTGAAAAATTTTTTAAAAATGCAGGTGTCAGATTTAATGACAGAGTTGGTACGAGGTGACTTGTGAAAAAGTGATACTCATAAACTTCGAAGTTTCATCAATTTATTTTTGTTAAAATTGTTTTGCGAATAGTTTAATAATTTAATTTTATAACAATTGCTCTTGAGTTTCCGGGCAATTGAAATAAAGCCTTGCATAGCGAACACTTGCGCCTTTGGCAGAAACGGATCCTGTTTATTTTGATTGGGAAGGGTGTTGCTTTAGAGTCGTTAAGTGTTCAAGGGCCTTTACTGGTTATTAGTATTGCTGAATTATTTGTAGTTATTCGATGGGGATTGCACGGAAATGTATTTTGTTTTATGCTTAATTAGTTCTAAAAATTAGTGACATGAAATTCACGGTAAACAGTTTGCTTCTTCTGGCTTCCTTTACCGTTTCAGCCCAGTCAGATAGTCTTCCCTCAAATTCCTTCCAAGATCATTACCGGAAGTCCAATCCCGCTTTAATCTATTCCTATGATACGACTACCCAAACGCATAATTACTCGGACAACTGGGATTTTGATCATGATGGTTTAAAAGATGAGGTTTATTTCTGCGGAACGGGTGGAGCACATTTATATTACTTTTTGAAAGTAGTTTTGAGCAGCAATAAAAGCGGGCAAAAATTTGATTTCATTCAAACTGACTTCCCTTGTTTGATTGCAACAGATACTTCAGCATTGCAAAATTCTCCGTCTGGTTTTCGTGTCGTCGATTTTGGTGATAAGCTTGGCATATGTCTGATAGTTACGATTGATGAGGCTACAAAGGATGCATTCCGGAATAATCTTTTACGCCAAAAACTACGAACCAAACATATTTTAATTAGATTTGAGAATGGCGTGGCCAAATTTGAATCACTCTAAGATTTTAAAAGCCCATTGATTTCAACAGATGAAATTTACAATTGAGAAAGCCCAAAAGAAGGATTATGTAATCGTGCTTCATTTGTTAACTGCACTTTATTCTGAATTGGGTGAAGAGGCTGAGTCGCTGAAGTTTTTGTCTGAAGACTTTCTGGATAAGATTCTTCAGTCAGGCCGCACGGAAGTGTTTCTTATCAAAGATGAGGATTCGACAATTGGTGTTTTCACTCTTACGGAATCACATGCCATTTATGCTGGCGGGAAATATGGTGTGATGGATGAAATGTTCATTGAGCTTTCTTACAGAAGTAAAGGGGTCGGACGGCAGGTAATAGAATTTATCAGTGAGCTTGCCAAAGAAAGGAAATGGAAGAGAATTGATGTCACCGCACCTACCGACGAACGATGGGAAAGAACAAGGAGGTTTTACGAACAAAATGGATTTGTTTTTACCGGACCGAAGTACAAACTAAGACTAAAGGGACCCGACGAAATGTAGCAGGGCTAAATTCTTCGGCGGAAAATGAATTTAGAAGTGACTTTTGAGATGAAAACTGTGTATGTAGTGATAGGCGTATTGTTAATCCTGGCCGGTATTCTTCTGAGTTTTGGAATTGTTATTTCTTCAGTGAAAGAAGGCGATGAAAGTGGCTATATTGGCTTGTTAATCAGCTTTGCTATGATTGGATTTGGAATATATAATCTGATCAGGAACCGAAGAAGGCATTGAGAAGAAATTTCCCCGCATTTAAAGTGCCAAATATGGATAAGTCACAATCCTGATGGATTTGTATATTTGTTCTATGCCCGAAAGATTGATTTTAATTTTATTTAGTCTTTTACTTTCCACTAAAGTTAACCACAACAAGGATCTCTTAATCGGTAAGCTGTTTAAAGGCCTTGTCAATGAAGCTTGCAAAGAAATGAAAGACGGAGGTTGCATGATTTACACTTATCGCCTGCTTGAGTTTAAGGAGGACTCTGTGATAATCTCCCGTCAGACCATGGCAAGTTGTACACCGAAAGAGAGGGAAAGGAATTACAATCGGCTTACAGACGCATCTCCGGAAACCTTTCATTGGAAGATTGTCAATGATGAAATTTTAATTGAAGGATTTGATGAATACGGGCAATTAAAATTGGAGGGCACCGAATTAAAAGGAGTAGATAAAAACACTCAAAGAGTAATTGTATTCAAACCCTTGCTGAAATAGCGTTGATGAATTTCACTAGTCTTGCAGCAGGCCATCACTAAACTTAAAATATTAGTTGTAGATAAAATGAGATTAAGGCTATTCATACTTTTCTTTTTCATCACTTCCCTGGCAAGTTATGAAATAGCTGCCCAATGGTCAGCATTCGGAAACGGTATTCCTTCCGGTGATTTCGTTATCGGATTTGAAAATTACAATGGCGCTCTGCTGGCATACACTCAGCCGGATCCTGATGTGTATGAATTCAACGGTACTTCGTGGTCGCCCGTTTATGTTTCATTGCCTTTGTCGTCGGGTATTCACCGGCTGAAAACTATAGATTCCGTATTGTATGCTGTTACCTATGCGTCAACAGGAAGTAATCGCGTATATACACTCTCAGCAGGGAACTGGAATACAGTTGGCGGTACGTTTACCAATCCCGGATCACCCTATGACCCTACAATTTACGATTTGATTTCCTACCACGACACGATTTTTGTCTGCGGAGAATTTTCACGTGTGAACACAGATACGATAAATGGCATTGCAAAGTGGAATGGAATAAATTGGGAAAATGTTGGTGGTGGATTAGCAGGTGGTATGTCACCATATCCCGGTTTGCGTTATCCGCATCAATTACAAGTTTACAACGGCGAACTTTATGTGATTGGAAACTTTACAACAGCCGGTGGGATTACAGTCAATGGCATTGCCAAATGGAATGGCTCATCATGGTCTGCTGTCGGCAGCGGATTCAACGCTGTTGGATACGGCATGGGCGAATACAACGGTGAATTATTCGCCGGCGGTGAGTTTACTACTGCAGGAGGAATTATCGTTTCGCGTATTGCAAAATGGAACGGAAGTTTGTGGCAGGATCCGGGAATTGGTGTAGTGTATACCGGATTGCCGGGTGTGCATGCTTTCGTTCATTCCATTATTCCTGTGCAAAGTCGTCTGGTGATTGCCGGCGGTTTCGATCACGTTATTTTTTCAGGAAACACATACATCAATCAAGGAGTTTTTACTTACAACGGTACAACGGTTGATACCATGGATGGCGGAGTGGACAACGATGTCGAAGCTATTATGCCTTATGGCAGCGGTGTATTAGTTGGAGGAGGTTTCACAATGGCCGGCTCAATAGCAGCGGATAAAACGGCACTTTATGATTTTACGAGTGGAGTATCTTCACCTGCAATAGAGCAATTAACAGCTTTCCCGACAATCGTAAAAAATGAATTGCACTTGTCAGGAGAAGGTGCTTCTGTGGGAAAGAATTTTTGCATTTATGATCAGCAAGGGAAAAAGATGAAAGAAGGCACTTTTGATAGTGTAATAAATGTTGAGAGTCTTTCTTGTGGATTTTATTTTCTAAGAATTGAAGAAAGCGGCTCGGTAATTAAATTTGAAAAGAGGTAGTTTTCCGGAATAGAAGACCGGATTCCGGAAGAAAATACAAGTCGTTTAAATTAAATATAACTAACCTGATCTTCTCTTATAATTGAATGAAATTTCAGGACTGTAATTAATTAAAAGATGGGAACAGCCAAATCACAAGGTGAAATATGGAGTGTACGTGCACGCGACTGGGCAGAGATTCAGGAATGCGTAGCTATGCCTGTTTATGAAAGTGTATTGAATCAGACAACAGTTTCGGCAGGAATGTCGGTATTGGACATTGGCTGCGGTTCCGGATTGTTTTGCAGTTTGGCAGCGCAACGAGGGGCAATTGTTTCAGGAATGGATGCTTCCGATTCTCTCATTGAAATTGCAAAGGAACGCGTACCCGCAGGCGACTTCTCCACCGGTGAAATGGAAGAGCTCCCGTATCCCGATAAGAGTTTTGACATAGTGGCCGGATTCAACTCATTTCAATTTGCGGCTAATCCTGTAAATGCTCTTCTTGAAGCAAGCCGTGTTTCGAAATCAGGTCGTGTGGTAATCGCTGTTTTTGCTAAGCCCGAAGAGAGCGGTTCAACTACCTACATCAAAGCATTGGGTTCCCTGCTTCCGCCGCCGCCGCCGGGATCACCCGGTCCATTTGCACTTTCAGGAGAAGGTGCACTGGAGAAATTTGCAGCATAGGCAGGATTAAAACCAATCATCCATGAAACTGTTGCATGCCCGTGGAATTATGCGGATGATGCAACTGCTCTAAGAGGATTACTCTCATCAGGTCCTGCCATACGCGCCATTCAGATGAAGGGCGAAGATGTCGTAAAAGAACACATCTTGAAAACACTCGGGCAATTCAGGTTGAAAGATGGTACATATAGTATCAGCAATTATTTTCAATATCTCATCGTAGGTAAATAATTACAGTTAGTTTGAGAAATATTTTTAAAACTGCGATTTGAATTTTCCTGAAAGCTCTTGCACAGGTATTTCAGTTTTTATGCAGTACAAGCCGACTTACGGATTACTTTTGTACTCAAACTAATCTGCCAATCATGAAACCCGCCTTCCTCAAAGCCGAATGGAGAAAACTTGCTCTGGCGAATTATTCCATTGATCCGAAAATTCTTTTGCCGTATGTACCTTTCGCAACTGAGCTGGATATCTGGAAGGGAAAATGCTATGTGAGTCTGGTAGGTTTTATGTTTCTCAATACCCGGCTGAAAGGAATTCCGATTCCGTTTCATAGGAATTTTGAAGAAGTAAATCTGCGCTTTTATGTTCGTTACAAAGAGGGCAATGAATGGAGACGCGGCGTTACTTTTATAAAGGAAATAGTCCCCCGGCCATTCCTTACTCTGGTTGCAAATTCGGTTTATCACGAAAAGTATGTTACACTTCCAATGAAGCATCGTTGGGAAGAGAGTAATGCAGAACTTACAGTTTCCTATTCCTGGTTACATCGTCAGAAGTGGAATACGCTTTCAGTAAAATGCCCGGCAACACCGGTTGCAATGCCGGCAGGATCCGATGAAGAATTTATCACCGAACATTATTGGGGATATACATCTATTAACAGCCGGAAAAGCTCTGAGTATGGAGTAGAACATCCAAGGTGGATGACTTATGCTGTGAAAGAATTTGATATCGATGTTGACTTCGGAGGTTTGTATGGAAGTCCTTTTTCTCACCTCACGACTCAACAACCTGATTCAGTTATGCTGGCAGAAGGTTCCGAAATTGTGGTGCGTTCGAAACGGGTGATTCAATAAGTTAAATTGCATTGCGAATTTTTTATTTTGTTTCATTCAGTAATAAATGTGACTCTGCTGTGTAATATGATCGTTAAGCATGCAATCATGTTTTATTCACAACTCATTTTTCGCCATCCGCCAATTGCCGGAAGAATGAATAAGAATTTGATGTAGTTTCAAACGATCCAATTGATGGATAGAAAAGAAAATTCAATGACGATCCTGAGATATAGATTCTTCGGCCTTTTTTTTCTGCTGATGTGGAATGAAGGCAATGCCCAACACCTTCCTGAAAAAATATTACTTGACGGTGGTGAGTTTTCCGCGGGTTATATAACCTCGAATGATAGCGCGATTGGAACTCTCGGCATTGCAGTTAACGGAAATTATAATAATAGAAGATTTACACTCGGGAAATATGACTCAGGACTTTATCCGATGTGGACAAAAGGGTATGGCGATCACACCATCTGTTCTTTTGAAATGAATGATTTGCTTTTTCTCTCTGATGGTGGATTTATAATAGCCGGGACAAAAAGAGATTCCATTTCAGGAATTACCTCAGGTATAAATCTTCGGATGGATTCTTCCGGAAACATAATATATGCTCACGAGATTGTTGATTCGATTTCAAATAATGCGGCCTTACAACCAATGGGCCTACTTTCAAATTCGGATTCAACTTATATCCTGCTTAGCCGACTTTGGAATGAAGGAAGCGTTGGAATCTCACTGGTTGATCTAAGTGGGCAAATCATCCAAACGCAACATTTTCGTGCATTTGTAAACAATCATACTGCTTTTTATCAAAGAGCATTGCGGAGGGCTAACGGAAACTATGTAGTTATCTGTAAGGATTATTACAATCCGGGAAGTATAATTATGTTTCTTGAGTTCAGTGCTCAGCTCAATTTAGTTAGTCATTTCAATTACTATGTTGATCACGTGGGACTGGAGTGTCTTGATGTAACCGAAGATGTGACGGATCAGTCAGTCTTAATTACAGGTTATGATTCAAATTCCAATGGACGGCATGCGTTTGTGTTAAAATTGGATCAGCAAGGAAATGTGATATGGTCAAAATCCATTTTTCCCGTTAGCGACCATGGAGCTCTGAATAATGTCATGATAAAGGACAATGCATACTATTTTACCGGTATGCTTCAGCAAGACTTAGTTCCATTCGTTGTGGTCACTGATACTGCCGGAAATATTTTAAATTCTGAAACATATCGTCATCCCGGACAATTTACTTTCTTCGGACGAGCAATTGACATGCAGGACTCCCTGATGATTCCATTCTCCGGAGAAATAAATGGTGATTATGGCCCGGGTTCCTTGATCATTGATTCTACTCTGCACTCGGCATGTAGTGCAGATGAGACGACATTTACCGATTCGCTTTTCAGTTTTACCTTAAATCAGGATTTGTTTGCCGATACAACTCATCTGATTTTTATTGATCACACTTCAGAATACTATGACACAACTTATACGAATATTTCGATCGACTACTGCCAGACAACAACGGTGTCTGATAAAACAGATGCCGGAAATGACGTTACGATATATATGCGTGAAAAAACCCTGACAATTCAAATTGTAAATTATGAGAAATACTCTGATTTGTTTTTGTTCGACACATCAGGGAGGTTGATCACTCAAAGAGCGATTAATTCTGAAACAACAAATGTTGATTTATCTCTGCTCAGTGGCGGGGTTTATTTTATGAGTGTAAAAGGTTCAGCAAAAGTTTGTGCGAAGAAATTTGTTTACACCGGTAGCTTTTAGTCACAACAGGTTTTTCATATTTCCGGAAGTTGATACCAAGCTTCTAAACAGGAGTAATTGCTTTTAATAATTCACTTATTGTAAACCGGATGTCGGCTTCAGTAGTTGTTCTTCCCATTGAAAATCTCACTGAAGAATATGCATCTTTTTCAGAAAGCCCCATAGCCTTCAGAACATGCGAAGGCTCCGCAAGGGCAGAGGAACAGGCGCTGCCGGTGGAGAGAGCTAAATCCGGACAAGCTTTAATCAATTCATCTGCCTTGTGTCCGTGAAAGCAGATGTTAGATGTATTCGGTAATCGATCGCTCTTTGAGCCATTCACTGAAGAACCTTTTGAAGTAAAAGCAGATTCTAATTTTTCACGAAGCAAAAGCAATCGATCGGTTTCAGATGAAAGTTTATCTTTTGCAATCTCAATAGCTGTGGCCATACCGACAATTCCGGGTACATTCAGGGTGCCGCTTCGGAATCCGCGTTCGTGTCCGCCGCCATCGAGCAAGGGTGAAAGTGTAACGCGTGGATTTTTTCTTCTCACATACAATGCACCAATTCCTTTTGGTCCGTAAAATTTATGGGCCGACATACAAAGCAGATCTGCTTTGATTTCATTTACGTTCACCGGAATTTTTCCAATGGCTTGAGTAGCATCGGTAAACAAAATAGAATTTTTTCGATGTACAATTTCGCTGATGGCAGAAAGGTCATGAATAACACCGGTTTCATTATTCGCCATCATGACTGAAACAAGAACAGTGTCTTTCCGAATTGCTTCTTCAAGTGCAGTCAAATCAATTTTTCCGTCGGCGTAAACTCCAAGTGTGGTGATTTCACATCCGTTCTTCTCCAAATGCCGGCAAGTGTCAAGCACTGCTTTGTGCTCCGTTGCAACTGTAACAATATGCCTGCCTTTGATACTGTATGATTCCGCCACTCCTTTAATAGCAAGATTGATGGCCTCAGTAGCGCCCGATGTAAAAACAATTTCCATTGCTTCCGCACCGATAGCCTCTGCAATTTTTTTCCGGCTCACCTTCACAGCCTCATCAGCCACCCATCCAAATCCATGCGTCCTGCTCGCAGCATTCCCGAACTTCTCACTAAAGTACGGCAACATCGCCTCCAGCACTGCCGGATCAACGGGGGTGGTGGAGTTGTGGTCGAGGTAGGGCATGGTAGATAGTTAGTTGGCCGGATGGCAAATTACGCAATGTGCACATTAGCAATTAGCTAATTAGCTAATGTGCTAATTAGTTAATGTGCTAATGTGCTAATGATATTTCTTGCAAAGATAAGAACTGTAAAATCGAAACAATATTTCCATGGTGTATGTGTGAAATCAAGGTAGGAGTTTCCAAATTCATTCGTAATTCTGAATATGCGTATCAGATGGTTAGTAAATTAGCTAATCAGCTAATTAGCTAATTAGCCAATTCCTGTACCTTTACCCCAAACCTCCCCCCATGGATCACAAATCACATTCGCATCAGGAAGAGCATTTAGAGTCGTCGGAGACGATAAAGGATATTGTTATTGGAATGTCGGACGGATTGACGGTGCCGTTTGCTTTGGCTGCTGGATTGAGCAGTGCAGTGACGAGCAATGGAATTATCATTACGGCCGGATTGGCGGAAATTATTGCGGGGTCGATTGCAATGGGGCTTGGAGGATATCTGGCAGGGAAAACAGAGATAGAACATTACGATTCTGAATTGAAACGTGAGTACCGCGAGCTGGAAACGCATTATCAGACTGAGCGGAAAGAGGTGATGGAGATTTTTGCAAATTATGGTTTGTCGAAGCAGTCGCAGGAACTGATCATGGATGAAATGGAAAAGGACCACGACAAGTGGGTAGATTTCATGATGAAGTTTGAACTGGGATTGGATAAACCCGATGCCAATCGTGCAGCGCAGAGTGCACGCAATATTGGCATCGCATACATTGTAGGAGGTATCGTTCCTCTTTCGGCTTACTTCTTCACGGATACGCCGCATTCGGGTTTGATGTTTTCGGCTATCATCACAGTGATTTGTTTATTGTTCTTCGGATATTTCAAATCAAAGGTAACCGGACAACCACCATGGCGCGGAGCCTTTCGCACTACCATGATCGGCGTCCTGGCTGCGGCTGCGGCTTATTTCTTCGCGCATTTATTTTCGTGATCCTCCCTAACGGCTATATTCTGTGAAATTGAAAACGAAGCAAGAATTACCGAAGTGTGAAATGGGGTATCGGAAAAAGAATGTTGTGGGGGGCCGTCCACGCGCGTGCGGCCTCCGTCTCGGAGAGAATTCGAAGGAAGGAGAATATTCATAGGATAATAGCATGTACAAAGTAAGCCGATACAATTAGTAAGGAGAGATGGAGGCTGCGCGTGGTCGCCTTTTTCTTTGTTTCTTTCTTTTTGGCGAGACAAAAAGAAAGAAAAATCATCGCAATGGCGAATCTAAACTTTTGTGGATTGTATAGGGCCTTCTGAGAAAATGTCCATTCACAAAACCTGACCAATTAATATAGAATTTCTAATGATGAAAGCAAAAATTGAAATCAACGGTAAAACGATTTCCGTAGATTTAAGTAAGCCCATTGATTTATCCATTCCGATCAGAGCAGGTGAGAACAATGTGAATGCATTTTACATTGGACCCGTAACAATGGAACCATTTCGTGCAGGTAGTTTTGTTGGTGATGTAAATCAGGGTGGAAGTTGCAATGTGAATACGATTACTATCAATCCGCACGGCAACGGAACACACACCGAGACAGTCGGACATATTGCAAAGGAGAAATTTCCGATCAATGATTGTCTGCGCCAGTTTTTCTTCGAAGCCAGACTTATTACCATTCAGCCTCAGGCAAACGGAAACGATCATATAGTAAGTGCGAACCATTTTAAGTCGCTCGCCGATCAAAACTGGCCGGAAGCAGTTATAGTGCGCACTTTGCCAAATGACATCAATAAAATGAATCGGCATTACTCCGGCACCAACCCCGCGTATTTTTCCGAAGATGCTGCTTTATTTCTTAGAGAACACGGGGTTAAACATTTATTGCTCGACGTACCAAGTATTGACCGGGAAGAAGACGGCGGCAAACTTCTGGCACATCATGCTTTTTGGAATTACCCCACTTCTCCAAGAAAAGATTGCACGATCAGCGAACTGCTTTACATCCCTGATGAAGTTAAAGACGGTTCTTATCTTTTAAATCTTCAGATTGCAAGTTTTGAGAATGATGCCAGTCCGTCGAAGCCGGTGGCTTATTTAGTGATTAGTGAGTAGTTGCCTGGTTGCCTGGTTGCCTGGTTGCTTAGTAGCCTGGGTAAGTTTTTGTGAAGCATTGACTTGACATAGGATAAATTAGCTAATTAGCTAATTAGCTGATTAGCTGATTAGCTGATTAGCTGATTAGCTAATTAGCCGGGTATTGTCCGCTTTCTTTATCTAACACATTTTTCAAAGCAACCAAGCAACTAAGCTACCAAGCATCTAAGCATCCAAGCAACTATTTAGAAACATTCTAAACAACAAAATTCACCTCAAATCTACTGAAGTACTTAGTTACTAATACTTTCGAAAAACTTTCAAAAAAAATTGAAAATTGAACTGATTTCCGTCATTATTGTTGTTAAATTTTTTTTAGCAAATACTTTTAAGAGTACATGATTGTGATAAATTTGCACCCGTTCGAAAAACTGACATATTAATGACGTCAAAAAATGATGGGCGTCATGTTTCGGACAGAATTTCTATCCGCCGAAGGCGGGCTAATAAAAACAACATGAATTACCAACACAGCACAAGGTATTTTAGGTTTCTGTTCTCTTTATTAATAATCTCAGTTTTTACAGCCGGATCTTTACAGGCGCAGGATGGCGAGGCTCTTTTCAAAGCCAACTGTACGTCATGTCACGCTGTTGAGACCAAAGTCGTTGGTCCGGCACTGAAGGGAATTGAAACTCGTCGGAACGAGGAGTGGCTTATCTCATGGATTAAAAACAGCCAGGCCGTTGTTAAGTCAGGCGATGAGTATGCCGTAAAAATCTACAATGAGAACAACAAGGTTGCCATGCCGAACTTCGGTTTGAAGGACGATGAGATCAAGGCAATCCTGAAGTACATCAAAGATTACAAACCGGCAGAAACGAAAAAACCTGCAGGTGGTGCTGTTCCTGTTGAAGAAGAAAGACCAATCTGGCCTTATCTCCTGATTGCAATTGCAATTCTGTTCGTGATTGCAAGCGTTCTTAAGAATGTTCAAACTGCACTTGCCCGTGCCGTTCGCGCCAAGCAAGGTGTTCCTGAGCCTGCACCAACTACAAGCTGGCAACGTAACCGCGAATGGATTCGTCATAACAAGAAACTCATTGCTGTCATCCTTATTTTCCTCACTCTCGTAGGCAGCGTGAAAGGATGGTATGCCCTTCAGTCGATCGGTATTTCTCAAGGTTATACGCCTGATCAGCCGATTAAATATTCTCACCAGTTGCATGCCGGTAAATTGCAGATCAGTTGTATCTATTGCCACAGCGGTGCTGAGCGTGGAAAAACTGCAGGTATCCCTTCTGCGAATGTTTGTATGAACTGTCACAAGTTCGTTCGCCAGGGTCCTGAAACCGGAACTGAAGAGATTGCAAAAATTTACAAAGCTTTGGATTACGATCCTGATAAAGGTACCTACGGTCCGAATCAGAAACCAATTCAGTGGGTTCGTGTCCACAATCTTCCTGACTTTGCTTATTTCAACCACTCACAACATTATGTAGTGGGTAAGATTGCCTGCCAGACCTGTCATGGTCAGGTTCAGGACAGCATGACCGTTGCTTCTCAATACTCTCCTCTTACAATGGGATGGTGTATTGATTGCCACCGCACTACAAAGGTGAAAATGGCGGGTAACGGGTACTATGACGATTATCACAAAGCCCTGAATGAAAATGGTGTGGCTGATTCATTAATTACGGTTGCCAAAATCGGCGGACTGGAATGTGCACGTTGTCACTACTAAGATTTGAATCTAAAGCGGTTTTAATTACAAAGCATTAAGCTCCAACAATGGAAAAAAAATACTGGAAAGGCGTTGAAGAACTCCGCAATGATGCTGAGTTTGTACGTTTGAAGAACGATGAGTTTTATGAACCACTTCCGATTGATGAACTGATCAACAAGAAGGCATCTGAAAGTAACACTACTCCTCGTCGTGATTTCCTTAAGTTTTTAGGATTCAGCGTAGCTGCTGCATCACTTGCAGCCTGCGAAGCGCCGGTACGTAAAACCATTCCTTATCTGGTCCGTCCGGAGCAGGTAACACCGGGAATTGCAAACTACTATGCTTCCACTTATTTCGACGGATACGATTACGCTTCAGTCGTGGTAAAAACACGCGAAGGTCGTCCGATCAAAATCGAAGGAAACACATTGAGTTCAATTTCCAAAGGCCGTGTAAGTGCACGTGTTCAGGCATCGGTTTTATCGCTGTATGACAACGCACGTTACCGCACTCCGATGGCTAATGGTTCTGAAGCTTCATGGGCTGATGTAGACAAAGCAATCGGTGATAAACTGACTGCCATTGCTGCCAAAGGCGGTAAAATCCGTATTCTTTCTTCTACTATTATCTCTCCAAGCACCATGCGTGTGATTGGCGAGTTCTCAAAGAAATATACTTCTGCTAAACATGTTCAGTACGATGCCATTTCAATGTCGGCTATTCGTCAGGCGAACATGGAAAGTTTCGGTGTAAGCGGTCTTCCTTCTTACATGTTTGATAAAGCAAGTGTGATTCTGGGTATCGAATCTGATTTTCTTGCCAACGGTACTTCTCCTGTTGAGCACGCAGCGCAATATGCAGTGACTCGTAAACTGGATAATGGTAAAAAAGAAATGTCGCGCCACATTCAAATGGAAGCGGCATTATCGGTAACAGGTTCCAATGCCGATGTTCGTATCGGTCTGAAACCTTCTATGCAGGGACCAGCTGTAGTTGCATTGTACAATGCAATTGCTTCAAAAGCCGGTGCAACATCACTCAGCGGAGGTTCTGCAGGTGAATGGTCAAAAGAAATTGAAAAGGTTGCCGAAGAACTTTGGGCAGCTAAAGGAAAAGCGATTGTAGTGTGCGGCATTAATAATGTTGCCATTCAAAATATCATCAATGGAATCAATGTAATGCTCGGAAGTTACGGAGCAACCATTGATAACACGAATACAGGAAATCTTCGTCAGGGTAACGATGCTGAAGTAGCAATGTTAATCGACGAATTGAAAAAAGGTGAAGTAGGTGCAATTCTCATCTACAACAGCAACCCTGTATACACTCTTCCGAACGGAAAAGAATTTGCAGAAGCACTGAAGAAGGCAGAGTTGTCTGTATCATTTGCAACTGCACCAGATGAAACTTCAGCCGTTTGTCAGTACGTGTGTCCGGATCATCATTCACTCGAAAGCTGGAATGATGCCGAGCCGAAGAAGGGACATTTCTCTACTTCTCAGCCGACAATTGCGCCACTCTTCTCTACACGTCAGTTCCAGGAGAGCATGTTGTTGTGGTCAGGTATCCAGACTAACTATCATGACTATAGTACAATCTGCATGGTCATCGCAATTACCGATGGGACTTTCATGGGAACAATTCCTCCAGAAAGGTACATTGGAAAATCCGGCAGCGCCTGCGGTGGTTTCTAAGCAAAGCTGATCTGAATGCAGCTGCTTCTGCATTAGCTGAATCAAAAGGCGGAAGTTTTGAATTAGTTGTTTACGAAAAAACAGGTATCGGTAGCGGTGTTCAGTCAAACAATCCTTGGTTGCAGGAATTGCCGGATCCGATTTCAAAAATTACCTGGGACAACTATCTCGCCGTATCCATGAAAGATGCGCGTGAGAAAGGGTGGGTTGATGGAAATGTAGTTGCTGTGAAAGCAGGAAATGTTTCCATGAATGTGCCTGTTGTTGTTCAGCCCGGACAAACTGCAAGGAACAGTTTCTCTCGCTGTTGGTTATGGCCGCAGCGGAGTAGGCAAGACCTTTTATTGAACCATCAGTTTGGAATGCTTATCCGTTTGTATCGATGATTGGTACAATGATGAGCTACTCAACTCCGGTAGAAATTTCTAAAACTGTGAAGAAGATCACGTGTTTGCTGCTACTCAGTCGCATCATACTATGATGGGACGGTAGATCAAACATAAAGAAGCATCACTTGCTGAATACATCAAGAATCAAATGCGGTAATGAAGAAGAAAAATTCTGAAGTTAAAGCCGGAAAAGATATTAAGCGTCAGGGTGCCACTGAAGTAACACTTTGGAATGAGCACGAAGACGGTCATCACCACTGGGGATTGTCAATCGATCTGAACTCTTGTATCAGTTGCGGATCCTGCGTGGTGAGAAGCATCACCAATATTGAAAACAACGTTTCTGTTGTAGGAAAAGATGAAGTTCGCCGCAGCCGTGAAGTACGCGGGTCAGCGTATCAGGCCATTACTTCAGCAGCGACGGACACATGAAAAAGGCGAAAGGCGGACTGATCGATCACCTCCACAAACTGGAGCATCCGAGCGACATGCCGAAGGTAGTTTTCCAGCCTGTAATGTGTCAGCATTGTAATCATGCTCCTTGCGAAACAGTATGTCCGGTTATTGCCACCAGCCACTCTTCGGAAGGTATGAATCAAATGACATTTACAACCGTTGTGTAGGTACACGTTACTGTGCCAACAACTGTCCGTATAAAGTTCGTCGCTTCAACTGGTTCCGTTACAGCGACAATCCACAGTTCGACTTCCACATGAATAACGATTTGCAAGATGCAAAATGGTTCTTAACCCTGATGTAGTTGTTCGTGCACGTGGTGTAATGGAAAAATGTTCACTCTGTGTTCAGCGTATTCAGGAAGGAAAACTCAATGCGAAAAAGCAGGTCGTCCGATTCAGGATGGAGAAATCGAACAGCTTGTTCGCAGACATGTCCTACGATGCCATTACATTCGGAGACTACAGGAACAAAGAAAGTCAGATCAGTAAAGATATTGGAAACCAGGAAGAGGCGCAGCTACCATTTGCTTGGTGAGTTGGATGTTCAGCCGAACGTTTTCTATCAGACAAAGATTCATAACGTGAGCGAGGGTAAAAAAACATAATTCTGAGAACAATTTAGCCGATATAAATTCATATCATGAGCAGTAATTGTGGAGAGCGGTAGTCCAGGATCCGTTAGTTCTCGGTAAAGAATCCCTACTACACCAGATGACGGAAGACATCTGTCGTCCGATCGAAGGTAAAGCCAACAAAATGTGGTGGCTTGCATTACTATCAGCCTTCTTAACAGTGATTTGGGGGATTATCTGTCTGGCCTATACTATTGGTAATGGTATCGGTTCTGGGGAGCCAACAAAACCGTTGATTCAGGCAAAAAGCAGGATATCTGCTTCGTTTGATGGATCCAGTATCGGCCGCACCGATACGCTCATCTCGGCAATATCTTATTGTTCCGTCAGCGTTGGAGAATACTCTATCAACCGTTCAGCGGAGGCGACCATCTTCGCCGTATGTTATTGCAGGTTTGTTCCCGCTCTTCCACACAGGTCGTCCTTGGCTGGGACTATTTGGATGCTCCGCTTCCAAACCAGTTTGGTTCACTGTGGGTAAACTTCAACTCACCACTTCTCTGGGACGTATTTGCGATCTCAACTTACTTCTCTGTATCACTTGTATTCTGGTACCTCGGTTTATTTTGCCGGATCTTGCAACGGTTCGTGATCGTTGTATATTAAATCCGACCAAGCGTTTTATCTACGGCATTCCTTTCTTTCGGTTGGAAGAGTGCTGCACGTGACTGGCATCGTTTTGAAGAAGTATCACTGGTACTTGCCGGTTTGTCAACTCCACTCGTACTCTCGGTTCACACCATTGTATCCTTCGACTTCGCCACCTCAATTGTACCGGGCTGGCATACTACGATCTTCCCTCCATACTTCGTTGCCGGTGCGATCTTCTCCGGTTTCGCCATGGTATTGACGCTGATGATCATTGCACGTAAAGTTTTAAATCTTCAGGAATACATCACCATTCAGCACATTGAACTGATGAATAAGATCATCATTCTTACCGGTTCAATTGTAGGTGTGGCCTATACTACTGAGTTCTTCATCGCCTGGTATTCAGGTGTACCATTTGAAAGTTACGCATTCATCAATCGTGCAACCGGACCATACTGGTGGGCATACTGGAGTATGATGACATGTAACGTAATTACGCCACAGCTTTTCTGGTCGAAGAAAATCCGTACCAGTGTGATGGCAACATTTATTATCTCGATTTTCGTGAACATCGGAATGTGGTTTGAGCGTTTCGTAATCATCGTGACATCACTTCACCGTGATTTCCTTCCATCAAGCTGGACGATGTATTCACCAACTTATATCGAAGTAGGTATTTTCGTTGGAACGATCGGATTGTTCTTTACACTCTTCCTGATCTTCTCACGCGTCTTCCCGGTGATCGCCCTGGCCGAGTTGAAGTCGATCCTCAAGAAAACAGGTAATCAGTACAAGAAGAAAGGAATTCTCTAGTCATGGCAAAAAGAATATACGGCATATTTGATGACGAGGAAATCTTAATGAAAGCTATTCCTGCTTTGAAAAAAGAAGGAGTAGTTTGCAAAGATGTTCAGAGTCCGTTTCCTATTCACGGCATTGAACCGTTACTTAACGTTCCGCGCACGCGCATTTCAATCGCATCCTTCCTTTATGGTATCTCGGGAACATCATTCGCTTTGTGGATGACCTGGTACATGATGGTACACGACTGGCCGATCAACATCGGTGGTAAGCCAAACTTCATGTTTTATATGAACCTTCCGGCTTTCATTCCGGTGACTTTCGAGTTAACGGTATTCTGTGCAGCACACGGTATGGCATTGACCTTCCTTTTGCGCAGTAAATTATTGCCGGGTGTAACTGCTCCGATTCCGCATCCAAGAATTACCGACGATAAATTCATTCTGCACGTAGATGTGAAGGATGAAAGCAAGTTGAATGATGTTGTTGCCAAAATCAAAGGTAACGGAGCATCCGATGTATTATTAAAATCAATGCAATTCTCCTGATCGCGTCAATGAAAAAACTATTCAGTTATATCCTAGCCGTCGCTGCAGTTGCCCAACTGGCATCCTGCACCAACGACGATCCGAAGAAACCGGGTTTAGAATACATGGGTAATACGGATATGTACCGTTCACCCAGCTATGAGACGTATTCTTCAAATCCGAATTTCGCCGATAGCATGACTGCACGTCAGCCGGTAGCCGGAACAATTGCACGAGGTGATCAGATTTTTACTGATTACGACCGTCTTTCATATCCGTATCCAAATTCAAATGAAGGATATGAAGCCGCCGGTGCGAACCTTCACAATCCTCTTGAGAAGAATGAAGCTAATATGGCCGAAGGAAAACGTTTGTACGAAAACTATTGCATCCATTGTCATGGCGAAAAAGGTCAGGGCGACGGCGCAGTAGCCATGAACAACGGTCCAAAGCCTCCTGCATACAACAGCGAAGCGTTGAAAAACCTTCCTGAAGGAAAAGCATATCATACCGTTCAGTACGGTAAAAACATGATGGGCTCACACGCCAGTCAGCTTACGCCGACACAGCGCTGGAAGATTATCATGTATGTGCAGACCCTCCAGCATTACGGAGAGCAGACAGCTTCCATTCCGGCAGATTCAGCGAAGGCCGGCAGTAAATCAAAAATGTAATTCGATTCAACCAAATTTTCAACGTTCGATCCGATGGACAGAAAATACGAACTTACCCGGAATAACAAAATGATCCCAATGGCGATGATGGCAATCGGTGTGATTGCTGTTGTCATGGGCTTCATGACCAATTCAACCAGAACCTGGGCAGTTCTGTTACAAAATAACTTTTACTTCACGGCAATGGCACTTGCTGCGACCTTCTTCGTTGCATTTAACTATGTAGCACAGGCAGGTTGGGCCGTTAGTATTAAACGTGTGCCTGAAGCAATGGGACAATTCCTGTTGTACGGAATGAGTGCCATGATCATTATCTTCTTTCTTGGTAAAGGAGATTTGTATCACTGGACACATTCTGCACTGACAACTCCGGGAAGTCCTGAATACGATGAAATCCTCGCCGGTAAAACCGGTTACCTGAATATTCCATTCTTTACCATTCGTATGGTATTGTATGGATTGATCTGGTATGGCTTTACATATATGCTTCGCAAGCATTCATTGCAGGAAGATCAGGACGGCGACATCGTTCACTACAAACGCAGTTTTGGTATGTCTGCTACCTTCCTCGTTTTGTTTGCCGTTACCTCTTCAACTGCTGCCTGGGATATTCTCATGAGCATTGATGCGCACTGGTTCAGTACACTCTTCGGCTGGTACACATTTGCCGGTTTGTTTGTAAGCGGATTGGCGATGATGTGTTTGTTCATTCTCTATCTGATGAAACGCGGATACATGGAGCACGTTACCGAAAATCATTTGCATGATGTGGGTAAATTCATGTTCGCCTTCTCAGTATTCTGGACATACCTGTGGTTCTCACAGTTCATGCTTATCTGGTATGCTAACCTTCCTGAAGAAGTTGTCTACTACAAAATCCGCTGGGAATATTTCCGTACCAAGTGGGTACTGAATCTTCTGATCAACTTCTGTGCACCATTCTTAGTGCTGATGACTCGCGATGCAAAACGTAAAGTTGGCATTCTCTGGGTAGGTGGTATTATCATTCTCTGCGGACACTGGCTGGACGTATTCATGATGGTTATGCCGGGAACAGTTGGAAAAGATGCAAGCATCGGCTGGATCGAAATCGGTGTTGCAATCGGTTACCTCGGTGCATTTATTCTCAGTACACTTACTCAGTTGTCTAAAGCAGCATTGGTTCCGAAGAATCATCCGATGTTACAGGAAAGTCTTCACCACCATATTTAAAATTCAAACGAATTTATTACCGTTAAAAGAACATAACATCCATGATAAGTTTATTGACTTACTTAGTCATCGCACTGGCCCTGATAGCAGGCTGGAGACTGATCCGCGTCCTTGAGCTAGTCCGTGATCTCAAAGACGAACAGGATATTATTACCGAGAAGGATAACCGCATGAATGCACGTGGCTTCATCTGGTTCCTCGTTCTTGGTATGGCCGGTTTAATCTACTTTACCGTGGATGCAAAGAAATACCTGCTTCCGGTGGCTGCTTCGAAACACGGAGTGTTAACCGACAATTACCTGTATTTCAACTTCGCTATCATCATTGTCGTATTCTTCATTACACAGATTCTCCTTTTCGTATTCGCTAATAAATACAGTCATCGTAAAGGACACCGCGCTTATTTCTATCCGGTGAACCACTCTCTGGAATTCTGGTGGACAGTGGTGCCTGCTGTAGTACTTCTTAGTTTGATTGTATACGGATTAAAACTCTGGATCAACATGACAGCGCCTGCACCGGCTGACGCAATGGTGATAGAAGTATACGGAAAGCAATTCGACTGGACAGTTCGATATTCAGGAGAAGATAACAAGCTTGCTAAGTCTAATTACAAACTGATTACCGATAACAATCCGCTGGGAGTTGATTCAACGGATGCGACCGGTAAAGATGATAAGATCGTAACCGGTGAAATGCATATTCCTGTTCATTCAAAGATTATTTTCAAATTCCATTCACGTGATATCATTCACAGTGCTTACTTCCCGCATTTGCGTGCACAGATGAACTGTGTTCCGGGAATGACTACGGAATTTTTTGTGGAGCCGACTATTTCAACAGACAGCATGCGTTTGATTACCAACAATCCGAAGTTTGACTATGTATTGTTGTGTAATAAAATTTGTGGTGTTGCTCACTACAACATGCGTCTGAAGCTCGTAATCGAATCAGAAGAGAACTTCAAAAAATGGTATGCAGGTCAGCCGTATGTTTTTGCACGTCCGGAAGTTCCTGCTGCTCCTGCTACACCGGTTGATACTACAAAGACCGCTGCTGCTGATAACAGCGCGAAGAAAATCGTAGCGGAAAAGTAATCAGTGAACCGAATAAATCAATTGTAAACTACTCTCGAAAAAATAAGTTCTGATGTCAACTCATACAAACGGTCATGTGGATGAAATGCATGGTGAACACGATCACCATGAGCACCACGATACTTTCTGGACAAAATATGTGTTCAGTCAGGATCATAAAATGATCTCCAAGCAGTTCCTCGTTACAGCGATTGTAATGGCGATACTTGCGATGGTAATGTCTCTGATTTTCCGTCTGCAATTAGGATGGCCTGATCAGAAGTTCCCGATCATCGAAAAACTGATTGGTCATTGGGGTAAAGGTGGTACACTGGACCCGAGTTTCTATCTCGCTTTGGTAACCATCCACGGAACCATCATGGTGTTCTTCGTACTTACAGGTGGATTGTCCGGAACATTCAGTAACCTTCTTATTCCTTTCCAGATCGGTGCACGAGACATGGCCTCAGGATTCCTGAACATGCTGTCGTACTGGTTCTTCTTCGGATCATGTGCTTTGATGACAGCTTCTTTGTTTATTGAAGCAGGTCCTGCATCAGCCGGTTGGACGGTGTATCCTCCTTTAAGTGCCCTTCCACAGGCTATCCCGGGTTCGGGTTTGGGTATGACGCTTTGGTTGCTGAGTATGGTGCTCTTCATTGCATCAGCACTTCTTGGTGGTATCAACTACGTAGTTACGATTCTGAATCTTCGTACAAAAGGAATGAGCATGACACGCCTGCCGCTTACAATCTGGGCGTTCTTTATCACTGCCATCCTCGGTATCCTTTCTTTCCCTGTTCTTGTTGCTGCAGCGTTGCTCTTGTTATTTGACCGCAGCTTCGGTACGAGTTTCTATCTCTCAGATATTTTCATAAACGGTGCACCGCTTTCAAATACAGGTGGTAGCCCGATTCTCTTCCAGCACTTATTCTGGTTCCTCGGTCACCCGGAAGTATACATCGTACTTCTCCCGGCGCTTGGACTTGCCTCTGAAGTTATCTCAACACAATCACGTAAACCAATCTTCGGTTACAAAGCGATGATCGGTTCTATGCTTGTGATCGCCTTCCTTTCATTCATCGTTTGGGGTCACCACATGTTTGTGACGGGTATGAATCCATTCCTCGGATCGGTATTCGTATTCACGACACTCCTTGTAGCGATTCCGTCAGCCGTGAAGGTGTTTAACTATCTCGCCACACTCTGGAAAGCGAACATCGTACTTTCTCCGGCGATGATGTTTGCCATTGGCCTGGTTTCTTTCTTCATCTCCGGTGGATTAACAGGAATCATCCTCGGTGACTCTGCACTCGACATCAACATTCATGATACTTACTTTGTAGTTGCTCACTTCCACATTGTAATGGGAAGTTCGGCCATCTTCGGAATGTTCGCCGGTGTGTATCACTGGTTCCCGAGAATGTTCGGACGAATGATGAATAAGAAACTTGGTTACATCCACTTCTGGCTCACGATCATTTGTGTTTACGGAACGTTTTTCCCAATGCACTTCATCGGTTTGTCAGGTGCACCACGTCGTTACTACGCTTACACATCTTACGAAGGATTCAATGCAGCGCTTGATATCAATGCACTGGTTTCAATCTTCGCTATCTTAGGAGGTCTTGCTCAGTTGATTTTCGTCTTCAACTTCTTCTACAGCATGTACCGTGGTAAGAAGTCAGTACAAAATCCATGGAATTCTAATACGATCGAGTGGACTGCTCCTGTTGAACACATCCACGGCAACTGGCCTGGCCCGATCCCGACAGTTTACCGTTGGCCATACGATTACGGTAAGCCAAATGCTGATGATGACTTCATTCCGCAAACAGTTCCATATTCTGCAACGGCGAAGTCGAATTTGCCGGGTGAAGCGGATAGTTAGTAAGTAGTAATTAGTAATTAGTAATCAGTAAACAGTAATTAGTAATTAGAACGGCTTTCAGGAAATATTTTCAAAAGCTTAAAAATATGAAAGGGAAATTGAGTGAATCAATTTCCCTTTTTTGTTGCCTTGTTGCAACGATTTAGATTTTCCAATATTCAATATTCAATTTTCAATCCCCCTCGTGTTCCCCGCTGCTCACACTGCTGCCACTCCGAATCTCTGTGTGTCTGATATCACCTCCTGAATTGCCGACGAAAGTCATCAGTACGCAATTAGCCACACCGGCGAGGATGACGACGTAGACGAAGGTTTTTGCAATGGGCTTTTTAATGGAGAAGTAGGCGAACATAGCGAGAAGGCCAACAGCCATGGTTAACCATAATCCTGTCTCGGCGATTTCTTCATGCTCCTCGATGAGTTCGTGCGGGGCTTGTCCAACAGCTTTTAAAGTTTCTTCGGCTTCATCACCGGTGAGGAATGCAGGGGCTGTCATGATTGCCGTGAAGATGAAAAAGAGAAGTCCGGCCTTTTTTACATTTTCGCTTTTAGAGAGTACGCCGCCGAAGAGCAGCAAAGTAGAGAAAATACTTCCGATGATCGGAAAGTGATTCAGCAGTAAGTGAGCATGTGCACCATTCATAGTATTAATGTATTGAGGTTACGTTTACTTTTTCAATTCCCGGAGTGTGTACTTCTATATGTCTGTCGTGTGCCTTCGCCTGAAATTCACTGATCAATTCAAGGATGTCGTAATCGATAAACATGGTTTCCGATCCGTCGATGGTGATGACAGAGTAAGGCGGAAGTTTATCCAGCAACGAGCGAAGTTTGACTTTGTTCAGGAAGTTTACGTTGTGATGAAGTTTGATATAGTAAATATCGGTTTCGTGCTGACGAGTTTTCTGTACCACAAATTCAGCATGATAATTATCGCGGATGATAAATATGAATGAAATCACCAAACCTATGGCCACACCGGTAAGAAGATCGGTTGCAAGAATGATGATGATTGTAAATATGAATGGCAGGAATTGTTTCATTCCGGCTTTCCAGATACTCTTAAACAATTTTGGTGTGGCAAGATTGTATCCGGTAATCATCAGAATGGCTGCCAGTGCAGGAAACGGAATGAGATTCAGAACGGACGTAAGAAATGCAACTGAGACCAGCAGAAATGCGCCGTGAGTAAATGAAGCCCATCGTGTACGTGCACCGGCATCGATGTTTGCAGCACCACGAACGATAACGGCAGTAATAGGAATAGCTCCGATGAATCCGCAGATCATATTGCCCAGCCCTTGTGCAACCAATTCACGATTGACAGGAGTTACGCGATTCTTGCGGTCTAATTTGTCGATCGCTTCAATGCACAATAATGTTTCCAGTGTAGCCAGCATGCCGATGGTAATACCATCCTTCCAAATTGCAGTTGAACTCAGAATAGCAGAAAAGTCCGGAAGTGTGATCGACGAAAATACTGCCGATGGAATTTGAACCAGGTGAACACCGTCGGGTCTGTAATTGGAAACGACACTTGGCAAAAGCATATTCAGTAAAGTACATGCCACGACTACCACCAGTGCTACAGGAATGGACTTTAATTTTTTCGCAAAGGGTTGCTTCCATAGAAAGAGAATGCCCAATGCAACAATGCTCAACACAATGGAGTAGCGTGAAAGATGATGATTCAGATTTTCCACATTCCCCAGTACATGTGTTGAAGTGAAAATTGAGAGAAAGCCACTGTTCCAGAAGTCGGGCTGATCATAGCCGAGCGCAATCGGAATTTGCTTCGAGAGCAGAATGATGCCGATCGCAGCCAGCATACCTTTGATTACCGATGAAGGAATGTAATTGGCAATTACACCCAGTCGAAAAATTCCAAGTGCAAGTTGAAATAATCCTGCAATCAATACACTCAGAAAGAACACAGGCAATGAACCCGCTGAAATTATTGATGCTGCAACTACGGTCGATAAACCTGCTGCCGGACCGGAAACACTCAGCGGAGAAGCACTAAACAAGCTGACCATTAGTCCGCCGACCATTCCTGAAAGTAATCCTGAATAAAACGGAGCCCCTGAAGCCAAAGCAATCCCAAGGCACAGCGGAAGTGCTACAAAGAAAACCGAGAGACCCGCAGGGAAGTCATGTTTAAGCCACAACTTCCGGTATAAAGCCGCTTTTTTAGAATAAAGCGATATCATTTGGCGGGGACTAAGGTAGTAAAAATAGGCAGAGGATGAAGGGGGATGGGGAATTGAAAATTGAAAATTGAAAATTGAATATTGAATATTGAATATTGAATATTGAATATTCCCCCTGCACACCCACACCCACACAAATACTTCCACTTCCTCATACACTTCCACTTCCACTAAAACACACACTCACACCTCAGTGGAGTGTAAGTGTATGTGTATGTGGAAGTGGAAGTAAGAGTGAGTGTGAGTGTGTAGTGTAAAAAAAAAGCCCCCCACCCAACATCGGAGGACCTTTTGCACTTAATAAATCACCCTATACTAACGAACTATCATTAATTTCTTTTGTACACTTTCTTTGCCGGAGAGGATTTGCACGGAGTAAATGCCGGCAGGAATTTCTTGTGTATCTATAATCGGTGTGTAACCGGTAATGTTTTTGGTGAGGATGATTTCACCGGAAACATTTCTGAAGATCAGTTTGGCTGCATCGCCGGTAGAGCGGCGGATGGTAAGGGATGAATTGGCAGGATTCGGATACAATGAAATTTCATTCTTTGTAAGGGAAGCAAGTCCGGTAGGTCCGTCCTGAATTTCTACTGAATCAACTACAGGTACAAAGTAGCGAATTGTACCGTCGGCGTAAACTCCGCGAACTCCTGAGAGAGAGAAGTTAAGTATTGTACGCGCACTCACATTATCTACAATCACTACATCAAAAACGGCAATCGTGCTGTCGCCTGAATGTGGGACATGATCGGTTCTGATGGCTACTGCATCAAGAGAGCCTTGCTGCCAGTTTGGATGTACGTAAGTGAGAAGGTCATTGCCCGGAGTTCCAAGCCATGAATTTGTGAATGAGAAATTACTTGCCGTTGAATCAACAACACTGGACAGGAAGTTAACACGGAATGCAATTCCGTACAGGTTGCTTATCTGCGCTACGTTAGAGCCCAATCGTGCTTCAACAAGAATATGATCATTTGATCCGGCAGTATCCATCGAAGCAACCATAGTGAAGTTGTCGACACTGTTGATGCCGCTCACCGGATTGACATGACGGAACGGATGGTTTTGTCCGTAATGAAGTGTGATTGCTGTTGTATCTGCTGCGTCAATCACACCGTCGCCATTGCAATCAGCGTGTTTGTAATCAATTCCTGAAGTGAATGTTTGTCCCCAGTCGTTCATCGGTTGTGCAACCCAAAGCAGAGAAGCATTCGGACGAACAGGGCCAATAGCTCCATAGGCAAGTCCGATCGGCAGAACATCATACATATCACAAACCAGATCGCTGTTTGCATCGCCCGGCCATACTTCGGCGCTGCAGCTGTTCACATAGACCTGAAAAACGTAGGTTTGAGCGCCAACGTAAGGACAACTATTGTCGTACACTTTTACGTAAACCAGATACGGACGGGAGCGAACGTGACTGATGTTTGGAATCCAATCGATCGTTGTAGTACAGTAACCGGCGGAAGCAACAGACGATGCAGTAAGTCCGGTAGCATCACCACTCTGAACTTCAATAAACACTGAATCACCGGCATCAGGATCGGAACCTGTTATGGAAAAATGTAAGGTGTCGTTCGAGCAAACGTTGGCAACAAATGAAGTCGTGCCGTTGATTCCGGAGATTGACGGAAGATGATTGGCAGTACTTACAACCTGAAGCTGGAGATCGCGGGTCATCTGTCCGATCAGTAAACCGTTGCGGTATTCCTTTACGACGTAAGCGATCACATCTACTTCAGGATTTGCCGGAGTAACAGTGATGTCGCCTGTGAATGGATCAACAGTGAAAGGAGTAGAAGAAGCAATCGGATTCAGGTAGGAGAAACCGGAAGAGTATGGAATTGCATTGCCTGCATCGTCAAGTGCTGAAGTGAGTTCAACAGAAATTGAGTCGCCATCAGGATCAAATGCACCGTTGTTATGAGATTGAGTGTAACCTTGACCGAGAATGAAAGTCGGAATGTTTCCGAATTGCGGAGAATTATTCACCGGTGCATCGAGTGTATTCAGATTTGCACTGAATGTTGCACCGTATTGTGAAGCGTTCTGAAGATTGGTAACAGCCGCATTTCTACAGCAACTTGAATACGTCAGAATCCAGTCGTTGCAGGCTTGCAGAGTAATTTGTCCTTCATAGTCCCAACGTTCGATACCGGTATAAATACCTCCGTTGCAGGTGTTGCTTACGCTACTGCAATTGGTGAGTATCTGGTTCGGTGACGATGAAGTCGGGTATACATTGATGCTTTGGTTCGCACCACACGAAGCAGAAGTTGCAGTGATGAGTTCATAGTTTGCAGCCGGAATACCTGCACAGTCGCGGTAGATGGAAAGTTTCAGATTGTATACTCCGGGAGAAACGATTGTGTACGTAATCTCACCGCCCATGATATGGGAAGCTCTGGTTTGTCCGGCAGACAAAAGGAGCAGCGTGAGCAGGCTAAGTAGAATTCTCTTCATCGTTCGTTGGGTGATGTTTGAGGTAATAAACTTAGTGAAAATGGGCGTACACAAATTCACGATACAAGTGTATGCCGATAATTCAAGAAAATCAATTACAATATTAGGTATTTGCCAATAAAAGTTATTCGCTAAAAAAATGAAAATTGACCTTATTTATGTTTTATTTCTTGAAAAGTATTCTATAAATTTAGCCTTTGCCAAAATAAAATAGGTTATGAAGGGCAGCAAGCTGATCGAAATAATATCAACATTCAACGGGCATGACTGGAACAGGGCCGAAAAACTGCTGAAATCGCCCTTTTTCAATGAAAATCAGGAGCTCACGGATTTGTTTATGATCCTGAATCAGAGGCGAAAAGACGGGATGACGAGCGAAATTGACCGGCAGGAGCTCTACAGGTTGCAGTTTCCGCACCGGAAATACGACGATAAGCATATGCGTTACCTGCTTTCTTTCCTCACAGGACTGCTTGAAGACTACCTTTTGCAGAAGGAACTTTCAGAGGAGAGGGGCGAGTACCTTGCTTTGAAACACCGCGCGCTGGCGGGCCGGGGAAAGTATAAATCGGCCACGCATCTTTCGGGCGTAATTGAAAAGGAGATATCTGCCATGCAATCTGCTGACTCATTTCGCTATCGTTTTTCTGTTGCCATGCAAAACATGGAATTGAATGCACGGCAACAACAACGAAAAAGTTCAACTCGAATTTGATGCTGCACTTGATGCGCTCGACGGATATTACGTTGCACGAAACTTGCGATTGGCATGTGAAATTTTCAATGCACAAACATTCTGAATCGCCAATATTCCATTCGCATGCTGGATGAAGTACGCAAACTGGCCGATGAAGAGAAGTTCAAGTCATATCCGGCCATAGCCGTGTATCATCTGATTTTGAAAACGCTCACTGAGCGGAAAAGAAGAGCATTTTTTTGAATTGCGTTCACTTGTGTACGAAACCGGAAAATTGTTTGAGCCGAATGAAGAGGAAGAATTGTATCAGTATCTGAAAAATTACTGTATCAAAAAGCTGAACACGGGACGAACAAATTATGTGAACGAGTTATTTGAAATTTATAAATCAAGTTTAAAGAATAGCCGGAACCTGAAGCCGGAAAACTTTCGCCCTGGGAATTCAAAAATATTGTCACCGTAGGTTTGCGTCTCCGTGAATTCGACTGGGTCAAATCATTCATTGAATTATATGTTCGATACCTCGATCATTCACATCAGAAGAATGCGGAAATCTACAACATGGCCAACTGGCATTTTCACCGTAAGGAATATACGCAGACACTTCGTTTGTTTCAGCAAGTGGAATTTACCGATCTCTATTATCAGCTCGATACGAGGGCAATTCTTCTAAAGACATATTACGAAACCGGGGCAAGTGATTCATTCTTCTATCACGCCTCTGCCTTCCGTACTTTCCTGTCGAGAAATCGATTAGTCTCCGACTATCGAAAAAATCTACCGCAATCTGATCCGCTTTTCTGCCCGCCTCATGCGCAGAGCAGGCGACCTTACCAAACTTGCTGAGGTGAAAAAGGTAATCACAGAGGTAAAACAAATTGCCGACTACCGCTGGCTCGAAGAAAAGGTAACCGAAGCCGTGCAACTGGCTGGGGGTGGGCGTTGATGGGATTGAAGATTGAAGATTGAAGATTGAAGATTGAAGATTGAAAATTGAATATTGAGGATTGAATATTGAAAATTGAAAATTGAATATTGAAAATTGAACATTGAGGATTGAATATTGAATATTGAAAATAGAATATTGAATATTTGACCTAGCCTGAAATAGGTTGACTTTTTCAATGGTTGATATTACTATAGTTTTTTTCTTTTTTGCTACTTTTTTCTTTTTTGTTAATAACAGGCGATTCTGTTAGTATCGGATGTTTCCATTTAAATATCCTTAATTTGGGGCGTTCTTTCACTGGTAAATTATTTGATACTTTGTTCGTATTGAGCAGGCGTTAGCATACCAATTCTCTATGGGGTCTTTGGTGATTATAAAGATATCTAATGGATTTTATTTGACTTTTTAAATTTACTTCTGTTAGTTCCTTCTCGAAAAGGTATTCATACTTGAGGGTGCCTTGTACTCGCTCAACATAGGCATTTTTCTGTAGCAGCACACATACTTGGTCTTAGCTTATGCTCTCCAACTATCTTTTTTACTAAGTCACTAATGTACTGAGTACCCCTGTCAGTATGAAAGATACATCCTTTCACAGATTGATTTTTTCGCTCTGCAACTGCTTCTAACAACGCCCTTCCGGTCTGTATTGCTTCAAGCGAACGGGAAGTGTACAGCGATAGTAAATGGCAGGAATAAATATCGATAATGCTGACACCGTAGTAATTTTACCCTCTACAGGCAGGTAAAAAATATCCGATTGCCATGCTTGATTTATTCCGTGAAAATAGTTGACCCCTCCAGTAAATTCGGATACACTTCAACCCTTTGTGACCAGGTCGTCTTGATAGTGTTTCGTTTTATCTTTACTTTAAAACCACTATCAAATCCTATCTGCTCAAAAATATCTCGCCCAACCGGGATCGAATCTTAGCGAGCCATAACGTACATCTTACGGCAACTCATCCGTTTGTGGTCTTTTCGGATTACCTGACATGCATCAATGACCTGCTCTCTCACCGAACACCGTATATTGTTTCCTCCAGCGATACTTTAACAAGGATTGCTTGGTTAACCCGCAATCAAATAGAGATCCTTCATCTTGTAAGTATGATTTATCCCTTTGAAGAGTCGGAACCATTCGAGCGATTCTTTGATAAATTTTTTTTTAAGTCAGTCTTGTACTCAGTATTCCCGAAGTCAATAATCCTATTGAGCAGATCAATTTCCATTTGCTTTCTGCCAATGATGGCTTCCAGCTCTTTGATCTTCTTTTCAAGCTCCCGGCTTTTATAGGCTTCGCTATTATCCTCAACAACCATACGTCGATTTTTCTTTAAATATCGACTAAATTTATGAATCCATCCATAAATTGCTTGTTGAGATACCTGCAGTTCATCTGCAGCTTGGCCTACAGGAGCACTTCACGGATTCAATGTCACGGACCGTTTGACGACGAATTTCCAGACTGAAAATTCGCTGTTGGCGTAGAGAGTAATTTTCGTTCTTTGGTTTTCATAGGTCGATTTTTGGTCAACCTATTTCAGGCACGGACAATTCAGTCCCAAAGACTTTGGAACTAGCCACAAAGTAAGCCAATATTCAATCTTCAATTTTCAATCCCAAAGCCTTCCGTACTAGCCGTAGAGTAAGCCAATCTTCAATATTCAATTTTCAATCTTCAATCCCAAAGCCTTCCGTACAACCCGTAGAGTAAGGCAATCTTCAATCTTCAATAGTCTTCTATCATGGAAATGTCACAATCTCATAAACCCTTTCCGAAATCAGTTTCTAAACAGAATTGAAGTGCATTTTTGAACCGTAATTATTATTTATCATACTGCGAAAGAGAAATGAATTACGGGAGTACGAATTTGACATTAAATAACAACCAATTGCCCCTTCATGACATTTTGGTGACAGAAAGAAATGCATCATTTCGACCTTTGCGAGCGGAAAAAAATGAGAGCGCTTTGAATCAGCTGAAAACGATCGCTTTTACACATAGGGGGACACCGATTAAAGAGTTGAACCGCTTCTTTTTGCACGAAGAAAATCGTAAAGAACGTCTTGAATTTCTCAAGTATTCCTGCGATGTAAGTGAAATCTTCTACGTAGCAACATGTAATCGCATCGAATTCGTTTTCATAACAGAACATTCCCTCACCAATAATTTTCTGAAGAAGTTTTTCCAGAATTTCAGGAACGACTGGAATTCTGAAGATGTTGAATTTGCCATTCGTCATGCAGAAATTTTTGAAGGCGAAGATGCTCTGCGTCATTTGTATCGTGTTGCATCATCACTTGATTCTCTTGTAATCGGCGAACGTGAAATCATCACCCAGGTACGTAAGGCCTATGAGATGTGTAATTCCGAAGGCCTGACGGGCGATTCATTACGATTGGTTATAAAGAGTACAATTACCACTGCCAAACAAATTTATACTGAGACACGCATTGCCATCAATCCGGTTTCTGTTGTCTCACTCGCCGAGCGAAAATTGCGCGAATATAAACTGAGCCGGCATGTTCGCATCGTCATGATCGGTGCCGGTGAGACCAATACAAATCTTGCCAAATACTTAGTGAAGCAAGGTTTCACCAAATTTGCCATCTTCAATCGATCACGCGAAAATGCAGTAAAGCTTGCACGATTGATTTCATCGGCAACGGTAAATGCACAGGCATTTGTACTGTCAGATCTCAACAACTATTCCGGAGGTATGGATGTATTGGTGACCTGCACGGGTTCGCCTGATAAAATTATCACTCCGGCCGTATATGAAAAGTTGTGTGGAGGAGAATCAGGGAAAGTGGTAGTAGACCTATCAGTTCCTTCTAATATTGATCCTGCTATTTATACAAAGCATCAGATTTCTTTGATCGATATCAACGAGCTTCGCGATACTGCTGAAAGAAATTTAAGTGAACGAAAATCAGAATTCGAAGCAGCCGAAGCTTTGGTAGAAGAAAATATTCTGGCTTTCCGTCAGATGTACCGTACCCGTGCATTGGAGCTGAAAATGCGTGAAGTTCCCGGAAAGATCAGAGAAATTAAGGACCGTGCGGTAAACGACGTTTTTGCCAATGAAATCAACGGACTCGACGAACATTCCCGCGAAGTTTTGGAAAAAGTGCTGGATTATATGGAAAAGAAGTGCATTTCTGTGCCTATGGTCATGGCCAAAGAGATCATTCTCGACTCAGGAAACTGATTTTTCTCGCAAAGTGCAGGTGCGATAACTCATTTTGAAATCCTGTAAATTCTTATAGTTTAGCCACCTGTTCAATTCATTGTATTGATGCGTATTCCTTTGATTATCGGCACAAGAGGCAGCGATCTTGCTTTATGGCAGGCGCGTCATGTCAGTGCGCTACTGAAGGAAATCGGCATTGAGAGCGAATTGAAAATCATCAAAACACAGGGCGACCAGATTCAGCACCTTAGTTTCGACAAGCTGGAAGGGAAGGGGTTTTTCACCAAAGAAATTGAAGAGGCATTGCTGTCAGGAGAAACAGATCTGGCTGTGCATTCCCACAAAGATTTGCCGACTGAATCTCCTGAAGAATTAGTGATAGCCGCCGTTTCTTCCCGCGAAGATCCGTCGGAATTACTGTTGATCAGAAAAGAGGCAGTTGATACAGGTAGAAAATTTTGTCTAAAACAAGGTGCAGTAGTTGGCACTTCTTCAGCCCGCAGAAAGGCGCAGTTGCTGGCTTTTCGGAGCGATGTAAAACTGAAAGATTTGCGAGGCAATGTCCCGACGCGTTTGCGTAAGCTTTCCGATGGAGAATACGATGCTATTCTCATTGCCAAAGCCGGCGTCGAACGACTGGAACTGAACACAGATGATTTTCACAGAGAAGAATTATCGCCCGCTGAATTTATCTCAGCACCTGCACAGGGAGTGCTGGCAATACAAATTCGAAAAGCAGATAAAGAATTGTTTCAAATGCTTCAGCCATTGCACAACAGTGAGGTGGCGAAAGTAATTTCCATTGAAAGAACTATTCTTAATCTGTTTCAGGGAGGATGTCAGATGCCTGTCGGTGCATACGCAGAATACGACGATGACCGCGAAGTTTATCGTGTTCGCGCAGTGAAGGCAAAAGAATGGAATACTATGCCGGTATCGGTTTATGCCGAATCAAAAGATGCTTCTGCCATTGCGCCTCGAGTGATCAGGAAGATTACTTCGGTAAAACCGCATTCAGTTTTTGTATCGAGAAATTCAAGAAAGGATGATTACCTCAAAGCAGTATTAACAGGAATCGGATTTGATTATTCCTGCAAAGCGCTGATTGAAACAGTTCCTGTTCCTTTTTCCGGTTTCCCTTCGTGTGAATGGGTCTTTTTCTCCTCAAAGCAAGCGGTGAAATTTTTCTTCGAGCAAAATCCGAAACTCAACGGAGAAAAATTTGCAGCAGTAGGCAAAGCCACTGCCGAAGCAATTCGTAAATATGGAAAGCGTGCAGAATTCATCGGAGGAACAGCCGATACGAAGATGACGGGAAAACAATTTGCTGCAAAAGTGGGAACGTCAAAAGTTCTTTTTCCGCAGGCGAAGGGAAGCATGCGATCCATTCAGCAACAATTTGTAAAACCAGGACAGGCCGTGGATCTCGTCGTGTATGAGACGTTGAAGAAAAATGACGGTGAAATGCCATCGGCACAAATTCTTGTCTTCACTTCACCTTCGAATGTAGAAGCCTGGTTTGAACGATTCAAAATAACATCAGATAAAAAAGTAGTAGCGATGGGTGATGCAACTGCCAATGCGCTCCGCAGTTTTGGTATTATAGGCTGTGCTCAGCCGGATACCTTCGACGATGCCGGATTGGCAAGAGCAGTTTTCACCCTTGCTTCAAACGATTAAAAAATAATAACCATGATACAACGTACCCGTCGCCTCAGAAAGAACCCGATCATCCGGGAGCTCGTGGCAGAAACCAGACTTTCAAAAGACATGTTCATTTACCCTTACTTTGTAGTGAAGGGAAATGGAGTGGAACAACCTATTGATGCCATGCCTGGCGTCAGCCGTTTTTCTCCGGATTTACTTGTGAAAGATGTGGAGAAAGGTCTGAAGGCAGGAGTGAATAAATTACTTCTCTTCGGTGTAGGTGAAGACAAATCGGAAGATGCACACAGTGCGTATGATCACAATACCGTTGTTGCAGAAGCCATCCGTTTGCTGAAGAAAAATTTCGGCAGCGACATTTACATTGCTACAGATGTATGTTTATGTGCATACACCACTCATGGACATTGCGGTATTCTGCACAATGATTACGTGCAGAATGATCCGACATTGAATGTATTGGCGAGAATGGCTCTCACTCATGCACAGGCCGGAGCTGACATGGTAGCACCGAGTGATATGATGGACGGACGTGTTGGTGCTATTCGCGAAATGCTCGACAAAAACAATTTCGAGAGCACGCCGATCATGTCGTATTCAACAAAATTTGCTTCTGCTTATTACGGGCCGTTCCGTGAAGCAGCAGATTCAGCTCCCGGCAAGGGCGATCGTAAATCCTACCAGATGGATTTTCGCAATGCACACGAAGCCGTTCGCGAAGCGATTATCGATGAGCATGAAGGAGCAGACATCGTGATGGTAAAACCCGCGTTAGCCTATCTCGATATCATTCGCGCAGTCAGAGAAAACACTGATCTTCCTGTTGCATGTTATAATGTATCCGCTGAATATACAATGGCCAAAGTAGCTGCAAAAGCCGGTCTGGTCGACGGCGACCGCATCATTATGGAGAATATGTACGCTTTCGCCCGTGCAGGAGCTCATATCATTATTACCTACCACGCCCGTGAGATTGCTGAGAAGGGATGGGTTTGAAATTAGCTAATTAGCTGATTAGCAAATTAGCAAATTAGCAGATTGGCAGATTAGTCAATTAGTCAATTACAGATGTGCTCATTAAAAGAAATGGCCGGGATTTGATTCGTAATTGCTTAATAAATAGGCCTTTGGCGGGTGCTTAATTCATGCAAAATTCAATAATTTTGCAGGCAACTTCAATAGCATATGCAAAAAGGATTTCCACATCCTGTCACCCCTGAAGTTACACATCTAAGAAACCAAGCAACCAGGCAACCAAGCAACTAACCAAACCCCTATATTTGCACCCCAATAATACCTAAACAAACCCTCAATAAATAGATATGGAACGTCAGAATGAAGTGTTGGACAATGTGATCATCAAATTTGCCGGTGACTCGGGCGACGGTATGCAATTGACCGGAACGCAGTTCACCAATACGGCCGCATTGTTTGGAAATGACCTCAGTACTTTCCCGGATTTCCCTGCTGAAATCCGCGCCCCACAGGGAACACTTGCCGGTGTATCCGGTTACCAGTTGCACTTCGGAAGTGTGGAGATTTTCACACCGGGAGATTTTTGCGATGTACTTGTTGCAATGAATGCAGCCGCTTTAAAAGCGAACATCAAATTTTTACGCAAGAGCGGAATCGTGATTGTCAACACTGATGGCTTCGATCCGAAGAATCTTCGTCTTGCCGGAATTGCAGAGGGTGATAATCCACTCGAGAATCATTCGCTTGACAACTATAAAGTCATCCGTATGGATGTAACCAAGATGACACGTGCTGCATTGGCCGAATCAAATCTTGGTGTAAAAGAAATTGATCGTGCAAAGAACATGTTTGTGTTGGGCTTCCTCTACTGGATGTACAACCGTTCAATGGATCATACTTTAAAATTCCTCACCGACAAATTCAGCAAAAAGCCTGACATTCTCGATGCAAACATTCGCGTTCTGAAAGCCGGTTACAATTTTGGTGAAACACGTGAAGAGTTTACATCGCGTTTCACGATTGGTCCTGCTAAAATTTCTCCCGGTACGTATCGTAACGTAATGGGAAATCAGGCTACAGCTCTTGGTTTGATTGCAGCTGCTAAAAAATCAGGATTACAATTATTCCTCGGTTCTTATCCTATCACACCGGCTTCCGATATTCTTCATGAATTATCACAGCACAAAAATTTCGGTGTAAAAACATTTCAGGCAGAAGACGAAATCGCTGCCATTGCTTCTGCAATCGGCGCGAGTTTCGGAGGTGCTTTGGCGGTAACAACTTCTTCAGGTCCCGGCATTGCTTTGAAAACAGAAGCGATGGGTCTTGCTCTGATGTTAGAATTGCCATTGGTGATCATCAACGTTCAACGTGGTGGACCTTCTACAGGTCTTCCAACTAAGACAGAACAATCAGACTTATTGCAGGCTGTTTATGGTCGTAACGGTGAATCACCGATTCCTGTTATTGCTGCAGCAACTCCGTCAGATTGTTTCAACATGGCGTATGAGGCATGTCGTCTTGCCGTAAATTCAATGACACCGGTTATGTTACTTACTGATGGTTACATTGCCAATGGAGCCGAGCCATGGATGTTCCCGAAATCATCTGATCTTGCTGAAATCAAAGTTCAGTTTGCAACGGAGAAAAATGGCGGAGAAAAATTCCTGCCGTACAAGCGCGACGAAAAACTTTCGCGTCCATGGGCGATTCCGGGTACAAAGAGTCTGGAACACCGTATTGGTGGAATTGAAAAACAACACGAAACAGGTAACATTTCTTACGATGCCGCTAATCACGAATTCATGGTGCACATGCGTGAAGCGAAAGTCGACAAGATGGCTGATTATATTCCTGAACAAACAGTTGAAGTTGGTACAACCAAAGGCAAGCTGTTGATTCTCGGATGGGGCTCAACTTTCGGAGCAATAAAGAGTGCAGTATTGAAAGCACGTGCAGAAGGATATGATGTATCGCATGCACATCTGCGTTACATTCGTCCGTTCCCTAAAAATCTGGGCGAACTTCTTTACAGTTATGAGAAAGTAGTGATTCCGGAAATGAACAGCGGACAGCTGATTAAGATGATCCGTGATAAATTCCTCATTCCTGCAAAAGGTTTGAACAAGATTCAGGGTATGCCATTCACAGCAGAGGAAATTTACAAACGTATCACTGAAGAATTGGCGTAAGGAAAAATCAGTCAAAAAAATTAAAAGAAATCAGAACGATGAGCACAACAGTTGCAGAAAAATATACAAGCAAAGATCTCGTAACCGATCAGGAAATTCGCTGGTGTCCGGGTTGCGGTGATTATTCAATCGTAAAGCAGGTACAAACCGTTATTCCTGACCTTGGAATTCCGAGAGAGAATATCGTTTTCGTATCGGGTATCGGATGTTCTTCACGTTTCCCTTATTACATGGAAACTTTCGGTATGCATTCCATCCACGGCCGTGCTACGGCAATTGCGAGTGGATTGAAAGCTGCACGTCCGGAGCTGAGTGTATGGGTAGTAACCGGTGATGGTGATTCACTTTCAATCGGAGGAAATCACACCATCCATTTACTCAGAAGAAATTTCGACATCAACATTCTTCTTTTCAATAATCAGATTTATGGTTTGACTAAAGGTCAGTATTCGCCAACATCTGAAGAAGGTAAGGTGACGAAGTCGACACCGATGGGTTCAGTCGATCATCCGTTCAATCCGATCGCTCTTTGCATGGGAGCTGATGCAACATTTGTTGCGCGTACAATGGATCGTGATCCGAAACATCAGCAGGCAATTCTTCGTCGTGCGAATGAGCACAAAGGAACTTCCTTCGTAGAGATTTATCAGAACTGCAACGTATTTAACGACGGTGCTTTTGAAATCTTCACGGAGAAAGCGAGCAAGAAGAGTGAGACTCTATTCATGGAAAGCGGCAAGCCGTTAGTCTTTGGTGAGAACAACGATAAAGGAATTAAACTTGACGGATTTAACCCTGTGGTAGTTGATCTCACTGCCAGTGGAAATTCAGTAAATGACCTCTGGGTTCACGACGAGCACGATCGCGTGAAAGCCGGAATTCTCAGTCGCTTCTTTGATAATCCATCTAAGCCGGGACATTTACCTCGTCCGTTCGGTGTATTTTATCAGGAAGACCGTGCCTGCTATGAAGACGGTATGATGCGTCAGCTGAGCGAAGCAAAAGCGAAGAAGGGTGATGGAGATTTGGATGCTTTGCTTAAAGGACGTGAGACTTGGACGATTAGTTAGTGATTAGTAATTAGTAATTAGTGATAAACAAGGGAGAAGTCATATGCGTGGCTTCTCTTTTTTTTTTTATCGATATTCAATCGTCGAAATTTTATTATAAAATTTGTGTCAGAATTCAGGTGATTTCTTTTTAATGATTTGAGGATTGAACAGTCAATTTTTGATTCATTTTTATTCAATCAAATTAACCCGGGAACCCTGATTTGGCGGCCTGTTTGGAGAGGTTGCAGTACTTAATTTTATTGATCGCAGGTTTAATTTTAGTTGACAAATAAGTCAATATTTTAAAAAAATTGAGTTTTATTCAGAAAAATGACTTCTTTGTTTAAAAAAGGCTACTCAATTTATAGTATTTGCACAGGCAAAGGCTTTGAATATCACTAATTTGTTCTAAATTGCGATACCCACCTATTTTGGAAGATCTGTGCATTTGGCTTGAATTGTTGAATATTTGTTTTGTTGTTGCTTTTGCACGGGTTTTAACTTTTTAGAAACCACTAAATCCAAACATACAATGTCACAATTTTTACGATTCAGTCGTGATGAACAGTCGTGTTCAGCACTGAACATTAATTTATCCGTAAAAAGAATAAGCAGTATTTTATTTTTCTTTCTTCTACTTGCGTTCAGCCCAAAAGTCTTTTCGCAATCAGAGGGAGATTTTCGAACCACAGGCACCGGTTCCTGGTTTGATACAAACAGTTGGGAAATGTATACCGGCGGAAGCTGGGTTGCAGCAGACCATTATCCAACTTCTGATGATGGGAAAATTAATATTTTATCTGGGCATACCATCAACTTTGCGGCTGATAATATTTCAATTGATCAAACAACTATTGATTTCGGTGGGTCATTGACGTTTTTTAGTGCTACACTATCACTACCCGCAGATAGTTCAATCATTGTTGAAGGATCTTTGACAATAGAACAAAGCACTGTTCTCTCAGGCGCATTCGCTGATTTTATTTTAGTTCAGTCCGGTGGAGTTGCAATATTTAATGGCGAAAGTTACATTACCGGTTCAGGAACATTCGAATCATTGGCTGGTTCTAGCGTTGTCTTCAATGGTGATTTTACTTTACATATTTCAGTAGGTTCATTTTTTATGAGAGGGGTAACAGACTGGAATGATCATGGCAGTCTAGCATTGAGTAATTTTATGTCTTTTGAAAATTTTGGAATTTTCAACTTGAACAATGATGCTGAGATGAATGATGATGGCAGTGGGAACGTGCCTCAAATAGTAAATCATACAGGAGCTATAATACATAAATATGGTGTTGAATCTACCTTTTTCCTGAATATTGAATTATTTAATATGGGGGCTCTGAATATTCATTCAGGGTCTTTTGAGTTTAGTAATCATCTCGAAGATCCAGGCGTGATTAGTATTGATAATGGAGGGTCTTTAATCGGAAACTCTGTTGCGTTTTATGGCCCGATTCATAATGACGGTGACATTAATGTCACAGATTTCATCTTAGACAGGTTTGGTCCATTAAATATTCCAATTGACGGAAATGGTACCATTCACAATTTGACTATGATAAATAGTGTCAATCTAGTCCTGGGCTCTGATTTACGGATAACCAATTCTTTAACGTTAGTCAGCGGATTAATTTATGCTGGAAATTATTCGGTCATTTTGGATTCATCTGTGACATTTGCCGGCAACTCTTTTAATAACTGGTTAATGTTTCCAGATGGTGGATATGTAGTTGGAAGAGTTGAAAGAGTCATTAATCAAGGGAGCACAAATTATTTTTTCCCAATCGGAGATTCGACCACTTATGCACCATTAACATTAAGTATGGCACTTAACTCAAGTGGAGGAGTAGTGGCCAGTACAACAGCCGGTGATCATCCTGAAATTAGCAGTGCAAACTTAGATGCAGGGCACTCTGTGAATCGCTACTGGACACTTGAAAACGTTAGTGCCGGTTTTTCTGATTACACGGTTACATTCGAATACGATCCCGTGCAACAGGATGCTGGAGTAGACCCGGCACGATTCCTCGTTAGAAAATGGGATCCGTCGGTATGGACAGAGATGAACGTTTTATCGGCTACTGCAGGTTCAGTGACTGCATCTTACAGTGTAGGTACAATGAGTGATTTTCAGATCGCACAGAACATTTGTACTCCGACACATGAAATGCGTTCGGCAGGAAGCGGGCAGTGGACAGATGCAGCGACCTGGGAAATGTATGATGGTTGTTTCTGGGTTCCGGCGGATCATTATCCGACAGATCAGGACAGTTCAATTACAATTCAGGCCGGACATAATGTTGCATTGTCTTTTTCCAATTCTTCATTTTATCATTTGTCTATTGAGTCGGGAGCAAGTCTGAGTGTCGATTACGCTCAATTAACTATAGCCGGAACTGCGAGCATTGATGGAACATTGGCTTTAGATCTCGGAGCTGTCATTGACGGAGCCGGACAAGCGGTGATTAATACAGGTGGTGTGTTAAACTGTTCAGGAACGGTCACAGTTCAGGGAAATTTCTCTATTCAGATTCAGGGTGGGAATGCTACTTTTTTCTCCAATGGAATTTTAATACTGAATGGCAATGCACTTTTCCAAAATTATAATATAGTGGATTGGCAAGATGCATTCGATCTTTCAATGAATGACAACTCTGCCTTTATTAATAATGGTCGCTTAAATATTCAGGGAATGGTTCAGTTGAATACGAACGGATTGGGAGCAAGTATCTTCGCTACACACCCGTCGAATCCTGTTTATGGATATTTGTCAAATGCCGAAATTAATAAATCCGGCGGAGGGCAATTCACCATTGGCACCGGAGTACAATTTACAATGGATAGCGGTACAAATTTGAATGTCACGGAAGGTGATATTTCACTTTTTGGCATGGCTGATATTCAGGGTAGTTTAAGTGTATCCACAGGAGCACATGTGACCGGCCCCGGTGCATTGACTCTTTATGATAATTTCACTGTCGATGGCAGCATAGAAACGAATGTGTTCAATTTGAATCCGGGTGTTGCATCTTCAGCTACTTTTTCGGGAACAGGTTTTATTAAGAATATTAATGTAAACCTTCCGCTGTCATTGAATGCAAGTCCGTTCATTACCGGTAATCTCCTTTTGAACAATACCATTTCAACCGGTGCAAACACGCTTCAGTTTACAGCTGACGCAACCATTTCCGGAGGAGGAGACAATGCTTGTGTCATTGGACCGATACAAAGAGAAATTACAACGAATAACAGTCCGATGTTATTCCCATTTGGAGATATCAACGGACATTACATACCATTTACTGTTACGCCCGGATCAGGGTCAACGGGCAGTGTGCTTGCAGGCGGGAATGGCGGTGATGATACCGAGGCAGGTTCATCACCATTGGTTCTTAATCACCATGTGAATGCAAACTGGAGCTATGTTGAGGTAGGTGGAAATCTTACCTCAGGAACGACATTTGATTTTGGTTGGGGAAATTCACAGGTAGATGCCGGTGCAGATCCAATGCACTTTGTACCTGTGGCACGGCATTCTCCGACAGTTTGGACACAATACATTCCTTCATCTGTTACTGCAAATTCGATTTCATTGCCGGCGCCGGCTCAGTCAAGCGGCGTGTTTATGGTTGGTGAATCAAACTGTGTTCCGACAATGGAATGCAGATCTGTTTCCATCGGTGACTGGAGTGATGCTTCTATCTGGGAATATTACAATGGTTGTCAATGGGTGCCGGCACAAACAGCACCGGATTTTACTGCATCAACTATTACCATTCAAAATGGTACATCGGTAAGTATTACTTCAGGTACACTTACGATTGATGAAGTCGTTGTGGAAAATGGAGCTACGCTGACACTTTCCGGAGGAACAGTAACATTGAATCACGGAGCAACTGTTGATCTGACCATTGCAGGACAATTCAATTATGTTTCCGGATCATTAAATAGCAATGGTGTAATTTCAATTGAAGGAAGCGGAAATATGTCGGTTAATACATCAGACGGGCAGCCTTTGGCATTTACGGGAGATGTAAATAACAGCGGAGTGTTCGACATAGCCAGTGACCCGTCAGCAAACGGCATACCTACGGTAACTTTCGGTTCACTGATCAACGGCGGTCAATTGAATATTACGTCTTCAGGCAGCATTCCATTCTCGATCTATGCCACATCAGTTGTCAATGGTGGTACAATTAATTTTAATAATGACGGACTGTCATCCATTCATTTTCTGCCGACTTCGGTTTTGAGCGAAGGGAATTTCAATGTAATAACAGGAAATGTCGTTGGTGCCTCATTCGGTCTCAATGGAACTATGAATGTGAGTGCCTCAACTACACTCACTTGTGATTCAATCGGTTTTGGAGGGCCATTCCTTACCAATAACGGCACCATTTCACATATTGCTTTCACCCGGACTTCTTCTCAATTTGTAGATGGAACGGGAACTATAGGAAACGCAACGCTTGATAATCCGGGAGGAATGTATTTTTCAGATAATCAGACGATCGGAACATTTAATTTTATTCAGGGAAGTGTAAGTGCATCCAACAGTGTGGTCACTGTTACTCAGGAAATCACCGGCGCAAATTCAAACAATCACTTTAACGGAACACTTCGTCGCACAGTGACTGCTGCAGCACCGTTGGAATTTCCGATTGGTGACGGATCCGGTTATTTGCCTGTCACTATAGATCCGGATCTGACAAATTCGGGAAGTGTAACTGCCTACGTAGCTGCAACGGATAATTCAATGTTCGTTGGCTCGGGATTGGATTCCACAAAATCGGTGAATCGTTACTGGCATCTTGAAAGTAGCGATATTGGTTTTACGCAATGCGATGTATATCTGAACTGGACGTACCTAAACAATCCGGTAAGTGCGAACCCGGCAAATTACATTGTATCCTATAATTCAGCTTCCGTATGGCAACAGCCAAATGTCTCGAATGTTAGCACCTATTCAATTACAGGACTTGATGCAACATCACTTGGTGATTTCTTTGTAGGCGAACCTGAATTTACCACGGTTTCTCACACCCATTATGTGGAAGAGAATGGTCTGAACGGAGCATTTACCACCATCAATGCTGCCATTGCAGCATCAACCGATGGCGACTCTATTATTATTTATCCGCGTGCAGGTTCATTACCATTTGTTGAGGACCTGACAGGACCGGCAGCGACCTTCATTCAATTCTATTCAGCGTCACAGACGGAAAAATACCGCATTCAGGGTGATGTCACTATGCGTGACGGCTGGTTTATCCGTGATGCTGATATCACAGGAATGCTTCGCGATTCAGGAACGGCAGCATCCGGAGAGTGGTTGCAAAGTTCTACTCTGCATGGACATTTCAGCGGCACACCTGATAATATTGGTTTCCGTTTTCACAATGATTCAATCATGGGTGATGGAAATACAAACTTGTTCTACACCGGAGATTTCATTGGAAATTATTTCGCGAATAATTGTGATTGTGATTTCATACAAATTCAGAGCTCGAATAACGCAAGTGCAGACTCAATTAAAATCATTGGTAATATTCTGAATGTTACCGGACATTCAAGAGCCTTCCGGGTGAATACCGGTACACAATACATGTTTGTCTCTAACAATTATTTCAACATGTTCTGGACCGCCGGTTTTCATCTCAATAATTTAAAAACAGGCGGAGCCGGTACCAATACATTTATCAATAATACATTTATCGGTTCCGGTGAAGAAGGAATATTTATTCAAATGCCTTCTCAATGTGAAGTCAGAATTCTCAATAATATTTTCTTCAATACAAACGTGGGCCTGTGGAATCCGGGTGATGGAATTGTAAGTGAATTCAGTTACAATTATTCAAACTACGCAACTTATAATCCGCTGGATTTATGGAATGGTTTCCGCTTCATTCTGGCTGACGCTACCAATCACATTCAAAGTAACACAACATTTGAAGCAAGCGGATGGCCGAATGCAGGCAGCGATGCTATCGACGGAGGTAATCCTGATCCGCAATACAATGATCAGGATAATAGTCGCAATGACGCCGGAGCATTTGGAGGACAGAACAGTCTGATGTATTATTTCCCGTCTTCACCAACAAGTACTTCAACATTCTATGCTGATGCGGATAACGATGGTTACGGAAATCCATCTTCTACTTTTACCGCATATGCTGTGCCTGCCGGTTATGTTACAAATTCACTCGATTGTGATGATGGTGATTCGCATGTTCATCCGAATTCATATACACTTTACAATGGTATGATAGCTCGTTACAGATTGAATGGAAATGCCAATGAAGATGGAGGTCAGTTATCAGGTGCTGATGGTGTCATTCACGGTGTCACACCAACAACAGGTTATGATGGTCAGCCTGGCTCAGCCATGCATTTTAGCGGCAACAGCTATATTGATGTTGCCAGCCAGCCGGGATTGAATTTTGGTACCGGAAATTATGCAGTGAGTATGTGGCTGAAATACACTTCTCCGCAAACCAACAACGAGGGCTATTCTATGGCTTTATGTAAAGGCGGATTTCAAACAGCGGGCATAGAGTATTTTGTTGATTATGATGAGTACAATTCAGGATTTGCCGGTGGTGTGACATATCGTTCTTCTGCGAATCAATTCACGGCTGCAATGTTGTCTGGTTCGGTGAATGATGGTCAATGGCACAATCATATTATAATGAGAGCCGGCAATCAATTGCAGGTTTATGTTGATGGGGTTTTGGTTGCATCTTCGATGGTTTCCATTGAAGACATTTCAAATAACTATCCGTTGCGATTTGGAGCCAACCAGGATGATCCGAATATGCAAAACTTTCAGGGCGACATGGATGAGGTTCGTATGTATAATCGAATTTTGCTTCCGGATGAAATAAGTTCCCTATCACATTTTATTCCGGAAGTCTGTAATGGGATAGATGATGATTGTGATGGTAGTGTGGATAATGGATTGCCAGTATATACTTACTATGCAGATTATGACGGTGATGGTTACGGAAGTTTGTCAAATCCGATTACAAGTTGTAGTGCAACTGTACCGTTTGATTATTCACTAAGTCCATGGGATTGCAACGATCTTGATAATACCATCAACCCTGCAGCAATTGAAATTCCAAATAATTCCATCGATGAAAACTGCGATGGTCTTGATGTGCCGATGATCGTTGTATCTGACATGTCATGGACATATTCAAATAATCTTGAAACCGGATGGGAACAACCGGCATTCGATGCATCTTCATGGCAGCCGGTATTATCCGGTACAGGCTCTTGCTTTGATTCGGGTGGTCCGTCTTTGCCAATCTGGGGAGATCACTCCACTTCAAACGATGCTTATCTGCGTAAAGAATTTGCACTTGGCTCAATTAATAGCTGTGTTGTGATGGATGTGGTTGCTGATGATGATGCTGATGTCTATATCAATGGCCAGATTGTACTTCAGGACAATGATGGCCTTTCTACGATCACATCTCTTGTAAATATCACCTCCTATTTAATTCCTAATGCGAACAACGTAATTGCAATCCGTGTTCATGATAACTATTGTTGCGATTACAGGCTTTGTTTCAGAGCATATGAACAAAACGTGGGTAGTACATCATTCTATGCCGACGTTGACGGAGATGGTTATGGTAATCCGAACGATTCTATTTTATCATGTGTCGCACCTTCAGGATATGTAACAGATAATACCGATTGTCAGGATGACGATTCCAACGTTCATCCGGGTGCCACCGATATTCCTGAAAACGGAATTGATGAAGATTGTTCCGGTTCAGATGCCATGTATGCTACGAATTTACATTTCGACGGTGTTGATGATTACCTCTTACTTGGAAATCCTGTTCACGCTGACTTTACTCTGGAAGCTTGGATAAAATCTGACAACAACAATCAGACAGGTAGTTTTGCCTATGAAGGAGCTCCATTGTTCTGGTCCGACGTTTATGGAAATGGCAATGATTATGTCATGGGAATTGTGAACAATACAATTGCGTTCCATGATGGTTCAGGTGCCGATCTTTCCGGTTCTACCAATATTAATGACAATGCATGGCATCACGTTGCCGTAGTAAGAAATGGTTCAGCCGGACAATTATCTATTTATGTAGATGGAATTTTGGATGGAAGCACTACTTGCCCTTCGACACCGCTTGATGAACGCCCGATTCTTTTGATTGGCGGAAATCAGTACGACTTTAGATACTTCCATGGCGAAATGGATGAAGTAAGAATATGGACGATGGCATTGCCTCAGTCGGTGATTACTTCAACGATGAATTGTGAGATTCATACACAATATCCTGCATTGGTGGTGAACTATCATTTTAATCAGGGAATTGCCGGTGAGAACAATAATATTCCTGCCAATTTTATGGCGATTGATTCAAGCGGGAATAGTTATAATGCTGAACTTTTCAATTTCCAACTCACAGGACCAACTTCCAATTATGTTTTGGGAAGTCCGATTGTAAGCAATGTTGCATGTACCAATATCCCATGTGTATCAGCAAATCTTACAGGAATTGCCGAGACAAACTTGCCTTGCACGGGTGTTCAGGATTATGGTTTGCAGGTTGGCTACGGATCTAATCTTGGTGATAATACACAATGGGTTTGGACGCTTGACTCCTGCAATGGGCAAGTAGTTGGAACAGGTACTACATTGACAATCGGCATCCCTACACCGGGGACTTATTTTGTACATGGTGAAGGAGGATGTGCTTTGCCGAGTGCTTGTATGTCATTTACAGTCGTTCCGCTTTCGTCTCCGGAGGTGACTGCTAATTCGACAGCGATATCGGTTTGTTCAGGAAGTACTCTGAGTTTATTTGGCACATACAATCAAACCGGAATCTCACCGATTTGGTCAGCTTGGCCAGCAAATAATGTGAATGCCGGTTTCCCTTCAAATGTGTACATGGATACAATTCTTGTAACACCGGTTTCAAATTCGACTCAGGTTTATTATTATGTATTAACTGCGATTAATAATCAGAGTTGTTCCTCAAGTGATACTATAGCGATTACAGTATATCCGCTTCCTGCTCTGAGTTATGCCTACGATTCTCCGATTTCATGTAGCGGCAATTCAAATTCAGTAACTATTACACCGAGCGGAGGAACGCCTCCGTATTCGGGTAATCTTTCATTTTCTGTTTCTCCTGGTCCGTGGAGTTCAATCATTTCAGACTATGCCGGTTGCAGTGCAGAGGTGCTTGATACATTACCTGCAGCACTCACATTGCCATTGGAAGCACACTATGATGTTTGTTATGGTAGCCTTGGTGAAATTGTCTTACAGGCACAGGGCGGTAAAACACCTTATTCTTATTCAGGCGATGCTACTTCAAACCTTGCTGATGGTACATATAATTACTCGGTAACTGATGCCAATGGATGTACGGCCACAGCTACCACAAGCATCTCCATCATTCAATGTATCTTCACTGCAATCACTCCTTCCGATAGTGGAACTACCACAAACATCATCGGGTCTGAGTTGACGCAGATTTCTCAGGACACAACTACATTTACAGATACAAGTGGTACGACTTTACAACTTGATCAGGGCAATGTATTAATCGAAGTGATTACCAATGTCGGAATGTATGATAGTGTTTATGCTCTCATTCAGACTCCGCCATATGGTATGACTGATTTCATTGATAACGGTGATTCAACACAAATCATCACCGGTTCTTTCCCTGTTGCAAATTTGTACAAGTTGAATTTATTGCCTGATCTGATTAATTACGTACGGCCATATTATCCGCCTGTTAACAATGCAAGCCCATATGGTCTTGCCTACACAAAAGGTGACGTAGCCATGCATGCGGATTCCGCACGCAGGTACTTTAAAGTGGATGGTGATGGAGTAAAGGTCGGTGTTATCTCTGACAGTTATAATACACTCTTTGGCAATAAAGCCTTCCAGGATGTTGTCAACGGAGATTTGCCGGGAGTTGGAAACTCATTCAACTCAAATCCTGTGAGTCTGTTGATGGATTACACAATGGGACGTAAGTCAGATGAAGGCCGTGCCATGCTTCAACTCGTTCACGACGTAGCACCGAAAGCTAAATTGGCATTCCGTACAGGATTCCAAAGTGCAGGTGATTTTGCTGAAGCGATTAAAGAATTGAAGAACGATAGTTGTGATATCATCGTTGATGATGTTACGTTCATCACTGAGCCATTCTTCCAGGATGGTGTTGTAGCGCAGGCAGTAGATTATGTGAAGAGTGAAGGCGTTTCATATTTCACGGCTGCAGGTAATTTCGGAACGAAATCATATGAAGGAGTGTTTACTCCGGCTCCTGCGCCTGCAGGGTATGCCGGTCAAGCCCATGATTTCGGAAATGGAGACATCATGCAGAATGTTTCACTCGCTGCAGGAACGTATACCATCGTTTTACAATGGGAAGATTCAATTTACTCATTGGGACAAGAGCCGGGTGCGGCAAACGATCTTGATATTTATCTCTTCGATAATTATGGTCATCGTATTTGTGGGTACAACCGTATCAACACCGGAAAAGACCCGATTGAAATTCTGCCATTCATTGTAAAAGGAAATACACTCGCAAATATTATGGTTGTGAGAGCTTCCGGAAATTCAAATGTTAGATTCAAGTATGTTGTATTCCGTGGCGACCTGACCATTAACGAATACAACAATGGAACTTCAACCATCGTTGGTCAGGCAAATGCAGAAGGAGCAATGACGGTCGGTGCTGTGTTGTATTCGAACACTCCGGCATTTGGAGTTCAGAATCCGACAGCAGCTTCATTCTCTTCAAGAGGTTATACGACGATGACAAATGGCGTTGTACGCATGAAGCCTGACTTCATGGCACCGAATGGTGGAAATACAACGGTAAATCTCGGAGCGCCGAATTTTGACAATGATGCCTTGCCGAATTTCTTCGGAACATCTGCAGCTGCACCTCATGCAGCAGGTGTAGCGGCACTGATGATTCAGGCGAGAAAGAAATATTTCAATGAAACACTTTCGCCTGATTCGGTACGGTCAATTCTGAAACGTACAGCCATTGACATGTATACGCCGGGCTTCGATAATATTTCAGGGGCAGGATTTATTCAGGCTGATGCTGCGCTTAGAACATTTATTGCTCCGACTCCACTCGTTACCCAATTGATCGTACCGGCAGGAAGTACTCCGGGAGTGCAGTCATTTGATGCTTTGGTCGAAGGAAATTATTTCTCAGCTGATGCTATTGTTTACTTTAACGGAGTTGTTGTGCCTTCAACTTATGTCAGCCCGACAGAATTAGTGGCCTCAATTCCTGTATTTGTTGATAGTCCTCCATTGGTTGTTTACAATCCGCCAATGACTTCGTTGAATGACGGTGGTTACTCCGACTCTATTTACTTTGATGCAACACCTAAGATTGAAGTTACGGTATACGCTAACGATAAAGCGAAGAAGTTTGGCGAAGTCAATCCTTCATTGACATATTCCGTATTTGTGAATGGAATTTCGATGCAGGATGCCGGATATACATTGGCTGATTTGGGATTAGATACCCGACTGCATATTTCAACAACAGCTGACGAGCAAAGTCATATCGGTACGTATCCGATTAACCTGACTTTGGATCCGCCAACACCAAGTCCGGCAGATATATATCTCAATGGATTGTATCAGTACGAATTAGTAGGCGGAATTATGACGGTAGAAAGAATGCCGGTCTTTGTGACTCCTAACAATATGACATTGACCTACGGCGATAAAGTAACCGGATTCACTTTCAACTACGCATATGATAATGCTGCAATTCCTCCGGCAAATCTTCCGGCGTATGATCTTGCAATTCACAACGAACATGAGCAGTCACTTGCTTCTGAAGTTGCATTGGTTGATGGCCGCGCAATTGTAAACGGTCGCGCAATCGTGAATTCAGATCTTGCCAGCCTTGGTGTACTCGTTAGTGGCCGGGCAATTGTAAATGGTCGTGCTATTGTAAATGGTCGCGCAATCGTAAACGGTCATGCCATCGTAAATACGTTTGATACCACAATGGTGGTTGATGTATCACCGGCATCTATCTTCAATTATCAGAATGATTCAAATGTCACTTCACTTGTCAATGGCCGTGCAATCGTCAACGGTCGTGCCATTGTGAATGGCCGTGCGATTGTGAATGGTCGGGCAATTGTGAACGGTCGGGCAATCGTCAATGGCCGTGCTATAGTCAATGAAAGTTCTGTCAATGATACTACCAATGATAACGTCATCGTAATTGTGGATCAAAGTGATGTGTATGCTCCTGTTGACGACAGTATTTCTGTTTCAGGAATAAACATGATAACCGGAATGTCGGCTGGAATTCAAACTATCGTTCCCGGGGCATTTGTGGGAGAAGATTTTGATGTTACTTATGGAATAGGCACCATGACAATTCTTCCACACGATTTGGATGTCACTGCAAACAGTTTTACCATCAATCAAGGTGACAATATCACATTTACTTCGGTCATTGACGGATTTCAATACAATGACTCCACTACTGCATTAGCAAATGGAGGAGTAACCTATTATATTACTGACATGGGTGGAAATGTAGTTAACCTGCAAACGGCATCAGCAGGCGAGTATATTATCAATCCTGAAATAGTGTTGACTGAACCTTATAATTACACTACAGAAATTCATACCGGTACCCTTACCATCCTGAACCCTGTTCAGGCTGAGATTAGTGCTGACAGTATTCAGTGTTACGGCGGTTTATCTACTGTGACAGTAAGTGCAAGCGGAGGAACAGCACCTTACACAGGAACCGGAACATTTACAGTTCCGGCAGGAACATATAGCTATGCCGTAAGTGATGCAAATGGAAATCAAAGTACGGTAAGTGTGACCATCGGTCAGCCTGATTTATTACAGGTCCTGGCATCCGGAACGCCGATCTATTGCTTTGGTCAGTCAACCAATGTAACTATTGACGCAATCGGCGGAACATTGCCATATACAGGAACAGGAACATTTACTCAATTCGCCGGAACGCTTGTTTACACTGTGTCTGATGCACATGGTTGTATTGCTTCGTCAAATTACTTCCTCAACCAACCTCCAAAATTGACTACATCGGTGAGTACAACTAATTCAAGTTGTTCGGGTGCTGATGGTTCTGCAACAGTAGTTGCAGGAGGGGGAACGGGTGCGTTTACATATGTATGGATGCCGGGCGGGCAAACAGGTGCTACAGCTTCTGCGCTTTCATCAGGAAGTTATATAGTGACTGTAACTGATGCAAATGGTTGTACTGCTTCGGCAACGGCAAGCGTAACAAGCAGCGGTTCAATTCCTGCTCAGCCAAGTCCAATCAGCGGCGCTGCAGGTGCTTGCCGGAATTCTTCCGGAAAAGTGTATAGTATCAATCCGGTGCCTGGTGCAACTTCTTATCAATGGACATTGCCTAATGGTGCTACAGGAAGTTCAACATCGCCAAGTATTACTTTGGCTTTCGGTTCTTCTTATAGCGGAGGTTTCCTTTGTGTGTCTGCTGTGAATGCATGCGGAATTGGTCCGCAGGCATGTATGAATATCCCTTCGATACTTACTTATCCTTCTGTGCCTAATCCGATCAGCGGACCAGCTACGGTTTGTGGCGGAGGAACGGCAGTATATACCACAACAGCGGCAAATGCATTGAGTTATACGTGGACGGTAAACGGTACAGGCCTGAGTATTCTTTCGGGTCAAGGAACTAATTCGATTACCGTAAGTATTCCTGCAGGATTTGGTCAGGGTTCAGTTCAGGTTACTGCATCCAATTGTATTTCTACCAGCGCTATCCGTGGATTGAATATCACCGGTATTCCTGTTCACTCCGGTGGTGTAAGCGGACCAACTACAGTTTGTGCAAATACAAGCGCGACTTATTCATTGCCACTGGCAACCGGTGCAACATCATATCAATGGTCTGTTACCGGCAATGCAACTCTTGGCGCTTCCTCACTTACCTCTTCGGCAAGTACACAGGTAATTAATTTTGGCCCGAACTGGACTTCAGGAACAATTACTGTTACAGCATTGAATGTTTGCGGTGGATACAGCAGGTCGTTCCAGGTATTCAGTACACCTGTGCAGCCGGGAAGTATCACCGGTCCGGGAAGCGGCTTGTGTGGATTAACCAATGTAACTTATTCAATCTCGCCTGTCTCTGCTGCAACTTCATACAGCTGGACAGTACCATCAGGTGTGAATGTGATTAGTTCATCCGGGACTTCCATCAATGTGAATTTCACATCGGCCTTTACTTCTAATTCTGCCAACATCTGTGTTGCAGCAGCCAATAGTTGTGGTTTAGGATTGCAACGATGCTTTGCCGTAACTTCACGACCTGCAGTTCCGACAGTAACAGGTGCAAGCAGTGTATGTAAATCCAGTTCTGCTGTTCTGTATACAGCATCGTCTTCAACTCCGGTCACATCATATTCATGGTCAGTCACAGGTGGCGCAGTAATCAGCCCTTCAGGATCATTGGCTACAGTCAATTTCAATCCTTCGATTTCAAGTTCAGTTATTGTGAAAGCGACAGGAACAAATGCCTGCGGAGTGGGTCAGCCGAATGGTTTAACCGTAAACGTTAACAGTGCCTGCAGAACAGAAGATATTGACGAGAGCGCAGAAGAGGGTATTTACCTCTATCCGAATCCTACTGATGGAAAATCATCTTTGGTGATTTCATCAGAAAATTCTGAGAGTGTTGAAATCACACTTACAGATTTATTGGGCAATACCGTCAGTTATCAGAT
>JAXLTM010000016.1:0-64110 GCA_046330055.1 Bacteroidia bacterium | reverse complement strand
AGTACAAAATTAAAATGATCACACACATCTTCTATAAATTCCTGTTTGAGATTTCCCGTGTTTTCAGGAAGGCGGAAAATTATTATCAGGCAAAAGCAAGGGAAAAATACCTCTCTGATCAATGTATTTCAGGAGACAAAACGATCATATATTCTGATGCCAGAATTCAGAATCACCAGAACGACAGAAATAAAATTTGTATCGGAAAAAATTCTCAGGTCCGTGCTCACCTGATGGTTTTTGGTCATGGCGGCAAGATATCCATTGGCGACTACTGTTACATTGGCGAACAGACACGCATCTGGAGTGCCGGAGAAATTACAATCGGCAATCGTGTTCTTATTGCTCATAATGTGAACATCCACGACAACAACTCACATCCTACCGATGCACAAAAGCGTCATGAAGATTTTGTGGAGATCTTTACGAACGGATTTCAGAAAGAAAATTCATTGAATGAGAAACCCGTAAAAATCGGCGACGATGTATGGATTGGTTTCAATTCAACCATTATGAAAGGTGTTACAATTGGTAATGGAGCCATCATAGGTGCATGTAGTATGGTTACAAAAGATGTGGAGCCTTATACGATGGTAGCCGGTAGTCCGGCCACTTTCATTAAAAAACTGAATTAAGTATTTTTATGTTGCAGCAGTTAAGATTTACCTACGTACGAATAAAGTGGTTTTTTAGGAACTTCAGGAAGATCAGATACAATTCTGAAATCTTCAATAATCTTTTTGGACCAACGACCTATAACTGGGACGGCCTTGCTACAAGTTCAAATGCAGATTTCATGAAAGATCAACGATTCATGAAAGCATATGAAAGTGCAAAAAATACAAATCCATGGCCAAACTTTACTTTGCAATGGCGCATCCATGTTGTTTGCTGGTGTGCAAATCAGGCAATGGATCTGGAAGGAGATTTTGTAGAATGCGGAGTTAACACCGGAGCCTATGCCCGTGCAATTATGGAGTATACTGCATTCAATAACAGTAGCAAAACATTTCACCTGCTGGACACCTATCAGGGACTCGATGAAAAATATATTACTGAAGAAGAAAAGAAATACGGCGTTCAGAATTACACCTATCGCAACACTTACGAAGAAGTAAAGAAAACCTTTGCATCATTTCGTGCAAACATCATTAAAGGAAGCGTACCGGAAACTCTTCCGCAATGCAATGCGGAAAAGATTTGTTACCTCTCCATTGATATGAACAATGTAGTACCTGAAATTGCAGCAATAGAGTACTTCTGGGATAAGATTGTACCTCACGGATTCATTCTTCTTGATGATTACGGTTTTCCCGCACACATCACGCAGAAAAAAGCATTTGACAAATTCGCCGCATCAGTGAATCATGAAATACTGACCTTGCCAACAGGCCAAGGCCTGATTATTAAACGAAGCAAATAAAGATGAAAATTCTAATCATAGGTTCAGGAGGATTCATCGGCTCGCATCTGGCAGGGCATTATGCTTCGTCAGGTGAGCACAGCATCACTGGATGCGATACTTCACCTGCCTCACAACTTGCTTCTTACTTTCAGGTCGACAAGTTTACATTCAGTTACGATGAGCTCTTCCGGAATAATGACTTTGACGTCTGCATTTATGCCGGTGGAAACGGCAGTGTTCCCTACTCCATTTCAAATCCGGACGAAGATTTTCAGTTGAACACCTTTGCTCTTGAAAGAATACTCTCTTCTATCCGCAAAGCAAATTCACATTGCAAATTTCTTCATATCTCAAGTGCGGCAGTTTATGGCACGCCTGAAAAGCTTCCTGTAAAGGAAGACTCTGCTATACATCCGCTTTCACCATATGGATGGAATAAATTTCTGGCAGAAGGAATTTGCAGAAAGTATACTTCCTTCTATGGAATTCCAACGCTGAGCATGCGGGTATTCTCGGTTTACGGTGAACGATTGAAGAAACAATTATTCTGGGATATTTATCAGAAATATTTGTCCGGAAAAGAAATTACTCTTTTTGGCACCGGTCATGAAAGCAGAGATTTCATTTACATCAGTGATTTTGTAAGAGCTACAGAAGTGCTGATCAAAAAGGCAGATTTCAATGGCAGTGCAATCAATGTAGCCGGAGGAACGGAAATAAGCATACGCGATGCAGCAATGACATTTGCCGAAGCATTGGATCCGGAAATGAAATTCGTTTTCAATAACATTACAAAAAGCGGTGACCCTGTGAACTGGAAGGCCGACATCAGTCAGCTCACCAAATACGGCTTTGAGTCGAAAATTTCCCTCAGGGAAGGATTGAAAAACTACGCGAAATGGCTAAGAGAAAGAGAATAGCACTTAATTACCAGGCCAATTATGACTTCTCGGCAGGCATAGTGATTTACATCCAGAACCTGATCAAGGGTTTCAATCTTCTCAAGGATGAACAAAAACCGGAACTACTGATTGTCCATTCAAATGATGCACCGATTGATGAAATAAAAAAAATCGGTTATCCCTACCTGAGTTTCTATTGCCATCGCCCGATACCCTATTCTTTTTTGAAGCGTGCTCTGAATAAAGTTAGCAGAGAAATCACCGGTAAAAACATTGTACGCCGATATGGTTTTCCTGATGAGAATACACTCTTCTACCCATTTGTAGATTGTGATGAAACGTTCCATTTCAAAAAACGATTATACTGGAAGCCCGATTTTCAGGAAATGTATTATCCGGGATTTGTTTCAGAAGCGGAATTGAATTATGTAAAAACTCTGATGACGATGATTCGTTCCAATAAAGAATATGACATTGTTTTCAGTTCAGGAGATTCTTTCAACGATTACAAAAAATTCTTCGGACCATATGTAAATCACGTACATATACTAAGATTTGTTTCAATCCTCCCCCAACTTCCTTCGACAAGCAAAGTTGATCTCATTAGCAAATACGGATTGCCTGATGATTTCTATTTTGTCGCCAACCAGTTTTGGCCGCATAAAAATCACATGCTGATTCTGGAAGCTTTGGTGAAAGTAAAATCTAAGAACCCTTCAATCTGCATAGCGTTCAGCGGTAAACAATCTTCCTACAGAGACAAAGGGTATTTTGAGAAGCTGACTGATTTTGTAAAAGAAAATGATTTGAGTGAAAATGTCAGATTTCTGGGATTCATACCACGCGAAGACCAGTTGTTACTGATGAAATATAGCAAAGCCGTAATTCAACCTTCACTTTTTGAAGGATGGAGTACTGTAATTGAGGACAGCAAAGCCCTCGGGCAATTCGTAATTGCAGGTGATCTTGCCGTTAATCAAGAGCAATCCGATAAGAATATTTTATTCTTCGACCGACACAATGCGGAAGAACTTGCAGCAGCTATTTTAAAAGTTGACAGTAATAACATCATAAGGAATCCATACAATTACAATCAGAATATTCTCGAGTTCACTGAAAGTCTGAAAACGATTTTTGGTTTAAATTAGAAAATGAGCACACAAGGCGTAAGCATAATAATTTGTTGCTACAACAGCGCGCGAAGAATTGTACCGACTCTGGAGCATTTACAGCGGCAGAATGTACCCTCATCCATTCCATGGGAAGTCATTCTTGTCGACAATGCATGTACCGATAACACAGTAGAAATTTCAAAGCAGACCTGGGATACAAATGCAATCACGCGTTTCAAGATTGTAACAGAAAATAAACCCGGTCTTACAGCAGCAAGGATATGTGGTGCAGCCAATTCAGATTACAGTTACCTCAGTTTTATTGATGATGATAACTGGATAAGTGAAAACTGGGTTCAAAAAGTTTTTGAAATATTCTCTAATGATGCACGTATCGGAGCCTGTGGCGGTCGTATTGAAGCTGTTCATGAAACAGAAAATGTTCCTGAGTGGTTTCCTGAATTTGGAGACAGCTATGCGACAGGAGTTCCATACAGTCATTCCGGATATCTCTCTGCCGGCGCGTGTTTATGGGGAGCCGGAATAAGCATAAGCAAAGTTGCCTGGGAGAAATTGTTTCATAATAATCATTCCATTCGCTTAACCGGGCGAAAGGGAAAACTTCTTACAGCCGGTGAAGATGCTGAGATTTGTATGCTGCTCCATCTGGAAGGTTACAGATTGTGGTACGATGAAAATCTTACTCTGCGACATTTTGTACCCAAGGAGCGACTCGCAGAAAGCAATCTCATACGCATGCACGAAGGATTCGGGCAGGCAGAACTTACCTTACGAATCTACCGTTCGCTTTTTGACAAACATATTCACATCAGAAATCCATGGTGGCTGGAATATATGGCCACACTTAAATATGCACTTCGGGTTTGGTTGCGCAGAAACAGCCCCGGCTCCTTTCCACTCAGAAGAAAAACAGAGTTATCATTTCTGAAAGGATACCTGCGTCAGTTTTTATCATTCCGCGGAAAATATGATCAGCTGCGCACTGAGATTATTCAACCTTACAGAAATAAATATGTACTTCCTTCGGCTCATTCAGACAGACAGGCCGGGCAGGAATTATTCGGTTCATTGCAACGTGAAAGGATGAGTGTATTCCAAACTCCGGTTTCAATAGCGGAAGGTAAAATTCTAAGTGATAAATCACCGGAGAACGGAATTTCCATTGTCGTATGTTGCTACAATGGAGAAAAAACTATTCAGTCGTGTCTGGAATCGATCCGCAATCAGAATGCTTTCGGAAAATTTCCTGCAGAGCTGATTATCGTCGATAATAATCCCCGCGAAACGATTACCCGCTTGATAAAAGATGAATGGCTGCCGGATCAGATTCCTGTCAGAATGGTTACCGAGAAACGCGAAGGACTTCTTCATGCAAAGCTCAAAGGCTACCAGGAAGCGAATTATAATCTCATTGCTTATCTGGAAGATGATACTATTATAACAAATAACTGGCTGATGACAGCCTATGAGCATTTCAGTACCCATCATCAATGTGGCGTGCTAGGTGGCAACAACTCTCCTTTATATATGATTGAACCACCGGTTTGGATGTATCATTACATTCAGCAACTGGCAGTTGGCTCACAGGGAAAACAAATAGTTGAAGACATCACAGATACCCGCGGTTTCCTTTGGGGAGCAGGAATGGTCATTAGAAAAGTCATTCTGGATACGGCAATCGCCAACGGTTTTGTTTTTGCCGACAACTGGAAACGCGATCAATTGGTATCCGGTGTGAACACAGAGTTTTGCTGGCTGGCAAGGGTTTCCGGTTACCGGCTTTTTTACAATCAGGAACTACAATTGACGCATGTGATCAATGCACACAGGATGTCATGGATCAATATGCAGCAGTTGTATCGTAAACTGGGAAGAGAATCCATTTCCACCGATTTCTTCACTCATTATTTCCTTAATGGAAAGAAAAGCCATCCGCTTATTCTATTTGCCCGGATGTATACAGGAAGTTTGGTAAGATGGCATTTGTCGATGTTCAGATATGTGTTTTTATCAAAAGGAAAAGTAGACAACATTAACTTTCTTATGGCCTGGTATTACGCGGGCCGAATGCGTGAATTGTCAATTATGAATTATGCCGAAAACAGAAATCAGGTAATGCACCTTCTGAATTTCGTTTCAAAAACCGGTCAGTTGAATAAACCTAAAGTCGAAGAAGTCCATGCTGCTTAGCTTTTCAAAAAAATTCATTTTCATTCACATTGATAAATCTGCCGGAACATCAGTGAAAGCAGCGCTTTCCAAGTATTGCTGGTATCCGCATGAAACAATGTATTCGTCTTTTCTGAAAAAGATAGGCGTCAGGCAGTACTCTGAAGAGTTCTATGATCACATTCGTGCTTATGAGTTGAAACACTATCTCGACGAAGAAACGTTCAACAACTTTTTCAAATTTGCTTTTGTAAGGAATCCATGGGACTGGATGCTTTCCTCCTACACCTACTATTTGAAAAATCCGAAAATGCACCCGCATGTGTATTTTAAAGATCAGATAAAAACGTTTAAGGATTTCATTCTCTGGCAAACCGGAAACCCTTACATCTACCATACACAAAGTGAGTACCTGTTTGACCACGAAGGCAAACAACTGGTTGACTATATTGGACGTTTTGAAAGTGTGGAAGAAGATTTTAAGCACATCATTGCAAAGCTAGGCATCAATGAAGTCTTGCCTCATAAAAACATCAGTAAGGAAAAAGGTTATGCTGAGCAGTACACAGATGAGACGAGAGAATTAGTGCACAAGTATTATCAAAGAGACATCGAGCATTTCGGATATAATTTCTGATCTTTACAGGATATGGCTAAAAATTCGGGGTATAATGCAAAAGAATGGACACCTGCAGAGATTCTGCAGAAGTGTCCGCTTTGCAGCAGCTCACGGATTGCTACACTGTATAAAACAAAAGATTTCATTTCACAATGCCGTGATTGCGGTTTTGCTTTCTCTGCCTTTATTCCAACGCAGGCCGAACTTGAGAATTATTATCTGCATTATCATCGCTATACAGAAGTCTCAGAAACACTTCGTAAAAGATACAATCAGATACTTGATTTCCTTGAGCCTTATAAAAAACTGAATCAGCTTATTGAAATTGGTTGCGGCGAAGGTTTCTTTCTGGAAGAAGCTGTAAAGCGAGGATGGAATGTTTGCGGAACAGAACTGGCTTCACCGGCACGTGACATCTGCAAATCAAAAAACATTTCCGTTTTTGAATCAACAGAAGACCTCTTCAAATCCATTTCAGGAAAAGCAGATGTCATACTATCGCTTGAAGTGATGGAACATTTGCCTTCACCTCACCCTGAAGTTAGCCGGTACAACGAACTACTGAGAAATGGCGGGGCTTTTTATCTCACAACACCTAATTTTAATTCGTTGTCAAGAAAGATACTTGGTGAAGACTGGTCTGTCTATATTTACCCTGAACACCTTATGTATTATACACCGTCAACTATTAACCGGTTATTTCATGATCACGGATTCAGAAAAGTGAAAATAAAAACCGATGGCATCAGCTATGCACGTGTCATCTACTCCATCAAGATGAGGAAAAATGTGGATTCTGCGAAAGCTTACGATTTCAACTCTGTGGACAGGAATCTAAGAAACAAGCTGGATGAAAATGCACTCCTGCGTTCAGCAAAATATACTGCCAATACCATTCTTGGCTTAACAGGAAGCGGAGATACATTAAAGGCTCTCTTTGAAAAAAAATAGTATGCTGAAGATATCAGTCGTTATACCTTCTTACAATCAGGGCGCCTACCTTGAAGAAACCATTTTGAGTATTATCAATCAAAATTACTCTGAATTGGAAATTTTTGTCTTTGACGGTAACAGCAAAGACAATTCAGTTGAAGTAATCCGCAAGTATGAGAAGCACCTTACCTACTGGGAAAGTGTACCCGACAAAGGACAAAGTCATGCCATCAATAAAGGGTTACAACGGGCCACAGGCGATATTGTGACCTGGCTCTGCTCGGATGATTACTACACTGAAGGGGCACTGAAAAAGGTAAATGAAATGTTTTCAGCTTTACCGGAAAGCACAGGACTCATTTTTGGGTCGAGCAGGATTTTCAACCGAAAGGGAACAGTAAGAACAGATAAAGGATTTCCGGAACAAACCAATGAACGCGTATTTGCGGGCATGAGCTTCCCTCAGCCTTCTGCATTTTTCAGAAGAAGTGTTTTGGAGAAAGCAGGATTACTTGAAGACAATCTTCATTACGGAATGGACTACGACCTGTTCAGTCGTCTGAAAGTAATCTGCGATTTTAAGTCGACCGATTTTTGCTTTTCAAATTACCGCCTCCACGAAGTTGGAAAAACGACAATGGCAGTTGGAAAGTTTATCGGAGAGTGGACGAAAGTCTTCAACAGCATCATTGCCGGACTTGAGCTATCAGTAATTCAAGATGAACTGAAGAAAATGAGTTTTGACACTTCAGAAATTGAACGTACCAAAACATTTTTTAGCAGGCATAAAAATACGGTCAGGGTAGATCAGGACGTTTTGCTTTACAATTTCCTGGTGAACGTGATCCGGTTTGACTATGCAAGCAGTCAGATTCAACGCTGTCGCCTTATCGGAAACTATCTTGAAAGCCATTTTCAAAATAAGCTTATCTTGGAACCCGAAATCCAAAAGATCATAAAACGGAGCCGACTTCCCGTTCCTGTTATTTTATTACTCAGGAGAGTTAAAGCCATTATTGACACCGAATGAAAATTGCCTTTATTACCAGTCATATTAACCGATCTACGCAATGGAATTGGTTTTCCGAGGAGTTGAATGATCGCAAGATCGAACACATCCACATTATTATCAACGAGAAGTACCCGATTCTCGCTGATGATCTGAAAGCGATGGGTGTAAAAGTCTACTACCTCCGCCACGATGGCGTTTTTAGCATCATCAGGAACTTTTTCAAAACGATCTGGTACATACGGAAAGAAAAAATTACGCTTGTACATACTGAGATGCCGATGGGGAATTTTATCGGACAACTGTCGGCTTTTTTTACGGGTATTAAAATGCGTGTGACAACCTGTGAAAATACTACATGGGCATTTGATTTCAGAAGCAAGAAGCAGTTATTTATTGACCGCCTGACTTATCGATTGGCAAAAAAGTAATTGCATTAACCACAGAAGCGCAAACTTTCTTACTCAATGTATTAAAAGTACCACAGGAAAAGGTATCGGTCATTCATCATTCACTTAAAGCGCAGGAGTATTTAAGTACTACTCCTGAACAAGTGGCTGCTTTGAGGAAGGAACTCGAAATAGAAGACAATATTTTCCTTATCGGTATGGTTGCCCGCTTTGAATACTGGAAGGGACATAAATACGCCATTGAAGCATTTGCAAGGCTGATCAAGGAATATCCTAATCTGCGTCTGTACATTTTCGGAAGTAAAGGTGAAAGTTTCAATTCCATCATGGAGCAAATCAGCGAATACAAGCTGGAAAAATACATTAAGTACAAAGGATTTATTTCAAACAACATTGCCCTCTTCCATCTTTTCGATGTCCATCTGCATGTTCCTATACGTGCTGAGTCTGAGACATTCGGAATTAATATTATGGAAGGAATGATCAGCGGGTGCGCACAGGTACTCACGTTGTCAGGTATCAGTTGTTTTACGGCACGGAAGGAAGAAAACTGTCTGGTAGTGGACTACTGTTCTTCGGTAGACATTTACATAGCTTTGAAAAGATTGATTGAAGATCCTGAACTGGGCAAGCGACTTGGTCAAAATGCAAAAGCAGATGCATTAAAGTATTTTCAGTACGAAGAAAAAGTGAAGCGTCACCTTGAATTGTACGAAAATCTGCGCAAAGAACTTGGACTATGAGCCCTCCGTTTTTCTCGATCGTTATTCCGGTGTACAACCGTGTTTCGCTCCTGTGTGAACGGATTTCATTAATTCTGAAACAGACCTATTCCGATTTTGAAATTGTTGTGATCGACGATGGCAGCAAAGAAGAAATCGCTCCTGTTCTTCGAAAGCAGTTTGGTGATGAAAACAAAATCGTTTGTCTTCGTCAGGAAAACAAAGAAAGAGGTGCAGCGAGAAACAATGGCTTCAAAGCAGCCAAAGGAAAATATGTAATCTTCTTTGACTCAGATGATCTGATGCATGCCAATCATCTGGAGGTTCTTGCGAAAGGCATCATTGAAAACAATGAGCCGTACTTCATAGCTACCCAGTTTGATTTTGTAGACGACAACGGGCGGCATTTTTCATCCGATATACAAAGCTTAGCCGGCGGTTTTCACGACTACAATATTTTTCTGAGCGGAAATCCGCTGGCCTGCAATGTTTGTGTCCGCAAAGACAATCCTGAACTGATTCTGTTTGAAGAAGACCGTTCCTATGCTATTAAGGAAGACTGGATGTTCCTGATCGCAAATACAAAACAACATCCATTGTACCTTATTCCGGAAGTGACGATATCCATGTTCGATCACCCTGAGCGATCAATGCGCAGCAACAATTCTGTCATCATTGAGCGCACTCACAAGGCTGTTACCTGGATTGAAAACAGGTTGTCGCTAAGCAATTCCGAAAAGCAAGCGCTGCGTGCACATGAAAATTATTTTTGCGGAATACACTGGTACCTTGAAAGCAATCGGGTCAATGCCTGCAAGTCTGCTTTGAAAGCGATTCGATACGGAGGATTACAGTTCAAATACATTGCTTTATTTTTGAAATCACTTGCAGGTAGAAATCTGATCAGCCGAATCAAATGAAACGGAGAAAAAACATACTGGTACTTACGCACTGGAGCTATCGCGATCCTTTGGTGCAGACGTATACGTTGCCATATGTCAGGCTCATCCGTAAGAATCTTCCGGCTGATGCAAATCTTTTACTCGTAACGTTTGATCAGCCTTCACATGCCATGAATGAGGAAGAAATCTCAAAGGCAAAGGAAACGATGAAGGCTGAAGGAATCAATCTGCAACTATTTCATTATTTCAAATTCAACCTGCTTGCACCATTTCGTTTCCTTGGAGTTTTCCTTCGACTTTTTTACCTCCTGTTCAGATACAGAATTGATGTCATTCATGCCTGGTGTATGCCTGCCGGCAGTATGGGTTATGTATTGAGTTTGCTTACCGGTCGTGAGCTCATCATCGACAGTTATGAACCGCAGGCTGAGGCTATGGTTGAAAACGGGACGTGGGAAAGGACATCTATGAAGTTCAGAATTCAGTTTTATCTGGAAAAGAAATTATCGCACCACGCTTCTATTATCATCTCTGCCACTGAAGGAATGCGTGATTATGCACTAAAAAAGTACAATGTCACATTTGCGAAATATTATGTTAAGCCGGCTTGTGTTGACCTGGAGAAATTTCATTTTTCGGAAGATAAAAACTCCGGATTAAGGGCAGAATTGGGCCTCACCAACAAGCTGGTTTGTGTGTATGCAGGTAAATTCGGTGGCATTTATCTGACTACGGAAGTGTTTCGCTTCTTTCATTTCGCACAGTCATTCTGGGGTGATCGTTTCCGTGTTCTTTTGCTCACCAATCAAAGTGAATCTGACCTCAGGCAATGGGCCGGTATTTCAGGATTTGACCCGGCGAAAATGATTGTGCGTTATGTTGAACACAGCAGGATTGCTGAATATCTCAGCTTGGGAGACTTTGGAATTACACCCGTGAAACCAATTCCAACAAAACGTTATTGCACACCGATTAAAGACGGTGAATACTGGGCAACAGGTTTGCCAGTTGTTATTACCAAAGACATTTCGGATGATTCTCAAATTATCAGCGATGAAAATATCGGAGTTGTGATTGAAGAATTAAACGATGAACACTTTTCCTCCGCAGTGAAAAAACTTGACGCACTTCTGTCTGACTCTGCTTTGAGACTCCGTTCACGTCTTGCAGCGGAGAAATATCGAAATTTTTCTATCGCTGAAAAGATTTACTCGGAAGTTTACTCCGGGCGAAATTAAGATTGCCCCCCTACTCTTATCATAGGTTATTCAATCGCCGGCTTTAATTTCTCAGCGACCAGAAATTTCTGCTTATCCGAATCAAGAAGTTCCCGGTAAGAGTGAGAAATGATCATCAGACTGATCACAAAAAACGGAATGGCGGGAATTTTATAACGTACCAGACTACCAAAATTCGATGTTGTAAGTCCGACTGAGAATGCGAAGAACAAACTGAAGTAAACAGTGAAAAAGAGAATCCTGTGCCGGAACATCAACCTGAAGAGGTTATACACTTTTAGTTTGAGAAGCAGATACAATGAAAAAGCAAGCATGATAAAATTCTCCAGGCCGGAAAAGATCATTGTAAGGTTATAACTTTCCCAGAGATAAGGCCGGAACAAAGCAGCATTGATCGCTGCCGGAAGTTTAGACAAAATACCTCCGATCGTCGGATCAAAGTCACCAATGTCAAATGATGCTCCCTGATAGTGTTCACTCTTCAAGTCAAGGTTGGTAAGTACGGCTTTATCCAATACATTACTGATGGAATAATCACCCAGGAAACCGCTCATCAGGTCCAGCATCAGATAACCGCTGATCAGTGAGAAGACAATAAGGAATGGTGTAGAAAGTGAACGGATGAGTTTATTGTCAACCTTCTCCAACTGAATTCCACCAAACCAAAGAAAAGATCCCGGAAGAAGTGCGAAGAAAATATAAGGCTTAATCCACAACAACAAAGTTGAGCCTACTACCATCAAACTGAGGTTTTTCAGGTAAGCTTTTCGTTGAATCAGGATAATACAAAACGATGAAGCAAAGAGACAAACTGCAGCGAAGGTGATTGTATCTTTCAGCAATCCGCTCCCCCAGAAGAATACAGACGGAATGAAGAACAACGCCATGGCGAAGCTGAAACTCAGATCAGGGAATTCACGAATCAGAACTTTATACAGTCTCCAGATCGGCCAGTACGAAATTGTAGCAAGCAGAATAGTCATTCCAACAAAGCTCTTGAATGAGAATAAGCACAATATGAGTGTCAGCTTCACAACGGCACTGGCATGGGGGTCATTGAAATACTGAAAGTATCCTGTATCAACCGTTGCTTCAAAAACCAAACTTGGATCAGGGCCAAAGAAGTACCGGAAAAGGTTGGGGAATGATTTAGCCGTCAGGTTGAGAACCGTATTGCAATCGTTATAGTAATTCAATGTATCACCGGCACCGTAATAGTAAACATAAATCAGGCAAACCATTGTTCCTCCTACTACCTTCACCAGCCAGCCGTAGATGAAATACTTATAAGAAGGATCTTCTTCTATTCTTTTTAACTGAATTCTTTTCAGGTAAATAAAAATCAGAACCAGAAGGATGACCGGTACAATGAGGTCAATAAAAGAAATGTAATCAATCATCTGCTCTTTCTGCTTGTATTAATAAGGTGCTCTCTGCAGACAGAAATTCACCGGATAATCTGCCTCTAAAGTAAAAAGTTCGTTCCATTTGACAAATATGTAAATGGTGAACGGCTTAATCGTGGTGGTAAGACTCATTTCTGAGTATGGTCATTGCCCGATAGACCTGTTCAACCAGAATCAGGCGGATCATTTGATGAGTAAACGTAAACCTGGAGGCGGAAAGAATCAATCCTGCCTTTTCACGAACGGCATCAGACACGCCATATGCACCTCCGGTGATCATGACCAGTCTGTTATAACCCGTATTCATGCAACGCTGAAGATAACCGGCAAATTCTCTTGAGGTAAATTCTTTTCCCCTTTCATCAAGCAGTACTACAAAGTCGCGGGCCTGAAGTCGTGAAAGAATAGCATCACTTTCCTGTTGAACGATTTGCTCCTTCGCTCTGGAAGCAGAAGCAGGCAAAACCTGCTCTTCTACGGGAAGGTAATTAACTAATCTCTTCTTATAGATATCGATTCCTTCTTTAAGGTATGAATCCGTGGTTTTACCTATAAATATAAACTCAACTTTCATAAGTGATGAGAAATGCGGAGACTTGTTGTCAGGAATATGTTCATAAACATAAAGAAATATATCCATCAACGGCGAAAATTCATGTATTTTAGCGTTTCCGTCGATGGAAATGGCTTGATCTTTGACTATTGCCGGAATCTTAATCACCATGAAACGAATCACTTCCATCCTACTCCTCCTGGCTGTTTGCACACAGACCTTTGCCCTGGATGTCTATGATGAAATAGCCTACTCCATCCGGAGCGGTGATGCCAAACAACTGGCCACGTACTTCGGTCCGAACATCGACCTTACCATTCTTAATCAGGAAGATGTTTACAGCAAAGCCCAGGCAGAACAGGTGATCAAAGATTTCTTCGTGAAAAATCCGCCGAAATCTTTCGATATCATCCATAAAGGCGCTTCTCAGGAAGGCACGCAATACGCCATCGGAACACTCACCTGCGCCAATGGAAAAAAATACCGGACTTCGTTCTACATTAAAAACACCGGTACGCGATCCATCCTGCAGGAATTAAGAATTGAAACCGAATAACTCAAGCCGCGAAAGCGGCTTTTTTATTGCTTTTTCCTTTGAGAATGTGAATATCTTCCTCTTTTACAATCGTCATTCCTTGCCCCGAATTTCTAATTTCACGGCAAAAGTAACATGCCTCTTCTATGCGGTTTTCGATGATTTGATCCAATTCTCAAGTTCGGAACAGGACAAATTTATTCGGCCACGGAAAGGCCTGCATTAATATTGAAGAAACCATCAGGAAAGTTCAAATCGACCGTTAGCCAATGATGTTCTTCTAAAATCAACTACATGAATCATTACGGATTATCGACTGAAGATTTTATCCGCTATGCTCTGGACGAAGATACCGGAGATGGCGATCACACTTCTCTCTCAACAATTGAGGCCGATTCATTTTCGACGGCAAGAGTGATGGCAAAAGAAGATGGCATCATTGCCGGGATTGATGTTGCTATAGAAGTCTTGAAAAAAGTAGATCCGCTTATAGGCTATGACACTTTTCAAAAAGACGGCGCCCGTGTTCAGAAAGGAAATCCAATTCTGAATGTAAAAGGAAATACACGTTCGCTATTAAAGGCGGAGCGACTGCTCCTGAATTGCATGCAACGGATGAGTGGCATTGCAACTTTAACAAGAGCATTTGTTGATGCCATTGAAGGTACAGGTGCTATAGTATTAGACACGAGAAAAACGACACCGAATTTTCGTCAGTTCGAAAAGCTGGCTGTTCGACTTGGCGGAGGACAAAATCACCGCACCGGTTTGTATGACATGATTCTCATCAAAGACAATCACGTCGATGCTGCAGGAGGAATAAAACCTGCAATAGAAAAGGCCAATGTCTATTTGAATAAGACAGGAAAAAATCTGAAGATTGAGATTGAAACCCGAAATCTTACGGAAGTTATGGAAGTGATGAGTATCGGTAAAGTCAATCGCATCATGTTCGACAATTTCACTCCGCAATTCATGAAAGAAGCGGTTGAAATGATTGATGGCCGGTTCGAAACGGAAGCTTCCGGCGGAATAAATCTGGAAACAATCCGATCTTTTGCAGAGACCGGAGTAAATTATATCTCTGTCGGAGCGCTGACCCACTCTTACCGCAGCCTCGACATCAGCATGAAAATTCAAAAGTAAGTGACGAAGGAAAAAATAAGAACGGCAACATTCTTAGTGATCCGGCATGTGCTTTCATCATCGCCGGTGAAATCCTTTGTGTCATATACCAAACGTGTTGCTCTTCCCGGTTTCGACAATCTCCCCATTTACAATGTTGCTGAATTCTTTTTCACCGGCATCCAAAGAGGCGGAGTTGTAACGCGTGCGCAGGCTTTAGCCTTCAGTTTCTTTCTGGCCCTCTTCCCTGCCATCATCTTCCTGTTCTCGGTCATTCCATTTATTCCGATCAAGGATTTTCAGAATCAGTTGCTCGAACTTATTGCAAACATTCTTCCTTCAAATGCCTATGAAGCGGTTCGGACTACGATCTTCGACATCGTTAAAATTCATCATGGCGGACTCCTTTCCTTCGGTTTCCTTACAGCCTTATACTTCACTACAAATGGGTTGATGACACTGATGCGAGGATTTAACAGCAGTTATCACGTTACGGAAAGTCGTTCGCCGATTCAACGTCGTTTTGTAGCCATCATACTTACATTCATTCTTTCTTTGCTTGTTGTAGTGGCCACTGTCCTTATCATTTTCTCGGAGACGGCGACGAATTATTTGGTCAAGCATCACATTCTGAAAAACAAAACTCAGGTTGCCATGATTCTCCTCGGGAAATGGGCAGTAGTGCTTGCGCTTTTTTTCACGGCAATTTCTTTTCTCTACTATTATGCACCAAGCGTTAGAAAAAATGGAGATTTGTTTCAGCCGGATCTACCTTTGCCACGCTTTTATCGGTGGTGGTTTCAATTGGCTTTGCCTACTTTGTAAATCACTTTGGAAGTTATAATAAAATTTACGGCTCAATCGGGACTTTAATCGTCGTCATGTTATGGATGTATTTCAACGCCCTTGTGTTGATTTTAGGATTTGAACTGAATGCAAGTATCGACAATGCAAAAAGCAAGGCTGAAAAATTGAAGCCCAAAATACGCGCAAAATGAAACGCCTGATTTGTTTATTCGCTCTTCTCTTCACCCTCCAAACACAAGCACAGAACATCACACTTGACGGAGCATTACAGTTGAAAGAGGCAAAGAAATGGAAAGAAGCATTTGATGCCTTTTCTGTTCTTTTGAAATCAGATTCAACCAACGTTGACTATCTTACCAATGCCAGTTATCTCTATTCGAAGCTCGGAAATCTGAAGACTGCAGAAGCGGAACGACAAGCCTTTTTTAACAAGGCACTTTATCTGGCCAAAAAAGCCCGTAGCATCAATCCATCTTCTGCACACGCCCACTACATGATTGCTCTGGCATTGGGTCGTATAAACGAGCACGCATCAAACAAGCAAAAGATTGCCAATGCCAAGCTGATAAAAAACGAATGCGATACTGCAGTAAAGCTTGATCCGAAGCTGGCCGGAGCCTATCACATTCTGGGAAGATGGCATCGCACTGTGGCCGGATTCAATTTTATTGAGAAGGCAATGATCAATACACTTTTTGGCGGAGTCCCTGAAGGCGGCTCGTATGAAGCAGCCATCGACAATTTTTCAAAAGCCATTCTCCTCGAGCCCGATGAAATGCTCCATAAATTCGAGCTCGCCGAAACCTACAGAGAACGCAACAACGATGGCGACGACATAAAAGCCAATGTCTGGTATAAAAAAGTTCTCGAAATGAAAGCAAAGGATGAAGATGAGCGCGGGATGCAGGAAAAAGCGATGAAAAAAGTGAATAGCAATTAGTGATTAGTAATTAGATGCCTAGCAAATTTAATTCTGGTTACCGATTACTAATTACTAATTACCTGACGAACTTTTGGCCTTTGAAATAATTGCCTCAGCGACCTCAGGAACTATTTTCAAAAAGTAAACTGCTCCAAGAAAAAGACCAGAAACTACTGATGTTCTAATGGCAATGTCGAGGTAGAGATTTTTAAAATGAGGGAGGAAGAAAGTGATGGAGAAGATAATAATGACCAGCAATAGTACTTTCAGGTTTTTGGAATCGAATGGCTGGAGTTTGAAGAAGCGGTACACGGTGACGAACAACATTGAATTATAAATCATCGATGCTCCGGCGGTTGCTAAGGCGGCACCTTCCAGTCCGTAGAGAGGGATGAAAATCATCTGAAAAGCCAGAACGATTATAGCAAGGAGAATCAGATAAACTGCACCATAGCGATATTTATCGCTCGTAAACAAGACGGCAGCATTTAGTCCTGTTGCCATATTGTACAATGTACCGATGCTTATAATCAGAACAACACTTTCTCCCTGCTGATATCCATCAGGCAGGAATTGCAGTAAAGAATGAATGTTGACGTTTATATTCAGAAAGAGAAATGCCCCCAGCAGAAACATATACAAAGCTGAGGTATGGTAGATCTGATTGATTTGTTTGTGATCATTCGCCTGCCATGCGAATGAAATTTTCGCAGACGCAATGCGGTCGAAGGCATTAAGTGGAATTTCAATAACGGTAGGAATAAAGGCAGCAATGGTATAGATACCGACAAACTCCAGTGGTTTGTATTTTCCGATCATGATTGAATCGAAATATTTTAAACCGATGGAGGCTACATTGGCAAACCACAAAAGTAATCCATAGCGGATCAGCTGAAACATATGTTTCTCGCGGATCATTTTCCAATCAATAGAAAATCCCGGACGGTCAAATGCGAAGATATATCCAAGCAAAATCACAAACTGAATGGCGTAAATCGCTGTGAAGGCAAGAATGAACTGATCAAGCGTCAACCATTTGTTGAAGTAGATGGTAACTACAGCCATCGTGAGCAACCTGACCACGACATCATTCAGAAACGACGGGATCGTTGATTTATAATTTGCATTGCAGTAAACAGAAAGAACGGCGATGAAGGAATTAAAAAATATCAGCGGGTAAACATAATTGAAGTATTCCAGGAAGAGCGGAGATTCGCGACGATACTGATTCATAATGAAATCACGCAGCAGCCAAATTAATACCGAAGCCAGCACAAAACCCAGCAACGGAAACAGATTCATGAAAGCAAAATAGCCGTGATGATTTTTCTCTTTATCCTTGAAAACAGGAAAGTACTTAAGAGTAGCATTTCCAATTCCCATTGGAACGAACATGGCTACCAGTAAAGAGAAGGAATAAAGAATGCGCGTCAGTCCGATTTCCTCCTTCGTAAGAAAATGCGGTTGAACAATAATCAGATTCAAAAACCCGATCATCAATCCAAAATACCCGACAATTGTATTTTTTATGCCCTGGCGGCGAACGACACCCATGCTTCAATCACTATGAAGCAATAATAACTTAAAAAACAAAGAGAAATTTGCCTCTTAGAGCCATTTTTTAAACCACAACTGATACATAAATATGAACCATATCCGTTCAAAATTTTCAAGCCCATCTTTCATATAGGTATCCCGCATGAAGGATACGTTTTTCACATTGAAAACGCCCGATTCCTTAAGTGCACTATCCGACATTGCATCCATAAAAAGTTCTTTCAATTCATTTCGGCACCAGTCGCTGACAGGAACGCCAAAGCCCATCTTCTTGCGATCCATGATTGATTTAGGAATGTATTGATGAACGATATCTTTCAACAATACCTTTTGTGTCTTGTCATTCATTTTGAAGTGATCAGGCAATCTGCTCACAAATTCAGCAATTCGATGATCAAGAAATGGTTCTCTTCCTTCCAAACTTACAGACATGGTAGCTCTATCTACCTTTTGCAAAATATCACCCGGCAGATACGTTTTGTACTCATGGGCAAGGATTTTGTCCATTGTACTTCCTTGGACTTTTGAATCAATTAAAAGTGATTTTCCATTAAGCGAACCGTCTTTTATGAGAAGGCGAAGCAATTCACCTGACGTAAAGGTTTCATTGATGATATCGAAAACACTTATATCATCATTCGCCCTTAAAATTTCTCTTAATTTCTCTTTGCGGTTAGCCCATGCAAGATTGCCACTTCCAACTGGAACCAGTGGAGACAATATATTCTTGATGAGTTCAGGAACAGATTTCAGTTTCTGAATTTGCTTTAAACTCTTTCTATGACGAGGATAACCTGCAAAGAGTTCATCTCCACCGTCGGCTGAAAGCGCAACAGTAACGTGTTGCCTTGCCATTTTACTCACAAGTACGGTTGGAATTGCAGAAGAATCGCCAAAAGGTTCATCGTAAATCTCGGGAAGCTTTGGAATCAACTCTCTGGCCTCAGAGAATGTACATGTATATTCATGGTGATTTGTGCCAATGTGTTTGGCTACCTGAGCAGCAAAAGGTGCTTCATTGTATTTCTCATCTTCGAATCCAATGGTATAAGTATTGATCCGGGCAGAGTTACTCTTTTGAAGTATTGCGGCGACGCATGAACTGTCGTAGCCTCCGCTAAGAAAAACACCGACAGGCACATCAGAAATTAAACGGTAATTAAAAGCTGAGGTCAGCAATTTGTCAAGCTCCTTTAGTGCATCATCATATCCAAAATTAAACTTAGGAAGGTTGAATGCATTATCAACATTCCAATAACAATGCGTTGAAACAGAGCCATCGTTTAGTGAAAACTCCATCCAGTGGCCGGGAGTCAGCTTGAATGTATTTTTAAAAATTGTTTGTGGTGCATGTATATATCCATGCTTAAAATATCCGCTGAGTGCATTAAAATCAATTTGCTTTTTGAATTCGGGATGAGCATAGATCGACTTTAGTTCGGAAGCAAATAAAAAAAGGCCATCATTCAGGTAGTAATAAAAAGGCTTCACTCCTGCTCTATCCCGGAAGCATACCAATTTTTCTTTCGTACCATCATAAATTACAATGGCGAACATTCCGATAAATTTATCGACACATCTTTCACCCCACTCCTGATATGCTTTGAGGATAACTTCTGTGTCTCCAGTAGATCTAAATTGATGACCTGTCTTTTCTAATTCAGTTTTTATCTCCTGAAAGTTATATACCTCTCCGTTAAAAACGATCCAATTACCGTTTGAAGGATTGTACATCGGCTGATGTCCATTGGGGCTTAAATCCAGGATTGCAAGACGTCGAAAACCTAAACCGACAGAAGTGTTATTATGTGTAATAAATTCAGCACCTGAATCATCCGGGCCGCGGTGAAAAATCGGAGCAGTCATTTTCACAAGAGTTTCTTTCGAACTCCTTCCTCTTAAATCAGCAAAACCTGTTATTCCACACATATTTCGGGTGGTAAAGCTAAGGAAAAATTAAGCAAACAGAGTGGTCAATTTTAATTTGAAATGGCTATTTTCACGCCTTCAATGACTGAACAATTTACAACTGAAAATACACCGGTTAAAGACAAAGCAGGTGAAGAATACTGGACAAAATTCTGGCAGAATTTTCCTTTGCCGGAGCCAATTGTCGTGAGCGGCCACAGTGTAAACAATTATCCCTACCGCATTCTCCATAAGCTTTTTCAAAAAGCATTTAAAGGAATGAATACCGGAGGAATGAAGATTCTCGAAATAGGTTGTGGAAATTCAGTATTCCTCTCCTACTTCCAGAAAGAATTCGGCTTTGACGTGTATGGCCTGGATTATTCTGAATTGGGCTGTCGTCAAACTGAAAAGATATTTGAACGAGATCAAATTACTGGCAAAGTATTTTTAGCAGATGCATTTTCTCCGCCATCAGATTTGTTGAATGCCTTTGACGTGGTTTGTTCATTCGGCGTAGTTGAACATTTCACTGATACGGCCGGAACACTTGAATCCTTCAGCAAATTTGTAAGGCCGGGAGGCCTCCTAATTACATCAGTTCCCAATTTCAAAGGAGCTACAGGTACACTACACAAACTGTTAAACAAACCTGTATACGACATTCATGTTCCACTCGACAAGGAAGATCTTGTGAAAGCATCTGATAAAGCCAACCTGAAAGTTGAAGTTGCAGAATATTTTTTAGCTGTCAGTTTTGCCATCACTCTTGAAGGTCATGAAGGCAGAAAGGTTCCTTATTCTACTTTGAAAAAGGTTTTCGTAAAATCGATTCGATATGCTTCAAAAGTCTTGTGGATTTTTGAAGATATATTTGGTACAATACCTCCCGGCAAGCGCTTATCAGGCGGCGTATTTCTTTCCTGCAGAAAAAAAGATGGCCAATAAAAAACTACTTTATTACTTCGTTGGCAAATCCACTTTCACAGGGAAAGACATTGACATCCTTGCTAAGAATTATACTGTTCTTCCATTCAATTTTGAATTTGGCAAAAAGTGGCTTACGCCATTTCAATTGCTTCAGCAATTTTTCTTTACAGTGTGGCATCTATTCTCTGCAAAAGCATGTGTGATACAACTGGCAGGATTTCATTCTGTGATTCCCGTGCTATTATTTAAAATCTCAGGAAAGAAATCCATCATCATAGCTGCAGGAACCGACTGTCATAAATTCCCTCAGATTTCTTATGGAAATTTTCATAAGCGTCTTCTTGGAATGGCCACCGCTTATTCATTTCGAAATTCAGCGTTCATTTTACCGAAGCATGAATCACTCTGGCATTGCAAATACGATTACGATGAAAGCGGTCGGCCGGAACAAGGAATCAAAGCTTTTGTAAAAGGGAAATTACCTCCCTATGTTGTGATTAAAAACGGTTATGATGCTACCGTTTTTCAATCCGGAAATGATCCGCGAAGCTCCGATTTCATAACTGTTTCGGGACTGCTTCACCGAACATCACAACAAAAGCTGAAAGGCATTGATCTCCTGCTCGAACTCGCCAAACGGTTTCCCGAAAAGACGTTTACTATTGTCGGAGTAAACGATGTTAATTCTTTCCCGGCAACCACTTCGAATGTTACTCTTCTTCCATCCGTAAGTAACGATAAGTTGCCGGCGCTTTTCAGTAAGCACAGGTTTTATTTACAGCTCAGCATGGCTGAAGGATTTCCAAATGCTTTGTGTGAAGCTATGCTATGTGAATGCGTTCCGATAGGCTCAGGAGTGTTTTCTATACCTGAAATAATCGGAGAGACCGGCTTCATTTTGAATCACCGCGACAGCAATGAGCTTGAATCTTTGATCCGCAAAGCACTTTCAACGGATCTTTTAAATTCAGGCAAAGCTGCAAGAAAAAGAATTGCTGAAAATTATACGCTTGAAAAAAGAGAAAGCCTCTTACTGGAAACTCTTAAAAAAATAGTTTAGGAATTACCTCATCAGATTGACAATGCCTTGTCTGACTTGATCTTCCCGTTTCAGAATGTATACATAGACATCATCCGGTGCTTTTTCTCCCTGATAAGTTCCATCCCATTGCATAGATGAAGCATCGTCGTTTTGATAAATGAGTTGACCCCAGCGATTAAAAATACTAATGGAATACACATCACATGGACGAAAAACACTGATTGCAAAAAAGTCATTCTTCCCATCTCCGTTAGGAGTAAATGAATTCGGAACAAATAACTTTTCCCCTTCAGGAAGCTCAAAATTGACAATATTGATTGCACTGTCAATACAAGTCGTTTCGCCGTTTACATTCAGCCTGGTCAGATATGTTCCGGAATTTACATAATGATGTACCGGGTTCTTCACATACGAATACGAACCATCACCGAAATCCCATTCATAGGTAACTGCATTCTCCGTAACATCTTTGAACAACACATTTCCACTGCAGGAATCAACCGAGTAATCATAGGTTGCGTGTTTGTAGCTGATTAGATCAATTGTTTTTTCGAGTGTATCTGCACATCCGAAAAAGGATTTGGTTATCAGTTTTACAGGTATACTTCCCGCAATTTCATAAATGTGACTCGGCTCCAATTCTGTAGAAGAAGTACTGTCGCCAAACAACCAGAAAGAAGATGCACCGTATTTCGATTGATTAGTAAAATGAACTTCTGAATCGCACAGTGCTACATTATAATCAAAAATTGCATCAGGCAAAGGCGGTATCGTAATGTCGAATGAAGATGAATCAACACACAAGGAATCCGTTTTCACTACCTGAGTGATCGTATACGTTCCGGAAAGCTGATATGTATGTTCAGGATTTGCTTCTGATGAAAATTCACCATCGCCGAAATTCCAGGCATAATAAAACGGATCTGTACTTGAATCCTGCAATGACACTTTAAAATCACACACATCAACTTCAGAGTGAAAACGTGAAATCGGATTCACAAGAACATGAATTTGTCGGAATGCCGTATCCAGACAACCGCTGTCCGCAGAAGAGATGTACCTTACCAGATAAGTTCCTGTCTGATTGTAAGTATGCTGAACCGGCGCTACCTGAGCAGTGGTACCATCACCAAAATCCCAGTCCCAAAAATCAGCAGGAGCATGATGACCGTAGGAGCTATCTGAGAAAGTGAAAACATTGCTGCAGTGAACATTCGTTACGCCCATCTTTGAAATGAAATCAGGGTACACATGTACCAGGCCCGTAGTGGTATCATTGCAACCGGGATTAATTCCCGAGTAAGCAACAAGTGTTGCAACGTAATCACCGGTATCAGGATAAACATAACTCGGATTCATCTGGTTTGAAGTATCACCCTGAGAAGTGAAATCACCGAAGTTCCATGAATAAGTTGCGGCATTGTAACTCGTATTTACAAAGTTTGCCTGAAGAGAACCGCATGCAATTGTCGGAGAAAAGATAGAAGCAACAGTAATATTCGGACAACTTACAACATTCACCTGAAAATCTCTGAAGGTTTGAGAAAGGTGAACACCATTCCGGTATTCATCGACAGCAACGCCATACACAAACTGTCCGAGTGTATTCGGCGTGGCAGTTAACAATCCTGTTTGGGGGTTGATTGCAATCGGAGTTCCGCCAAATGGATCGGCATAGCTGTACGGAGGTCTGAATAAGACATTTGTATACGGCGGACCGGCAGGCGGCGAAGGCATTGGAAAATTTTGATCGGCACCTTCATATGGTTTGATGATGCTATACACCAAAGAATCACCGTCGGCATCAGTTGCAGAATGATCAAAAGTGAAGGGCGCACCTGAACAAATAAATGTTGGCGGCCAGTTTACGAAAACAGGATTTGAATTTCCTGTAACAATTCCTGACGGCGGAATAGTTGCGAAGTAAGTAGAACCTGTTCCCTGTACATTCAGCAAATTGGCAATTGTACTGTTACGGCAGCAACGCTGGTAAGTAATAGTATACCCACCCGGTGAAGGAGGAATGACTGTTGTAAAAATATAGTGCGCTACTTCATAACAAACATTCGTCGGAGGGATAAGGCAAGGAGAATTAATCACATTTGAAACAGGTCCCTGACTTGTGATGAACACAGAAGCTGAACTGTACAAATTTCCACTGCCATCAAAAATTCCAATGCTTGCTGGATTATCAAAAGGAGCTAATCCGTTATAACAATCTCGGTAAACTGTAAGTTGAATTTCATAAACATTGTTGCCGGTGTAACGATAATTGAGTTCACCGCCAACGATGTGAGTGGCCCTACTTTCTCTTGTGAGGGTAAAGGAGAAAATTGTGGTAAGAATCAAAAAGTATATAGAAGCTCTTCTCATTTAACAATTTGAAAATACTCTAAGTACTAATTCTATCCAAATTAATTCACTGAACGGACCGAAAATGACGGTCATCTGATCAAAAAAGGTGGATTCTACCTGTAAATCTCCACTCCCGCTCCACAAACTGTCGACTTCCAGGCGCGGTACATACCTTCTGAATTGAAGGCCAGCACACAGTCGCCGGTTTGATCAACAGCGATTAGTCCGCCTTCGCCGCCGATTTTTACGAGCTTTTGATTAACGACAATTTCACAGGCCTCACGAAGGGAGAGTCCTTTGTATTCCATCAGGCAAGAAACATCGTAAGCGACTACTGAACGGATAAAAAATTCCCCGTGGCCGGTGCATGATACTGCACAGGTTTCATTATTCGCATAGGTGCCTGCGCCGATGATCGGGCTGTCTCCTACTCTGCTGAAACGTTTGTTGGTCATCCCGCCGGTAGACGTGGCTGCGGCAATGTTACCGTGTTTGTCCAGGGCAACAGCACCGACAGTTCCGAATTTTTTATCGCTATGATCCAATTGTACAGTAGAAGTATCTCTGACTTCTTTGAGCTGATCATATCTGAATTGAGTGAAAAAATATTCTTCGTTCTCAAAAGGAAGTTTCATGCGGTGGGCAAATTCTTCAGCACCTTTTCCGCTCAGATAAACATGATCGGTATTTTCCATGATCTTCCGTGCGAGGTCGACCGGATTTTTTACACCTTGAATTCCGCTGACGGCCCCGGCCATTTTATTTTTTCCTTCCATGATGGAAGCATCCATTTCATGAATACCATCGTGAGTAAAAACGGAGCCGCGGCCAGCGTTAAAAAGCGGACAATCCTCCAGGCTGATGACAGCAGCATGTACGGCATCAAGTGCAGAGTTGCCTTTGTCGAGCAATGTGTATCCGATCTCAAGTGCTTCCTGTAAGGCCTCTTTGTACATTCTTTCTTTCTCTTCAGTCATTGATGAGCGAAGGATGGTACCTGCACCACCGTGGATAGCAATCGAGATTTTTTTCATTCCCTAAGATTTAGCAGCCTGAAATTACAACAAAAGCACGGATCAATCTGTAATTTCTTTTGGAAAAAGACGAAATCCCTGAAAATCGGGCTGATTCTTTCCACCTCATTCCGGCTTCTTACCTGACTGTTTAACATAAGATGAAAATTAGCCCTGTGCCAAACCTGAAATTCAGTTAAAAAATGAGTAAACACCCTTTGAATTTCATCAGGGTTACAAAGAGCGATTAAAAAAAAACTAAAAATCTTACAGAAAACAATTTTAGAGATTCTCGTTCATTCAGCACCTGTGTTGTAAAGTAGTTTGCCGTCACGGAAAAGATTCCAGAGAAAGACAACAAAATGAAACACAACTACATTATCGCACTTCTGATTGCCTTCTGCATGTCATTTACGACACAGACTGAGGCGCAAACACCATCGCTCAGGGAATTTACATCAACGACTTCTCCTCAGTTTCTGGGAATACGGTTTTAGAAGACAGCATTCTGAAGTATGCACAAGACAGTTCGTTCAATTACATCGCGCTGTATGATTTGCACGCTATCAACTTTTCAAATACAGCTCAGAAAAATCAGCTTGCATCGTTTATCAAAAACGCGCAAAGCAGAACTACGGCATTACATACGTCGGAGCTGTGGGGAATCCTGCTGAGTTTTCAGACGAGAATGGGACCGTATAATACCGGAAGAACCGACCCGCAGGAACGCTTTGATGTATTTAATCTGGAATTCGAATTCTGGACAACATCATCGGTGAGGTCCGGGCGGATACTACTGTACGCAATACCTTCAGCCAAACGGTTGCAGTTGTGACAGCTCAGGCGCCTTCCGCTTCTTCATTTTCAACATGCACAGTATTGACTCTTTGGCAAATGTTCAGGGAGCTACTTCAGAAACCTATCTTGGCTGGTTCAATCAGGGACAAGGTTCACAGATTCAGCAAAATGTTGATCGCATTTTATTACGTGCCTATCGTGTCGACAATTCATCAGTTTACGGTTACAGCAAAACGCGACTTAGTTATCTTGCCTCAAACAGTACAAACGTTCAGGTAGCTCCGATTTTCAGTTCAGAGCCAAGTTTCATGGGCCCATGGTTAAATTCACATGCGCAGATCGAAGCATACAATAAGTACAGAACTGATTTTACAAACGACAACGGATCCTATACAGGTTTTATCAATCTGCTCGGGTACCAGTGGTTTGATTATGGTTATATGCCGAAAGCAGCTTCAGGCGGCGGCGGTTCATCGTTCACACCAACAATTTCATCAGTTGGCTCTACTACATTTTGCAGCGGAGGATCTGTGATTCTCACTGCGGGCGGAGGTACAAGTTACTTCTGGTCGAGCGGACAAACCACCTCATCAATCACTGTTTCCAGCAGCGGAACTTATTCCTGTCAGGTTACCAATAATGGCGTTACACAAACTACATCGGCAATCACTGTTACGGTGAATCCGACTCCAACGGTTAGTGTGACTGCCGGTGCGTTGAACAACTATACAGTTCCACTGAGTGCAAGTGCATCAACAACAGGAAATGCGACTATAGCATCCTACCAATGGAAAAAAGACAATGTAAATATCAGCGGAGCTACAGCATCAACACTGGATGCAAGTTCATCAGGCGATTACACTGTGACTGTTGCCAACACACTGGGATGTGCCACAACTTCAGCAGCTGAGAGTGTTGTGATTCCGGGCGTATGTACACTAACCACTCCTTCAGGATTAAAAGCAACGTGCATGGGTTCATCGACTGAAAAAATCAGTTGGACAGCACTCCCGCAGTGTGACTCAATCATCATCCGTTATCGTCCTGATGCATCAAGCACGAATTTATATGTGCGTCTGCCATATACCGGTCAGACTGAATATACTCTCACCGGATTACAATCAAAGACGAAGTATCAGTACAGAATCAAGACTGTTTGTGGTACAACCAGTGGTTCATATTCCGGTACGAAATTCTTTACTACAGGCCGACAAATTCTCGAGCAGACATTGACCTCTCAGAGTACGAAACTCAAAGATGACACCGGTATGTGGAGTACAGAAGAGGAAAATACCCTCAGCGTTTATCCGAATCCTGTTAGAGATAATATGACAATCACATTCGTGAGCGAAGCAGAATCTGACATGCTCATTACAGTGAGTGACATTACGGGCAGAGAAATTAGAAGCGAAAGAAAGCACATGAACTCCGGCGAAAACACACTTGACTATGATCTGTCGGTATTGGTTAATGGAATTTACTTCCTCACAATTTCAAATGCAGATATCCGCGAAACAAGCAGAATCATTATTCAGAAATAACCCGACCATCTGATTATCCGGGTAGTAAAATCCGGAAGTCAAAAACCGCAAAATAGCATATCGGGAATCCGGCTTTGGGGCAGGATTTCCGGGGCCAAAACAGCAAAAAGAGGCTGCAGGTACCACCTGCAGCCTCTTCTGTTAACAAACCTGCCGATTTGTTGATAACTTTTCAGGCCCAAATCCGCATTACTTCTTCATTTTAAGTTCAGACAATCAGGGATTTTAATCCATCAGCCCCGCTTCCCTGTTTTTGGATAAAAAAACTCTGTTTTTCAACATCTTTCCCACTGTAAATTCATATTCAAACCGAATTTTCAGCCATCTCTTCTTCTATCTTCACCGCCGGAAAAGCTTAAAAATCGGGATTTTCACCATTACCAAAAATCCGGGTTAAGACCCAGCTGATTTTGCTTTACCTGAATTTAACCTGAGTTTAATACAAAGGCAAAACTAGAAGAGATGATGAAAAACAAATTCCTGGCATTACTGACCATCTTCGTTATGATTGGCACATTCACTTTTGCTCAATCTACCAACATCCGTGGTCTTTATTTGAAAGGTATCAATACGTGGCTTGGCAATACCACAACAGAAAATGACATTCTGAACTATTGTCAGGGTAACGGATACAATTACATCACTTTTTACGACCTCGGTTCATTGAACTGGAGCAGCACAACTGTTAAAAACAGTCTGGCTTCTTTTATGAGTCGTGCAAGAGCGAATTACGGTGTTTCTCAGTTTGGTGCATCCGGTGAAATTTATTCTTTCTTTATCAACTACATCATCCCTTATAACAATTCAAGAACTGCTGCCAACGAAAAATTTGACGTACTGAATTATGAATTTGAATTCTGGAATCAGGCGTCAATTTCAAGTTTGTATTGCAGCAGATATCTGACTCCAAACGGATATTCATGTGACACTGCAGGCGCCTATGCATTTTCATTCAAAGAATTCAAGAGAATGGATTCTCTGGCTGCAGCAACAGGATTGATTTGCGAGATTTACCTGGGCTGGCCAACCAAAGGACAAATGCAGGCAGTATGTGCACGCGCTGACCGGGTTCTCATGCATGCTTACCGTACGACTGATGTTGACCTTTATGCATACTCAAGAGGACGACTGATTGACGCGGCGAGTCTGAACACATCCATTAAAATCATTCCGATTTTCTCCAGCGAATCTTCCTTCATGGGTCCATGGCTGGCAACTCATCCGATTACTCAACCTTATCAGACTTATTGTGCCAACTATACGGCAGAGACTTCTTCGTTTAAGCAGTACATCAATCTTCAGGGCTATACATGGTTTCACTATACGTATATGCCGAAGACAACCATTGCTACTGCATCTATCACAGCTAGTGGTCCTACCACCTTCTGTACCGGTGGTAGTGTAACGCTGACTGCAAACTCAGGTTCTTCGTATCTCTGGAGTCCGGGAGGTCAGACCACACAATCCATTACCGTAAGTGCAGCTGGCAGTTATTCAGTGAAGGTGACAAACAGTGCAGGTGTCCAGGCCACTTCTACTCCGGTAGTTGTTGCGATTACCACGACAGGAGCTACACCTACAGTTACTGCAAGCGGACCAACTTCATTTTGTCCGGGAGGCAGTGTGACACTTACTGCTACCTCTGCAGGCAGTTATCTCTGGTCGAACGGAGCCACTACTCAGTCTATCACCGTAAGTACAACCGGTAATTATTCTGTTACAACCACCACCGGAGGTTGCAGCGGAACATCTGCAGTAACTGCGGTGAATGCAAACTCTGCTCCTACTACACCAACAATTACTGCCAGCAGTTCTTTGAATATCTGCCCCGGAAAAATCCTTACTCTTCAATCTTCAGCTGCCAACGGTTACCTGTGGTCAACAGGTGCAACAACCCGTTCAATTGCAGTAACCACTGCAGGTACCTACTGGGTAAAAGCATACAGCGGTCCGAATTGTTCTGCTCAATCGACCAATCAGGTTGTCACAGTTTTGACAGCTCCGACTACTCCTTCAATTTCTGCGAATGGCTCTTTGTCACTCACCTCTTCACATACTTCAGTAGTACTGACTTCAACCACTGCAAATTCATATGCATGGACTGACGGATCAACTACACGCGCTATTACAGTAACCACTCAGGGCGCATATCGTGTTACGGTGACAGGCTCAAACGGTTGTCAGGCTACATCTACTGCAGCAATCGTAAGTGCAAATGGCTGTACTCCTCCTGCTGTTCCTACGATTACCCTCAGCGGTTCAGCTGTGATTGCAACAGGACAAACAGTTACTCTTACTTCGAGCACAGCAGGCGGCTATCTTTGGTCAACCGGTGCTACTACAAAATCAATTACAGTGAGTGCCGGCGGAACTTACACCGTTCGCGCATACAATGCCGGTGGCTGTTTCTCGACATCTTTGCCGGTAACAATTATGCAGTGCTTGCAGCGAACAGCAGGACATGAATCTACTGAAACTGATGTAGCCTCCCTCAAGCTTATCCAAATCAAGGGCGAAATGGTGAACTTTGATTTCAATGGAAAAGCAGATGAAGAATATCTTCTGACGATTACCGATCCGCAAGGTCGCATCATCCCGCGAAAGTCGTGGAGTTGCTTCTGAAGGATTGAATCATACTGAATTCTCACTTGATGGATTATCAAGTGGAATTTACTTCGGTTATTTAATTCATGGTGACATGAAAGAAACCGTAAGACTAGTTATCGAATAAATTGACTATCTATTCAGAAATTAAAGCCGGTTAATAATTAACCGGCTTTTTTATCTCCCGCAAATTTCTTTGAAAGCACAATAGGTGCATCTTGTTTCATCGTCAGTTTGTGTAAAAGGAATTTCAGGGTTAAAGATTGAGCTGATCAATTCTTTTAATCCGGTTTCAAATTCCTGAAATTGTTCAGCAGAAAAAGGTTGATCATCATTAAGCATAATCATGCCATCTGACATATTCCGAAGCGCGAGCAAAGCGGATTTAACCTTAATACCCGGTGTTTCGTGCGAGCGTAGACAGTAAGTAGCCTGAAATTGTTCCTTCAGTTTCGCCTCCAAAAGATCTTCAGTTCCGGATGGTTTTCTTCGGATCTACTCTGCCGGTTTTATAATCAACAATCCGATAAAGATCCCCTTTCATATCCACCCTGTCGATGATACCGAATAACTTCACTGTACGGTTATCCTGAAACTGAAAACGGCGGCTGACATCTTTTTCCAACTGACGAATTTCAAAAGGCACATATCGAAGGTCCTCTTCTAATGTTCGGTTTACAAGTTCGCAAATCACATTCCGCAACAAAATATTCTTTCCTTCCAACTGATCAACGGCAACAAACTCTTCATGGATGGCAGCATCAACTGCGTCTTCAACGCGTTTTTTCAGACCAGTAATAACTGCCTTGTCGACACCGACAACACCGGTGTACAATGTCTGCATAGCCTTGTGCAACACTTTACCAAATGTTGCCGCTTCCATATTCTCTTCCGGTTCTTCCTGCTCATTTAATCCTGCTACATAGCGGAAATAGAAACGCAAAGTGCACGCAATGTAAGCCTGTAATGCAGACGCACTCAGCTTCCCTTTCGCATCTGCTTCACTAGTGCCGAGAAGTCTGTTTAATTCAGACAATACCTCTTTAGTCTTCTTAACAATTACAGGCACTGTTTCACTCTGCCTGATTGGTGTGGTAATTATTCGTTCCCGGATGGAAATTGACTGCGGGAATTTTCTTTGCAATTCATGCTCTAATTGGAGCAGAAATCTTGAACGTTCACCGGCAGTAATGGCACGGGCTTCAGTGTTGAACACTAAATGAACCGTGCGGGCTCTTTGCAGCAATCTGTAAAAGTGGAATGCTGAAACTGCATGCTGATCTTCGTAAGTCGGTAATCCGAAAGCCTTCCTGATGTTAAACGGAATAAAAGAAGGTGAACTGCCACCTGCCGGAAGTACATCTTCATTTACAGAGAGTAAAATCACATGGTCAAAATCCAGAACACGTGTTTCCAGAAATCCCATGACCTGAAGTCCATTGAGAGGTTCACCGGAGAATGGAATGCGGACAGAAGAGATGACCTCCTTAAATATTCTCCAGAACGTTGTTGTCTCAACAGGTTTGTCGAGTGTTCCGAGTATGTCCTCCAGTCTTTTTACCTGCGTAAAAAAAGTAAATACAAACTCTGACTCCAGCCTGTGAAAACGGAATTCCTGTTCTTTAAATGCATCAAGAATGAGTCGAAGGATTTGTTTGACCCAGAGAATGATTTCAGTTACGTTTTCCGGTCTGCGGAAAAGAATGTAAAACAAATCTGCTGGAGCATCTTCGAAAAGTCTGACTGACGAAATACGAATGTAATTCTCTTTTAATTCATGCAGCCATTTTTCAAGCTTCTTTCCGCCACACAAACGAATGTAATTATGATCGAGTACACCCCTGACGTCTCTGTAATAGAAACTCAGGTTACCATCCCTTTCCTTTCTGGCATTCTTTTGCAATGAGCTCAATTCTTCAAACAAGTTGAATAGCGGAGTTTGACGCAGCGGGTATCCCATTGTCACGTTAATCTCCTTTATTTCTTCCGGTATGGAATACAGAACCGGAAAAAGCAATTTCTCATCCGGAAGAACAACGGCTGTTCTCTCAGGAATGAAATTCTCGGAACGAATTAATTCTTTTAAAATTTCACCCGCATATTTAGCCTGCCCAACCATGAGTGGAACACCGGTGAAGTAAATTTCCTTGCGGATATTTTTGAAGTGATCTTCCTTCCATTTGTAATCGGCTCTGATCAGCGGATTGTTGCGTAAAAACTTTCCGGCTTCCTGTCCTTCATCATCCACATAGTAAGAATCAGTATCCCAGTAAGCAGTTGCGTGTCCGCTATTGAGTACAGCCTTAATCACCCTTTCTTCAGCAGGAGAAAGTGCATAGAAGCCTGCAAAGACAGTATGAAATGCCATGTGTTTGCCTGCATTATCGGCGCCTGAAAAACTCATGGCGAGATCTCTGTAGGCCATTCCTTCGTATGCTAGCCCTTTGGTTCTGAGAGATGTTTTGAAGTCTGAATAAATTGCGTGAAGATTTTTCCATGTATTAAAAAACTCCGTTTTCAATTTAGTCAGATCCTGTTCAAAGAAATTTTTCCAGAACATCCGCAGTCGTTCGAGGTCCTCTTCAGGCAATCCGAATTCTTCATCGATCTTATGCATGTCAGTTACAGTTGCAAAAACCTTTGATGCATCAGCCATGTATTTATCGAGATCGTCAAAATCTTTAAGCAACAATTCACCCCAGGCATAAAAGTGGTCGAAATCTTCCAGCGGGAAATACTTTTTGAAGACTTCATATAATTCAAAAAGCAAGGTCAGCGGGTCAGGGATGACTGCACCAGAAAGAGAGAGAAGGTAATCCTGAATACTCATCACCACCGGCGACCAGACAGGTTTATCATGCAATGCAGAAAACTCTTTTTGAAAGAAAAGTCCGGCCCGTCGTGTAGGAAAAACAATATGCAGATCAGCCGTATGTTCAGGGAACTGCTCTTTTATTTCCTTAACTAATTGCTGAAGAAAGGTGGGCATTAAAATTTCAATTTGAACAGTGCAAAAGAAACATTAAATTAGCTGAAAATCTCATCTCATGGAAAAAAGACTTGTCAGAAAGGACAAAAAATTCCTGGGTGTTTGTGGCGGTCTGGGAGCCTACTTTGAAACTGACCCGGTGCTTTTCAGACTATTATTTGTCGTAGCCGTCGTTGTGTACGGTACAGGAGTCTTGCTATACTTTATTATGGCTTTGATTATGCCCGAGGAAGGCAAGGCACAATAGTCAGATTGAATTCTTACCTTCGGCCCGAATTTAACAGACTGATGAGATTTACTGCGGTCCTCTTTACTGCGTTTTATTTTCTACTGATTCAGCCGGCATTGTCGATGCCTGCCGATTCCACTGCAAAGATCACAGTACCAACGAAAGTCAATTACAGCACTGAAGCCGAATTCCGCAATGGAAATTTGATTTGGCATCAGCCCGATTCCGGTCTGACAGATTTAGGAAAGGTGAATAGTGCGTCTGATCATTCCTATCAATATCTCGGCGTACCCGGCAGTCCATGCCAACCGATGATTTTTCCTATAACAAATGAAATCACCACTTATACGGGTAACCGTAGCAATGATTTGTATTACATCAGCAATGATTCTGTAAAATACTTTACCACCAATAAGAAATTTACGCAGGTCGATTATCATTCCGGAACATTTGAAGAGCTGGAGATTGAAATTCTCCATACTCAGAATATTATCAAAGGCTGGAATGCCGGTTTACTCTTTAACCGTTTCGGCGTCCGGGATTTTATTCTAAACAGCGATACCTACAGAAGCAGATTCATGCTTTTCACGGCTTATCACAGCAAGAGCGGCCGATATTCACTTTTTGCCAATGCACGCTGGCAGAACACCGAAGATCAACTCAATGGCGGGATTCAGAATGACTCATCGTATCTCAATGCCGTGACCGACAATGTATCAATCAAAGGTTTGCTCTTCAGAATTACGGATGCACGGCAACGTGAAAAACGAAAAGAATTTTATGTAAGTCAGTTTCTCGACTTTGGCCGCACAACAGGTGATTCTTCCCACAAAGAAAGAATACCGATGATCAGGCTGAATCATAGTTTCTCTTTTGAACGGCATTCCCTCACTTATCTCGATGCAACGACTGACAGCTCTTTTTATACCAATTATTTTTACGGAGAAAGCACGTATGATTCTATTGGTACCGATGAGATAAGTAATAAATTTTCCCTCATTGTTCCTGCTGACAGAAGAAATGCGCATAGTATTTCGAGAAACTGGTCGATCGATGTCAATGCAGAATATTCAATGATTCGTCACCTTCAGAAGGAGAAAGCAGAATGGAACAACTTAGTTGCAGGCGGAAACATTATTTCAAAATTTGATTCATCAGATTGGGATATTGAAGCCGGTTTGAGATATGTAATCAACGGACGCGACAAGGATAATTTTGCAGCACACGCCGGGGCAAGTGTTCCTTTACTTTCACTTTTTACGCTTTCAGCTGCAGTACAAAATTCAACAACTAGTCCTGATTACATTTACACCTTCTACGATTCAAATAATTTCAAGTGGGTAAATGATTTTGACAAGATTAAATCACAATCGGTAAGTGCTGCCATTGCCATAGAAAAATTCAAATTCAGTTTGAGCGGAAGACTTATGACGGTGACAAATCCTGTCTATTTCGACAAGACGGCATCGCCGGCACAGTTTCATGCATCTGTTGTGATTAATCAAATCAGACTGGAGAAAAACTTCCGTGTCGGTTCATTTCATCTCGACAATTTCATCGTCTATCAAAAGGCCGATGAAGAAGATGTCATTCACCTGCCGCAATGGTTGAGCCGGAATTCCTTGTACTTCCAGAAGCAAATCTTCAACAAAAAGTTGCTGATGGCAACGGGATTTGATCTTGGATACAATTCGTCCTATTACAGTGATGATTTTATGCCGGCAACGGGAGCATTTTATTTGCAATCAACATTGAAGACCGGAGATTATCCCCGCTTTGACTTTTTCATCAAAGGAAAAATTAAAGGCGCACGAATCTTTTTGAAAATGGAAAACATTTTTGACGACGTCATCAGAGACGCCTACTATCTCACTCCACACTACCCGCAACCCGGCCGCGTCTTCCGTTTCGGCCTCACCTGGAGATTTTTCGATGCGTAAAAAAAATTAGCTAATCAGCTAATTAGCTAATTTTTTTATGTCTTTTGCTTTTTCTTTTTTGCAGCCGGGAATAAAACGTTATTTAAAATCAATCGATAGCCGGGAGAATTTGGATGTAAAGCAAGATCAGTTTGCGGATCGCCTACCTGATGCTGATAATCTTCCGGATCGTGGCCGCTGTAAAATGTCCATGTACCTTTTCCGAATTCACCGTGAATGTAGCGCGCTTCATTTTCAGCTTTTGTTTCGCCCATGACCAGAACATCAGACTTCAGAAATTTCTTCTTGAAGGCAGTCGTTTGTCCCATGAAACCTTTAATAACCTGTTCATGATTCTGACAAAGCATCGTTGGCACGGGATCCCATTTTGCGGAGAAGTCGAAGAGCGTAAAAAAATCTTCCGTACGAACCAATTTTCGCTGAGGCGGTTCATTATCGATATCACTGAATTCGTATTCGTAAGGATTTGTACTAAGTTTAAATCCGGTGAAAGCAAAACTCTTATTGTAGTCCAATTTACTGTTCATATTCGGATCTGCACCATCACCGTCGAACATGGATTCGCATATATCGATTCCCTCTGCTGCCAATGCGATATCGTAGGAATCAGTTGCTGAACACATAGCGAAAAGAAAACCTCCGCCTGCAGTGAAGTCGCGTATTTTCAGAGCAACAGCAAGCTTCATCATTGAAACTTTTGAAAAACCAAGTTTCGCTGCCATAGCTTCCTGAGTTCTTACATCTTCCTGATACCATGGTGCATTGTGATAGGCTGCATAAAATCGTCCGTACTGTCCGGTAAAATCTTCATGATGCAAATGCAGCCAGTCATATTTTGGTAAATCGCCACGGATTACTTCTTCATCGTACACAACATCATAAGGAATCTCAGCATAAGTCAGTGCCATTGTTACGGCATCATCCCATGGCATTTTATTTTTCGGAGAATAGACTGCGATCTTCGGAGCTTTTTCCAGTTTGACCACATCCATATTAACTTCCGGATTGCTGATCTCTGCAATAATAGAAGCAGCCTGAGCTTCGGCAATGATTTGTTTACTTACACCACGGATGGAACATTCATTTTCCAAAACCTGATTATCGGCAATCAAAAAACTTCCGCCACGATAATTCAGCAGCCATTGCACATCTACACTCTTCTGCAAGGCATAATAAGCTATCCCGTATGCTTTCAAATGATTCGTCTGGCTTTCATCCATCGGAATCAAAATATACGCAGCCTGGGCCCGCAGGGCGAAAAGCAGCATGATCGTAATGAGAAGGCGGGAGCGCATGGTTGAGGTTTAGTGCAAGGTAGCTATTTAATTAGCTGATTAGCCAATTTGCTAATTAGCTAATTAGTTAATTGGAGATGTCAAATATCCAAACTCGTCTGTTTATCCCTCCCCATCGGTTTAGCGCTTTTTTTTGCGCTGAAGTCCCACTCTACGGTCACCGCTTCTTGCTCGCGGAGTGGATTTGCTTTTTTTGAGGCGGGTTTCCCTTCCGGCTTTTTGGCACCTGCTTTGGTTTTAATCTGAGGTTTGCTTTTTTCCTGTTTTGTATCTGCCTTAGCTTTTACTTCAACAGTCTTAGATTTTACTTCAGGAGCTTTGGCCTTAATGTCTGCTCTTGTAGCAGGAACATCAATGCTGATTTGTTCGGCCTGAGGGACCGGTTTGGCATCGGCTAATTTGATGACACGATTAACGGAATTCTTCGTGATAATATTGCCAATCGTTCCGCGTCCCTTCACTTCTACTTCATTAAAATTAAGGTCGATTTGAGTGATGCGGAGTTTTGGTTTAGGGCGAAGCATAATTCTCACAGTCTCGGCATCCTGCGGACCTGAAACAGAGAACCACAATACCTTCGAACCTTCCGAGCCTTTGGTCAGTACATATTCCTTATCGCGCGTAGTTCCGCCAACGGTAAAGCGTTTCACCATGATATTGCCACCGCGACCGTCCTGATAAATCATATTGTAGACAGCCTCCGGTTCGGTTTTGCGGAAGACGGCGATGTAGCGTACATCCTTTCCAACGTACTTTTTCTCGTCTACTTTCGTAACGATCATTGTACCGTCGCCACGGAAGACTACGATTTCATCCAGATCAGAACAATCGCTGACGAATTCATCCTTACGCATTCCATAGCCGGCAAATCCGTCTTCACGGTTCACATACAGTTTCTGATTGTTAATGATTACCTCGGAAGCCACAACTTGCTCGAATGAACTGATTTGAGTTTTACGTTCGCGGCCTTTGCCGTATTTCTTGAGAAGTTCTTTGTACCAGGCAATGGTGTATTGACGGATGTTAGCGAGATTATTCGCTACCTCTTTCATTTCATCTTCCAGTCCGCGGATCTTTTCATCCTGCTCTTTCACATCGTATTTGGAGATACGTTTGATTTTAATCTCAGTCAACGATACGATATCATCGCGGGTAATTTCTCTTTTGAAACGCTTCTTATAAGGTTTGAGTCCGTCGTCGATAGTCTGAATAACGGCTTCCCAGGTTGTACACTCTTCAATGTTACGGTAAATGCGTTTCTCGATGAATATCTTGACCAGTGAACTGAAGTGCCATTCCTCTTCGAGTTCACGCATACGGATTTCCAGTTCCTTTTTGAGAAGGTTCACTGTTTGCTCCGTATTATACTTGAGAATATCGTTCACGCTCATGAATGCCGGTTTGTCGTTGATGATAACACAGGCATTCGGAGAAATCGACACTTCACAATCCGTAAAGGCGTAAAGTGCATCTATCGTTTTATCAATATCTTCGTAAGAATCACTGTGAAGGTGGATCATGATTTCCACTTTGCTGGCAGTGTTATCTTCTACTTTCTTTACTTTTATTTTTCCTTTATCATTCACGAAAGAATCGTATCAATCAATGAGCTTGTTGTGGTACCGAAAGGAATTTCCGTAATGACAAGCGTCTTGCGGTCACGCTTTTCAATTTTCGCACTGAACACGAATACGTCCGCCGCGCAATCCTTCGTTATACTTGGAGAAATCCGCAATACCGCCGGTAGGAAAATCCGGCATCAGATTAACTTTCTTATTTCGTAAAATGTCAATCGACGCTTCGATCAGTTCAATGAAGTTGTGTGGAAGAATTTTACAAGCCAGACCTACGGCAATACCTTCCACACCCTGAGCAAGCAGGAGCGGGAATTTCACCGGCATGGTTACCGGCTCGCGATTTCTTCCGTCGTAGCTTAATTGCCAGTCTGTTGTTTTCTCATTGTAAACAACATCAAGTGCAAATTTTGAAAGACGGGCTTCGATGTAACGAGGAGCAGCTGCGCTGTCGCCGGTGTAAATATTACCCCAGTTACCCTGCATATCGATCAGCAGCTCTTTCTGACCAAGCTGAACGATGGCATCACCGATGGAAGCATCACCATGAGGGTGATACTTCATGGAATGACCAATGATATTGGCTACTTTATTATATCGGCCGTCTTCCATTTCCCACATTGAGTGGAGAATACGGCGTTGAACAGGTTTGAGACCGTCGTTAATATGTGGAACCGCACGTTCCAGGATTACATAGGATGCATAATCGAGGAACCAGTTTTCATACATTCCGTTGACGTGCACCGAGTGCGTCAGTTCTCTGACTTCACCAAGTGGTGCATTTTCCTGCGGACTTTCTTTTTTCTTTTTTGACATAATTCAATTCAGTTAATCAAAAGCGATTTATACTTCTTCCACCACTTCTTTCTTCCTTGCATCTGGTTTAACTTCATCCTTTTCCCAGCGCAGATTCCGGATAATGAATTCCTGACGTTCAGGAGTATTCTTACCCATGTAATATTCGAGAAGGTGGTGAATGGTTTCTTCCTGACTCAAGGTCACAGGTTCCAGCCGGATATTTTTGCCGATGAAATGAGAGAACTCATCCGGTGAAATTTCACCCAAACCTTTGAAACGGGTGATCTCCGGTTTTGGTCCGAGTTTTTCGATTGCTCTCACTCTTTCGGAATCGCTGTAGCAATAAATCGTTTCGCGTTTGTTTCTCACGCGGAACAATGGAGTCTGAAGAATAAACAGATTGTTCGCCTTAATCAGTTCAGGGAAGAACTGAAGGAAAAATGTCATTAGCAGCAGCCGGATATGCATACCGTCGACATCGGCATCGGTTGCGATTACAATTTTGTTGTAACGCAATTCTTCGAGACCATCTTCAATATTCAAAGCATTCTGTAAAAGGTTGAACTCTTCATTTTCATACACCACCTTCTTCGTCATACCGTAACAGTTCAGAGGTTTACCTTTCAAACTGAATACAGCCTGAGTATTGATGTCACGCGCTTTGGTGATTGATCCACTCGCAGAGTCACCCTCGGTGATAAACAAAGTAGAATCCAATCGATCAATATGACGGCTATTGAGGTGCACACGGCAATCGCGCAATTTCTTGTTGTGCAGATTGGCTTTCCGGGCCCGGTCATTCGCCAACTTTTTTATCCCTGCAATTTCTTTTCGTTCGCGTTCGCTTTGTTGTATTTTCGATTCGATCGCTTTGGCAACTTCAGGGTGCTTGTGAAGGTAATTATCGAGTTCAGTTTTTACGAAATCGTTGATCCACGTTCTTATGGCGAGACCGTTTGGTTCGCGTGTCAATGAACCGAGTTTTGTCTTGGTCTGAGATTCGAACACCGGTTCCTGAACACGAACGCTGATGGCAGCATTGATAGACGTACGCACATCACTCGGGTCAAAATCCTTCTTGAAAAACTCACGGATAGTTTTCACAAAAGCCTCGCGGAATGCGGCCTGATGTGTACCACCTTGCGTAGTGTGCTGACCGTTTACGAATGAATAATATTCCTCGCCGTAAGCAGTAGTATGAGTGAAAGCAATTTCAATATCGTCGCCATGAAGGTGAACAATCGGATAGAGCGTTTCATCACTCAGGTTTTTCTCCAGTAAGTCTTTAAGACCATTTTCGGAATAGAACTTCTGATTGTTGTACTCGATAGTGAGTCCTTTATTCAGGAAGACATAATTCCAGAGCATGTTATTCACATACTCAGGATTGTACTTATAATTTTTGAAGATAGACCGATCCGGAATAAAGATCATGGATGTACCATTCTTCTGATCAGAACTTTTCTCACGCTCATCTTTTACCAGCGCGCCTTTCTGGAAGGAAGCCATCTTTGTACGGCCTTCGCGGAAGGATTGAACGATGAACTCATCGGAGAGTGCATTTACGGCTTTGGTACCGACACCATTCAGACCAACAGATTTCTGAAAAGCTTTGGAGTCGTACTTACCGCCGGTATTGATTTTTGAAACACATTCCACCACCTTACCCAGAGGAATGCCACGGCCATAATCACGGACATAGACCTGACCATTTTCGATTTGAACTTCAATGGTTTTTCCATAGCCCATTACATGTTCATCGATAGAGTTATCGATGACCTCTTTGAGCAGGACATAGATGCCGTCATCTTTCGATGATCCGTCGCCCAGCTTACCGATGTACATACCCGGGCGGGTTCGGATGTGCTCTTTCCAGTCAAGCGAACGGATACTATCTTCCGTATAGCCATGATCCGGTTTAGTCTTTTCAGCCATATTTGGATTGGTTTATTTTTCTTTTAAAAATGCCCTTTTACGGAGGCTGTTAAAAGTACGAGAACCCTTAAAGCCCACGTCTGTTGCGGGTTCTATTTATCCACAATGTTGTGTGCAGATCAGCCTGCGGCTTTGGCTTCAAGTAAATTCAAGATGAAGCCCTCTTCAGCATTAATTTCAAGGCACTTATGCCGGCCTGTGAAACCTTTTTTCAGCCTGATGGCCGACTTAGGGAGGCGGAATAATTCAGCTAAAAACGCAATCAGGTGTTCATTTGCCTGACCGTCGACAGCCGGAGCATGTAAGCGGATTTGCCAGCCTTCCGGGGTTTTCTCCACCTTGTCGAAACGCTGATTAGGCTTGACTTTGAGGTACAGGAGCATATTTGCCGGCCTTCAGATTTTTGAGGTGGCAAAGGTAATCAACTCAGGGAAAAAGCGGTGAAATTCATTTTCGAAAAGAGGATAATATTGGCGCAGTTCATTGACGGATTCATTCATTTTATTCTCAAAACTCACACGGGTCGACAAGCCCGACAAAGCCCTTCCTACCCCCTCAATCGTAGCATAATTCAGCAGCCAGTTCCGTTCGATCATATAGGGTAAAAAGAAGAGTACTCCTTCAGGCAAAACAGCCTCATATTTCTTGATTGAAGCATAGGTTTTGGCAGAATAGTCAACCAGTGATTCCTGTGAAAACAAAGAGAAATTGGCAGCCAGAAAATGGTCATAGTACAGGTCCACAATTACCCCTGAATATTTCCCGTACAATGGCCTCAACCGTGCCTTACTTTCCTCGGTAACCGGATGATGGTCGGTAAAATCATCGATAGCCCTGTGCAGTTCTATCCCTTTCCTGATTCGGTCGGGATACAGATCCTTCTTCTTTCCCTTTACAAAGTCAGCAATGAAATTGCCGATCATAAGTTCTTCGTCGGCTCCGGAGAGGTATATGTGGGCGAGGAAATTCATTGGTGGTTGCTTGGTTGGTTGCTTGGTTGCTTAGTTGCTTGGTTGCTTGGATGCCTGGTTGCTGGTTGCTGGTTGCTGGGTTGCTGGGTTGCTGGTTGCTGGTTGCTGGTTGCTGGTTGCCGTTCACCGTTCACCGTTCACCGTTTACCGTTCACCGATTACCGGTTACCTGGTTAAAAGTCTACACTCTTTGTAAAAGGATGTGAACAGCATTTGTTTACGGTTGCAAAGTAATAATCATTTCCGGTATCGATATCAGCCAGCCAAAACACCACAGCTCCAAGAAGCTAAGCAACTAAGCAACCAGGCAACCAAGCAACCAATCCACTTTTTCCCTACCTTTACCACATGCGATTCAGTCTGATAGTATTGCTGTTCGGCCTTGCTCTTGGTACAAAGGCTCAGGGAACTTCTATTTGTAAAGACTCACTTCAAACACCCAATCCGTATTATCCGTGTGCCAATGATTACATGCCTGTATGCGGTTGTGATAATGTTACATATCGCAATGAATGTGCGGCGTATTACTGGGGCGGATTGCTGTACTCGTACTGGACACAAGGTCCGTGTGAGCCATTTGATTTTGACTTTTACCCTACTTACGTTTATCTGAATCCCGTTCACTTTTCACTCTATATGAAGCAACCTGGCAGTGCCACATTGTACATCTACAATGCAATGGGTAACCTTGTTTATTCAGACTATTTTTATGCGCCGTATGCTGATTACACCTATACGAAGGAATTGCCGCTTCAGAGTTTACAGCAAGGAGTTTACCTTGCCATGGTGTTGGTAAACGGGCAAAAAAAGACCCTGCGTTTTGGAAAGCAGGGTCAGTAATTTTCAATTCACGTTTTACTCTTACTGGTCGCTGTCGTCACTGCCTGCAGATGCATTGCTTTCACCTTCTTCAGAAGACTGATTAGCTGCAGTGATTGTATTGCCAACGATGTCAATCATACCATAACCTTGTACGGTATTCAGACCGAGACCACATTCCCAAACGAATTTCTGCACCTGCGGATGAGCATGCAGTGTAAAAGGAAGTAAGTAACCGAAGATGGTTTCGTTATTATTGTTCTTATAAATTCTTGCGAACTTTTTATGTGTATCCAGAATTTTCTGAACATATCCGGCATCAGGAACGATTTCAAACTCAGCAAAGGATGCAAGCTGCTTCTCTGTGAATCCGGCTTTTTCCATACGATCCATGATAGCATCGTAAAATAAGTCAGAGAATTCCTGCGTACGCGGATCAAGCGCTTCCGGAATATTTCCGGCTGCATCAGTTTCAAACGGTGGTTGTGCAATCATCGGAGAGATGCACACATATTTCATCACCTGTTGGAAATCCGGATCAGGAATGATTTCGTAGGATTTAGGAACCAGTGTCAGTTTTGCAAAGCTCACCAGACGACGGTCGAAGATTTGCTTCACCCACTTGTCGACAAATTCAGGTTCCGGTGCTGAAAGCACCAGTGATACTTTGGACGAAAGAAACCTGATCTGCCCCGCCTGAACTTTTGAAGTCCCTTTCAGTGAAGAGAAGTTATAGAATTCTGACTGCACCGGTAATTCACGGATAATTTCTTCCATGAAAGCCGAGATAATTTTCTGATGATGGAGAGGAACTGTACCGCTACTGCCATGTACCTTCAGAAAGGAAATTTTTACTCTCATATTTCGTGTAAAATCAAAAGTTTGCTTCTGTTTACTCTGTATCCGACCAAAAAAACGCAGCTTTCAATGGCTTACAGGCTCAGAATGAATTGTATAGGTTAATGCGTGATTATTTTCCCAATGGTGCGAAAGATAATACGCAGATAATTGACAAAAGTAGGATTTTCTATGAAGATTAAATTCAATTTAACTTTTGCCGGCAACACTTCATTGACATAAAAATGTTCCGGGTCTTGGACTTTACTAAGCAATTCACTCTCGTTAGAATATTCTATTGAAGCCATGTCAGTAATACCGGGCTTCACAGAAAGCACTATACTTTGGAGATCAGGGGTAAATAAATCAGCATACCGGCGAACTTCAGGGCGTGGTCCGACCAAACTCATTTGTCCGATCAGCACATTAAAAAGTTGCGGCAATTCATCGAACTTGTATTTCCGCAGGAAGACACCGGCACGCGTCACTCTCGGGTCACGATGACCAACTGTAATCAAGCCCTTCTTATCCGAATCAACGTGCATGGTTCTGAATTTGAACAGTCGGAAATCCGAATTGCCCTTACCTACTCTCCACTGGCTGAAAATGACCGGACCGGGAGAATCGATCAGAATGATGATAGCAATCAGAATCAGTATGGGCGAAAAAATGATCAGACCACCGACTGAAAACAATATATCAAACAACCGAATTAAACTTTTGTTCATAAACTTCTTAAATTCCTTCACTTCACGGCGATTATTTACCGGCTATCCACGCTGCAATATCAGAGATTACTGAAAAGTCGACATTTCCGGGTTTTTCATATTCTGCAGGGAGGCTCTTTCCTTCACCGGCCATAAAGAAATGATTCAATTTTGGATACATCTTGAAGTCAGCGTCCTTTTTGTCTTTCAGAACTTTTTGCCACAAAGAAATATCCTCCATTGTTGTTTGAAAATCTCTGACACCAAACTGCAATAACATCGGCAATGATGAAGCTTTTGCAGCAGTCAAAGCATCATGATTATGTAGGTCAATCCAATACGCTGCAGGAGATTGGAAGTACAGCGTTGAATCGTTGTAATTATCATTCGTGAATTTTCTGATTTTTTCCTGAACGGCTGTAACAGAATCAGTAAAATGTTTGCGTGCATTCTCATCCTTCATAGTCTCTGTAGCTAGATAAAGTGATTGAGCTGTATAAACATCTTCCAGATTTCTGGCATGAGCAGCAAGAAGGATGAGTCCCTTTACAGATGGATTCTCCTTTGCAATTCTTGGGAGTAAATAACCACCAAGACCATGTCCGATCAAAAATATTTTGTTGGTATCAACGGCCGGATCTGCTTTCAAAATCTTCAAAGCAGATGGTACATCATCCATCGTTTCATCTCTGAGTGTCCAGACTTTCTGATGTTCCAGTTTTGATTTGAAAACACGATAGCGCTTCTCATAGCGCAGAACTACGATGCCATTTGTAGCGAGTCCGTTTGCCAGATCGCGGAAAATTTTCGTTGAGCCCATCGTCTCATCGCGATCTGTCGCTCCGGCACCCTGAATGAGAATCACTGCCGGATGTTTGCCGGGTGATTTCGGAACTGTGAGTGTTCCGGGCAGATGAAAGCTTTCATTATTTACAAGCGTTTTCTTCTCGACATATTTTGATGTGTCAACATAAGAAGGAGATTTGTAGGGTACTCTTTCATCAACCGGAAGGAAATAAAGTCCTTTAATTTTATCATTATCTCCCCAGATTGTCCGCATGTTGATTTTTCTCTTTTCAAAAATCAAACGTTGCATCACAACAGCAAAGGGAGGCTGAGTGCCTTCGTATACGCTGTCGGTTTTGATATACTTTCCGGCTGATTTACTGAGTTGTTCCCAAGTCATCCGCAGATGTGTCGAATCCATATTTGTAAAAACATGCTCATCAACCATCCCCATAACGGCAGCAAATTTACTTTCCGTAAAGTTTTTAAGAACTTCCGCAGATTTTGATTTTAAATCCCTTTGTTGCCCGAACGCAGCGCCGGACGCAAGAATCAGGAGGAACAGTATTTTTTTCATGGAGTGCGAATATATAATTCTTCTCCGACAGATGAAACCACGGCAGCACTAATGCGGTTAATTTGCTCATCTGTCAGATCATAATATACCGGAAGTGATATTTCACGGCTGTAATTGGAGTATGTAACAGGGTAATTGTCAATATCGTACACTAAAGAACTGTAAAAGCTCATCATGGGAACAGGAATGAAATGGACGTTTTTACACTGACGTCAGCATCGAATATTTTCTGAATAATTTCATCCCGAACCTTTTTCACTAATACCCTTTATTCGTAATTGATAGAGGTGATAAGAAGATTCCTGTCCGGCATTTCGCTGAACGGGCAGAATAGCCCATGAGCAATCGCGAAATGCTTCATCGTAGGCCTGACAAATTTCTCTCCTGCGTTTAAGGGTTTCACGATCGTAACGTTCAATTTCAACCAATCCGATTGAGGCTTGAATGTCTGTCATATTCATTTTATAGCCGGCTTCAATGATATCGTAACGCCAGTTGCCTTTCTGCATTTTCGCCAGAGCATCTTTGTTCTGACCGTGCAGTGATTTTATGCAGAGATATTTGTAAATCTCTTCATTATCAAATGGCGCCGGAAAATTCAGAGTAACGGCCCCGCCTTCGGCAGTGGTGAGATTTTTTACGGCATGAAAAGAAAAGACAGAACAATCCGTCAGCGCACCTGATTTTTTGCCATGACGAACAGCCCCGAAAGAATGCGCAGCATCAGAGAGCACCATGATGCGTCCGAGTTTTTTCTGTACATCTCCCTTCGGAATAAATTTTTCTCTTACATCAATTTCGTTGACGATTTGATTGATGGCTTCGTAATCACAAGGCCAGCCTCCGATATCAACGGGCATAATAACCTTTGTTTTAGCAGTGATGGCTGCACGTACGGCATGAGGGTCAATATTAAAATCATCACGCACATCAACGAAAACCGGTTTCGCGCCACAATGGATAACAACGTTTGCAGTAGCTGAATAAGTATAGGCAGGAACAATAACTTCATCGCCAACACCAACTCCAAACCAATGCAGCATCAGTTCAAGTCCGGCTGTTGCAGAATTCAGACAAAGTGTAGCCGGCACATTACAATATGCAGAAATCTGCTTTTCAAATTTCTTGGTCTTAGGTCCGGTAGTAATCCACCCTGATTTAAGTGTATCGACTACTTCGTCGATTATCTTCTGGTCGATCCGTGGCGGAGAAAATGGAATGAATGTCATGCAGCCTGAATTACAAGGCTACTAAGATAAGAATACCTCACGACATCATTCCTTTTCTGTTTGTCGGTTTATAAACAATTTGTTGAAATAACACCCAAAAAACATAAAAAGCAGAAGTGACGATGCCCTCAGCACTGTATCTCCGGCAGCATTAAAAAACACGATAAGCATGAAAGCAGTAAATAAAAACTCCCCCGCTCTGAAATATCGCCAGGCCGGTACAACAATAACAAGTATCAGAATAATGAGCGCAAAAACTCCAACGGTTGTTGCTGTTTGCACATACTGATTATGCGCACTGTAATTTTTCACCGCAAGAAAATGCAGTCCTTTTCGTTCCAGGTTTTCTGCCGTCTCAGGGCGGAAGTCGCCCGTACCTACTCCGAGCAATGGATGCTTTGAAAAAACTTCCAGACTGTTTTTCAGCAAACCGATTCGGATCGTGGTGCTGTTGTAACTGACATTCGTAGCTGTGTCAACAACAGCAGTAACATCTTTTTTATGTTCGATGACATCGGCAATCTGAATAAATCGGTTGTTAATCTGTACCAGTTTCCAAAACCAGAAAGCAAGTATAACTGCAGCAATTAATACCTGCGGCAAATGCCTTCGAATACTTTTCGTCTTCTTGATTTCAAAGAAGAGAAAGAAAAGTATGGTTGTCATTGCTGCAAGCATAGCCAGTCGTGCCGATAGAGTAATGATCACCGTGAGAAAAATAAAAATCAAAACAGCTGCAACAGCTCTTTGCGGCATACCATTCAACCTGCCATGTATCCATTTGTTCAGAAGCAGCAGAACACAGAGATTGAGATACATCGTATAGTAAGTCGGATGCATGACGTGCGAAAAGCCTGTATAATAGAAATTCTGAATATCGTGATCCTTCAAATAAACCTTCAGAGAAAGAACGAAACATATAATTACAGAAACAATACTTCCTGCTATCAATGAATTCTCAACATAACGCCGTGATCCATTCAGATTGATGAAAGAAAAGATGACAGGAAAGATGAGCAATGGAATTTTAACACCAAGATCCTCCCAACCCAGATCATAGTGATCAGTCCATAACATTCCTGACAGGTAGATCAGATATAGTGCAACAGAAGCTTTGTAAAAGAAAGATGTCCTGAGCATTGTCCATCCGTCGCTGAGTTTTTCTCCTGAAAAAAGGCTGATCAGAAAAGCAATGACAAGCAATGCCAGTGAAGCATTCTGGAAGACGGGCAGAAAAAATGCCGCCGCAGCCAATGTGTAGCGTATCGCATTTGATTTCTTTTCTGCAATTTCCATTTGATTAATTATTTTTTTCGAAACAGTCCGATAATAAAACCGGAGCCGTAGGACAGATGAAGTATCGGATACACAGGCAAGGCCAGAACCTTAACTGTGATTGAAGAACGAAATCGTATTGTTACTGAGAGGATGAGGAGGAGGTAGAGGAAGGAAGGAAGTGTAAGTGTAAGTGTAAGTGTAAGTGAGAGGAGATGTGGAAGTGTATGTGGAAGTGGAAGTGGAAGGAAGTAGATTAGGAGAGATATGAAATAGACAGTGAAGAGCGAGGGAATCAGATGTCTTAATCTAACGGAACCCTTTACTTTGGAAAGCACAGAAGGTTTGTACAAACCGTATCGGAAATACTGTCTTGCAAGTTTTCTGTAGGAGTTTCTGACATAATAAGTAGCCTTCATTCGGGGAAGCATAAGAATACGGTAACCGTTTGCATTGATACGATAATGAAATTCGTCGTCCTGATTCACAGGAAGCTTTTCATCCATGAGTCCGATTTTTTCAATCATAGATTTGCGGTAGATTGCAAATGCCACGCTGTCGACATAAGCACGTTTGTCGGACGTCCGGAATTCCGTATTCCCTACTCCTGCCCTGCTGCTCATTACAAGAGCAATGGCCTGACCTTTTTCTGAAATTCCTTTTTGCTGAAGCGGTCCGCCTACGGCATCACATTCATTGTTTCTGAGTGCTTCAAGTCCTATTGAAAAATAGTCCCGGGCATATTCTGCATGCGCCCCAACAAAGGCAACATACGCTCCCCTGCTCTCCCTGAAAGCAATATTGAAAGCAGCAGTGGAAGTTCTTCGCGGGTTATGAATTAGTCGAATCGATGGGAATTTTTTCTGAAGTTCACCTACCCTTTCCACTGTTCCGTCTGTTGAACCACCATCAACGATCAGTACTTCTTTTTGTAAACCATCATCGGCACACAATGATTCCGTAAGTTTATCGATAAACCGGATTTCATTGTACGTCGGGCAGATAATCGACAATTCAATCATTCTGCATTGAGGATTTCGCGTTTAATGAATGAAGCAGCACTACCCTCGCCATAGAATTTTTCATTGAACGTCAGTTCAGCCGAGGCAAGGTTTTCATAAGACTCGAGAATAGACGACTCTGTATTCCCTGCCAGAATTACGTAGCCTGATTCAGCCAGTTCACGCCATTCCGTTTCATAGCGAAGGCAAAGTGATTTTTTCCCGGAGAAATAAGCTTCTTTTTGCAATCCGCCACTATCCGTAATCACTGACTCACATGCACTGAGCAGGGCAAGCGTTTCAAAATAAGAAACCGGAGGAATCATCCTGAAAGAAACTGAAACACCTGATGCCTTAAGCGCATTTTTCGTACGTGGATGAACGGGCACAACAACAGGAATTGTTTCGTTGATCTGATTGAGTGCATTGACAATTTCAGTCAGTGTCTCTGCATTGTCAGTATTGGCGGCCCGGTGAAATGTGCAGAGGATAAACGGCGACTGAATATTCAGCGACTGAAGTATCGGGTCAGCATTAATTTTGTCTTTGTAATAAAGAAATGAATCAAACATGACATCGCCTGATTCGAAATAGAGATTAGGCATGAGATCGAAACCTTCATCGCGAAGATTTTCCATCGCTACAGATGTCGGACAAAAAAGCAGATTGGAAATTCTATCCGTTAGCACACGATTAACTTCTTCCGGCATTGTCAGATCATTTGATCGCAAACCTGCTTCAACGTGGATGAGTCTTTTATTTTGCTGAACTGCTGCAAGAGCACCGGCCAGAGTGGAAAATGTATCACCATACACCAAAATAGCATCCGGATTTTCCTTGCCAATAATTTCTTCAATCCCACTCATCATGCGTCCGGTCATTTGCGAAGGCGATGCAGAATTTACTCCCAGGTTGTATTTCGGTGCAGGAATTTCCAATTCTCTGAAAAAAGCAGACGACATGGCATCATCAAAATGCTGTCCGGTGTGCAAAAGAATTTCACTGACATCACCACCCTTCATAAACTCTCTGCTCAGCACGGCAGCTTTCACAAACTGCGGCCGGGCTCCGATTACGGTTAATATTTTCATGGGTTTATGATTCAATGAGTGCTGAATATAGAAGTGAAATGGACTTCAGGTTTTTATTCCAGTCGAATTTTTCCAGAACCATCTTTCTTCCATTATTGCCAAAAATATTGATTTGCGTGGGATTTTCAATAAAAAAAGAAATTGCCTTTTCTAAAGCATTGCTATCGGCCGGCGGAACAAGTAATCCTGTGCTGTTATCAACCACCACTTCTGGAATTCCTCCTGTATCTGAAGCAACCACAGGCAAGCCGCAGGCAGAAGCCTCCAGAATACTAACTCCGAAACTTTCGCGCAACGATGGATTCACGAAAACGTCGAATCGATTCAGCATTTCGGGAACACGATCGTGGCTGATTTTGCCGGGTAATTCAACAGCATCGCTTAATCCCATATCAGCAATAAGTTTTGTGTAATCACCGAGCAAAGAACCTTCACCGGCAATAACAAGTTTCAACATATCTCTGCCTGATTTCTTCAGCAATTGTTGAAAGGCAACCAGCAGGTAATCGATTCCATACGTTTTTTCAAACGACTTAATCATTCCGATTGTAAAGACCGGATGACTGACAGCCCGCGGAGTAAAAAGATCAGTGTTGACGCCAAAGGGAATTACTTCGATTTTGGTTTTAGTATATTTCTTTGTTTCATCTGCCAGAATCTTTCCGGTTGAAATGATTACATCTGCTTTGCGCAGGTTATATTTTACAATACTCTTGTGAAGGAAAGATCGTTTTGGGAAATCAAGTATGTCAGATCCCCAAACTGAAATCACAAGCGGATGAAAATTTGTGAGCGCAGCAAGAAGACCATAACTGGTTGCATAGTGAGCATGCAAAATATCGGGCTGAAAAGATTGGATTGCCTTCTTCAGTTCAGGCAGGCGGAACAAATAAATACTTTTTGAAGAATCTTTCCCTGAATACGTAGTACGGTCAATCGGCTTTGCAGTTGAAAAAACCTTCACTCCCGCTCCCTCAGACCAATTGCCGTTTTCTTCCGAAATAGAATAGATCATAACTTCAAAGCCAAGCCCTGCTACTCCGGCAGCCCATTTACGGGTATGCGAAGAGTTGACATCGCCAAGAAGCAGAACTTTCCTTTTCATCAGCTTTTGACTTTATGCTTAAGCAATCGCAATTTTGAAAACCAAGTGAGGTAACTGAATACACCTCTGCCATATTTTTTGCTGATCGCAAGTTGTTCCCTGATAAATACCGGAATCAGGCTGCCTGTTTTTGATTCATTGTAATAACGGAAATGCGAAACGATAAAGTCGCAACGATAAAACCGTGCTTCAAACTTCAGGCATCGAACGATGTATTCATAATCAAAACAACAACGATAGGCATCGAGCATTCCTATCTTATCGGTGAACGATTTTTTGAAAAACGATCCCGGCTGAAATATTCCCGGAGTATTATGAACGAGGTTTTTAAATGTCAGTTCCGTTGCCTGAACATCAAAAAGCTTTTTCGATTTATCATCAATATATCTGATCCCGCCGTAGATGTAATCAATACTATCGTCGCGGCTAAGGATTTCCACAATTTTCAAAAAACCATCTTCATTGAGCAAATCATCCGTATTAAGCCAGGTCCAGTAATGACCTGAGCATTTAGAAATACCTTTATTGATAGCATCGTACTGACCCTTGTCGGGGCTGACATCCAGATAATCAATATCACTGCGAAAAGAGCTGATAATTGACTGCACCTTTTCATTGGAATTATTATCGATGACGAGAATTTCAAGCCGGTGATTGAGAGCAGAAAGTTTCCTTTTCAGTGACGAAACATTGCTCAGCGTTTCACGGATGTATTTATCCTGATTGAAAGAAGGAATAATTACAGAGAAGATCATGACAGCCGCTTAAAATATCTTATCACTTTTTCCCCAGGTATTTCTGACAGGAGTCAACTCGAGGAAATTTTTATTCAACGCTTTGAGTGCATTTTCAGGTGTAAAAACAGACGTCTTCAAAACTTGTGATGACTTTTGCAGAAGCTCATTTCTGATGGCATCATTCATCATTTTTTTCATCTGCCCGGCCATTTCTAGCGCATCAGCCGGATTAAAATAAAGTGCACCATCCATCATAATTTCGCGATGTCCGGGTAAATCCGAACAAAGCACAGGGCAATTCAGACATTGGGCTTCCATCAACGGCATGTTTGTCGGGCCAAGGAAAGAAGGCATAATCATAGCTGCTGCATTCGAATAAACCGAAACCATGCTCTCATTATCGATAAAGCCGGGAAAAACGACACGATCTTTCAGGCTTGATTTTTCCACTACGCTTCGGATGTAATTTTTATTTCCTTTATCGGAGCCCGTAAGCACAAGTTTGACATCAGGAAATTCATTCGCTACTATTTCAAACGCCTTAATGAGGTTGAAATGGTTTTTATGAGCCCAGAATTGCGCGGGATAAAAGAAGTACTTCTTTTCTTGCAGATTCAATTTTGAGATCAGTGACAATTGTTTTGCTTTATCAACTTTCAAATCCACCACTCCACCCGGAAAAAGCGGAACAATTTTTACACGTGAAGGAAAAAGTCGTGTAAAATGCATGAGCTCATCCTTCCCAGCCTCTGATTCTGCAAAGACAGAAAGAGCTTTGAAAATATCACGTGAAAACCATTTTTCTCTGTAATCAAATGAATAATTCATTCCCAATTCCGGAAAGGCATATGAGGCTTTATGTCCGATATCCCAGTTTGACGCAACGAAAGGAAAGTTGACAATTTTACGATAACCCTGAATCGGATAGAAGACGAGAGAAACATTTTCCTCATTCAGTATTGAAATCAGTTTATTGTTGAAATAAGGAATACGGTGAGAGAATCTCGCCGCAAAATCTTTGAGTCCGGGAACGGAGCCGAACAAATTCAAATGAATGTACTTCTTCTTAAACTGATAATTAGAAGCAGGATTAAAACCGACGAAACAAACTTCCAGCTCCGGAGAGAACTCGTACTGATCAATAAGCCTGATAAATTTATCGTACAAAGCAAAGCCGCCGCCAATCTGCTGCTTATAGTCCGGAAGAATCCATACGGCGATTTTCATAGGCAAAAATTTATCCGGCAATATCTTTCATCGCCTGAATTACTTCGGCGATGTCATTATCAGAAAGCCCTAATCCACTCGGCAGGTAAAAACCATTTCGTGCAAGTTTTTCGGCAACAGGATACTTTTCATCTTTAAACAAACCATTTTTCCGGAAGACAGGTTGTTCATGTATGCACCAGAAAAATGGACGTGTTCCGATTTTTCGTTTAGCAAGTTCAGCTACTGTTGCATCGCACTTTTCCTGAGTATCTGCCACTAGAGCGTAAACCCAGAAAATATTTTCAGCGTAACCGGTTTGATGTTTTGGAAAGCGAAATCCTTTCAGGGAATTGAGTCCCGACTGATATGCATTTCCAATATGCCTTTTCTTCTCAATGTGCTGATCGATTCTTTCCAACTGTGCAAGTCCCAGAGCTGCCTGAAGATTTGTCATTCGGTAATTCCATCCGATTTCATGATGAACAAATCTTCGTCCGTCGGGTTCAAAGGCCAGATTGCGAAGTTTACGGCAACGATCTGCCAGCTCCGTTGAATCGGTAACAATCATACCGCCTTCTCCGGTAGTAATATGTTTATTCGGATAAAAACTAAAAATGCTGATGTCACCAAATGAACCACACTTTTTCCCCTTGTAGGTTTGTCCGTGCATTTCGGCGGCATCTTCAATTAAATTCAGATTGTATTTTTGACAAAGAGCAATTACGGGGTCCATATCAACAGGCAAACCATAAATATGAACAACCACAATTGCTTTTGTATTTGGAGTGATACGTTCTTCAATTTTATTCACATCCATATTCCATGTGTCGGGATCGGAATCAACGACTACAGGAATAAGTCCAGCACTCACGACAGATTGAGCAGGAGAAATAATCGTAAATGTTGGCATAATCACTTCAGATCCTGCAGGAAGATTTAAAGCCTTTACTGCAACATCAAGAGCAGCCGAACCATTTGCAACTGCAATGCCGTGCTTGCGGTCAACGTATTTTGAAAATTTATCTTCGAATTCTTTTATGAAAGGACCTTCAGAAGAAATCCAGCCTGTCCGAATGCACTCGACCAGATATTTTTCTTCATTGCCGTTTAGGAGTGGAGTATTAACCGGGATCATCTGAATCAACGAATAATTACATTTGAAGAAGGCGTTGGTTCAAAACGAACTTTATCCTTTTCTCCGATATAAGGACCTTGCTTTACTTCAATCATTTCGCTCGTCTCGAGCATTTCAAAACCATGTCCGCCGGCAGCCAAAAGGATGACATCACCCGGAAGAAGCACACGACTTTCTTTATAGTTCTGATGATCATCGTAAAAGTCAACACGCACTTTTCCTGATTTCACAAGCAACACTTCCTGAGTCTGCACCACTTCGCGGGAAACAAGATTATGACGATGCGGTTCGATTACATAACCTTTTGGACGATTCATATAACCTAATTGCTGACTGAAATTATCGGGCGTAAAAAATTCGATTCCGTCTTTGCGGAATTCATTTCGGATAATTACGGCGATCAGAGTTTCGTTATTAGAGATTCGTTCAATCATTTTGGTCGGTTCAGTCGTCTAACCAGTTGTCTTTCAGCACGAGAGCACGATGTCCGGCATTCGTCATTAACTTTGCAATGTACTTAACTTCAGCCATATAATAATAACAAACGGCCAAATTTAAACGCCAGCGGATATTGCCTGTCAGGAAACTGAAAATGAATCGGATGGGAGAATAAGCAAGCTTAACAAGTGTAATCAACAAGTGTAAAAAGAGTCCCGCCATGCCCGGTCGGGAAGTTCTGTACCGGGTATAAATATCTCCGTTGCCCTGATTTTTCATTCGCTTATTCAGGTAAGCCTGAGTAAGTCTTCCGGCGGGAATGATGTGATGAATGACTGATTTCCCTGTGAAAGCAAATTTATATCCGAGTTTTTTAATTTTCAGATTTAAACCGGTCTCACCGTCGCCAATCCACTCCCCTTTTGTATTCTCCGGGTTGAAACCGCCGCTGCCAAAAAAGGCGTTACGAAGAATCATCTGGTGACAACTAAACACATTGCAATCTTCTTCTGAAATGAGTTCAGGATAATCCGGATCATTTAAACTTAAAAGTGCATTGTTACATAATTTAAGAATCCAATCGGGCGGATTCACTTCAAATTTCGGAAGCACTCTTCCGGTTGCACTTCCGATTTTTTTGTCTTTATGAAAAATGTTGAGCAATTCTTTCAGCAAGTCAGGCTCTGCAATCATATCGTCGTCAGTAAAGTAAAGGTAATCGCCATTTGCCAGCTTCGCTGCAGAGTTTCTTGCATAGTGTACACCCTGACGAACTTCAAAAAAATATCTGATTGAATGCGTCGGGTGAGCAGCGATAAAATCGTGAATTACTTTTTTTGTTTCGTCTGTAGAATTGTTATCAGAAACGATTATTTCAAAATCCCCTGCGGGCAAATTCTGACGTACGAAACTCTCCAGCGTTAATCCGATCAGGCGGCTGCGGTTATAAGTTGGTATGATAACAGAGACTACCACTTCACTAACAGTTTTTGAATTTTCACAGCGCTCGATCTGGTTGCATGATAAATCTTCTGCAACAGAGAAAACGAATTCAGCTTAAGAAAGAATTTTGTTTTAAAACTCTGTAGTGCTTCAACGTCTACTCCCTTGAATGTACCGGTCATAAATCCCGTGGCTTTGAAGTAGGTAAATTTCTCACCAAAAGTCTTCCAGTAATATCCGTATTTCAATGCACCGGTTTTATTTTTTGGTTTCAGCTCTGACCGTATCATTGATACAACTTCCTCATGAGTCTGAGGCTCATAAGCCACATCAAGCCCAAAGTAAAAGCTCTTGCCGAGCAGAATTGAAACTTTATCCCAGTAAGCAGCTTCAATACCTGTAGATGAACCGAAGGTGATTACCTTTTCGCAATTCATCATCAGCGTGTACGTGCTTACCTGACTATCGGCATCAATAATTGTAAGATTTGTAAAACGACTGAGTGCATAGGCATCTTCGATTTGCTTATTCTTTAATCCACGAAGATTCGGGTGAATACGTAAATAGAAATGATAATTTTCATCACCTTGAAAAGCCGTGAGAATTTTGGCAATACCGATTGCCTGGCTCGGATACAATTCATTTTTCCACTCCGGTCCGATGGACTCATATTCATCTTCCGAAGTATTAAAGAAGGCGATATTGTGAACAGAAGTATTCCAGCCTTGTGGTAAGAGGTCACTTTTTTGCTCTTTCACAAAAGAAACCCAAGCCTGTTCTTTTCCTTTGACACGCTCTTCATAAAATGCTCTTCCGATTTTTTCACGTTCTGCAGCATCGGCATTGTCCCAATAACGGTTCATTTGCCTCTGAAAATTTCCTATGTCGTGAGGAGTAGTGTTCACCGTAATTCCATAGTGGTAAATATCGCAGCCACGTTCATGAATCCGACACTCCACTTTCATTTCCTGCGCTGCACGTAAAACAGGTTTAGCGTGAGCTACGCGGCCATTGAAAGCATAAATCAAATCAGGTTGTAATTCACAAATGGCATCTTTGGCATTGAAATAAATTGCCAGTGAAGAATAAAAATAACCCTTGAAGAGGTGAAGGTTTTTCTGAATATCAGGTACAGGATCACGCAGCTCTGAAATCACGGAAGAGCTGACTGCATAACCGATATCGAACCCCTCAATTTTTTCTTCCTTGAATGAACTCAAATCTTTGTATTCAAACGGATACTGCTTTGCTTTCAGCAAGCTCTCTGAAGAATACAATGGTCTGCTAATAATTCGTTCATGGCCTGACAGCAATTGCTGACCCATTTTCTGCTTATCAACACACTTCAGGCAAGAGTACATTTTATGCTGAGCATTGGTATCACACACAGGAAGCTCACCGTTACAGACAAAGCGATAAATGGTATCGCCCTGCTCCAGATGCTTCTGCATGATCTCAAGCTCGGTTTCGGCGTGGTAAGGCCAAAGCGTATGTGTACTGTAAATTATAACCTTCATTCACTTAGTTTCTTCGGTTAACAGATCCCATGTCAGAGGCGTGCCCTTCTTTACATCAGATTTTAATTTCCTTCCGAGAATCTGCTCGAAATATTTTGGCTCAAGTCCAAGTCCGGGTCGGATGACACGAACGTTTGCTTCACTGATTACGTCACCTGCCTTTAGATCAGCAGAAATATAAATCGATCGTTTGAATTTACGGCTTGGAATTTCATCTTTGAGAATATCATGCTGCACGATTCCCATTCCAAGAAATGCTTTTTCGCTTTCGATGACAAGCGCCTTCATTTCGTCAGGTTCCATAGAGAATGTACTATCCACTCCACCATCTGCTCTTCGCAGCGTAAAATGTTTTTCAATCACACATGCGCCGAGAGCAACTGATGCAATGGCTACACCGATTCCCATTGTATGATCGGAAAGACCGACATGACATTTATATTCACTTTCGAAATATGGAATCGTGCGAAGGTTTGTATTTTCAGGGGTAGCAGGATATGTGCTTGTACATTTCAGCAAAATTAAATCTTTACATCCTGCACTTCTAAGTACATCCACACTTTCCCGGATATCTGCTTCGGTTGAAACACCTGTCGACATAATCACCGGCTTGCCTGTCTTAGCAACTTTTTTCAGCAACGGATGATGTGTATTTTCGAATGAAGCAATCTTGTAAAGCGGCACATTCAATGATTCCAGAAAATCAACGGCTGTTTCATCGAATGGAGAACTGAAGGCAATCATGCCATGCTTTGCCGCCCTTTCAAAAATCGGTTTATGCCATTCCCAGGGCGTGTATGCTTTTGAGTATAGCTCATGCAATTGACGACCCGACCAAAGGGATTTTGGATCGTCGATTGAATACACGCCTTCCATGGTAATCGTATCGGCTGTGTATGTCTGTAACTTCAATGCATGTGCTCCTGACGCAGCAGCGGCGTCTACGATTTCAGAGCACGTTCCAGTGACTGATTATGATTACCGCTCATCTCGGCAATGATGAAAGGCGGATGTGATTTGCCAATCGTATACTTTCCAAGCAAAATATCATTCATGAGCGGATGATTTTAAAGACAGCTTAAATGAATCAGCGCCATCTACATTTACTTTCACAGCGCTTCCAAAACCGGCTTTGGTGAATATGCGAAGTGATGGCTGGTTCTCTTCTTTTATATATGCAAAAATAACAGCTTCGCCGTGCTTTTTAAAATAATCAGCACATGCGATTCGAATCATTTCAGCACCGACTGATTTACCTCTGAAATTTTCATCCACAGAAATCCCGATAATCGTTTCATCTTTCCCCTTTTCAATGCGGACTTGTCCGGCAGGTAATTCACCTGAATAGAAAAGGTAGAATGAACAATCGTCTGATTTCAGTTTCTGTTCAAACCATCGGATATGATTTTCATAAGTCACAGGTTCCTGCCGGTAAGAATTCTTTCGAACAAGTGGATCATTTGTCCATTTGAAATAAAGATCAGCATCTTTCATTTCAGCAAATCGAAATGAAAGCGACGGAACGATTAATGACAGGAAAGCTTTCCGAATTCTATCAGGCGATTTGCCGTCGATGAAGCTTAACTGAGCCTTTTGAATTGAAAGTAATTTTTCAGGATGAGTATTCAGGTCAGTGATTAATTGCTTTAATGCAGATGCTGTGAAGCTTTGAAGATCTCCGGTATTGATGGCTGCCCCCTTCGCCGTTAATCCGGATAGTATCCCCATCTGATTATCGGCTGTATAACCGGCAATGACCGGAAGGCCAACCGAGCAACTCTCCAGAGCGATGGTACTGGCCTGACAAAAGCAAACATCCATTTCCAGCATCACCGACTTCAGTTCCAATGCATCAATATCCGAATGTAAAACCACACGACTACTTTCGCTTGCTAATTTCCTGATGCTCTCTCCTTCCGGATTTACTGAACCATATAGCACGTGAATCTCCTTTAGTAAATCAATCTCCATAAGCTCAATCAGAAATTTCCTCGTAAGCTTTAATGGATCTGCTGCACCCATGCTCAAAAGAATCTTCTTCACGTCTGCAGGAGCTGATTTTCTGCTCACCCCTTTCAGGAATTCACTCCGAAGCAAAATGTATTCACTGCCAAGGCAAAACTTTGTATAAATTTCTGCTTTATAATCTTCTTTGCGGATACCGTCAGCATAGTTAATCACCAGATCACCGTACTGATGCCAGCTATGCAAGTCATCAATGACGGCAAGTTTTGCATCGAGTGATTTACCTTTTCTGATATTCAGATTTGAAATCATAGCCGTCAGTACTACAATATCATTTGATAAAATTCTTTCCTTGAAAAGATCAGTTTCGAATCAAGAGAAATTGAATCCGGAATCTAATCAATTCAGCACCGATGCCTTTCAGTGGTTTTTGTAAAACTTTCGATCCGTTTCGGCTCAGGAAAACGACATCGAAATCGGGAGTAAGCATTTCTGTCGGCGACAAACATCGACGATATGTCCCATTCCGATTTCAGAATTTCCATCAGCACGTATGAAGATGGGGTTTTTCAAATCTTAGTTGACCTTTTTTGTTCTATGTGAGAATTGATTTTTGCAATTCTGGATGTTCAAGGAGAATATCTTCTATTGCCCGACAAGAAAGTGTTTCAGCATGATACTTTTCGATGAGTTCTTTAATCAACGAAAAATCTTCAGGTGTATCAACGGTCACTCTGGAAATGACTGCAATCTCTTTCCTGTTTAATATCTTCAAAGAAAAATCTTCCCGCTTTTATTCTTCCAGATGTAAGGAGTTATGTTCAAGGTCGGCCTGCTCATTTGCATTTTCAAAAGCATCTTTAATCATTTCAAAAGAAAATAGTTCGAAGTCGAAGCCACGAGCATATGTTCGCTGATGACAATTGCTGACGTACAAATTTTCATCACAGCTTTCATCATTATAAACTTCGATTCCATGATCAATCCTGGATCGACAAACGGGCAATCAGATGTGCCCTGATAGTGCGTAGATGATTTTCTATGGCATAATAAAACCTGCTCAATACGTTTCTCCTTCTGCAGCAAACAAGTCCATTTTGATCAGCAAATTCTGAACAGGATTATCGGTAGCGTTTTCTGTGGTAGCAATAATAATTGGCAGTCGGTTTTGCTTCAACCGGTCAATATGATGTGCCAGTAAACTTTTCCCGCGCGAAGCGCTTATAAGTACTTTTACCCGGCAAACGGGTACTCGTCATTCTTACCTGAGTGATGATTCCTATTTTCCGGGCACGTACATCAGTTGAGAAATTATTTTACCGGAATAAAATTCGAAAATGGAATCAATTACATATTGCTGTTGTTCTTCAGTAAGAGCCGGATACATCGGCAAACTCGAAGACAACGTGAATAATACAATTCTGCCTTGGGAAAATCATCTTTTGAGCCAAGAGATTTATAGTAAGGCATCATGTGCCGAAGACAACTAATGCACAGGCAAAAATATTTTTGGTGCGAAAATTATACAATCAAGACGGTCATCGGCTTCGATCCGCTACAAATGATAGGCATGTCCATCAACAACCCCCGACTGTCCCTTTCAACCACGACTGCCATTGAAAGCATTAAAGTGCTTTCCGGCAATTTCGCGTCGACACGTTTAATCCTTCATCAGCTCGATTCAGCTGAGAGAGCCCGAGCAGCCGCAAAAATCGGTAAAGCGTAGTTATAACCCAGCTCCTGCATTTCCATATACCAACCCGGATATTGTCCGTTGCTGTTGCTTCAGAATTTCCTGCAACCCATTGCGCGAGTTTTTAGAAACACATCTGCATTCCGGGTAATACCGTGCGTTCTCAAAACAAGCAGATGATCGTACAGTCGTTTATCATTCGTAGTAATCATTCCTCGCTACACCGCAAGCGATATGCCCGACGGGGTGAAAGAAAAAATAGCGAGATCAGCATAATTACCGTTACCGGCAAATTGCTTTTCGCCTTTTGAATTCACAAAGTAACCACCGGGAGCATGACAGGAATCTTCAAGAATCAAAGACCGTATTCATCAGCGAGTGTTTTGAATTTTCAAGATTACAAACTCTTCCGGCAAAATCAACAGGAATAATTCAGAGGAAATGTTCCCTTCGGATGAGCTTTCGGGATTGCTTCAACAGATGCAGGATCGAGTAAATAAGTCTGCGGATCGATGTCGGCAAAACCTCTCCTCCGCGTAGCGAATACAATTTGCAGAAGCAGCGAATGTAATCGGCGTTGTAATTATTTTTTGTCCGGGCTTTACTGAAAGCGCCATGGCTGAGAGATGCAAAGCTGCAGTGCCGTTGGCAATAGCCACAGCATATTTAGCACCGATGTATTTTGCAAAAGCGTTTTCAAATTCAGCAATCTTAGGGCCTTGTGTCAGATAATCTGTTTGCAGAGTATCCGTCACCGCTTTCAGATCAGCTTCAGTAATAGTTTGTCTCCCGTATGGAATAGGTTTCATTATGCGCCGGGTTCAAATGTCGGATCAATGTGTTTCTTTATGAGCTTTCGCAAATCTTCCACGCTCAGCCATTCTGTATTTTCACCTGATGAATAGCTGAATCCTTCTTTAACTTTCTTCGGCTTGAAGTGTGCGAGATAATCGTTCATACTCCAATTGGTCAGTTGCGGAAGGATGACGTAGTACTTGCCCATATCATATGTTGAGAACGAATCCGACGTAGTGATCATTTCCTCATGCAGCTTTTCGCCCGGACGAATGCCTACAATCTTCTGCTCGCAATCCGGTCCGATGGCAGTAGCCAGATCAGGCACTTTGAATGAAGGAATTTTCGGAACAAACAATTCACCGCCCCAGCTATGTTCGAGCGCATGAAATACCATATCGACCGCTTCTTCCAGAAGAATATTAAAACGCGTCATCGACGCATCGGTGATTGGCAATACTTTCTCTTTTCGTTTATTCAGAAAGAATGGAATGACCGATCCATTAGAGCCCATTACATTTCCGTAACGAACTACAGAAAATTTGATCTTCTTCTTTCCTTTGATATTATTAGCCGCAATGAACAATTTATCGGAAGCAAGTTTTGTAGCTCCGTAAAGGTTGATGGGCGCAGCAGCTTTATCGGTGGATAATGCTACAACGTTTTCTACTTCTGACTCAAGGCAAGCCATGATCAGATTCTCGGCGCCCATGATATTGGTCTTGATGCATTCCATCGGATTGTATTCAGCGATATGAATATGTTTCATAGCAGCTGCATGCACGACAGTATCAATTCCCTTCAAGGCCATTTTCATCCGGTTCTCATCGCGGACGTCGCCGATGAAGAAACGCACCTGCGGAAATTTGTGATGCGGATATTCCATCTGCATTTGAAACTGCTTTTGTTCATCGCGCGAGAAAATAACCAGGCGACGAATGCCGGGATATTTTTCCAACACACTTTTCACAAATGCTTTTCCGAAAGAACCGGTTCCGCCGGTAACCAATACCGATTTATTGTTTAACATAATTGGAGATATTAAAAGCAAATTTATTTCCGTCGTTGAATTCCCATTCGTAAGGGATGACAGGTGATACTGTATCTGTTGCCAGCGTATCAGAGATGGTAGGATTCAATCCGATCTCCGATAAAACCGAAACGATACAAAACAAGGCAACATCTTTCGATTCTGTCAGCATGGTAACTCCGTCGCTTGCACGAACACCCATGTAAACGGAATACTCACCCGGCAATAAAGGAAGATTCTTGAATGTGCAACTGATCTTATTTTTCCCTTTCTCGAATGCAGAACTTCGATAACCATCAATCAGTCCGGAAGCGGCTGTAACCGGTCCGCGGCCGTTCTTAATTGCCACCCACACATACGGCTGATCGAATTTCTCCGAAGCGTTCAATTCAATTTCAACCTGCAAGGCTTCACCGAATGCAAAGTTATTCTGTGCTTTACCCGCACCGTTTTTAAGAGTGACTTTCTCGATGATCACTTTTTCATCGGAGCTGCTTTTTCCTACAATGAATTCACCATCGTCTGCCAGTCCGCCGCCGAAATACATTCCAGTAATATTTTCAGTCTTACCGATCGCTTTAATATTACCGCGATCAAGCAGGATAGCCTGATTACAGAGAGCATTGATTGCACCCATATTGTGGCTGACAAAAAGCACCGTTCTTCCCTCCGACTTACTCACCTGATCCATTTTGCCCAGACACTTTTTCTGAAATTCAGCGTCGCCTACAGCGAGCACTTCATCGACGATTAGAATTTCCGGTTCAAGATGAGCGGCGACGGCGAAAGCAAGTCGCACATACATTCCGGAAGAAAATCTTTTCACCGGAGTATCCAGAAATTTTTCGACGCCCGCGAAGTCAACGATTTCATCGAACTTCGATGAGATTTCCTTTTTACTCATTCCGAGTATAGAACCATTGAGAAAAATATTTTCACGACCTGTGAGTTCC
>JAXLTM010000015.1:0-65877 GCA_046330055.1 Bacteroidia bacterium | reverse complement strand
TCGCGATGGTTGTTGGTCTCCTCGTGGTTTTCAAATCGTAATTATGAAACGGTTCAGCGGTTGGCTGATCCGTTTTATTTCTGATTCTACATTGTAATTCATCAAACAGAAAAACTTCAACGCAAATGGAATTAATAAAACCCTCGATTGGTTTTATCATCTGGATGTCATTTTCCTTTCTGGCAGTACTGTTCATTCTCGGAAAATTTGCATGGCCTGTCATTCTGAAGTCACTTCGTGAACGTGAAGAGTCGATTTCAAACGCTCTCAATAGCGCTCAGAAGGCAAAAGAAGAAATGGCGGCATTGAAAAATGACAACGAAAAACTTCTTCAGCAGGCTCGTGCAGAGCGCGATTCATTGCTGAAAGAAGCACGCGATACAAAAGATGCCATCATCGCTGAAGCAAAAAGCAAAGCTCAGGCGGAAGCAAATAAAATTCTTGCCGCTTCCCGCGAAACCATTAACAACGAGAAAATGGCTGCTATCACTGAATTGAAAAATCAGGTGGCTGCCATGTCAGTTGAAATAGCCGAGAAAATTCTTCGTCATGAATTGAGTAATGATGAAAAGCAAAAGGCTTTGATGGATGGCCTGATGAAAGACGTTAATCTGAACTAATCGGAATTCCCAATATTCACCGGCCCGTGCCGCAATGAGAAAAAAGAATGATTGAAGTAAAAGTTGCCAAACGATATGCCAAGTCTCTCCTGGATCTTTCCAAAGAGACCGGAAGTCTGGATGCAGTGAATGCAGACATGAAACTGTTCGTCACCGTATGCGAACAGAATCGTGACCTCTCGCTGCTTTTTTCAAATCCGATTATTCACGGTCATAAAAAACTGGCAGTATTGAACGGCGTGTTCGGTCCACGTATCAATAAACTGACCGGCTCATTTTTCGAAATCGTTACCCGCAAGGGACGTGAAAAATACCTCGAACAGATTGCCAAAGAATTCATGGCGCAGTACAAGGCATTCAAAGGAATTCAGACTGCTGAGATCACATCTGCAGTTGGCCTGGATGACAAACTTCGTCAGAAAGTATATCAGCTTCTTCGCGATAACACCAAGTCGGAAATCGAACTCGTTGAGAAGGTGAATAAAAATCTCATTGGTGGATTTGTTCTTCGTCTTGGGGATAAACAATACGATGCATCGATTGTCAGCGAATTGAGAAAACTCACGCAAACATTCTCCAACAATCCATACGTTCAAAAGAATTAATCAGAAATCATTTTCAGAAAAAAATAAAATCAAAATAAAATGGCAGAAGTAAGACCCGATGAAGTATCAGCCATATTGCGTCAGCAACTGGCGGGTTTCAAAACAGAAAAAGAACTTGAAGAAGTAGGTACCGTTCTCCAGGTAGGTGATGGTATCGCCCGTATCTATGGACTCACACGCGTACAATCAGGTGAGCTCATCGAATTTGAAAACGGACTTCAGGGAATCGTGTTGAACCTCGAAGAAGACAACGTAGGTGCCGTATTGCTCGGTACTTCGTCCGATATCAAAGAAGGTGACGTTGTAAAGCGTACCGGAAAAATCGGTTCCATCCGTGTAGGTGAAGGAATGGTTGGTCGTGTTGTAGACACACTCGGAAATGCAATCGACGGTAAAGGTCCGATCACAGGTGAAACTTATGAAATGCCATTGGAGCGTAAAGCTCCGGGTGTAATTTACCGTCAGCCGGTAAACGAACCGTTGCAAACCGGTATCAAAGCGATTGACGCAATGATTCCGATCGGTCGTGGTCAGCGTGAGTTGATCATCGGTGATCGTCAAACAGGTAAAACTGCAGTAGCGATTGACACCATCATCAATCAGAAAGAATTCTTCGAAAAAGGACAACCGGTATATTGTATCTATGTAGCCTGCGGACAGAAAGGTTCAACGATTGCACAAATCGTTAAAACATTGACTGAAGCAGGTGCCATGGCCTACACCATTATTGTTGCTGCTCCTGCATCGAGCCCTGCTCCAATGCAATTCTTCGCTCCGCTTGCCGGTGCTGCCATTGGCGAATACTTCCGCGACACCGGTCGTCCGGCACTGATCGTTTATGATGATCTTTCAAAACAAGCCGTTGCTTACCGCGAAGTATCACTTCTTCTCCGCCGCCCTCCGGGACGTGAGGCATATCCGGGCGACGTATTCTACCTGCACTCACGTTTGCTCGAGCGTGCAGCGAAAATCATCAACTCTGATTCTATCGCAGCTACGATGAACGATCTTCCTGCATCATTGAAAGGAAAAGTAAAAGGCGGTGGTTCACTCACTGCACTTCCGATCATCGAAACACAGGCGGGTGACGTATCAGCATACATTCCAACGAACGTAATTTCGATTACAGACGGGCAGATCTTCCTTGAGGCAAACCTTTTCAACGCCGGTGTACGTCCTGCGATTAACGTAGGTATCTCCGTATCCCGCGTAGGTGGTAATGCACAGATCAAATCAATGAAGAAAATCGCGGGTACCTTGAAACTTGACCAAGCCCAGTACCGCGAGCTTGAAGCCTTCTCAAAATTCGGTTCTGACCTCGATGCTTCTACGAAAGCGACACTTGACAAAGGTGCACGTAACGTGGAAATCCTTAAGCAGGGACAGTACTCTCCGATGACAGTAGAGAAGCAGGTTGCTATCATTTACTGCGGAACAAAAGGTTTGTTGCGCGATGTACCTGTTAACAAGGTAAAAGAATTCGAAACAGAATTTGTGTCATTCCTCGAAGTGAAACACAAAGCAACGCTGGATGCAATCCGCGGAGGCGCTATCGATGACAGCGTAACATCTGTTCTTGAAAAAGTAGCATCTGAATTAGTTTCTAAATACAAAAAATAATCAATGCGCCACGGCGCACTGAATAATAATTGGCATGGCTAATTTAAAAGAAGTACGAAACCGGATTGCCTCTGTAAACTCTACCCAGCAGATTACAAAGGCGATGAAGATGGTAAGTGCGGCAAAGCTTCGCCGCGCACAGGATGCCATCATCATGATGCGTCCGTATGCCGCAAAACTTCGTGAGATCATGGAAAACATTTCAGGTTCTCTCGACGGAAATGCAGGCGGACAATTCGCAGCCGTTCGTCCGGTTAACAAAGTGTTGATCATTGCAGTGAATTCCAACCGCGGATTGTGCGGAGCATTTAATGCAAACATCGTTCGTACCGTAAACAGAATGATTCGTGAGAATTATGCAGCTCAGTCAAAAGCCGGCAATGTAAAAGTACTTTGCATAGGTAAAAAGGCCAGCGATTTCTTCTCCGAAGAATCCGTCAGTATATGCGGGAAACCATAACGACGTTTACACTCATCTTTCATTCGACGAAGTGTCGAAAGTAGCAGCAGAAGTAATGGCACAATTTGCTGCCGGAGAATACGACAAGGTAGAGGTGGTGTACAATCAGTTCAAGAATGCAGCTGTTCAGAACGTAATGATTGAGCAGGTTCTTCCGATTGCACCGGCAGCCAATGCAGGTGAGAAGAAACAGGCGAACGATTACATTTTTGAGCCTGCAAAAGAAGAGCTCGTTCTGGAGTTGATTCCAAAGTCAATTAAAATTCAGCTTTACAAAGCCGTGCTCGATTCACACGCTTCCGAACACGGAGCGCGGATGACGGCCATGAGCAAAGCGACAGATAATGCCGGTGAACTGCTCAGGGATCTTAAATTGTCATACAACAAAGCCCGCCAGGCGGCGATTACCGGGGAAATTCTCGAAATCGTAGCCGGAGCAGAGGCACTGAACGGTTAATCCTGTTTAGCTAATTAAAGATACACCGGGCGAAACTGATCAGATTTCGCCCGGTTTTTTTATGTCAGGTTTTCGGAATCACGAACCACTTACTTTCCTACTTTCGCAGTAAAATGACACTGAATCTCCACGATATCCTAACGGTTTCGACCATTCTTTTCGCAGTGATTGATATTGTAGGAAGTATTCCGGTATTGCTTCAGGTAAAAACCCGGGTTGGTTTTATCAAAGCTGAGCAGGCCACCTTCGTTTCACTGCTGATTATGATATTTTTCCTCTTTTTGGGGCAAAAAATTCTGGCATTTCTGGGGGTAGACGTAAAATCTTTTGCCATTGCAGGTTCGCTGGTCATTTTCTTTCTGGCTCTGGAAATGATATTGGGAATTCGTCTTTACAAAGATGAAATTCCTGAAACGGCCAGTATCGTACCTATAGCCTTCCCGTTAATTGCAGGGACGGGTACCATGACCACATTGCTTTCGCTAAGGGCTGAATACGATTCTCTTACCATTGTTATCGGGATTTTTCTGAACCTGATTCTCGTTTACGTAGTATTAAGGAACCTTTACCGACTGGAACGCTTCCTTGGCCCTGCCGGCATCAGTATTTTACGGAAAGTTTTCGGCATCATTCTGCTGGCAATTTCTGTAAAGCTGTTTCGCACAAATATGGGTGTTTAATGCGTTAAATCAGCGTTTCAGGGTTGGTTGGTATGATAAAATGTCCTACATTTGAAATAATAATCCAAATTACTTAGCCCGCTATGAAAAAACTACTACTTCAAGTCTTAGTTGTAATCGCTTTCTTCTTTGTCGGAACGACGTTGAGCCGAGCACAAGCTGTTTACAACATTTGTTCAGTCAGTCAGATCACTGACACCAGCGGAACGCTGTATGATACCGGTGGTCCCACAGGAGGTTATCAGGTGAACGAAGATTGTTCACTCTTGATTCAACCTGCTTGTGCGACAACAATCACACTGACGTTCGTCTCTTTTGATACAGAGCTGAACTATGACTACTTCTATGTGTATGATGGAACAACAACAAACGATCCGTTGCTGGTTACAGGAAACGGTCAGGCCTTACCATCACCATCTGTTGTAACCGCAACATCAGGTTCGATGCTGATTGTATGGCATTCTGATATCTCGATTACTTACAACGGCTTTGAAGTAAACTGGCATTCAACAATTGCTCCTAGTGTGGCTCCAAATGCCAACTTCATCGTAAGTGATCCGACTCCTCCGCTTGGAGTAGATGTTCAGTTCACTGACGCATCATCAGGTAACGAAACAAGCTGGTTGTGGGATTTCGGTGATTCAGATACATCACACCGTCAGAACCCGACTCACGCTTATGCTGCTCCGGGCACTTACACAGTAACGTTCATAGCATTCTCCTGCGATTCTTCAGATACAATTACACAAACAGTAACTGTTCAGGCTGCTCCTGAAATCAGTGTTGCTCAAACCGGTTTTACAGCCAATGCACAGTGTGGTGACTCAGTAGCGTTCCCACTTGACATCAGCAACATCGGCGGTGGTGATCTGGTATATAATGCAAATGGTTCAAACGTTGGAGCAATCAAAGTGCTCGCTATGTCATATGGTTGTGACCAGTTTGCTGAATACCCGCATATGTTGCAGGCACTGGCGGCAACAGGTGTGAATTATACTCTCACCCAAACAGCAACCACAGATCCCGGAGTTCTCAATGCACTTCTCATAGGTAAAAACGTTCTCCTCATTGGCGAGCAGGAAACAGGTGTTCCTTCAGTTTGGACTAATCTCGGGCCGGCAATTCGTCAATTCCTCAACAATGGTGGTTCAGTAATTTTCTGCGGTTCTTATTCTTCTGAAGCTGACTGTATGTTTAACACAGGCGTTTTCTCAGGAACATTTGCTCAGGATGAGTCAATCAACTTCAGTACGATTAACAATGTGAATCCACTTCATCCATTGATGACTGGAATCCTTTCTACCTTTACACCTCCGAGTGCGACTTATTCAATGAACATTACCAATCCTGATAAAGTTGCATGTGCTGTTGCCGGTACCAATGACGTTGTAACTTACCGTTACTATGGTTCAGGTAAAGCGATCTTCATTGCTTTCGACTTTTATTCAGCAGCTACAGAATCACAAACAATTCTTGGTAATGCAATTACCTGGGGTGGTGAAAACGCTCTTCCTGCATGGATTTCTCTCAGTCAGCTTTCTGACACAGTTGGTGTAAGTGCAACATCAAGTTCAGTAGTTACTTTCCACACTACAGGCTTACCTGCAGGTACATACTATGCAAACATCGGTGTTGCAAGTAATGACCCTAACAATCCGGTGGTTCTTCTTCCTTGTACACTTACAGTTTCAGGTTTCCCAATCGTTGCTCTGTCTGATACATGTGTAGACTTCGGTGCTATCATGCAGCATACAACTGCTCATGACACTGTTCAGGTAATCAACAACGGTTGCGACACTCTCTTCATTTCTTCAATCACTGCGAATGATCCTGATTTTATCATCAGCAGCAACGCTTCTTATTTGTTACCCGGACAATACACTGATGTTGTTGTAAGCTTCTCTGCATCTACTGTTGGAAGCTTCAGCGGCACAATCACTGTAGCGAACAACGATCATGATACTACAATGTGCGTATCAGGATCAACATTCCCTGCTCCAGCTGTAACCACTTCAACCAATGCAGTTTCACAGTCACTCCGTGCCTGTGATGATCTGGGTTCAAATACATTCGACATCAATAACACCGGAGGCAGTGACCTTACATGGACAATCGGCGGCTTGCCTTCATGGGTAATTGCTAACCCTTCATCAGGTACTATTACCGCAGGAACTTCTGTAACAATTACACTTGATTTCTATAGTACAACATTAGCAGGCGGTAACTATACAACGAACATCCAGATTTCTTCGAATGATCCGCTTACACCGATGAAAACGGTTGCTTGTACATTGTCTGTTGATTTCAACCCATGTCTGAGCTACACCTTCACATCAAATACTTGTACAGGATTTTCTCAGTTCACCACCAGTTCTATCAACACACCGACATCTTATCATTGGGATTTTGGCGATGGTGATACTTCTAATGTGGCAAATCCTAACCACGGATTCCCTGCAAATGGAAATTATACGGTTACAGTTATCGGTTGTAATGCTTCCGGATGTGATACAGTAACACAATCAGTTCAGGCAATCATTACCGGACCAAGAGCAACTTCTTGTTATCCTGTAACAACAAACTACTGTTGTGGTATCGGTATAACCGAATTCAGAATCGGCGGCACTCCGCTTGATAATATCACACCGGACGCTATCGACGGCTACCAGGATTATACTTGTACTGACACGGCTACATTGCTTACAAATTTACCTTATCAGTATTTTGCTACAACAGGCTTCACATACAGTGAATCATTCAAAATGTGGTTAGATATCAATAATGACGGAACACTTGATCCTGCCACTGAAGAAATCGCTTCAGATAATGCCTTGACTAACCACAGCGGTTGGTTTACTATTCCTGACGCAGGTGCAGTATTTGGTCAGCCACTTCGTCTGCGTATTGCTTCTGATTATACTGCCAATCCAACTCCGACACCTTGTCTGGATCTTCAGTACGGTCAGATCGAAGATTACTCTGTATTCCTGCAGTTCTATGATGGCATCAATGAATTGTCTAAAGATATTGCCTTCATGGTTTATCCAAATCCATTTGATCATTCAACGAACATTGAATACAACCTTCAGTCAACTTCAAAAGTTTCTGTAGAAGTGTTCAACGTTCTTGGTTCAAAAGTGATTTCATATGCGATGAATGAAATGCAGCAATCAGGCAAACATTCATACTCATTCTCTCCTGAAGCAGTTGGTGTTTACTATGTGAAGATTACTTCAAATGGTAAATCAGCAATTCAGAAGATTGTGAAAATGTAATACATTCACCACATGAATGACTAAAAGGCTCCCGCAAGGGAGCCTTTTTTAGTAATTAGTAAGTAGTAATTAGTAAGTAGAGGGATAGATGAATAATTGTCTTCATTCTATTGGCGGAAGTGCTTAGAGGAAGACACAAGGAGTGTAATCCTACTTACTAATTACCACTTACCACTTACCACTTACTAATTACTAATCACTAATTACTAATTCAAACTATCAAGCACCTTATGCACCCTTCTCTTCTTCCTGCTTTGCTTTTGATAGCTATCGGAGAGAATGCTGATGTTGCCATCGGTTTCAAGAATTGCGAGGTTTACATCTTCGACTGATTTAACGCCGTGTTCACGAATTGCAATTTCAAGTTCGTCGACAGAGAGTTTTTCTTTTCGCAGATTTTCTTCCAGTAGTTTTCCTTCGTGAATCAGCATCACCGGCGAGCCCTGAATTAGTTTTCCGAATTTTTTGTTATAGTAAATGAGGCCTTTCAGAATAAAGTTGACAGCGAAAAGGGCGGCCGCTGCTGTAAGCCCTCCGATCAGACTGCTGTCGGAGCCTACCATTGCATTCTGAACAGAATTACTTATCAGCAAAATAAAAACGAGATCAACAACTGATAACTGTGATAGTTCTTTCTTTCCGCTGACGCGTATAGCCAGAATGATAAATACGTAAACTGCAAGACTGCGGAGAGCTATATTTAAAAGTTCATCCATGATATGGTAGATTGAGAATAAACAAAGCTAATGATATGAATTCTGAATTCAGAATTCTGAATTCAGAATTTTGAATATACCTTTGTCTGATGAAATACAAAAAGCACATATTCGTTTGCACCAATCAGCGCGGAGCCGACCAGCGTAAATCATGTGGTGAAGCTTGCGGAATGGAATTGGTACAGGCATTAAAAAAGCAGATTAAAGAGAAGAATCCTTCTTTTCCGGTAAGAGCTCAAAGAGCAGGATGTATGGATATGTGTGAACACGGTCCCACTGTGGTAGTTTATCCGGATGGTGTTTTTTATGGAGGTGTAACATTGCAGGACATTCCGGAAATTGTGGAAGAACACATCATGAACGATCGTCCTGTGCGCAGGTTGATAATTGAATAATACCATGGATCTTTCTCCTGAAAAATATCGACATGACCTGGCTATAATCCGTGAAACCGCCGAACAGGTGATTCGTGATTTTAGAATTCACGGTGTTGAAATTGTTTTCAGCGGAAATGAGTTGACGGCCTGGGAGGAACTTTTAGCTCAGATTACCCCGGTTATAGCTACCATGTATTCGAAGAATCGCCAGGCTTTTATGTCTTTGCTATATCAAATAGACATCAGTGAATCAAAATTCAGGAAGGTCGCGGAAACTACTGATCAGGAGGAGTTCAGGAATCAGCTTTCAGAAATGATTATTCGCAGGGAATTTCAAAAGGTATTGACCAGACGGTACTTCAGTGATCAGTCAAAAGGTCGTTGAAACCCGCATTGGATGCGGTTTTATGCGATTTTCCGCCTGTGTTTCTGGATGAACGAAAAACTTTCCTTAGCTTCGGTTGTTTATCAACAGAATGGCTCAGTACTCAATTAAGGATATCGAACGCTTAACGGGAATAAAAGCTCACACACTGCGTATTTGGGAGCAGCGTTATCAGATTCCGGTACCAAGACGAACGGAAACCAATATCCGCTTTTACAATGATGATGATCTGAGACTGTTGCTCAACATTTCTTTGCTGAACAGCCACGGCCACCGCATCTCCGAAATTGCCGGAATGGATCCTGCAGAAATCAGCAGAGTCGCTGTTTCTTATGCGTTGCAGTCTGACAAACAATCCGTGCATATTCAGTCATTGATTTCTGCGATGATTGATTTGGATGAGATTGCTTTCGATAGAATACTCTCTGCATCAATCGTTCAAACAGGAATGGAGAGAGCAATGATGGAAGTAGTTTTCCCATTCTTGTCAGCTGTAGGTGTATTGTGGCAAACGGGTACGGTGTATCCTGCATACGAGCATTTCAGCACGCTTATCATTCGTCAGAAATTAATTCTTGCAATCGACGGACAACCGCCGAACAAAAGTCGAAGCGCTAAGAAGTTCATGGTGTTTCTTCCCGAAGGAGAATGGCATGAGATCGGTTTGCTATTTGCCAATTACCTGATACGTTCTGCGGGGCATCACTCAATTTATCTTGGTCAGAATGTTCCGTTGCGGGACGTTGTAAAGGCTGCAGAGAGATATTCGCCGGATTATATTTTCATGAGTCTGACATCGTCAGTTCCGGAAACGATGATCACAGAAATCTTCCGGATTTTTTCAGAAAAATTACCTCAGTCGCGCTTGTTAGTCAGCGGAAGGGCATTTTCCGGACACCCATTGCCACCCCTGGCTCAGCTGGTTATGATTCCATCTGATTTAAAATCAGTGTTTTAGGAATCTAATCGTTTTTGTTTAAAGTTTATGTTAAATTATTAAACAAAAGGTTGGAATTGCTAATTTATCACCTATCTTTGTTTAACAAAGCTCGCAAAAAGTTAAACAAATGGCTACTTCAGATTTTCGATCAAAGGTCACCAAAGAAGCAGATCCTTTACGTCATTTTGCCTATCGCCTCACGCAAGACGACGAAGATGCAGCGGATCTGGTGCAGGATACCATGTTAAAGGCCTTTACCAATGAAGAGAAATTTGCCGAAGGCACAAATTTGAAAGGGTGGTTGTACACGATGATGAAAAACATTTTCATCAATAAATACCGTCGTGCAATGAAATCTAAAATCTTCAATGATCAGACCGATGATCAGTATTTTCTGAATTCAGCGGCATCTGATCGTGAGAATTTAGGAGAGTCGAATCTGGTAATGAAAGATATCAACGATGCGATCGGCCGGCTTTCCGAAAACCTTCGCACACCTTTTTTACTGAGTTTCCAGGGCTTCAAGTATGAAGAAATCGCCTCAGGCCTGAGAATACCGCTGGGCACTGTAAAAGTCAGAATTCACAACGCCCGGAAGGAATTGATGAAGATGCTGAAAGATTATTCTGTATAAGGAAAAGCCGAAAAGGGCAGAAGGTCCAACGCGGGTGCAATCCATGGCAGGCCCCAATATTCAATATCCATTTTTCAATATTCAATCACCCGTCCTGCCTTTCTTTCCATCTCACCACTCTCCGCAATGGGATAATTTCTAACTTCGCCCTATGAAAGCAGGCGTAGTCGTATTCCCCGGATCCAATTGTGACGAAGACATGGTGCATGTTCTTCGCGATCAGCTTCGAATCAACACCGTAAAACTCTGGCATAAGGATCATGATCTGCAGAATTGTGATTTAATTGTTTTGCCCGGAGGATTTTCGTACGGCGATTATCTTCGCTCCGGTGCTATTGCGCGTTTTTCTCCGATCATGAAAGAGGTAATTGAGTATGCCAATAAAGGCGGATTACTCTTTGGGGTTTGCAATGGTTTTCAGATTCTCTGTGAATCAGGTTTGTTACCCGGTGCCTTGTTGCACAATAACTCTCACAAGTTCATTTGCAAAAACACATTCATTCGTTGTGAGACGAGTAACAGCACAATGACGAAAGGAATTGGCTCAGGTCAGGTTCTCAAAGTACCGATTGCACATGGGGAAGGAAAATACTATGCTGATGAGGCAACGCTGAGTGCAATGAATGATAACGGACAAATCCTTTTCCGCTATTGCGATGCAACCGGAAAAGTAACTGAAGAATCAAATCCAAACGGCGCACTTGAAAACATCGCAGGCATTTGCAATGAAGGCAAAAATGTTTTCGGCATGATGCCGCATCCGGAAAGAGCAGCGAGCGAAATTGTGGGGAATGAAGACGGATTATTAATTTTAGAATCGTTGTGTGGATTAGTACGTGCCTGACAACAGACCAAATATTATTCAACGAAAAAGGCCCGGAAGTCCGGGCCTTTTCTTTTTTGTTTAGATGATCTTATTTAGATCTTTGAACAATTACAGGTATTGCTTTTGAAACGACAGTGTTATTAATGCGGATAAAATAAATACCATCGGATAGCTTCTCTGCCGGAATCACAATTGTTTCAGCAGCGAAGAAATTTCTCAATGTAGTTGTGTACACAACAGATCCGGTGATATCAAGTACTTCAATTTTCGATTGAGGAAAATCTGAATTCAGCATCAGATTAATTTGATCGGTTGCAGGATTTGGAAAAACACTTCCGGCAAACCCGGCAACATCAGTAATTCCATTCGAGAAATCAAGATACACACAATCAGATCCGATGCAGGTATTTACATCAGTAACAGTTACGCAATAGAGATTTGTAACGGTTGCCGAAATAGTTTGTGTGGTTTCATTTCCCGGAGTCCAGGCATAAGATACAAAGCCGCTTCCTGCATCAAGAATTTCAGTGTTACCGGAAATCAGATGAAGTGTATCTGCGCCGCCACCTAAGGTTATGGTTGGATTCGGATTGATAGTAGCTACAACAGGAATAGGAGTGCTTGTACATACACCATCATTGGCTACAGCATAGTAGGTAGTTGTAGTTGAAATGACAGGAGTAGTGTATGTGTTTCCGAAACCAAGAAGTGTTCCGCCGGTTGGGAGGTTATACCAATTGATGCTGGCAACTGCACTTGCACCGAGGTCGATGGATCCGGAACCGCAGGCAGCGCCACCGGTAACCGTAGGATCAGCAGGTGGGGTATAGACACTAGCAAGAGCGGATACACGTGAGCTGGAACAGCTTCCATTATTTGCTTCAGCATAAAAAGTTGTTGTGGCACTTATCGAAGGTGTTGTGAACGGGCTACCGGTTCCTAGAAGAGTTCCGCCGCTTGATGCATCATACCAGTTAATTGTATTTGCAGAGTTGGCAGTAAGTTGTACAGTACCTGTTCCGCAGGTATATCCTCCTGCAGTGGTTGGGTTAGAAGGGATAGTGTTAACAATAGCACTCACAGGGATACGTGCACTCGGGCAGTTAATTCCGGTTTGAACGTAATACGTTGTTGTAGTGCTGATGGAAGGAGTTGTAAAGCTTGCACCGCTTCCTAAAAGCGTTCCGCCGCTCGCTGCATTAAACCAATTAATGGAACCGGTTCCGGAAGCAGTTAATGTAACTGTTCCCGGCCCGCATCTTGATACATCAGTAGCTGTTGGATCGGCAGTGGTTCCGTCAATTGTTACGCTCACTGTATACGTGTTGTTGGCCGGATACACATCGTTATTGTTTCCCGTTGTGAAGGTGAAGTTATACGTGCCGAAAGCAACTGTGTTGATTGGCGTGCTGAATACAAGTGTATCGGCATCCTGAGGATGAAGAGCGCCATTGTAAGTTCCATTCAATGTGGTAGTCAATGCGCCGGTAATATTACATGTAACCGGTACGTTAGGTACAGTATCATTTCCAAAATTTCTGACAATCACTTTTACCTGAACAGAGCCACCTCCGCAAAGAGTTGCCGCAGGAGACACAAGTGATGTCACTGAAGTATACGTTAGGTAATTTCCAAGATTTCCATTTGCATCCATTTTTACAACATAGCCATCTTCATTATTGTATCCGAAACTTCCGGAGTGTCCGCAAATGATATAGCCGCCATCAGATGTTTCCTGGCCACTGTAGCCGTGATCATGATTGTCGCCACCAAAGGTTCTCGCCCAGAGTGAATCACCGGTTGAATTCATTCGCATCAGCCACATGTTTGGAAGTAGCGGTCCATAGCTGGTAGTTGTTCCTGTGGCAACTAAACCTCCGTCGGAAGTAACCTCCACGCGGTGAAAGTCATCAGGCTGATTTCCGCCAAACATCTTTGTCCATTGCACTGTTCCTGTTGTATCTGTTTTCACGATATAGCCATCGTCAGTAAGTGAAGGTGTACCGTTGGTTCCACCGGCAAGCACAAAACCATCGGAAGTAACCGTGATGCACTCGATATTATCAGTACCCGTGGTACCAAAGCGTTTTGTCCACAAGGTGTCACCGCTGTCATTTACCCGGATCAGGTATTGATCAAATCCATTGGTGCCGTTATAACCTTGTCCGCCTAAGAGAAAGCCACCATTAGAAAGTTTTCTGACGCTGTTGGCATCTTCGTAATTGGAATTTCCGTAACGCTTAAACCACAGAGAGTCGCCGGTTGAGTTGACGTGATATAAAAAGGCATCGTAATAAATCGAAGGAGAGCTTGTGGTGTAACCGGCTAAGTAGTAAGAACCATCTGCAACCTGTATTATATCTTGTGCACGGTCTTTACCGGAACCGCCGTTTGTTTTTGCCCAGACGAGCTGACCGCTGCTGTTGATTTTCACCAGAAGAATGTCGTCTGATAAACCGGTTACGCTGTTCGTATAACCGCACATAACAAAACCATGATCCTGTGTTTCGATGATTTTGTAGAACAGGTCTTTTTTACTGAGTGAACCATTGTACCGGAACGACCATACAGTATCGCCAACGGTATTCATCTTTACAACATAAGCATCGGTGTCGCTGACTGTGGAATCGGCTACATAACCTGCGGCTACGTAACCGCCTGTGGAGACTTCTTTCACACAACGAAACACATCTGTGCTCCTGTTTGCAATAAGTTTTTCCCAGGTTGTCTGTGCGTTCGCCGAAATAACGGCTGTCAAAAAGAACAAAGAGAGAACAAATAGTTTTTTCATTTTTTTGTTGTGAGTGTATTTTACAAAGGAGATAAAAAAACCTGCCGGAATCCCGGTAGGTTTTTGTGATTTATCACCGTCCGGATGTTTATTTAATCACGATCGGTTTAGTAATAGCAGACTTGTCGTCTGATACAGTCAGGTAGTAAACCCCTGCAGGCTGATGATTGAGATCAACAGTTTGCAATGCACCTGCGGAGGAATTTTTAATCTCTGAGTAAACAATACGACCAATTGCATCGGTAACTTTTACTGAGTAACGAGCCGATGCATTGGAGAAATTAATATAAACTAATCCGTTCGATGGATTCGGATAAATCAGAATAGCACCTGATTCCGGGGCATCAATTCCGTTAATAATGTTTACTGTAATCGTATCTGATGCATGACAGTTGTGATTATCAGTAACCGTGACCCAGTAATTTCCTGCAATTCCGGTTACGATCGTTTGGGTGCCGGCAAGTGTATTCCAGAGATAAGAAATATATCCTGCGCCTGCATCGAGAGTGACTGTTTGTCCACTAATCACATTTACGGTATCCGGACCAAGATTCACAATTGGCAATGTGTAAATAGTTGCCGTCACAGGAACCATTGCACTGTTACATGTTCCGTTTGATGCCTGTACATATACCGTTGTAGTTGTATTGAAAGCAGAGGTGTAAGAATTCCCTGTTGAAATAATACTTCCGCCAACTGCCTGATCATACCATGTCAGAGAATTTGAAGAAGTAGCATTCAGTGTCAACTGTCCGGGGCCGCAATTCACTGCACCACTCACTGTAGGATTAGACGGCACAACATTGATGGTAACCACTGCAGGAATTGCATTGCTCTGACATCCTGTAATACCTGCAACTGCATAGTATGTTGTTGTAGAAGAAATATTCGGTGTCGTAAATGAGTTGCCTGTGCCGACAACAGAACCACCCGGAGCATTGTACCAGGTAATTGGATCTGCGCTGACTGCATTCAGTGTTACCGAACCGCTGCCACAGATAGATGTATCAGCAGTTGTCGGATCAGCCGGAATTGAGCTAACGATGGCATCTACCGAAGTACGTGTACTCGGGCATGAAAGGCTGGCCTGCACATAATACGTTGTTGTTGAAGTCAGCGAAGGTGTTGTATAACTGTTTCCGGTAGCGAGGAGGTTTCCTGCAGTCGGAGCGTCAAACCAGTAAATGGTATCTGATGCAGTCGCGGTGAGTGTCACTGTACCCGGGCCACAAGTTGCAACAGAGCTTGCAGAAGGAGCAGATGTAACGACTACGTTTGCAACTACAGGAGTACGAGTGCTGCTGCAACTTCCTTCAACTGCTTGTGCATAATAGGTCGTTGTAGATGTGATCGATGGAGTTGTAAAAATCAATCCTGTGCTTAAAGCTGCACCACCGGTTGAGTTGGCATACCAGCTGACTGTATCAAGTGATTGTGCGGAGAGCACCATACTGCCCGGACCGCAATGTGAAGCATCGGTTCCTACCGGAGGAGCGACTACGATAATGTTGGCGGTAACGGCTACGCGCGGACTTGGACAAGCACTCACAGCCTGTGCGTAGTACACAGTTGAGTTAGCCAGAATCGGAGTATTAAAGTTATAAGTGGTTGCAAGCGCAGTTCCGCCTGATGCTGAAGTATACCAGCTAACAGGGTCTGAAGAGCTTGCAGTAAGAGTTACAGAAGTAGGTCCGCAGGCAGTTACATCCTGAACTGTCGGAGGAGTTGCAGCATTTATGATTGCCTGAACAGCGACACGCGAACTCGGGCAATCAGCTCCTGCTGATGCATAATAGGTTTGAGTGGTGTTCAGATAAGGAGTTGTGTAAGTATTCCCTGTTCCGATAAGTACACCATTGGTTGCAGCATCGTACCAGAAAACAGGATCAGCGGCAGTTGCCGAAAGTGTTACCGTTCCCGGTCCGCAATTGGTTACATCAGGAGCAACAGGTGCAGTTGAAGTTTGATTGATGATAGCCTGAACGGGAATTCTGTTCGGACAAGAACCAACCTGTAAATAATAAGTTGTTGTTGAGCTGAGAGAAGGTGTAGTGTAAGAGCTTCCACCTGCCAGTGAAGATCCGCCACTGGCGTTAGCATACCAGTTCAGAGCGTCGGTTGAGTTAGCATGGAGTGTTACACTTCCGTTTCCGCAACGTGAGTTGTCAAATGCTGTTGTGTTACTTGTTCCAATGATTGCCTGAGCAGGAATACGATTACTTCCGCAATTTTCGTATGGAACAAAAATATACCAGTCATAGAAGTAATAATATACACCACCGTTATTTGAGCTTGTACCATAAATTTCAACTGTCTTTGATACACTGTAAGTGAAAGAAGCCCCGGCAGAGTTACGGAAGAGATTACCACTACCATTGCTCAGACCAAGTTGTAAATCGTTTGCCTGAGGCACATCAAAATTCAGATAGACTCTGCTTTCGCCGATTGGAAGATTAACTGTTTTTGATTGAAGAACCGTACCGGCAGAATTACGAAGCTGAATGGTTCGGTTGCCGGTAGTATTCGCATAAACTTTTACAGAAACGAGTTTGAAATCGACGCGTGAATCAAATTTCAGATAACCATTGTTTGAGTATGAACCATTGCCGATGGTGTTATCAGTTGGTCCAACTTTACTTCCTTTCCCTTTAACTGCTTCAACATAATACGTTGCAGAGTTGCTAAGAGAAGGAGTAATATAAGAGGCTCCGGTAGAAATTAAATTTCCATTGGTTGCAGCATCATACCAGAAAAGTGAATCGGATGAATTTGCAGGTGTAGCACCAAGTGTGATTGAACCAGCATTACATAATGTTCCGGATGTAGTTGTCGGATCTGTAACAGGAGAAAGTACGGTGACAGAAATAATGTTTGTATCGTTTGAATAGGAAATGTCACTACTCCGGTGAGCCATGTAAGCCGTCAGCTCATAAGTTCCATCAACGTTAAAGTTGTATGTAGGATCAAAGTTGAGTGTTGCAGAAGCACCTGCTGCAACAGGACCTGGAAGTGTATCAGTTAGGATAGTCGTACTTGTTCCGTTGTTGACAGCAATGTTTACGATGAAATTGCTTTCAGTAGTTGCACCATAGTTGGTGATTTTTACGGCGAGATTTACATTGTTGCTCCGGCAAATATTTTCGCCGGGTGTAAGAATTTCATCGATAGCAACATCTTTCGTCACTCCTCCTGTAGGGCCAAGTTTAACGAGAGCGAAATTCATATAGGCCGCGGAGTTTCTGAAAAAACCAAATTCGGCAAATCCTCCATCGGAAGTTTCTATAGCGCGATAAGCGTGGTCGTGATAGGCAGAACCGTAAGTACTGTTTGACCACTCAATATTTCCAAATCCATCGGTCTTCACTAAATAGTAGTTCGGGTTAATTAGTCCGAAACTTCTTGTGATACCGCCGATAATAAATCCACCATCAGATGTATTTTCCACTGTCTTGCCTCCGTCCTTCTTATTACCACCAATTACGACTGACCAAAGTGAATCGCCATTGGCATCGGTCTTCATCAGGAGAATATCAGTGTCACCAAGGCCATTCGAAAGACTGTCGGCATCACCCACAATGATAAATCCGCCGTCAGGAGTAATCTGTGCATAGTGTGCTTCCTGAATGCCCGGATTGGCATATGTTTTTTGCCACTGCATGTTTCCAGTTGAATCAGTCTTCAGCAAGTAATAATCTCCGTCAAGATTTCCATAGCTGTAAGTCTGTCCGCTGATGATAAATCCGCCGTCAGAAGTTTGCTGAATGGAGTTGCCGATTTCATACGATTGACCACCGATATTTTTTTGCCACTGAATAGCACCGGAAGAATTGAATTTCACCAGATACACATCGTAATACTGAGTGCCTGCAGTTTTATTCAGTCCAACGCAGGCATAACCGCCATCTGTGGTTTGGATGACTCCTTCAAATTCGGCTTCGCCGGTATCTGCTATTATAACTTGCCATTGTGTAACACCGGATGCATTAGTCTTAATCAGATAAGCATCGTCTTGTCCGGCAACGGAAGTATTGGACATACCGCAGATGATAAATCCGCCGTCAGTGGTTGGTTTCACCATGTTGGCAAATTCGAAACCTGTTCCACCGATGGATTTTGTCCAGAGCTGATTTCCGTAAGCGTCGGCACGAACGAGCCAGATATCTGTCTGGCCGTTGCTGTAGGTCGTTGTTCCGCCGGTCATGATGTAACCGCTGTCAGGCAATTGTTCCATCCAGCGACCGTCTTCATTGTAGGCGCCTCCGTATTCCTTGCTGAACTGAATTTGAGCTTTGATACCGGTTGTAATTGAAAACAACACAAGTAGCGGGAGAAGTAACTTGTATTTCATAGATTTTGAGAGAGTTATCTGTTGCAAAAATAGCGGATAAAGGAATCGGAACTCACTTTTTTCCGCAAGTGGTGTTTATTTTAGGGTAGATTAGTACGATTTCTTACACTTTTTGTTCGGATCAGACCGACCAGACTCAATAAATTAACATTTGCCTAAAAAACCACTCTTTTCAGGCAAAAACGGCGTTTTCAGGTGTTTTTGCTGTAATTACTTAGCCTGAATAACAATTGAAACAATAAAGTGTTCAGGTGATTCAAATCCCGCAACTGTAGCGGATTACAAAGGTAGGAGTTAAATTTGGTGAGTTGGATTAATTTGGTGAAAAATTACAAATGGAGTGAATAGCGATCAGAGATCAGCGATCAGTTTTTTTTGAAGTCGTTTACCGGAGGAAGTCTATTGGAGTCAAAATATCCACAAACCTGACCATCCTCCGATAAACGACACTTCCCTAGAAGGGAGAAATGTCATTCGCCGAAGGCGAAACTTGTGAGTTCTTAAGGTAGGATTTGTAGGAGCGATTCATAAAGAGCGATCAGCGATTGGCGATCAGTGAATACTAATCAGCATCAGATATTAGGTTTTCAAAGACTAAATTCTCCCTAATATTGACTGATTGCTGATTGCCATTCGCTGATCACTATTCTCAGATCGCTAATAATCAATGAACTTCCGTTTTCTTATACTCTTCCCCTAATTTCCTTTGAATATCAGTCGGTACGGGGGCGTATTCGGTGAATTTACCGGAATAGCTTCCGCGGCCCTGGGTGATAGAGCGGAGGGAAGTAGAGTATTTGTCAAGTTCGGCAAGAGGTGTTTTAGCCTTGATAACCTGATAGCCGGAAATATTGTCCATTCCGAGGATAATAGAACGGCGGGTCTGAAGGTCAGTTACTACATCTCCCATCAGTTCTTCAGGAACCTTTACTTCAACTTCGTAAATCGGTTCGAGGATTTTTGGATCGGCTTGATGGAAGGCTTCCTTGAAAGCCATCATGCCTGCGATCTTAAAGGAGATATCATTGGAGTCGACCGGGTGCATTTTTCCATCGTAAACAATAACCCGAACATCACGAACATAACTTCCGGTTAACGGACCTTCATGCATTTTTTCCATTACCCCTTTTTGAATTGAAGGAATGAAACGCTGATCAATCACACCACCGACGATGCAATTGTAGAATACGAGTCGTCCGCCCCAGGGTAGCTCGAGAATTTCTTTATCTCGGATACTGTAGCCATGAGGTTCCGGCATTCCGTCATGATATGGTTCAATCTGCATGTACACTTCACCGAATTGTCCGGCACCTCCTGATTGTTTTTTGTGACGATAGGAAGCGTTGGATGCTTTCTGAATTGTTTCGCGATAAGGGATTCTTGGTTTGATGTATTCTATTTCGAGGTGATAAACTTTTTCTATACGCCATTTGGTCACAGCAAGGTGAAGTTCGCCTTGTCCATGCAAAAGAACCTGACGTAGTTCGCGGTTATAGTCAACAACGAGAGTCGGATCTTCCTGATGAATTTCACTGAGTACACTTCCAAGTTTTTCGTCATCGCTTTTATTTTTGGCAATGATGGCAACCCGAAGTCTGGCTTCAGGGAAGTGAATCGGATCGAATTCAATCTTCTTTCCTGCAGCACAAAGGGTTTGGTTGGTCTGGGTGTCTTTCAGTTTTAAGGTAGCACCAATATCACCGGCAACAAGTTTCGTCACCTGATTTCTATTCTTTCCATCCATAATGAAGAGCTGATTCAGTCGTTCAGTATGTCCGGTTGTTGAATTCACCAAATCCATTCCGGCATTGATTTCACCTGACATCACTTTGAAGAAAGAAAGTTTTCAGAGGTGTGGTTCAATGAGTGTTTTAAAAAAAAAAATAGCAGCGGGTCCTTTGCTTTCTATTGGTATATCGGTACCATCGACAGTTTTTTCAGGGAAGAGATCTACTGCACAAGGAGCGACGTTATCAATGAACGACATCAATCGGCCGCTTCCCATATCTTTTTTCGCAGATAGACAGAAAACCGGATATACGTCGTGGTGTAACATTCCAAGTTTTAATCCTTCGCGAAGCTGATCTTCGTCGAGAGTTCCTTTTTCAAAATAGAGCTCCATCAGCTTCTCATCATTCTCGGCAGCTTTTTCAACCAGAGCATTGTGGAGTTCATTGGCTTTCGCCTGTTCCTCTGCAGGGATCGGAAGTTTTTCAGGTTTTCCACCTGTTGCATGGAATTTATACATCGTCATGTTCAGTAAATCGATGATGGCGTTGAAAGATTCGCCCTGATTCACCGGATACTGCATGATGGTAATTGCATTGCCGAAACGCTGACGAGCGCTTTCCACCGTTGCATCGAAATCAGATTTCGGATGGTCGATGTGATTAACGGCAAAGAGTATAGGTTTTTGGAATTTTTCTACATAATTCCAGATAAGTTCTGTTCCAACTTCAACACCGTTTTCGGAGTTGAGCATCATCACGGCTGTATCAGCGACGCGAAGAGAAGAAATTACTTCGCCGATAAAATCGTCGAGCCCCGGAGTATCGATGATGTTAATTTTATAATCTTTCCATTCCGTATGCATGGAAGTAGCATACACTGAACTTCCGCGTTCATGTTCAATTTCGTGATAATCGGAGACCGTATTTTTTTCTTCGACCGTACCACGGCGATTAATTAGTCCGGCTTCAAAGAGCATGGCTTCTGCCAGCGTGGTCTTGCCGGATTTGGGAGCGCCCACTAAGACGACGTTCTTGATGTGTTTATCATCGTAGATTTTCATAACGATTAATTTTTATGGTTGTGAGATTAGATTGTGAATGAAATTCCGTTCAGGCTTCTGAAGAGTGATTCAAATAATCAGGGAAGGAAAACCGACAGAGGCGTTGTTCCGGAAACCGTTTAAACGGATAAATGAATATTTACTTGCGAAAAGGTGGCATAACCGCTATTGATTTAAATGAGGTGATGTTTTACGGAACAAAGCCCTCTCAAACGGTACTCTAAATTTAAACGATTTTTTCTGTTACGTGCAAATGATTTTTCTCAAGTTTTTGGGGTGGGAAAGTCTTGTTGGTTGCCTGGTTGCCTGGTTGCTTGGTTGCTTGGTTGCTTGGTTGCTTGGTTGCTTGGTTGCTTGGTTGCTTGGTTGCTTGGTTGCTTGGTTGCTTGGTTGCTTGGTTGCTTAGCAGATTAGCAAATTAGCAAATTAGCAAATTAGCACATTAGCAAATTGGCAGATTAGCGCGAGAAATGCGGTAAATTCTATTATTAGGTGCTTTTCTCTCTTAGATGAGAAAACCCATAGATCCGGAGAGACTAATCATCCGAGAAACCAAACCGCAATTATTACCTTTACCGAACTAAGCAACCAAGCAACCAGGCAACCAAGCAACCAACAAATGTCCCGCAAGAAAAAATCCACCACTTCCCTGAACATCGCCAAGCGATTGCAAAGAAAGATTGCGATTGCAGAAGGCTTTTATGATGGCCGATTTAAGGAGAAAACCATTAAGGACAAGAAAAAGGAAGCGAAGCGTACCTGGGCGAGGAAGAAAGGTCGGAATGAGAGTGAGTAGGAGTCAGCGATCAGCGATCTGTGATCTGTGATCTGTGATCTGTGATCTGTGATCTGTGATCTGTGATCTGTGATCTGTTAAAATAAAGATCGTAATTTAATAATTGTCTACTTACTACTTACCACTTACTACTTACTAAAAATGATATCCTAACCCCGCCGTAATAATTCTCGGTGCAAAATCAAGTTCGCCGGATTCAAAGGGAGATTTTTCTTCGGTATCAATTGATGCGAGGTAATTTTTGTTGACGATGAACATGATTTGTCCGTTGAGTCCGAACACCCAGCCGGAGTCACCGATTCGCCAGTTCCATCCGAAAGTAATTCCTAAAGTTTTGCAATAGGCGCCAGTAATGGATATTACACCCAATGAATCATGAGCGGCAGGGGTGAGTTTGGTTTTTTCCATGCGAGCGATCATTCCGCAAAAACCAATTACAGCTTCGTGATTGCTATGGTAAGGCAATTCGAACATGGTGTATGGCTCGGTTCCGTTCAATGTAAAGACGAGAGATGCGCGCGCCATTTCAAGTTGTGTAACGCCGATGTGAAAAGAATAATTATTTCCGGGGAGTGCACCACTGGCCTGAAATTCCGGTTGTGCATACAATAAAGCAGTTTGCAGAGCAAAGCCTGCACCGCGCCAATGAAGAAGGTCGGTTACAAGTTCAACTTCACCTACGGTTGCATAATCAAGATTTACGGTATAGTTTACATCACCATCATTACGAAAACGAAGCTTTGCTGATTGATCGCCATTGTTGGACATAGCGCCGCCTCTGATACTGAATTTGCATGGATTTCTTTCAGGTAAAGAAACCTGTGCTGAAACAGTTAACGCCGAAAGCGATGAAATAAAAAACAGGAGTAAGAGCCGGATGCGGTTACGATTATTCATTCAGGATGTCGGAAGGGGTAGCGAAGATAGCTATTTGCCCTATATTCCCGCCGGCAGGGTAAAAAATTAGCTAATTAGCACATTGGCTAATTAGCTAATTCAATTTTTTTAGAACCACTGGCATATCACTCCGCCCATAAGAGCGAGGCATACGATCCAATATCCGGCATTGATCCAGATGTATTTCCATTTCTTTTGTTCAAAAAGTGAATTGATGGCAAAAGTTGGAAGGATTAGAAATATCCCCATCAGAGTACCGTGCAAGGCTCCATGTTTGAATGTCCGGAATTCAGTGCCATATTTCGACATGAAATCATTTACCATTGTCATCGCATTCGGGTCAGTACTTTGTACTCTTTGAATGATTGAATACAAACTAAATTGATGAATTACAACAGCAATTAATGCAGAAGCTGCCATTACGCTGAATAAATAAGTTAAACCAAAGATCAGCGGCATATTTGCCTTTTTGCCGTCTTCCGGTTTAATTCCTGTTAATGCCATCCAGGCATTACCGAATACTTTCGGATGATACCAAATAAAGCCAATCAGCAATGGAATTAGTGCGCTGATCAGAATAATCGGAAAGTTAAAATTCATGTTGTTGTGTTTTTTGGATTATAGAGTGTAAATACTGTAATTGAAAGGAATAGTTACATTTTTTTGAAACCTTTAATGTTATTGGATTACCAGTTTTTGGAAATTGATTCCGCTTTCGGCTTTTCCACGCACAAAATAAATTCCCTTTGACAAACCGGTTAATGTAATTTCCAATGCATGTTTTCCGGCGGTGTAATTCTGATTACCTGTTACCTTTTGAACGAGCTTCCCTTCGGCAGATAAAATATCAAATTCAATTGCACATGGTTTTGAAAGTTCAAATTGCAAAGAAGTTGATTGAGCCGCAGAAGGATTTGGGGATATTACAAATGATGAAATATTTTCAATTTCAGGAATTGCTCCGCAGATATTGTAGTATGAACATGTGTCCTGATACCACACACAATGGTTGACTTGTGCTTCGGCCATCGCACAACTGTCGTAATAGGCTTTGTAGTCGTGATCAAAACAAGCCAACATGGTGCCGAACCATGTGACTGAAATGTTGCAGCCCAGAACTGCATTTCCTGTTAAGTTCTCTGAGAATGGATAGAACGGATGTTGAAGGCATCCAACTCCTTCCACCCAAACCAAATCAGGCCCCCAGGAGCCGTTACTGTGATTCGAAAGGTGAAAAACCTGGCGGTCGCCAATGTTCAAGGTTAGGATTGTAATTGAATCCAATGTGAAATTTCCGCTTTGGAAATATCCTCCCCATCCATTGAACGAGAGTGGAAGACTGTCGCCTACGTTGAGTGAAAAATCATAAAGAAGAAATTCAGGTGAGAAGACATTGTCTATGAAGTAAACTTTTTTTGCGATACTATCTTCACGAATGTATCCAAATGTACAATCGCCGGACTGAGTAATTAGTACTGGTTTATAGATTTGGCCATTAATGGAAGTATCGGTACCCGTTCGGAAGTCTGTTTCCATGTAGGAGCTCATGATATCCGGATATGTACAAGCTGACTGCAGCGAAGCAGGTGGCCGTACCACAATGCCATTAGGAACCATATGCCAGTTGTTTGTTGCTTCAAGAAGCGGATGGTAGTTCTGAGCAAAGGAGAATGTCGAAAGAATGCATAACAAGAGGATGAGTAGAGTTTTTTTCATGCAGGGAGTTTTTAGTATTTCGAATTAAATGTATAAAAAAGAAACAGCTCTTCATTTCCTCAGTTTGTCATTTTTTCGTGTTTGATGAAAAAATAGCTTTTGACTGTATACTGTATTCCAACAGTTCTTTTCATCTACTTTAAAAAACCTGCATACATGGGGTTAGAATCATTGTTTCAAAACCGGTCCTTTGTTCATTTATTCTATGTTGTCCGCCCCGGCGGACAGCCATGCAATGGGGGAAAATCAGGGGTAATAAATTGCATGAGGTTAACCGTCCGGTCAAGTGACTTTGAATGCCGGAAATTTTGATCATTATATGGTTACCGTGGCAGAATAGGAGCATCGAGCATTTACGAGCTTTAGCCCCCGGGGCGGACTATGTCCGCCTGAAAAACACAATTCACAAAATTCTCATTTGAACATTTTCGCTCGGTTGCGAAAAGTTATTCTGCCAGCCCACCCTTTCAGTCCGGAATTGCCAATGTTATTTGACAGTTTTTGTTTCGGCAACCAACCGGGTTCTTGAAATCAAAAAACCACTTTGGCCGGCAAGTATTTATGAAATACTGAACCGGGAATTGCACTTTGGGCGCGCCTTTCAGGATGTGAAAGTTTTGCCGTTCCGGAATATTTACTATCTTGACCATTGCAAAAAATAAGGGTATGAAACAAATCACTACGAAAGCAATTCTGATTATTATTCTTCTGGTTTTTTCAATTATTAGAGTAAATGCTCAGCATCAAAACGCTTTGGATTTCGATGGCGTTGATGACAGAGTGTTGGTGTCTAATGCATCTGCCGGGATTGCAAATGGTATGGCAATGTCGATGACTATGTGGGTGTATCCGACCAATACCAATGTAGTTTTTCCTGACTACGATGGCTTTGCCGGATTTCGTAATAATTCAAATGCAGATTTTTATCTTGTACAGTTTGGAAATAATCGTCTTGAAGCCCGTTTCAGAAACAGTGCAGGAACTGCTTTCGACCTTATTGATTCATTGATGCCTGTAAATACCTGGGTTCATTACGCACTCACTTACGACGGATTTGAATTGTCACTTTTCAGAAATGGTGTGTTAGTCGGTTCAAAGGGAGCAAATGGCTCAATCGCTTCGCCGTCAGAAACTTTTTATATCGGCTATCTCGATTATCTCGGAAACAGTTTTTCACTTACAGGGAAAGCGGATGAAGTCGCATTCTGGAACAGAGCTCTTACTCCTGCAGAAATTTCCTGCATTTCCTCTGAATCTGTAAACCCGATGGATGCGGGGTTGTTATTTTACTACGACTTTAATCAAGGTGATGCAGGCGGATCAAATTCTACAATTACAACACTCACTGATCTTACCGGTTCGCTGAATGGCGATCTGTTGAATTTCGGAATGACAGGAACGCTTTCGAATTTTGTAACCGGCGTTCAAAATTATACTCCTCTCACGGCAACGCTATGCCGCAACAGTCCGTACACTTATGGTGGACAGAACTTCACCACTCCCGGAGTTTACAATGTTCATTTTCCGATTTCAACGAGTTGCGATTCTGTCACCAATCTGGTGTTGGATTATGCAGATACTTCAGTAACAGAATTTGTGGCAGATGGAATTACTCTTTTTGCCAATCAGACCGGAGCTCAATATGCATGGGCCGATTGTAATAACGGATATGCTCTCATAGCGGGAGAAACAAATCAATCATTTACTCCGGCAATTGCGGGTGATTATGCATTGATTCTTAATTCAGGAGGATGCAGCGACACTTCAGTTTGTCATAACGTTATCTATACAGGAATTTCATCGCCTTCCAATTCGGATTTATTCACGATCGGAAAAAATCCATTTCAGGATGAATTGGTGTTGAATTTAAAAGCAAACCTGACGAAACTATCTGTCTATGATCTTTGTGGCAGAATGATTCAGGAAGTGTTCAATCTGAAAACCGGAAACACCATTTTGTCTTCAGCCAACTGGCCGGCCGGAAGCTACATTCTCAAAGCACAGAATGAGAAGGGGGCTGTTTGTGTGCAGATCGTAAAGAATTGAGTTCATTCTTTGCTGTCTGAAATTTTACCACTGAGTCACAGAGTCACAGAGAATTTCTGCGAAGTCTTATTTATTATCAGCGTTCTCTGTGGGAAACTGATTTTCTCCCGGATTACTGCTTCTTCCCCTTTCGCCAGTACTGAACCGCCGCTCTTATTTCATCGTAACTATAATTGTCACCGAGGTCATTTTTCAACACCGACAATTTCGCATCTCCATGATGCCGTATGGAATTGATGATGTTCGCCAGTTTTTCCTTCGATACAAATTTCAAAACGTTCAGCTCGCCGGTGTAGATGAAAGAAAACAAATGCTCCATTATTGTTCCCTCAGTCAGCCCTCGTTCAGATGCTATCTTTGAAGGAGTCAATCCTTTCGAATAAAGTCGGAATGATTCATTTCTGGATGCATCGTTTTTTTGATTCGCAGATTTCTTAACCGTAACTTTTTTCGTCCGGGCAAGAGGAGCTTTCTCACTCATGCGAGAGTGGAGAGAATTACGCCGACAATAGCTGTTCACTGCAGCTAGAAACAATTCACCGTACTTTTCAATCTTAATTTCGCCGAAGCCGCTGATGTGTGGAAGGTCAGAATACTGTGTTGGCAGATATGTAGCAAGTTCCGCAAGAGTTGTATCCGGAAAGATGACATAAGGCGGCACGTTCTGATCACGTGCAATATTGGAACGCAAGGCACGCAGTTCTTCGAAAAGTTGTTTGTCGTATTGAAGATCTTTTGCTTCGAGTTTGTAATTTTCACGCCTCTCTTTTCGAACCGCCTGCTTCGCTACAAATTCCTGAAGCAACACTTTTTCCCCTCTGTACAAAACGTCTTTTCCGGAAGCAGTCACTCTCAATTGAGAAAATTCGCCATAAGCTTCGACGAAATGCTGATCGAGAAGTTGGCGAAAATAAAATCGCCACTCATCGGCTGAAAATTCTTTTCCCTTTCCATAAGTAGGAAGATCTTTATGCCGATCATGAATTTTTGCCGACTCCGAGCCTTTTAAAAAATTGATGACGTATGTTACTCCGAATTTCTCATTCAGTCTTGTGATGGCGGATAATGCTTTCTGTGCGATCACAGTTCCGTCGAATAATTCCAGCTTGTGTTTATTCAGGCAGACGTCGCAATTATTGCAGGGAGGAGAAAATTCCTCGCTGAAATAATTGAGAAGAAATTTCCGGCGACAAGTCAGCGAGCGACAGTAATCTTCCATCTGATCCAGCTTCTTCAACATCACCCTCGTTTGTACGGGATTTTCGGATTGCGCAAAATTCTTCAGCTTCATGACATCGGCTGCACTGTAGAAGAGAATAGCCTGCGATGCAAGACCATCACGACCGGCGCGACCGGTTTCCTGATAATAGCTTTCAATGTTCTTCGGTAGATTGGCGTGAATCACAAAACGGACATTCGATTTATCGATTCCCATTCCGAATGCAATAGTGGCCACGATGATTTGCACTTCATCACGTTTGAACTGCTCTTGTCGTTCAGTTCTGGTTTGTGCATTGAGTCCGGCATGATAAGCGGCAACATTGAAACCTTCCTCCGCGAGTTTCTCTGCCAGATCTTCGGTGTTTTGTCGCGACAAGCAATAGATAATTCCCGCATCATTCGGATGAGCTTCGAGGAAGTCCGTAATCTTTCTGTAGTAATCGTTTTTATCGTCGACCGTATATCGGATATTTGCCCGATTAAAACTCGAAACAAATACTTCCGGATTTTTCAGCTGAAGTTTATTGACGATTTCTTTTCTCGTCAATTCATCTGCAGTTGCCGTGAGCGCCACCACCGGTGTATCCGGAAAAGTTTCCTTGATGCGCGAGAGCATGAGGTAATCCGGTCGAAAGTCGTGGCCCCAGTGGGAAATGCAATGCGCTTCATCAATCGCAAAGAGTGAAACGCCAACATTTTTCAGCAATGAAAAGAAGTCGTATGAATTACCGCATAATCTTTCGGGAGCGATGTAAAGCAGTTTGATATTTCCTGCCATTAAATCGTTAATGATGCTTTGATTCTCACCCTGCGACTGATTCGAGTTCAGCAAAGCAGCAGCGATGCCATTCGCTTTGAGTGCATCGACCTGATCTTTCATGAGAGCGATAAGCGGCGACACCACAATCGTAACACCCTGCATCATTAACGCCGGCACCTGGAAGCAAACAGATTTTCCTCCGCCCGTAGGCATCAGCACCATACAGTCGCGCTTGCTGAGTACAGTGCGAATAATTTCCTCCTGCTTGGCGCGAAACGATTCGTAGCCGAAATATTTACTTAAGACTTCCTTGGGTGTCATGGGAGGTCAAAGATAGTTTAAAGCGGTAAGCAGAATCAGCAGAAGGAGAGAATTTGTAATTAGTTAAACTTAAAAAGTGCGGATTCTTTATTCGTGAAAGTGCAATTCTAAAACGAAGTAGTTTTTTGATATAAATAAAAATATCAAATCTCCTTCTTCAACCCCTCCACCACCATTGCCACCGCCGGACAAATCATCGAGTTCTCGTACGTAATCGCCAGCTTGCTGCGGATGTCGCGCTGTTGGGTGTGAGGGTAATCGCGGCAGGCGTTGGGGCGGGCGGAATAGACGGAGCAATAATTATCAGATTTCAGAAAAGGGCAAGGCATTGATTTAAAAACGTAATCGTGGTCTTCGTCGATGCGGAGGTATTTGTCAGTGAATTCAGCAGGGCGCAGTTTCAGATGAGAAGAGAGCGTTTCTATGTCGCGGTTTTTTAAAAGCGGCCCGGTAGTGGTACAGCAATTGGCGCATTGAAGGCAGTCGATGGTTTCGAAAGCTTTATCGTGGAGGTCGTTGGTGAGAGTGTCGAGTTCGCGGGGATTGACGGTGCGGAGTTTCTCGAAGAAAAGTTTGTTTTCCTTTTTTTTGCTGCGGGCGGATTCGATGAGTTTGCGGTAAGAGGGGTTCATGGGGGTGAAAATAATGGTTTCCCACGGAAAGCACTGAAATAAAAATGAAATCACGGATTAGTTCTTGTGATTTTTTGCTTACCCTGCCGTGGCGGGTGGTAGAAAAGATTGCTTGTATTAGGGCTCCTTTTTCACGTACTTTACTTCGCATACAGAACGACACACATGGCAGAGAAAAAACTTTTTTTACTCGACGGGATGGCGCTGATTTATCGCGCGTATTTCGCTTTCAGCAATAATCACCGCATCAATTCGAAGGGACAAAACACTTCAGCGATATTTGGTTTTACGAATACCTTACTCGACGTTTTCAAAAAGGAAAAACCGACGCATCTCGCTGTCGTTTTTGATACTGCAGCGCCGACAGCGCGACATGAAGAGTTTGCCGATTACAAAGCGCACCGCGAAGAAATGCCGGAAGACCTTTCTAAAAGCATTCCATACATTTTCAAATTGTGCGAGGCCTACAACATTCCTGTATTGACGCTCGATGGTTATGAGGCCGACGACATCATTGGTACGCTTGCAAGAAAAGCCGAGCAACAAGGCTTTGAAACGTACATGATGACACCGGATAAAGATTTCGGCCAGTTGGTGGATGAACATACATTCATTTACAAACCGGCTCGCGCAGGAGGAAGTGCAGAGATTCTTGGTGTTGCAGAAGTCTGCAAGCGTTGGGAAATTGAACGCGTGGATCAGGTGAAAGATATTTTAGGATTGATGGGCGACAGCGTCGATAACATACCGGGAATTCCGGGAGTGGGAGAGAAGACGGCGATTCAATTGGTAAAACAATTCGGTTCGGTGGAAAATCTTTTAGTGAATACCGATCAATTGAAAGGTAAATTGAAAGAGAAAGTGGAGAACAACAAAGAGATGGCTGTGCAGTCGAAACGACTTGCAACCATTCTGCTTGATGTGCCGATCAATGTTGAACCGGATGATTTAATTGTAAAGGGCCCTAACAAGGAAGAGCTAAAGGCGTTTTTTGTCGAATTGGAATTTCGTCGTTTGGCAGAACAGATTGGTCAGGAAAGTACACCTTCACCGACTCCGGAACCTGCCGCTGTGAAAGGAAAGAAGCCTGTTGCAAATCCTGCGCAGGGTTCATTATTTGGTGAAACAGAAGACGAAGTACTGACAGAGGAAGAAACACCGGGAACAAGTTTCAATACCATTAGCGAAGTTGAACATACTTATCACCTCGCCGACGATCAGGCATCACGTAAAAAATTAATTGACTTACTGGAAAAGCAATCATCCGTTTGCTTTGATTCGGAAACGACATCGCTGAATGTTCAGGAAGCGGAAATTGTCGGCTTGTCGTTCAGTTATAAAAAGCACGATGCATGGTATGTGACGTTCCCTGAAAACCAAAATGAAGCGAAAGCCATTCTCGAAGAGTTTCGTCCGTTTTTCGAAAACGAAAAAATTGAAAAGGTTGCGCAGAATTTAAAATACGATCTCGCCATCCTGAAGCGATACGGTATTGAGGTGAAAGGAAAGACGTTTGATACGATGATTGCACACTTTCTCATTCAGCCGGAAACGCGTCATAATATGGATGTGATGTCGGAGCAGTATTTGAAATATTCACCTGTATCGATTGAAACATTGATTGGCAAGAAAGGGAAAGATCAGAAAAGTATGCGCGATGTACCGGTGGAGCAGATCAAGGATTATGCTGCCGAAGATGCAGACGTGACGTATCAGCTCAAGGAAATTTTCGAAAAGAAAATTCACGGCAGCAAGCTTCAGAAATTATTTGATGAAGTAGAAATGCCGCTCGTTGAAGTGTTACTCGAAATGGAAAGTGAAGGAATTCGTCTGGATAAATCATCTCTGAAAGATTTGTCGAATCAACTGACGGAAGACATTATTAAAACCGAAAGCGACATTCAGCAAATGGCCGGAGCGCAATTCAATGTAAGCTCGCCGAAACAGGTTGGAGAAATTCTTTTTGACCATTTGAAGATCATGGAGAAGCCGGTGAAAACGAAAACCGGACAATATTCAACAGGCGAAGATGTATTGAGTAAGCTTGAGCACAAGCATCCGATTGTGCGTCGTATTCTGGACTATCGCGAGTTGGTGAAATTAAAAAACACATACGTTGATGTGTTGCCTGAATTGACTGATAAAAATACCGGTCGCATTCACACTTCATATAATCAGGTTGTGGCAGTTACCGGGCGTTTAAGTTCAGACAATCCGAATCTGCAAAATATTCCGATTCGTACAGAGCGAGGAAGAGAAATTCGCAAAGCCTTCATTCCTCGCGATGAGAATTTTGTTCTCTTCTCTGCCGATTATTCGCAAATCGAATTGCGCATCATCGCTGATCTCAGTGGTGATCCGGGGATGCTTGAAGCATTTAACAGTGGCGAAGATATTCACGCAGCGACGGCAGCAAAAGTTTACGGCGTGAAATTGGAAGAAGTAACTTCCGATATGCGCCGCAATGCGAAGATGGTGAACTTTGGAATTATCTATGGAATTTCTGCATTCGGTTTGGCTGACCGATTAAATATTACACGAACTGAGGCGAAAGGAATTATAGATAATTATTTCCGTCAGTATCCATACATCAAAGAGTATATGGATGCAAGTATTGACAATGCGCGCAAACATGGTTATGTAGAAACTGTTCTTGGCCGCAGGAGATATCTGCGCGATATCAATTCTGCTAATGCAACCGTTCGCGGTTTTGCGGAGAGGAATGCAATTAACGCTCCGATTCAGGGAAGTGCAGCCGATATGATTAAGATTGCCATGATCAACATTCATCGTGAGTTGAAGAAAGGCAATTACAAGTCAAAGATGCTTTTGCAGGTACATGACGAATTGGTTTTCGATGCACACAAAGATGAAACCGATCGCCTGATGAAAATGGTAGAGCACCATATGAAAACAGCCATACCATTAAAGGTGCCTGTAGAAATCGGAATGGGAACGGGAAAGAACTGGCTGGAAGCGCACTAAAAGCTTAGAGAGAAATTCTAAGCTTTACGCCGGCCATCACCAGTGGACGAACGTAGAAATCTTTGGCGTGATCATTCACGGCCACTCTTACATCCATCTTTTTTGTGTCAGGAATTCTGTACTCAACGTACCGATCAGAAAGTGTTCCGGTGATACCTGCGCCGTAGTAAAATTCAAAAGCGAAGGTGCTGTTCATTTCATAAACTTTTCCGAAAAGAAATTCGAGACTCATTTTGTGGCGGAAGCGATGCTGGTAAAGAATTTCACTTTTACCATCCGTCTCGGAAATAAATTCCTGATTGTTGTAATAAAGATATTTATAAGAAACACCTGGAGCAATATAATCGCGCCACTTTGTTTCATCTGAATCTTTACGTTTGAAAATCTTGTAGTGAAAACGTGCCGCACAACCATGCTCGTAGAAATACTGAGTATTTACCCAATCTTTTGTCAGGTCCTTGATTTCATCATTGACATAGATGTAACCAAAGTTGAATTCAATGCCACGTCGGAGAGAGAAGCGGTGTTCATAGGAAAGGTTCAGCTCATTTACCATGTAACGGGTAAGGTTGAAGCTGAAAGCATTTTTCCTGTATTCAGGCGCATCCTGAGAAAACCCGGGAGTACTGAAAGCCAGCAGGGAAATCAGGCTAAGGAGAAATATACGTTTTTGCGCCATTAATCAATTTTCGAAGCGCAAATCTTCAAAAAAAACCTGAGTTCTGAAAGTCATTTCCACAATTTCCACTGTTATCCGGTAATTACCAGTTTCCGTACATGGTGCTGATTACCGATAATCAGGTCAATGAGGTAAATGCCTTCAGGCAAAGCCGGTGTGCTGAATGTGTGATTTCCTGTACCGAGCAAACCCAAGTTCATTTCGGAAACAATTCTTCCGCTCATGTCTGAAATTGATGCATTCAAAACCTGCTCCTTTGCCAGACTAAAATCGATAATAGCTATGGTATTGGTTGGGTTCGGGAAGATGGCGAAGGCACTTGTCGGGAGATCTGCTTCGTCGATGTTCACTGAAGTCCCGGTGATATTGATATCGTCGATGTAAGTATTGTTTCCCCTGTCGCTGGTATTGGTAAATTTCAGGCGGATATTCGAAAGTTCTTTAAGAGGGTTCAGGTTCACCGTTTCAGTTCTCCAGTCAGTACTCGAGCCCGGTGTTGGTGTATAGCTTGCATTGGTAGAGCCTGAAGTAGCAAGTGCAGCACCGTTTTTCGCCCAGCGCATTTGCCAGTTAGCGCCGCAATTGATAGAATAATAGAAACTCAGTTTATCATTGGAGCCATTACGTTGTGCATTGGCAACGGAGAATGTCATTGTAATCGGAGCAGTGATATTTGTGAAATCGAACGGTGGCATTACCCATTCGTCAATTTCACCATATGAATTTGTGTAATTATTAATTTTCAGGCAATTGTTACCGGTCGACCAGGTATTTGAAACACGGCTCCATGTAACGCCATTGTCTTCATTCACCAGCACACCACCATTACCGGGGAAGGTATTCGGATCTTCAAAACCTTCAGAGAACGGAGCGCTATTGGTTCCCGAGCCAACAACATGAATCAGAGATGTCATCGTTTTTGTATCGGTACCGGCAGAATTGGTAACGGTGAGAGTAACGTCGTAATCACCGGCGACGGGATATGTAACAACCGGATTAGAATCAACAGAAGTTGATGGCACGCCACCGGGGAATGACCAGATCCATGAACTGACTGTTGCCATTGATGTGAGGTCGTAAAAATGAACGGTGGAGTTCTGACAGATGGTAGTTTTGTCGTAATGGAAATCACACAAGGGCAGGCAAACAGTAGGAGGACCGCTTACGCCGGTTGCGGTAAGATTTGCAGGTGTCCACAAATTATTTCTTGAACCTACGAATGAGTTCATGGTAGCGAGCATACGCTGACCTTGTCCTGCAGTAAACATATGGCAGCAGTAAGAATACTCCATATAATTCTGATAGTTCTCTGTAATCGGAGGATTACAAATGGCAGATGCTGCAGCAGAAGCCGGGCAATAGGTATATCCCATTGTTTCCGGTGTGTCATTCACATGATCATCGCCGCATGCTACGCCCGGTGAATTGGTATCGCCCCATACGTGAGAAAGATTGAGGTAGTGACCGATTTCGTGAGTGAGAACTTTATTGTGCGTAGGAGAGCTGGTACCAATTCCTCCAACATAATCAGAAAGAGTAATGATTCCATCGATGCCATCGGGAGCACCCGGATAGTAAGCATAAGCGGCAACGCCGGAGGTACCGATCGAACGAACGACCCAAATGTTCAGGTACATATCGCTTGGCCAGTTATTCAGTTTTGAATTATCATCGGCGTTATAAGTAAGCGGTGACACGATCCTGTCGATACCATTTGTGCAATTTCCATTCGGATCGAGTTGTGCCAGCCTGAATTCAATACCGATATTTCCGATCAGCGGAACGAAGTCAGGGATCACCAGTGCCGTATCTGCATTTTGCTTATTGTAAGTTTTATTGAGCGTTGCAATTTCGTCGAAGATCTGTGCGTCAGAAATATTTTCAAATCCATACTGGTGGATTACATGGAAGACAACCGGGATGATGATTTGTGGCGGGTTTGTACGTGAAGCACTTTGACGGCTGATAAAATCAGCAGTAAAATTCTCCAATTCCTGATGTTTGCGACTAGCTTCAGGGTTTTCACTGAAAAGTTTGCGGTTCTGTTCATCGCTTCCGCAAAAGAAGTTCTGAGCAAACGAGCTCTGAATGATAATAGCCGAGAAGATGGCGGCAAGGGCAATTCGTTTCATTGTCTTTTTGTAGGGTCGCTAATGTAGTAATTGGCAGGCTTGAAATTGTCATTAATCCGGCAAAGAATGGCGCAAAAAAAAGGCTGCTTCGGTAGAAACAGCCTTTTTTGAGAGCTTTTACACATCAGGATACAATCAATCTGCGTACGTGGTGTTTGGTACCGGTTACGAGGTCGATCATATAGATGCCTTTAGGAAGAACCGGTGTACTCAAGGTGTGCATACCGGAATTCATTTCTTCGTTAATAAGGACTGCAACGGTTTTTCCAAGTATATCACGCACTTCAACCTGAATTTTATCGGATTTATTCAGTTTGAATTGAATATTACTTGCTCCATAAGTTGGATTTGGGAAAATAGCAAAGCCTAATTGAATTTCATCTGTTTCGTCAACGCCAACCGGCACTCCGGAGATACGGATACTGTCGATATAGGTATTATTACCACGATCGGAAACATTCGTAAACTTCAGTCGAACATTCGGCAAAAATTTGAATGAGTTCAAAGTAACTGTTTCCTGACGCCATTGTGCGGCATTACCGGTTGTAGGGGTGTAGTTGGCAGTAACAATTCCTGCAGTTGCTAATGATGCACCGGATTTATTCCAACGCATCTGCCAATTAGCGCCGCAATTCGCGGAGGCGCTCATAGAAAGATAATCAGCAGAACTTGAATTACGTTGTGCATTTGAAACGTAGAATGTGCAACTGATTGGTGAATTCAGATTGCTGAAATCGAATGAAGGAAGAACCCAATCATCGGTCTCACCTACAGTATTTGTGTAGTTGCTGATTTTAATACACCCTGCAGCAGGATAGCCGGTGTTTGTCACTCTTGACCAGGTAATGCCATTATCATAATTAGCAACGAAGGCATCAGAGTTAGGAAATGTTGACATTGTATCAAACGTTTCGTAGTAAGGAACCGGAGTAATTGCAGTAGTAGAATTTACGAAGATGATAGAGTTTTTAGTCACACTGCTCGTACCGGTTGCATTTCCTGATGTAAGTGTTACACTGTAAACACCTGCTGTTGGATAAGTGACGCTAACGGTTGAGTCAACGGACGAAGATGGGTTACCACCCGGGAAAGACCAAGTGCGGCTGGTTACGGTGCCATTGCCACTGAGATCATAGAAATCAACAACACCATTTTCACAAACCATAGTGCGATCATAGTAGAAATCGGCTTCCGGAGCACAGAGAGAAGGTGATAGCACACCGGTTGCAGTAAGATTAGTATTCGTCCAAAGATTGCTTCTGCCCCCGATAGAAGAATTCACGGCAGCTAATACACGGGTTTTTTGCCCTTCTGTAAACATGTTGTCGCAATAAGAATAGTCCATAAAATTTTGAACATTCTCAATGATAGGAGGGTTGCAAATCGAACCGTTCAGTACACATGTTGTCCAACCTTTGGTGATTGGAGTATCATTCACCTGATCATCACCACAGGCAACGCCCGGTGAATTAGTGCTTCCCCAGGGATGCTGGAGATTGAAGTAGTGTCCCACTTCATGAGAAATCGTATGACCTAAACCTGGAGAACTTGTTTCTATTCCACCTACGTAATCGTATCGACAGATGACGCCATCAACAGCAGCGGATGATGCTCCAGGGTAATAAGCGTATGCAGCAGCACCTGAGTTAGCGAGTGTTTTTGCAACCCAGATGTTCAGGTATTTATTATTTGGCCAGGGATTCAGTTTTGAATTATCGTCGGCGCTATTCGTAAGATGTGTATAGATACGATCAATACCATTTGTACAATTTCCATTCGGATCAATCTGTGCCAGGCGAAATTCAATTCCGATGTTGGCTGCGATAGCTACAAAATCCGGAATGATATCGATAGTATCAGGGTTTAATTTATTGTAATCGCGATTCAGATAACCCATCTCGTCCAAGATCTGAGCATCAGAGATGTTCTCAGGACCATATTCATGAAGAATGTGGAATACAACCGGGATAATGATGGTTGGATTAGAAGCCGTTCTGTTCTGAGCACGATTAGCTGCAAACTGACGGGTAAATTCTTCCAGTTGTTCGCGCACCTGACGGGCTTCAGGATGGTTTTGCAAATAAGCATCGCTGTGTGAATCCGTCGTGCAATGAATGCGCTGCGCACTGGCAGAGAAAGCAATGATGCCGAAGGAAAGAAGTGCAAGTAGTACTTTTTTCATTTTTGAGAGTTGTAAGCTTTTAGGAACCCTGTTAAGGGATTTTTTAAGGATTACAAATTTAGCCAAATAATTAATACTCAACAGCCTTTCCCGACTTCTGACAGAGGGCTGACGAAGTTTTAACAAATAACCAATTAGCTGATTAGCTAATTAGCTGATTAGCTAATTAGTTAAGTGGCTGATTGGCTAATTGGCTAATTAGCTAATTAGCTAATGGCCAGATTGAAATAAACAAGCCAATTAGATCTTCAATCTAAAAGCTACAAAAAAAGGCCAAAAACGAAACGTTTTGGCCTATCAACTCATGTATTTCAACTTTAGAATTCAGAATTCATAATTCAGAATTCAATTTATGGCTTCCGGCTTCCGGCCTCCTGCTTAGCCTATCGCCTGCCTAAGATCCTCAATCAAATCCGATTCATCTTCAATGCCTACACTCAGGCGTAAGAGGCTGTCCACAACGCCGGATTTTTCGCGGATGTCTTTTGGAATGGAAGCGTGTGTCATTGAAGCCGGATGGCCGATCAGTGATTCAACACCGCCTAGTGATTCTGCCAGTGAAAACACTTTTGTGGCTGATGCCATACGGAAGGCTTCTTCCATGCTGTTGCCTTTTAAAGTGAATGAAATCATTCCTCCGAAATCTTTCATTTGTTTTTTGGCAACGTCATGATTAGCGTGATCAGCAAAGCCGGGCCAATATACCTTGTCAACTTTCGGATGATTCTTCAGGAAGTTGGCAACAGCTTTTCCGTTTGAACAGTGACGATCCATTCGTACATGTAGTGTCTTTACTCCACGAAGTACGAGGAAGCTGTCATTTGGCCCCGGTGTAGCACCGCAGGAATTGGCGATGAATGCCAAGTCTTCGTATAATTTGTCATTGTTGGTGCAAAGTGCGCCCATGACAACATCGCTGTGTCCGCCGATGTATTTCGTTACTGAATGCATGACGATATGTGCTCCGAGGTCAAGCGGATTCTGAAGGTATGGCGATGCAAAAGTGTTATCGACAACGAGAATGAGATTTTTCTTCGCTGCGATATCAGCGACGGCTTTGATGTCGATGATGCGCATCAGTGGGTTGGTTGGAGTTTCAACCCAGATCATTTTTGTGTTATCCGTGATGTGCGTATTGATATCTTCCGCTTTATGCATGTTTACAAATTTGAATTTGATGCCAAACGGTTCAAACACTTTTGTAAACATCCGGTAAGATCCGCCATAAAGATCATCGGTTGCAATCACCTCATCACCGGGACGAAGCAATTTAATGATGGCATCTTCGGCACCTTGTCCGCTGGAGAAGCAGAGTCCATGTTTTGCATTTTCCAGTGAAGCGAGACATTTTTCCAGCGCAACGCGTGTCGGGTTTTTTCCGCGGGCATAGGCATAGCCTTTGTGTTTTCCCGGGCTTTCCTGAACGTAAGTTGATGTCTGATAAATCGGAGTCATGATGGCTCCTGTAGTAGGGTCGGGTTCTTGTCCTGCGTGAATCGCACGGGTTCCGAATTTATGCATGTCTGATATATTTTATTGTTTGTAGAAATTCATTTCATCGATATACTCCCACACTTTTTCGGGAAGCATATAGCGTACGTCTTTTTTATTCTGAATAGCTTCGCGAATAAAGCTTGACGAGAGTTCCATCACCGGTGCATTGATAAGTTTCACATTCGGATGCGTGGAAAGTTCGCCGGGTTCTTCATCTTTTCTCGGATAAACATACAACTCTACGAGTTCGAGAATCTGCTCGTAATTTTTCCATTTTGTAAACGTATTCAGGTTGTCGCTTCCTAGAAGAAGTACAAATTTGTGTTCAGGAAATTTTTCGAAAAGATAGGTGAGTGTATGAATCGTATAACTCGGCTTCGGTAATTTGAATTCGATGTCAGACACTTTAATTTTCCTGTAATCACCGATTGCAATTTTTACCATGGCCAGTCGATGGTGATCCTGAAGCAGTGTTCTTTTTAACTTGAGAGGATTGTGAGGAGAAACGACAAACCAAACCTGATCAAGATCGGTATACTCTGCCATATAGCCGGCAATGACCATGTGTCCGTTATGAACCGGATTGAAAGAGCCGAAGAATAATCCGATTTTCATGTCAGGCTTTTCTGAATTGATTCAGGAGTTTCACAGCTTCATCAAGTGCGTTTTGTAACGAGTCGTTGATGATGACGTGATCAAATTGCGGAGCATAGGTGAGCTCATGCTCGGCTTTTAAAATTCGTGCTTTGTATGATTCAGGTGTTTCGGAATTGCGTGCAGTTAACCGTCGGCGTAAGTCTTCAAGCGAAGGAGGCCTTACAAAAACGGCGAGTAAGGCGTCGTTGTAAATCGATTTGATTTTTAATCCGCCCTCTACGTCTACATCGAATACGGGAATTTTTCCTGAAGACCAGATTTTTTCAATCTCGGATTTTAAAGTTCCGTAAAATCCTCCTTCGTAAACTTCTTCCCATTCAACAAATTCATCGTTGGCAATTCTCTTTTTAAATTCTTCAACGGAAATGAAATGGTAGTCGACGCCATCGGTTTCATTTACTCTTTTTTTACGAGTAGTTGCAGAAACAGAAAAGGCAAGATCAGAATTTGTATTCAGCAGATGGTGAACGATCGTAGTTTTACCACTGCCGGAAGGACCGCAGAAAAGCAGAAGTTTATTTTTCGCAGCGCTCACAGTATGTTTAGTACTTGTTCTTTGATTTTTTCTAATTCATCTTTCATCACCACAACAGCTTTTTGCATGTCGGCGTCATTGGCTTTGGATCCGATGGTATTAATCTCCCTGCCGATTTCCTGAGCGATAAAAGACAGTTTTTTCCCTGAAGAAGAGTCTGACTTCATTGTTTTCATAAAGTAATCACAATGGCTCGCCAAACGCACTTTCTCTTCACTGATGTCGAGTTTCTCGATGTAGAAAATCAATTCCTGTTCGAGGCGATTTCTATCGATGTTATTGACTTGAATAAATTCTTCAAGATTTCCCTGTAATCTTTTTCGAACGATATCAATTCTTCTTCCTTCATATTGTCCCAGTTCATTCAATCCATCCTGAATGGAATGAATTCGTGCTTCAAGATCCTTGCTCAGCGTTTTTCCCTCGGCTTTTCTGAAATTCTGAAATTGTTCATCTGCTTTTCGAATGGTCTGCATTACAGTTTCCCATTCTTCTTCATCAATGATACTGCGATCGGTACTAAGCACTTCAGGAAGTGAAAGAATTAATTGCAGAAAATTCGGGGTATTGAGTTTAAGGTCTTTGTCTATTTTTTTTAATTCCTCATAATAGGCTTGCACCAGAGGTACATTTACCACAGTTTTTCTTACTGCTTCGCGGGAATCGAGGCTGATGACCACTTCTGATTTCCCACGTTCAATCAGGCGCGAAAGTTCGTTACGGACTTCCATTTCCTTTTCCTTGTAGCCGGCCGGCAGGCGCAGGGTCAGATCCATAAATTTACTGTTTACGGATTTGATTTCAACTGTAATGGTTTTGTTTTTGAATTCAGCGGAAGCCGAGCCGAAGCCCGTCATTGAACGGATCATGAGGATGGAATAAAGTGAGGCAAAATTAGATTAAGATTTTGCTTTGACAAGCACCGGCCCTGTAACAAGCCGGACACCGGTAAAAATGACAATACACGACACAACCTGCACCCACTTGAGCGGTTCGTGCTGAATGATGAGTGAAATGATGGTCGCAAAGACCGGCTGTACGTAGATATAGTAGCTCACCACTGCCGGACTCAGCTCTTTTAATCCGAACGTATTGAGCAGGTAAGCCAGAAAGGTGGTAAAAAAGATGACGAAGACGACAGCCATCCAGTGAATCAGGTTGAAGTCGGCCCATTGGATCTGCGTGGTTTGATTCCACCCGAATGGAATAACCAGCAATGTTCCGAATAAAAATGTCCATTTCAGGACTACCCACGGGTGGTATTTTTTCATCAGTGGCTTGGCTATGACCATAAAAACAGCATAGGAAGTTGCATTAATGAATACCATGATGTCGCCATTGATGTTTCCGATTCCATGTCGGCTCGACATCAGAATAAGCGCACCCGCACCGGTGATACCAAACAGAATTCCGATGATCCGCTGCCAGTTGATGATTTCACCGAAAACGATACCGGCAAATAGGAAGACCAATACTGGATTGGTAGTCATGATCAATGCTGCATTGATATTGCTGGTACGTGAAAGTCCTTCGAAAAACAAGAGTTGATTTATGGCAACACCGAAAAGTCCTAGCAGGAAAAACCGCCCCATATCTTTTTTATCGGGCCGGAATTGATTTTTAGAAAAAGCACTCATCAGGAAAAATAAAATCGTTGCAAAGAAAACGCGGAGCAGAATAAATCCTGCCGGTTTAATCATTGCCGGCATCACTAATTTTGCAATACTGAAATTTGCTCCGTAAATCAGATTGGCCAGAAGTACAGCCAGGTGAGCATTTCGTTTCCCCATTATTTTTTAAGTGCTGCCTTTGCGGCTTCGACAACTTTTTTGCTGTTGCCAATGAAGATTTCATTTCCTGCAATCAGTACCGGGCGACGCAGAAAGGTATATTCTTCGAGAATGTATTTTCTATAATCTTTTTCAGTGAGTTTCATGGTGTTGAGTCCCATGCTGCGATATTTCAGCGCCACTCTGCTGAATAAAGCCTCATAATTTCCGGCCAGACGGGCCATTTCATCGATTTGGGCGGCTGTAATTTTTTCCGTCTTAATGTCTTGAAGAATAACATCTTTCCCCGGTTTCCATTCACCTAAAATACGTTTGCACGTGCTGCAGCTTTCGAGGTAATAGATTTTTTTCATCGGGCAAAGGTATGGATTCATAGGAAAGCGGTGGTGGAAATACTTATTGCATAGAAGGAAGGTTTTTGTTCATTCTAAAAACGCTGAGCCTGAATTTTTTTGAATTCAGAAGGCTAATCAGCAAGCCTTTCAGGGTGACCGGAGCCGAGCTTTTCTGAAAAAAAATCGTTATGTTTGAAACCTAATAAATTACACGGTGGAAAAGGTTTTTGAGATAAAATTGCCCCAATTTGAAGGTCCGTTCGACTTGTTGCTGTTCTTCATTGAGCGCGACGAAATCGATGTACATAATATTCCCATTTCAAAAATTACCAACGACTTTTTGGATTACATCCATCAGATGACTCAATTGAATATTGAGTTGGCGAGTGAGTTCATTTTAGTAGCGGCGACATTGATGCGTATCAAAGCAAAAATGTTGTTACCACGACCTGAGCTGGATGAACAAGGTAATGAGATTGACCCGCGGAAAGATCTCGTGGAACGTCTGTTACTCTACAAACAATACAAGGAATCATGCGAAGATCTCAAAGTGATGGAAGACGATCGCGGCATGAAGACTTCTCGCGGTAATATTCAGAAGGAATTGGCAACAATTGCACTTCAGAATTCACATGCGGAGGAGTTGATGAATCTGACTCTTTATCAGTTGCTGAACAGTTTCAATAAAGTATTGAAACGTTTCGATGCTGAGAAAAATAAACCACTCCACAAAATCGTCCAGTATCCGTATACGATCGCTGATCAGAAAGTGAAAGTAAAAGAAATGTTGCGCGGACAGGAGAAGATGCCTTTTACGGAAATTATTTTCGCTTGTGAAAACAAGGTTCAGGCGATTTTTACCTTCCTGGGAGTTCTGGAATTGCTCCAGGAACAAATAATCAGGATTACTCTGGGAATAGGGTACAATAACTTCTGGCTCAGCGAAAATACCCCATCCTGATTAAACCCATTTGATGCAGCAAGACGCCAAACAAATTCTTAAAGCTTTTCGTCCCGGCAGAATTTTGTTGCCGGTGTTGATCGGTTTGAGCGTTGCTACATTTTTACTTATCCGGGATTTCGACATTAATGCCTTCCGTTCCATTGAATGGACGTGGTCCAGTTCTTTCTGGATCCTCATGGCATTTGTGATGATGGTTGTTCGTGATGGTGCTTACATGGTTCGTATTCGCGCATTGACGGATGATCAACTCAATTGGAGAAGTGCTTTCAATGTGATTATGCTTTGGGAATTTGCTTCTGCCATTGCTCCCGGAATGTTAGGCGGCGGATTTGTTTTTGCAATTTTCATTCTCAACAGGGAGAGGATCAACATGGGCAAGAGTATAACTGCCATTATGCTTTCTTCATTTCAGGATGGAATTTTTCTTGCACTGATGGCACCGCTGGTGTATTTCACGATTGGGAAAGAAAGATTATTCTCAACGTTGGATGTCAGCAACATGGACGGGATGAAATTCTCCAGTGGTTTTTTCTTTTCGTTCTGGGCAGTTTACTTTATCATTCTTGCTTATAAAGTATTCGTGGCTTACGCATTGTTCGTGAATCCACGATTTGTAAAATGGCTGCTGATAAAATTATTTTCTCTGCCTTTTTTAAAACGCTGGAAGCGGAATGCATTAGAGACGGGAAGTCAGTTGATCATTGCGTCGAACGGATTAAAAAACAAAAGCCGGAAATTCTGGTTCAATTCTTTTTTGGGAACATTTTTGTCGTGGACGGCGAGGTATTCAATTGTAAACTGTCTGATTCTGGCTTTTCATAATGTATCCGTAGATAACTTTTTAATTTTTGCCCGGCAGGTGGTCATGGGTATTATCATTTTGTTCAGTCCGACTCCGGGAGGAAGTGGTTTGGCAGAATTTATTTTCAAAGATTTTCTCGGAGAATTTATTCCGCATGGATTGGCGGCGTCGCTTGGATTGTTGTGGAGATTGATTAGTTACTATCCATACTTGTTCATTGGCGTGCTGGTGTTGCCGAGATGGATTAGGAAAACGCATGTTAGAAAGTAGTAAGTGGTAAGTAGTAAGTAGTGGAAATTGGTTTCCCGCTGACCTACGCAGACCAAAAAATAAATACGCAGAAAATCTAAGTGAATCTAAGTGTCTCTGTGACTAAGTGGTATTTTTTGAGTTTCTCTCCAAATCCGAGATTCTTTTTATTTAGAGAGGCAACCGACTCACTCAAACACCTGTTCAAGCACCTTGTGCGATTTCACAGTGCCGAAGCCTTCAATGTGTAGTCGGTAGTATTCAAGAATGTTTTCGAGAAGTGTTTTTTTCTCATCGGATGAAAACCCGGTTGAAGATGAAAAGAGTGAGGAAAGTTGTATCAGCTTTGAAAAATTTTCTGAATGTTTTTCATTAAGATAATACGGGTGGAGAGGAATGGAAGATTGAAACTTTCCTTCCGATAAACTGAAGTAGCAATTTTCATTACTGAAATTCTGAACAGGAAAAAATCCGATATACTTGGTAAGACGAATCAGAAAGAGTTGATGAAAATCCGGCGAAGGTTTTTCATCGAGGTCCAATTGTAAGATGGAGTTGTGAAGAAATTCAAAGAGTAATGGATTTCCCTCTTCTTCCCGCACCGACTTTCCGATCACTTCACTCAGGAATAACGTAATTGTGCTCTTGATAACATTGAAAGGAAGATCATGAAGCGGCGGCGACGGGCGAATTTCAGATAGTCGTTGAATGCCGGGTTTGTCTTTGTGATATACGACGAGTTCAACCGGGGTGAGCGGTTGGAAAACGGCAGAATGTTGTCTGGAATTTTTTTTCCGAACGCCGTTGACGATATAAGTCTGCAGACCGAAAAGTTCGGTGTAAATTTTTACGATCAGACTGGTTTCGCGGTATTCCGTAAATGAAAAAACGATTCCGCGTGTCTTGTGCAGCATTTATTTCGCCATTAAAAATTTCGTGATGCAGGTTTGACTTCCGTCTTCGTTGGAAATAAAGACAGAATAGATTCCTGTTTCAGCACGCTCACCTGTAAATTTCTTTCCATTCCAGGAGGCTTCACCGCCATTGGCTTTTGTATGATAAACCAGATTGCCTGCAACGTCAACAATTTTTACATCGGCATCATTGATCAATCCGCGGATTGCAATTGGTCCGCTGTATTCATGGCGCACAGGATTTGGAAATACATAATAGTTATCGCATTCATCGCCGCCTTCGGTAGCATCACCCATATAGCTGATAATGCCTTTGTCGGTTCCGATGAAAACTTCTCCTGTAGTACCGTCAATTGAAATGGAAGTGATAAGATTTGAAGGAAGCGGAGAGTTATCAATATTGAAATTCAGCAATTGTTTTGTTCCATCGGCTGACATCAGAAATACGCCACCGCTGTATGTGCCGAACCATTTTCTGTTAGCCCCGTCAATTGCTATTGCAGTTACGCTTTCCGTTTCGAGCAGATATTGTGCATAGCCATCCTGTTCGATAATGATTTTTTGTGCATCAAAATCCCCTCCGCTGAAAACGTTGCCCGGATTATAGATAACTGCAACGCCTTTATCGGTTCCCAGCCAGATGGCGCCGTCCTTATCTTTTGCAATTGAGCGAACAAACATATCCGGCAAGGCCCCGGTTCCTGCATGGTCATTGAGTTTCTTGAAATGCAAGCCGGCATTACTATTCAGGCTAGCTTCTTTGAAAACAGAAACTCCTTGTCCGGTACTTGCACCCTGATGAGTGATAAACCATTTTTGCCCGATGTCATCGATAACGATATCGAAATTCAAATAGTTTACGTAATTGACATCAGGGATTGTATACTTCATCCAACTGCCATCAGCCTTTTTCACGCTGACGCAATTATTATTGTATCCTGTAACGCACCATAGATTGCCATCAGAATCATATTCCAGTCCGCCAAGTAACAGGTAGTTTGGGTAATTACTCACTTCACTGAGTCCGCTGTTGGCAGCTGAGTAAAACGCCACTCCGCCATTTGCTCTGTACTCCAATAAGCCGCTTCCCCATGATCCGATAAAGGCATGAGAAGGATCAGAAGGATCAACAGCAACGCAAGCGACAGTAGGAGAGAAAACATTACAAGAGTATTTGTAAATAGAATCATTGACCTGAGAGAAGTTGTGCCAGTTGTTATCGTGAAAATAATAAATTCCGTCTTTAATAAGGTAGTTAGGTACGTCACCTGTGATAGAACCGCTCGCCACCCACAAATGACCATTTATGCACTTCATTTGAGCAACTGATTCCGAGTTGGGTCCATTCGGGGTGAATGTTTTCCTTTCACCGGATGTGGAATTGAACAAGAGTCCGTAATTGCCATCAGCGATCCATATGTTGTTATCCGAATCGCAATAACCTCTATTAATAGAGCCGTATGGATAATCGTAATTATTAAGGTAATTTACTGATGCACCATCCGGTCTGTACGCAATAAAAAAATTCGAATTTCTATACAGAAGCTTTCCGTTCTTAGAATCAATAAAAGCGCCTGGATCAGCATAATTAAGATGTGGAATCCAGTTTCCATTTTCCAGTTTCAAGACAGAATCAGCATTCAATGAAGGGTAAGAAACGGTTACGTAAACCTTACCATCGAGCGAGGCTGCACTTGTATACATTCCGTCAGGAGAATACAGATTAGTTTCCTTTGACCAGGAACTGTAGTTATATAGCGTGGGGTCGCTGTATAAGCCTTTATAAATTCCGGAATCTGTTGCAGCGTAGATGTATGTTCCATCATATGCGATACTATTTACGTTTAATGCATTTCCATTAGGGCCAATATAGTAGGTGTCTTTCACTTCTTCACGGTTGATGTCGATTACAACTATTCCGAATTCACAACTGAGATAGATCAATCCGTTGATCATATCAATGTCATTGATTTTCTTTCCTCCAACAATACTCTTCTCTTTAATTTCCGGCAGATTGGCAATTGATCCATCCGGTCTAAGAATATCCAGGTTTGAATTGTTATAACTCACCACAAGAACATCGGTGATAACATCATATCGGATATTAGAAATCTGATGATCTGACAACCCGCTGAGTGTATTGTAGTATTTATACTCACCACTGTTTTTGTTATAAAGAAACAATCCAAATTTGGTTGCGCAATAAATTGTACCATTCTTCCCTTCATCAACCTGTATACCTTTGTTGTATGGAATATGCATACGCCAGCTACCGATGCTGATAGGGCTTAATTGTGAAAAGGCATTAAAGGAGAAGAGAAATATGGTGAGAAGAGAGAGGAGGTTTTTTTTCATGGTCAATCTGGCGTGTCGGGGCAAAACGGAGAAAATGGCGATTTATTGTTTGCTTCCGTCAACGGAGGTTTAGTGCCGATAAAGTTAGGATATTAATACTGAACTCGTGAAATTTTTTGTCCCTGCCAAATCATGTTTAATCTGCATTTTTTATGACTTCCATTGAATGCAAACCGGTTCATTGCCGGAATAAATCAGAAAGTACTTTTGATGCAACTTTTTCAACTTCCTCAGGACTGATCTCTTTCATGCAAATGTTATTTCCCCGGCAAGGAGGGGTAACAGAGAGGTGTACGCAAGGACTGCAGGGTACTTTCCGGTAAATGACTGTGACACTTTGAGGGATCGTGTATTGTGCAGGTGCGGCAGGTCCAAAGAGAGCAATTACGGGTGTCTGCAAACACGAAGCAATGTGCAACGGGCCGGTATCATTGGTGATCATGAGTTTGCAATGACGGATGAGCTCGAATAATTCGTTGAGGTTTTTTTTGCCGGCTAAGGATTCGACATTTTTATTTCCGTGTTTCATCAAACGAATCACATTTTCCACATAAGGAGCTTCGGAATTATTGCCTGTTAATTTGATATTCAGATGTGGAAATTGCTCCGACAGATTTTCCATCAGCTGCGCAAAAAATTCCGGCGGCCAACGACGTTCAATTCTCAGGTCACTTGCATTCACATTGATCACAATATATTTTTCATCGTTCAATTCGATTTTATCTGAGGGAAATGCATACAACTCTTTTGTCAATGAAATGCAACCACCCTTGACTCCCATATTGAGGTAAGACTCTGAAAGATTCACTCCTTCAAAGAAAGGGATAACATGCGTATATAATTCCGCCGGCAGCGATTGAGTTTCTTTCTTAAAGCCCAGCCTGAACTTGGCCGAACTTAAAAGGCAAATAATCTTGCTGAAAAATGAATGTGGTTCAAGGTCAAAAAAGTGGGAAGCCTTTAGCTTTCGGATTTCACGGATAATGTAAATACTGTCAGAAGCAAGTGAAATTAGATTAGTATCATTCACGGTGATAATTCTGTCAACCATCGGAATCATCTCCAGCAACCCGCGGTTTTTTTCTGAAGTTACAAAAGTGATTTTCGCCTTGGGAAAATTTTGTTTCAATGAAGAAAGCAGTGGAGTAGATTGCAATATACTACCCATGCCCAGGAATTTGCACACCACGATGTTCTTGGTTTCACTTTTCCCGCTTTTAATTTTACTGAATAATGCCAAACTACGAAGCAGAAAGTTTCCGAAAAGGCGGTCGATGATAATTTTACCGTGTGTGTTCATGTGGAAAAGGAGCTTTGCTTATTGCATGGCAAGGCGTGAGGGATCATTCACGGCTAATAGTACATACGTGCCGTTAGACCAAACAGTGTGATAATTTTTTTTGTTCTTAATCAGATAGCTCTGAAGATGTTTGTTGAATGCGCCGGAACGCTCGTCGGGATAAAGAATAAACCGGCTGCCGATCTTTTCAAGGTTAGCACGATTTTCTTCGTCAGAAATATTATCTGAGAGGAAAGCGGCTCGTCTTTTTCCGTACAAACTCATTGCACGTGCCCGCGGGAAAACGATAATGGCATCCTTGGGAGTGTATTCCCGAATGTATTGAAAAGCTTCCGCTGCGGATTTGCTGTATGGTCCGTCAGCAGGCGCCTGCATTTGCTCAAAGTAAATCGAATAAGCGATGCACAAACCTGAAATTGCGGCAAGAACATATTCCTTTGCAGCTTCAGCGCGCAGCGCTTTGACAATTGTAAATAACCCATGTACAAAATAGAACAGCGCCAAAGGCAATACCGGAAAAAACAGACGATGGAGTGAATTTGTATCGGGATAAAACGAAATGAGCAGGATGAAGAAAATAAAGAACCACCACGATGGGGCATTGTCTTTCGCCTTTACCGCAAGACCGGTGAGGAGGATGGCTGCTGTAACGATAGTCCAGGCATCAGATTCCATCGGCAAACAAATGGCAGCGGCGATATTTTTCATCGTACCGGAGAGATTGGTAAAAAATGACAAGTCGTGATGCGACCAATGAGTGTTGTAGAAAGAAAACATATCCATCGGATTGAGATGGAAAATCAAGGCGTTCAGGATAAGGAATACAGCGACGGAAAAAAAGGAGAAGGCGCCAAGGCGGAAAAACTTTTGTTTGACAGGTTGATTGCTTAACCAGATTGAAATGATGACTGCCGGTAAAATTACGATGCCGGCAAGTCTGATGCTCATCAGGAACCCTGCTGTTAATCCGGCTTTGATATAATCTTTGTCTCTGTCTTTTCGAAGTTGCAGAAAAACCGATAGCAGAAAAACTACGAAAGGCCACTCCGATAATATCTCTCTTTTCAATAGCAATGAAAATGCATTATATGCAAAGAGCAAAGCAAGAAGCAGAGCAGTAGTTTCGCTGAATTCCTTTTTAGAAAATTTGAAAGTTCTCTGCGCGGCCATCAGCAAAAATATAGTCATCAGGATGAGATACGGGTAGATATCTAAACCGAAATAAAAAAACACCGGCGCAAGAAAAAGCGGGAAGCCGACCGGGTAAGCTTTCAGTGCATAAGGCAATGTGTTCTGATCATCAAAATAGACCAGCCCGTTTTGTTCCTGTGCGTTGTGATTAGAAATGTTCGAAGCCTGAATCAGATATTGTGCAAAGTCATCGCCCCAGTCATGCGTATGTCCGACGCCGATCCAAAAAAGTGGCAGCAGGAGCAGGAAGAGGAGGGCTTTGAGTTTCATGCGGCAAGTTAAAAATTAGTAAGTAGTAATTAGTAAGTAGTAATTAGTAAGTAGTAATTAGAATAGGTTAACATTGAAACTTGGTTTTTTAATCCTGTTATCCAAAAGGAACGAAAGACACAAAAGGCCATAAGCCTTGTCTGCGTTCGTCTTATTTTTATCTGCGTAAGTCAGCGGGAAACAATTTTTCCCTTATAAACCCCATTTTTGCCCAATTTTTTCCAATTTTTCTAATCACTAATTACCAATTACTAATTACTCTTTCATACCTTAGCAGCATCAAGAAAATCAGTATGAAAGAGTCGATTCTCGTTATTGGTGCCAAAGGTCAGATTGGTTCGGAGCTTGTGGAAGAATTACGTCGTCAGAACGGTGATTCGAATGTGATTGCGACCGATATCAAAATGCCTTCGCCTGAATTTCTGGCGAGCGGACCATTTTATCAGCTCGATGTACTGGACTTTACGCGTGTTCTTGAAATTATAAGAAAGCACAATGTCACGCAGGTGTATTTACTGGCGGCCTTGCTGAGTGCAACGGCGGAGCAGAAAATTAAATCGGCATGGCGATTAAATATGGAAGGACTTCTCGGAACGCTCGAACTTGCGCGTGAAGAGAAGTTCAAACTTTTCTGGCCCAGCTCAATTGCTGTCTTTGGCCCGAATACTCCGAAAGTGAAGACGCCTCAATTCACCGTTACCGAACCTTCAACCGTTTATGGTATCAGCAAGCTTGCCGGTGAGCGCTGGTGCGAATATTATTTCAACAAATTCAATGTAGATGTGCGTTCACTTCGTTATCCGGGATTGATTGGCTACAAGAGTGAACCCGGTGGCGGAACTACCGATTACGCTGTTCATATTTTTCACGAAGCCATTCGTCACCACACTTACGAATCATTCCTTTCAGCCGACACCGAATTGCCGATGATGTACATGCACGATGCCCTTCGTGCTACCATCGGAATCATGAATGCGCCGGCTGAGCAGATTAAAATCCGCAGCAGTTACAATGTGGCAGCGATGAGTTTTACTCCTGCACAACTGGCTGCAGAAATTCGTAAGCACATGCCTGACTTCACGATTTCTTATAAACCGGACGTTCGTCAGCAATACGCTGATTCCTGGCCGAAGAGTATCGATGACTCCTGCGCACGCGACGACTGGAAATGGAGTGCTGAATACGATTTGTGTCGTATGACGGAAGACATGCTGGTACATATCCAGTCAATGGAATCGCTCGTTCGCCATTCCTGAAAATCAAAATCAATTTTACCGAAAAAGTATCTTTCGGCGAAAGCCGGCGTTAAAGGATTTTGATCAACCAGTCAATCATTTACTCATTTTTTATTATCGAAAATCAAAATGGACAATCAATTATATATTTATAATACCTTAAAAAGGAATAAAGAGAAGTTTGAACCGATTACTCCGGGCCACGTTGGCTTGTATTTGTGCGGACCTACGGTTTATGGTCCCCCGCATTTAGGACATGCGCGTCCGGCGGTGGTATTTGATATTCTCAATCGTTATCTGTTACATCTTGGCTATAAAGTTCGCTTCGTAAGAAACGTAACTGATGTAGGCCATCTCGAAAGCGATGGCGACGAAGGGGAAGATAAAATCGCACGCAAAGCCCGTGTCGAAAAATTAGAGCCGATGGAAATTGCTCAGCTTTATACCGACAACTATCACGAAGAAATAGAAAAGCTGAACGTCATCAAGCCGAGTATTGAACCACGTGCAAGCGGACACATCATTGAGCAGATAGAGATGATTAAGCATATTCTTGACAATGGTTTTGCTTATGTATCAAATGGATCGGTTTATTTTGATGTAGTGAAATACAATGCATCGAATCATTACGGCAAGCTGAGCGGACGTGTGCTCGACGAATTGATTGCAGGAGCCGGTGAAGAGCGCCGTGAACTCGAAGGTCAGGAAGAGAAGCGCAATCGTGTCGACTTTGCATTATGGAAGAAAGCATCTCCTGAACATATCATGCGCTGGCCATCGCCATGGAGCGATGGATTCCCCGGATGGCATATTGAATGTTCGGCAATGAGTGGAAAGTATCTTGGCGAAACATTCGACATTCATGGCGGAGGAATGGATTTGTTGTTCCCGCATCACGAATGTGAAATCGCACAGAGTGTCGGAGCGACCGGTAAAGATCCGGTTCGTTACTGGATGCACAACAATATGATTACGATCAACGGACAGAAGATGGGGAAGTCGCTCGGCAACTTCATTAATCTGAGCGAGCTCTATGCCGGTAGTCATAAGTTGCTGGAGCAGCCGTATTCTCCGATGACGATTCGCTTCTTCATTCTTCAGGCACATTACCGCAGTCCGCTCGACTTCAGTAACGAAGGCCTCAAAGCTGCCGAAAAAGGAATGAAAAAATTGCTGAATGCAAAATCACTTCTTCCGAAGCTGAAAGCCGGTGCGTCAACTACCTCAGATATCCAATCCGTGATCGACAGCAGTTACGCTGCAATGAATGATGATTTAAATACTGCTATTGCCATTGCAAGTTTGTTCGAAGCGGTACGAATTATCAATTCTGTTTATGCCGGTACTGAAACCATCTCTGCTTCCGATCTGGAGAAACTGACGAACTTCTTTAATCTATTCGTCAGCGATGTTCTCGGATTGAAAGAGGAAGCAGCAGGCGATGACGGTACAGTTGACGGCCTGATGAATCTGATTCTCGAATTGCGCAAAGATGTAAAGGCGAAGAAAGACTTTGCCTCCTCTGATAAAATCCGCGACATGCTCAACGCACTTGGTTTTAAAATCAAGGATGAAAAGGATGGCACCACATGGACACGAAACTAATCTTAGTGTCTCTGTGTCTTAGTGGTGAATTTTTTCCCACCCGCCACGGCGAGGCAAGCTTCAATCACAGAAATCAAATATTGAAATCACGGAAATGAATAAGTCACTTAATACACTTTTCGCCATCTCCTTGCTCTTTCTCGCATCATGTCATAACGAGAAAAAGCAAACACCGGAGGCTCCGGTAGAAAATAAGCCCGCTGTTGTAGTTCCTGACTTCAATGCAGATTCTGCATACAGCTACGTGAAGGCGCAGGTAGATTTTGGCCCGCGTGTGCCGAATACGAAATCGCATGTTTCATGCGGAGACTTTCTGATTGAAAAGATGAAAACATTTTCCAAAGATGTTTACGTTCAGTCAGGCGTATTGAAAGCATACGATGGAACGAATTTGAAATTCCGCAACATCATCACTGCATTTAATCCGCAGGCAAAACGAAGAGTAATTTTATTTGCACATTGGGATACTCGTCCGTGGGCAGATCAGGATTCAATTGATCAGAAGTAAGCTTCGTTGGGTGCTGATGACGGTGGAAGCGGAGTAGGAGTGTTGATGGAAATGGCCCGACTGCTCAGAGCAAAGCAACCAAACATAGGAGTAGATCTTGCTTTCTTCGATGCTGAAGACTGGGGAAAAGAAGGCGGTGGTCCGGAGGCGGAAGATTCATATGCACTCGGTACACAATACTGGGCGAAGAATCCACACGTACAAGGCTATAGTGCAGAGTTCGGAATCTTACTCGATATGGTAGGAGCAAAAGATGCGCAATTCAGATACGAAGGAATGTCGTACGAACGCGCATCTTCTGTTGTAGATAATGTTTGGGCAAAAGCCGCATCACTGGGGTACAGTAATTTTTTCCTTCATCAGGACGGCGGCTGGGTGACCGATGATCATGTTTATGTCAATAATGCCGGCATTCCGGCCATCGACATCATCAACACGCGCATCAATGAACGCTCCGGCTTCGCCCCACACTGGCACACCCACGCCGACAACATGGACATCATCGACCGCGCCACTCTGAAAGCAGTCGGGCAAACGTTGCTGTCCGTAGTATATGGGTTGTAATAAATGTTCAGATCTCCGTGATTTCATTTTTTATTTCTGTGTTTGAAGCTTGCCTCGCCGTGGCGGGTGGGAAAACTACCACTAAGTCACAGAGTCACTAAGGTTCACTTAGAAGCAATTACTCCCTAACAATTCTCTTAACCATTGTTGATTTCTCATTCTCTATTTTCAGAAAGTAAATTCCACTAGCAATATCTCTCAAATCAAGTTGAATCGATTTTTCACTACAACTTAACTTTCTGATTAATTTCCCGTCAACATTGAATAGAGAAATCAAATTCTTTCTATTCAATTCTGATTTCAGATCAATTGTCAGATAATCTGAAAAAGGATTCGGAAAAATTCCGATTGCACTTTCTATTTCTTCCACACCCGTCGGCAACGTTCCCGACCATTTATAAATTCCTCGTGTGAAATCAGGAATATAGCCACCTGTGTAGCCATTTGTCGGATTGGTGAACACACACACTGTATGTTGTTCTGTAGAATCAATCAGCGACCATGTCAATCCTCCATCATTACTGATAGCTGAGTACGCTGCCCAGATGGAATCGTATTCACTGGTGGCGATGAAAGTTTGCGTTGTTCCGGGAACATATGCCACATCGTATTTCGCAGTGATGCAATCGACATTCACTGACGGGAAACAAATCGGATTGGCTTGCCAGGTTATTCCACCGTCGTTGGTAATCACACTGGCATCCTCATCATAGCCGCCACCGTTACCGCCACCGGTAATCCAGACCGATGCAGCAGCAATTCCGTGAAGTGAATCACTGAAGGCAATTCCTTTTACTGAGGCAGGAGTACCGGCAGGAAGAATCAATGACCAGCTTTGTCCGCGATCATTGCTCTTGTAAAAATTTCCGTAAGCATCACCAAGCCAAATTTTGTCACCAAGAAATTCGTAGGCATTCAGAAGAAAAATTGTTCTTCCGCTACCGACATTGGCGACAGGCACAGGCAGATTGGTAGTGAAATTCCAATGCGTACCGCCGTCGACTGTTGTATAAACCGATGAATCTCCGATAGCCACACCTTCATTCGCATTGTAAAAGTGAATGTACCTCCCTGCGTCAGCCATTAATGCTGTTGGTTGAAGAGCCCAGCTTGTGCCGCCGTTGGTTGTCTTGTAAATTCTACCCGTTGTGTTACTGCCGATGTTTGCGGTAATGATCCAGGCTGTATTCGCATCGATTGCTGAGATGCAAAATGGCGTCAGATTTCCCGGGATAGAAATAACCTGACCAAACCACGAGTTGCCGTTGGTAGTATTGGCAACGTATGGAACAATACCGCCGCACGTTCCCTGACTAAACTGCGCGAAGATTGCCCATGCTACATTGTCAGTCGGTGCGGAAATGTCAACGACGCAAATGCCCACCGAAGAGCTTAGCCCCACTCCGTGTTTACTCCAGCCCTGAGCCGAAGCTGATCGAACATTTAAGATTCCGGTTAAGAGCATCAATAGAGTAAAAATTTTCCTTTTCATAGTTTTTTGGATTTAGACCATTCATAACCCTGTTAAAAATGGTGTAGATTGAGATTCCTAAAACTAAGTCAGTCACTGTGGGTGTAACAAATTAAACGAGTCTATTCAAGGTAAACCAAGTGCGCTTTCCGGTAGACAAAAGGTAGACATCAGCCCTTTTCCGTGATTTCAATTTTATTTCTGTGATTGGAGCGAAGCCTCACCTTGGCGGGTGGGAAAAAACACACTTACTAACGTCCCCCCTTTTAAAACTTTCACCCCCGCCGCCCACAGCATACCTGTCGATTCACTTTATTGCACCCGCTATGGTACTCAGTCGTTTTTGGTCTGTGATGATTGGCGGCAGCATCCTATACATTTTGCTGTTGCTTTTCAGCGGTCGTACATATACGATCGGCCATGTCGTCAATGGCAAACAAAACGACCCGATCGCCGTCGGCGAAATGCCCGCTTCCGGTTTTCAGCAAACAGATACTGCGTTTTACAATCAACTTATCGCTTCCGGCTCAACCGGCGTACATCGCGGCGATACACTGTATACTCTTAACGACAACGGTACTGTCATTCTCTCCACAGGCGCGCAACCGGCTGATGGAATTTTCATGACATGCCGTAATACATTGCTTGATTTATGGCTTCCGCTCATCGGTTATCTCACCTTCTTCTGCGGATTACTGAATTTGTTGGCCGCATCGAAAGCGATGAATCGTCTGGCGAAAATCATGACGCCGCTTTTTGTAAAAATATTTCCTGAGTTGCCGAAAGGTCATCCTGCATATGGTTACATGACGATGAATTTCGCTGCTAACTTTCTGGGCCTCGACAATGCAGCCACACCATTCGGTTTGAAAGCGATGGAGAGCATGCAGGATGTGAACAATACAAAATCGCGCGCATCGAACAGTCAGATTATGTTTTTGTGTCTGCACGCAGCCGGACTAACGTTGATTCCGACTTCCATTATTGGTTATCGCGCCGCTCAGCATGCGATGAATCCGGCCGACATCATGTTGCCGACAATCATCACCTCATTTGTCGGAACAATTGCCGCTCTCATTTTTGTCAGCATCAAACAACGCATCAATCTTCTGAATGGAGCAGTAATCGTTTTTGTAGCCGGTGTTAGTGCTGTGATTGGTTTGCTATTATTCTACATTACCCGCCTGACCGGCGGGGAGAAAATTCACTTCACCGGAAATCTGAGTAATGCTGTTTTGCTCTTCATCATCTTCGCCATTGTACTTTATAGTGTGATAAATGAAAAAGTATTCAAGTTAAGCGAAACGAACATCTTCGATTCATTCGTCACCGGTGCAAAGGACGGCTTCACGACCGGATTGCGCGTGCTGCCATACATGATTGCCATGCTTGTCGCGCTTAGCATTTTCAGAAATTCCGGATTGATGGAAATCGTGATGAAAGGAATCCGTTCGGTGATGAATATTTTCCACGTCGACAAGCAAGTGACTGATGCAATTCCAGTAGCCTTGATGCGACCATTCAGCGCCGGCGGTTCACGCGGCTTTATGCTCGATGCGATGAAAACCTACGGAGCAGATTCCATTACCGGACGATTGTCGTGTCTTTTCCAGGGCGCTGCCGAAACTACTTTCTATGTAATTGCCCTCTACTTCGGTTCAGTAAGTGTAAAAGAAACCCGCTACACATTATGGGTGATGTTGCTTGTCGATTTAGTGTGTGTGTTGACGGGAGTGGCGGTGACGTATCTTTATTTTTAGTGATCAGTAAGCAGTAATTAGTAATTAGTGATCGGTGATCAGATAGTAGCTTGAATGCATACGGGAAATTTCGTGAATTCATTTTTCCACAGGTTCACGAAGACCACAAATCGCCACAAGAGTAGTCTGCGTAGGGCAAATTTTTGTCAGTGTAATCTGATGGAAACATGCAAGGCAAAATTTCTTATCTTAGTCTCGTGACATTCTACTATTTTCCTGAACATGTTATCTCATCTTAAAATTCGGCTTTCTTTCCTTTTTTTATTCGTTAGCCTTTTCCAAACACAAAGGGTATTTTCTCAGAAGCAAGATCGCATCTGGCTTTTCCCGGATAGCGCAGGAATTGATTTTAATAATCTTTCAAATCCTATTTCAATTCCTTCAAATATTACAGATCCATGCTTAGTCAATTTTTCTAATATATGTGACGCAAATGGCAACTTACTCTTTTATTCAACGGGTTTAGAATTAACATTTAATTCAATTGGAGTATTCGATAAATTCGGAAATTTAATGGAAGGTGGGGACACATTGATCGGCTACCCGTGGGTAAGTGATGGTAGTTTGATTCTTCCAATTCCGGGAGATTCTAGTAAATATTATCTTTTTGTTGGAGTTCGTACCGGCAGCATGGGTAATCACATGTATTACAACATTGTTGATATGTCCCAAAATGGTGGATTAGGAAAAGTAATCTCACGCGACAATCAACTACTTTCAGATTATGTCAATGAAAAAATGGCTGCTGTGAAGCACGCCAACGGGCGGGACTGGTGGTTAATTTTAATGTCAACCAATACCGATTCTTTATTTCACAAGTTCTTGATTACTCCTGATAGCATAATTGGGCCGATTGATCAGAAGATTGGCTCCGGCGATAATCCAAATAAAGCATTCGGCCACATGCTCTTTTCAGAAGACGGTAGTAAAATGGTTGCAGCCTCTTCGAATTCAATGCTTGACTTATATGACTTTGATCGTTGTAGTGGAGACTTATTTAATTACCGGAATATAGGTGAGCCGGTTTATACCGTAGCCAATCGTTATTTTGGATGTAGCTTTTCTCAAAGTGGGAATGTATTGTACGTTAGTTCGATTGATTACCACACCAAAAACATGTATCAATTCGATCTAACAAGTGCAAATATTCATTCAACAAAGCAAACAATCATTGCATATCCGGATACCGGACTACTCCATTTGGTAGAATTCAATGAGCAAAAACTTGGACCTGATGGCAGGATTTATATTGTAAAAGAAGATGGTTTTACCGGTACTCGATCTGACACATACTATACGCATCATATGGATGTAATTGCTAATCCTGAAGGGTTAGGGCAAGCATGCAATTATTTGCAATCAAGTTTTGACTTAGGAGCAGGAAGGACGGCTAGCGGTTTACCGAATATGCCGAATTACAATCTTGGTCCTATACCAGGAAGCATCTGTGATTCGCTTTCGATTGGAATTCATGAACAACTATCTGAAAACACGATTCGTATTTTCCCGAATCCATTTATTGATGCTGTATCAATTCGTTCAGTACTTCCATTGCATGCAAATGTTATTATCCGTGATGAAGTAGGAAATGAAATCAAGAACTTTTCAATTACTGAAAATGAAACTATTGATCTGTCGGGTTTGGCTGCGGGGATTTATTTTTTCGAAATCAAAAACGAGAACACGGTTTACAAAAAGAGATTAGTAAAATTGAAGTGAACTAATGAATAACAATATCGATTATTTCGGATGGCCTTAATTCTACTTACAAGTATCATTGTTCGAAAAAGGTATTTCATTCTGCTCCTGCTTCTGCCATTTTCAGCAATGAGCCAGAAACAAGATCGTATCTGGCTTTTCCCGGATAGCGCAGGAATTGATTTTAACAATATCTCGAATCCGATTTCAATCCAGTCGAATATTACTGACCCATGTGCGAATAATTTCGCAAATATTTCGGATAGTAATGGGAATTTGCTATTTTATTCATCAGGGGTTGATTTATCATTTATTTCCATCCGAGTGTATGATAGATTTGGAAATCTCATGGACGGAGGGGATAGCTTAATTGGCCATCCATGGGTCTACGATGGCAGTATGATTCTTCCCATGCCGGGTGATTCAAGTAAATATTATCTTTTTGTAGGAGTGCGTACCGGGAGTTTGGGCAATCTAATGAATTACAATATAGTTGATATGGCTCAAAATAGCGGGTTAGGAAAAGTGATTTCAAAAAACAATTTATTAATTCCCGACTATGTCAATGAAAAGATGGCTGCCGTTAAACATGCTAATGGACGAGATTGGTGGCTAATCTTAATGTCAACAAATATAGATTCGTTGTTTCACAAATTCTTAATCACTCCGGATTCGATAATTGGCCCGATTGATCAGAAGATTGGCTCCGGTGATAATCCAAATAAAGCATTCGGCCACATGCTCTTTTCGCAAGACGGTAGTAAGATGGTTGCTGCATCAGCAAACTCGATGCTTGATTTGTATGACTTTGATCGTTGTAGTGGAGACTTATTTAATTACCGGAATTTAGGGGAGCCGGTATATAGTATTGTCAATCGCTACAGTGGATGCAGCTTTTCTCAAAGTGGGAATATATTATACGTTTCATCGATTGATTACCAAGCCAAAAACATGTATCAATTCGATTTAACAGCATCAAATATTCACGCAACGAAGCAGACAATCATTGCTTATCCCGATACAGGTTTGCTTCATTTGGTAGAGTTCAATCAACAAAAGCTTGGGCCAGATGGCAGGATTTATATTGTGAAAGAAGACGGATTTACCGGTTCTCGATCTGACACATACTATACTCACCATATGGATGTGATTGCGAATCCAGAAGGACTTGGTCAAGCATGTAATTACTTACAATCTAGCTTTGACTTAGGTTCGGGAAGAACAGCTTGTGGTTTACCCAATATGCCAAACTACAACCTCGGCCCTTTACATGGCAGCATTTGCGATTCGCTTTCGATTGGAATTCATGAACAACTATCAGAAAACACAATTAGTATTTTCCCGAATCCATTTATTGATGCTGTATCAATACATTCAGTGCTCCCAATGCATGCCGGTGTTATTATCCGTGATGAAGTCGGAAATGAAATCAAGAAACTTTCTCTTACAGAAAATGAAACTATTGATCTTTCGGGTTTAGCTGCGGGGATTTATTTTATTGAAATCAAAAACGAGAACACGGTTTACAAAAAGAGATTGGTAAAATTGAAGTGAACTCATAAATAATAATAACGATTATTTCGGATGGCCTTATTTCTACATACAAACTTCAACGTTCGAAAAGGGTATTTCATTCTGCTCCTGCTTCTGCCATTTTCAGCAGTGAGCCAGAAACAAGATCGCATCTGGCTTTTTCCGGATAGTGCCGGGATTGATTTTAATGATGTGTCAAATCCAATACCACTTTCATCCAATATCACCTATCCTTGTGGGAATAATTTTGCGAATATTTGTGATAATAATGGTAACCTATTGTTTTCATCAGCAGCCGTCGATTTAACTATTTCATCGATTAGGGTCTATGATCGACTGGGAAACGTAATGGATAACGGGGATAGCCTTACGGGTTATGCATTTGTTTATGATGGAAGTATGATTCTTCCAATGCCTGGTGATTCGAGTAAATATTATCTTTTTGTAGGAGTGCGTACGGGGAGTTTGGGCAATCTAATGAATTACAATATAGTTGATATGGCTCAAAATGGCGGGTTAGGAAAAGTGATTTCAAAAAACAATTTATTAATTCCCGACTACGTCAATGAAAAAATGGCTGCCGTTAAACATGCAAATGGACGAGATTGGTGGCTTATCTTAATGTCAACAAATATAGATTCATTGTTTCACAAATTCTTAATCACTCCGGATTCGATAATTGGCCCGATTGATCAGAAGATTGGCTCCGGTGATAATCCGAACAAAGCATTCGGCCACATGCTCTTTTCACTAGATGGTAGTAAGATGGTTGCAGCGTCATGGAATTCAATGCTTGACTTATATGACTTTGATCGTTGTAGTGGAGACTTATTTAATTACCGGAATTTAGGCGAGCCGGTTTACAGTATACCAAATCGCTATGGAGGGTGTAGTTTTTCACCTAATGGAAATGTTCTTTATACTGCTTCCGTGGATTATCAGGCAAAAAATCTGTACCAATTCGATTTAACGGCTTCAAACATCCACTCTACAAAGCAGATGATTATTAGCTATCCAGACACCGGTAACATGCACTTGATTGGATTTTATGGTCAAAAACTTGGGCCGGATGGTAAAATGTATGTTGTTAAAGCAAATGGCTTCGGAACAAACTCCGCTACGTATAATACTCATCATTTAGATGTAATTCAATCTCCTGATAATATTGGGCTTGCTTGTAATTACTCGACCAACTCTTTTGATTTAGGTAGCGGGAAAGCTGCTTGCGGTTTACCGAATATGCCGAATTACAATCTTGGTCCTATCCACGGTAGCATCTGCGATTCTCTTTCGATTGGAATTCATGAACAACTATCTGAAAACACGATTCGTATTTTCCCAAATCCATTTATTGATGTGGTATCAATTCGTTCAGTACTCCCCATGCATGCCGTTGTTATTTTCCGCGATGAAATCGGAAATGAAATCAAGAACTTTTCATTTTCAGAAAATGAAACTATTGATCTTTCGTGTTTGGCTGCGGGGATTTATTTTATTGAAATCAAAAACGAGAACACGGTTTACAAAAAGAGATTGGTAAAATTGCAGTGAACTCATAAATAACAATAACGATTATTTTGGAAATGAAAATCTATAGATTGATAGCGTTTTTTATTTTTTTGAATGCAGGTCCGGCATTTTCAGTTGTTCATCGTGTGCCTTCTCAGTATTCTACAATTCAGGCAGCAATGAATGTTAGCGTGAGTTATGATACCGTACTTGTTGATCCGGGAATCTATTACGAGACAGTTGCATTTCCGGTAAATCGTCCCGGAATAGTTTTTATGAGTTCGGGTGGAAGTGATAGTACCATTATTGATGCCCAATATTCAGGAACTGCATTAACCTTAAATTCAATCAGCCAGTTTCCGGGTTACAGATCGGTTATTAAAGGATTCACGGTTCGTCATGGCAGCCCCAATGGAATTTACATTTCTGATTTGGACATGCGCCTTGAAGATTTGGATGTAACCGAAAATATTTATTCCGGAATTTATTTGGCAAGCTCTAATACATTTAAAAAAGATTTTAGACTTAAAAATATAAGATCAACTAATAATTATATAGTAGACACCCTTGCACTAGGAGGGGGAATAATGACCAATAATATCAGAATTACGATAACAGAATCAGAGTTTTCAAATAACACGCTTAATAGCCCTGTTGCTGCATCAGGAGGTGGAGGGCATTTTTTGAGCAGTGAAGTATTTATTGATAGAACTAAAGCCTGTAATAATCATTTGCTTTTTGATCCCTTAAACTATGTAGAAGGTGCCGGTTTTGTCTTTGCGGATTGTGATACCATACAATTGGTGAATTGCTTAATATCAAAAAATGAAATGCATGGAAATTCAAATTATTCTGATGGAGGTGCTATTAAAGTCTCGGGGGGTAGTAGAGTATTTCTAATGAATCATTGTACTGTTGCAGATAATTTCTCGGGAGTGATGATCTGGAACAGCATTGTTTTTTCAATCATTGCAGCAATTACTCATAACATTGAGTTTCGAAATTCAATCATCTGGAGTAACTCCGGGGCCTCAGAATTGGGAGTGCACGGTGGCTCATTTCAGGTGAACAATTGCGATATCAAAGGCTATTTTGCTTCTGCAAATTCAATTCATGTTGATCCGCAATTTACTGACACAACTTCGTATTCGATTGCCTTCAGTTCACCTTGTGTAAATTTCGGAATGGCAGGAGCGATTGAGGATATAAATGGTGATATCCGGCCACAACCATCAGCGACGAATCCGGATATCGGATGCTATGAAATTGATCAGGTCGATTTAGCCGTTCACGAAATTGAAGATCATTCAGCATTGTTCTATCCCACCTTAACATCTGATAAGTTAAACATCAAAGTTTATAAGCAAATCACAGATGGATCAGTAATAATTTATACAAGTGCCGGGGCAAAGGTTAGGCAATATCCACTCTGCCAACAAATTCTTGAAGGTGATATTCTTTCTATTGATATAGCAGATCTTCCTTCAGGAATTTACATTGCTAAAATCTTCTCCGGGAAAGCGGAGCTTGGCGAAGGAAAGATTTTAAAACAGTAAGCAGGTGTTTTTATACTGGTTGCTTAGTTTCCGGAAAAAAGCAAACCACCCGCACTGTGATTTTATTTTACCACAAGTTCACGAAGTTCACAAGACGCCACAAGAGTAGTCTGCGTAAGTCAAATTTTTGTCAGCGTTTTCTGCGGGAACCCAAAATCAAAACTCCGCATTCTTCGGTGTCCGCGGGAATGGAATTACATCGCGGATATTCGTCATGCCGGTTACGAAAAGCATGAGACGTTCAAAGCCGAGACCAAAGCCTGCATGCTCGCACGCTCCGAATTTGCGGGTGTCGAGATACCACCACATTTCTTTCTCCGGAATATGCATTTCGCGCATTCGCTTTGTAAGCTTGTCATAATTCTCTTCACGTTGCGAGCCGCCGATGATTTCACCAATCCATGGGAATAAAATATCCATTGCACGAACAGTCTTTCCATCATCATTCAATTTCATGTAGAAGGCTTTTATGTGTGCAGGATAATCAATCAATATAACCGGACGTTTGAAATTTTCTACTAACCAGTTCTCGTGTTCCTTCTGCAAATCAGTTCCCCAGTCAACTTTGAATTCGAATTTCTTTCCGGAATTTTTCAGTAATTCAATTGCTTCCGTGTAAGTGAGTCGTTGAAACGGATTTGCAACAACCATTTGCAAACGTGCAATCAATTCTTTGTCGTACATCTGATTCAAAAACTCAAGATCATCTTTGCAATGATCAAGTGCATACTGAATAAGATACTTCAGAAAATCTTCGGCCAGATCCATGTTATCCTTGATATCATAGAAAGCCATTTCCGGTTCAATCATCCAGAACTCGGCGAGGTGACGAGGCGTGTTTGAATTTTCTGCACGGAACGTTGGTCCGAATGTGTAGATGAGTCCGAGTGCCATTGCACCAAGTTCACCTTCGAGCTGACCACTCACGGTAAGGTTAGTCGCCTTGCCGAAAAAGTCTTCCGAAAAGTCTACACCGCCTTGTTCATTCTTCGGAGGGTTGATCGGATCAAGAGTAGTAACGCGAAACATCTCTCCCGCACCTTCGGCATCGGAGCCGGTGATGATGGGTGAATGGAGATAATAAAATCCGCGGTCGTTGAAATATTTGTGAATTGCAAACGCCATGTGATGACGCATGCGGAGCACTGCACCAAATGTATTCGTACGCGGACGAAGATGCGCGATCTCGCGTAAGAACTCAAGCGTATGACCTTTTTTCTGTAACGGGAAAGTTTCATCAGCACCGCCCAGCACTTCAAGTTCTTTCACCTGAATTTCGACTGTCTGACCTTGTCCTTGCGATTGCACTAACGTACCGGTTGCGCGAATGCAAGCACCTGTCGTCACCGGTTTGAGCAGCTCTTCATTAAAAGACGACAAATCGGCAACAAGCTGAATGCTGTGAATGATTGAACCATCGTTCACGGCAATAAAGGCCACCTGCTTGTTTCCACGCTTAGTCCGGACCCAGCCTTTCACCGTAACTTCTTTTCCGTAATCTGTTGATTTCAAAAGATCAACAACTCTGGTATGACGCATATTTTTACTGAATAAATGAGTTTGCAATAGTAGGGAATTTCTACGGCAGAAGCAGAGTGAATTCAGAATTCAGAATTCAGAATTCTGAAATAAAGCCAAAAGCCAAAAATTAGGTGCTGTTGAGAATCAAGGAGTACGGATGTTGTACTTT